>NZ_QOHO01000140.1 GCF_003432035.1 Lacrimispora amygdalina
TAACTTATGGGGGTCAGTTCATTCATCTGCCTGCTTTCTCTATTACTATTTATGATTTTTCAGATTTCTCACAACTATAATTATGGTTCCCAGAATGATGATGATACCACTTGCCAACAGGACTGTGGAAGTAACTGGACTCGGCTTTGCTGCTATAAATATAGACGTTGGACCATCGGCTCCGCCAATCAATGTAACCGCCTTATTTCTTGTAAACAATGCACCCGCTATTACCAGTACACCCCCGGCTAAACCTGTAAAACCGCAAATCCATTTCATCATTTCCGCTCACCCTTTTTTTTGATTATTTTAGTACTTTATAATAAGTATATCAAATCGCCTGAGCTTTGAACAGTGAGTAGATGTTTTTTCTTCTTTATTTCAGAAAAGCAGCAGGGGCTGTTACTTTTTCATTCCGGATCTTTTTTATCAGCTCCGGCACAATCTTTTTCCAGTCTCCCACAATCCCATAATCCGCCACATCAAAAATAGGAGCTGTTTCATCCTTATTGACAGCAATTATGATATCAGACTCTTCCATACCCGCCACATGCTGGATTGCTCCTGAAATACCAATGGCAAAATATACAACTGGCCTCACAGTCTTGCCGGTCTGTCCTACCTGCATATCCTTGGGCTTCCAGCCGGCGTCTACAACCGCGCGGGAACAGCTGACCTGACCATTAAGAGCAGAAGCCAGTTCTTCCAGTAAACCAAAATTTTCCGGTCCGCCAATCCCCCTTCCGCCTGAAACCAGTATTTTGGCATCCATGATATCGGCACACTCCGCTACCGATTTTACAATATCAAGTATCTCAACATATTTGTGATCGGGTGTGAATCCGGGATCAAATTCTTCCACGATTGCCTTTCGGTCTTTTATGGGTGTGATTGCCTGCATTACTCCGGGGCGCACAGTCGCCATCTGGGGACGGTGGTTTGGGCACGCTATCGTGGCTATGGTGTTGCCGCCGAAGGCCGGTCGGGTCATCAAAAGCTGGTTGTGCTTCTGTTCTCTGCCTGCCACCGGATTTAACGGAAAATCTCCGATCTCCAGTTTGGTGCAGTCTGCAGTAAGCCCTGTAGCAACCCTGGCTGAAACTCTTGGTCCCAGATCACGGCCGATAGCAGTCGCACCCACCAATACAATCTCCGGTTTGTATTTTTCAATCACACCGGCCAGCGCATGGGTATATGGTTCTGTCATGTACTCCTTTAACACCGGATTATCAACCACAATGACATGATCTGCCCCATATTCAGCCAGTTCAGCCGCCATCTGTTTTACACCGGAGCCTAACAGGACCGCCGTAACATCGGTGTACAGACTTTCTGCCAGTTCCCTTGCCTTACCTAACAGTTCCAATGCAATTCTGCTAAGTTCATTATCTACCTGCTGGGCAAATATGTATACACCCTTATATTCTTCTAAACCCATTTTATTCACGTATAATCCAATCATC
>NZ_QOHO01000141.1 GCF_003432035.1 Lacrimispora amygdalina
TTGACATTTCTTAGCTGGACTCTTTAAAGTTCATTCTTAAATATGGAACTGAAGCAAACAAAAGAAGCACTGCCAGCAATATTGCCATTGCAGATGCGTAACCCAGATTTAATGCATTTCCCTTATTGAAAATATAAACACTGAGCGTCTGAGTCGAATAAGCCGGTCCCCCTTCTGTCATGTTAAAGATCACATCTACAGAATTGGCAACCCAGATGACACGAAGCAGTACCGTAACATAAATGGTGTTTTTTATTGATGGAATTGTTATATAAAATAATTTCTGCCAGAAAGATGCCCCGTCGATGTCAGCGGCTTCATAAATCTCAGTGGACACTCCCTGCAAAGCCGCCAGAAGCATCAGCGAAAAGAACGGAATTCCCTGCCAGATAATTGTCACAATGACACTGGGAAACGCAGTCGTCACCTGAGAAAGAAACGGAATTTTATTGGTTATTAAATGGGTTTTTACCAACAGATCGTTTAATACGCCAAAGTTACCGTCATAAATCCATCTCCACATTAACCCGATCAAAACCCCCGGTGTTACCCAGGGAATCATGCTGACTGCCCTTATCACTCCCCGCCCCGCAAACTCCTTATTCAGAAAAAGAGCCAGTATAAAACCAAACAGGAACTGAAAACCAACACCACACACCACCCAGACTATGGTCCGAATGAGAGCCCCCTGAAAAAGCGGATCCCTGCACGCTGCCAAATAATTGGAAATCCCGTTAAATGCAATCTGCTTCGGTCTTCTGAGGTCATAGTTCTGGAAGCTCATAATAATTGCATTGAAAACCGGTATAAATACCACGCACAGGATGATCAGCACTGCCGGAGCAACTAATACATACGGCCATACCGTCCGTTTCTTAACCATTTGTATTTCCCCTCCTAACTGGTTGGGGCTGCATACGAAGCAGCCCCGACATATAAATCTGCTATTGATAAAGTCCATCCTGTAAGGTCTGCATACACTGTTTGGCTGTAATGCTGCCAGTCAGCGCCTGAGACACCGTATTCGGCCAAATATTTGAAATCCATTCGGTTGTTGTATCAAGAATCGGAACGATACCCGCATGACCCTGTCCGTCAATAGATGCTTTCATAAAACGGTTGTTCTGGAAGAAATCAGACGCCTGAACGCTCTTACTTACAGGAACATTTCCGGTTCCCTCACACCACATTTTCTGACCTTCCCCCGCGGCTAAATAAGATACCCACTCAAAGGCAGCCTGTTTATTCTTACAGGATTCAAATATAACTGTTTCCGTATCACCCATTGATGTCCACTGACTCTTGCCTGCCGGGAATGGGAAAGCGGAAACATCATCTCCCAATAGCTTTTCCATATCCTTGCTGGAGCCTGTATGGTGAATGGTCATAGCTGCAAGCCCTGACTGGAAATTGGCAATGATCTCGCTAAATCCATCACTGGTCGCTGTAGGTGGTACATAACCTTTTTGATAAATATCAATAAAATCCTGCATGCCCTGAACCGCTTCAGGAGTCGTCAGATCTTCAAAGCTGCCGCCCCGTCCATAGATAAAGCTGCCCCATGGCTCCTGGCCTCCCTTTGCGCCTCTCATGCCAAAACCGTATATATCAGTCTTTCCGTCTCCATTGGTATCCATGGTGCACTTTTCAATTGCCTGCAAAAATTCCTCATAGGTCTTCGGCACTTCAATTCCTGCCTTTTTGAAGATGGATGGTCTGTAATATACATAAAGGACCTGAATATTCCATGGCATTACATAGATCCGCTGCATATCACCAGCTTCTACCATAATGTTATAAATATTCTCATCAATATCAGATTTTTTATCCCAGGCATCAATCATCGGCGTTAAGTCAGCCAGAAGACCGTTATTAACAAATAATGGTGTGGAAGTGAGCTTCCAGGTTGCACAGTCTACATCTCCGCCACCCATCTTTGCATTAAATAAATTCTCCGAATAAGCACCTCCATCCCATGGACTTTCTTCCCCAATAACCGTAATACCCTTACCGTTTTCAGCATTAAATTTCTTAATGATGTCCTGCATAAGCTGGGAATAATCTGTATTGTCTGCCCAGTAACGGAATTTGATTTCACAAGGTTTGATTTCATCGGCAGGTGCCTGTCCCTCCTTTGACACAGATGCCACGGTGGTGGCTGCCGTTGTCTCTGCCGCCGCTTCCGTTGTCTCTTTGCCGCCCGAAGAACAGCCCGTCATTGCTCCTGCTGCCATAAGAACCGCCATGGCAACTGCCATTGTTTCCTTTCCAAATAATCTTTTCTTCATTTTTGTTCCTCCCTTTCCCTTACATCAGTTAATGTATCCCATACATGCCGTTCGGCCAGAAATTTGGCTTCCATATAGTTGCCGTCGGCAATGGCTTTATAAATACCCCTGTGGCTTCGTTTTGCCCGTTTAAAGCTCTCCAGGTCATTATGGGTTTCTACGTGGCTGCGCCGGATAGATTCATTAATAATAGGAACCACCCGAATGAGCACCTCATTATGTGTGCATTCTGCAACGGCTGTATGGAATTGGACATCCATCTCCGCGGTAGAAGCGCTGTTAATTTGAATCCGTTCCATCTCCTCAACAAGTCTTTCAAGATTTTTAATATCCTGGGGGGTAGCCCGCTGCACAGCCAGCCCTGCAATTTGAGGTTCAATCAGCATACGGGTCTCAAAAAGATTTTGAATCAGATATTTTTGATTGGTAAAGTGCAGACCCAGCGGGTCATCTCCTATGCCGGTTCCTGCGCTGATAAAAGTACCACTGCCCTGGCGGATAACCACTACATTTTCTGCTCTCAAAAACTTCATGGCTTCTCTTAAAGTAGAACGACTCACCTCAAAAAGTTCTGCCAGTTCCTTTTCTGTTGGCAGCCGGTCTCCAGGCCTCATCTCTCTTTGTATGATCATTGTTTTTACCTTTTGTGCGACGGCCATAGGTAACGCATCAATATTCTGCATCTGATCTGAATTTCTCCTCATGGCATTCTCCTTTATCAAAATCGCAATTGGCGTTTTGCATATATTTTATTTTTCTAATCACATGTATTTGGTAAATTTTATTTATCGTCTGACCTTATGCTAGCATAACATACGATGTATGTAAATACGATTTTAGTAAATATTTTACTTTTCATCATATTATGACAATTACACTATGCATTTTTGTTCATATTGTATAATTTATTAAAAAAATTCATCATACCTTTAATACATAGATCATACCAATTGGTATGTTGTTTATTGTTTTAAATCTTTTTTTCAAAAAATTGATGAAATTATAATAATGATTTTTGAAGTACTTCATTAAATAAGCTGCACAGTTACTTTTTAATTTTACATATTTAATTCATTATTTTTTTGCTAATTATAGTATTATTTATATCATTTTGAAATATTCTGAAAATCCCCTTCTTTTTTATTGAAAAAGCATTTTCACTATTTTAGTATCTATTTATAGTTCTGGA
>NZ_QOHO01000142.1 GCF_003432035.1 Lacrimispora amygdalina
GAATTAAATATTAAAATTCTTATAATTTTCTAAATTTTTCCAGTCAATTTAAAAAAAACTGCTATAAGGGAGCATTTTCCCTTATGCAGTCTTCCTTAAAATTATTACCATTTTTTTTAGATAAAAAAATGTTATAATCAAAAAAAGCACTCCGATTCCCTGATAAAGATAAGGGAAGGGGAAAAAACTTAATCCCCATAATAGAAGGAGAAGAAATGCATCTGCTCTTAAATAACTTCCAAAAGCATGGCCGATACGTTCTTCCTTGTGTGTCAGCCCCTTCTCTCCGGCCAGGAACCGGCATAAACCCGGACGGCAAAAACACTCAGAAAGAATAAAAAACAAAAGAGAAGAAAAAATCATGATACAAGCCCGCTTTCCTTTAAGAAATCTGCTGCTGCCTTTTCAGGGGTCTGCTGGAGTTCGTCTACTTTATAGTTTAACTCCACCATAACCTCGTCTGTGAGAATATCCCCCAGTTCTTCTAACAGCCCCGGTAATTCCGGACATTTTTCAAGAGTTTCCTCTCTTATCACAGGCATAGCGTAATAAGGCGGGAAAAAGTGTTTATCATCAGTCAGGGTCTTTAAATGAAATTTCTTTAAAAGACCATCAGTGGCAAATGCATCAACTACATCTACCTCACCATTAGCCAGCGCGGTATAACGTGGTGAGCCGTCTATGGTAAGTTTTTTTCCCATTTCAAATCCATAGTTTTTTTCTATCCCGGCAAGTCCGTCTTCCCTGTTGGAAAATTCAAACGTTGTGCCGGAAGCCATAGAACCTGCTATCCTGGATAAATCGCTGACAGTCTCGATTCCGTTTTTCTCTGCAGTCTCCTGACTGACTGCGAGTACGTAAGTATTGTTAAACTGCATCTGTTTTAAAACTGCCAGATCAAAACGCTCTTCATATTCCTTTTTAACAGTTTCATAAACCTTCTCCATATCACTGATTGGCGGATATTTTAGCATATCCGTATATGCGGTTCCGCTGTATTCGATATATAGATCAATATCTCCGCTCTTTAGTGCGCCCGCGCAAACCTGAGTACCACCGAGGCTCAGCCTGCGGTTCACTTTTATATCAGTTCTTGCTTCTACTAAATCCGCCACCAGATTTCCCAATATTTCCTGTTCCGTAAAATCCTTTGAGCCGATAGAGATGGTCCTGCCCGCCTGATTGCCCGTGCTGACTGAAGTAAATAAAAACACGGCTGCAAGCAGAGCTGCCGCTGCACCAAGGCCCGCTTTATGAACGGTTCTCTTCTTTATCTTCTCCGCTCTGTCGCCCTTTTGCAGACTGATGGGGGTGACCAGTTTTTCAACCAGTCCGATGATAAAGTCAACACTTAAAGCAAGCATACAAGCCGGAATGGCACCTGCCAGAATCTGGTTGTTATTCACTGTCCTGATTCCGGAAAAGACCAGATATCCAAGTCCGCCCGCCCCGATAAATGCAGCCATGGTCATAAGACCTACTGCCGTGACAGATGCGATTCTTACTCCTGCCATGATTACCGGAAGCGCAAGAGGGATCTGAACCTTTGTCAGTACCTGTAAGGGAGTCAAGCCAATTCCTCTGGCTGCTTCAATTGTCTGTGGATTTAAATTTTCGATACCTGTATAGGTGTTTTTTATGATGGGAAGCAGAGAATAAAGAACAACCGCGACAATTGCGGGAACTGTACCAATACCAAGCAGCGGAATCATAAATCCCAGCAATGCCATACTTGGAATGGCCTGAATAATATTAGCTGCTGTCAGCACTGGTTTATTGGCTTTTGATGCATGGGCGATTAATATCCCAAGAGGCACACCAATTAATATTGCAAGTCCTACAGAAATTGCTGTCAGCTTCACATGTTCAATCAGCAAGGTTATGATCTGCGGGTAACTGTCTCCGATATAAGTCCAAAAATCCATTTACGCATCTCCTCCTTCATAATCAAAATATTGCTGACTTAACGTCGTCACCAGGCTGCTTTTCGTAATCAAACCTTTTAAACGTCTGCTTTCATCAACAACCGGAACGGCAGATACTTTATAATCTGTAACAATCTTTAATGCATCCAGAATGTTTTCATCTGGCAGCAGTACTTTAAAATCCTCGGTCATGTATTCTTCTGCCTGTTTTGACTTATCCTCCACGCTTCTTAACACGCTGGCTTTTACCATACCTTCTAAGCGCCGGCTTTCCCTGTCAATAATCAGAAGTGTGTCCACTTTATTCTGACGCATCTTATCAACGCATTTTAATACGGAAAGATCTCTGGCTGCTGTAACCGGCTGTTCAATCATGATATCAGATACCCTTATAAATTCCGGTGATGACCAGATCCTGTTTTTACCCACAAAGCTGGATACAAATTCATCTGCAGGATTGTTTAAAATATTCTCCGGCGTATCATATTGCAAAATGTCCCCATCCTTCATAATACAGATCATATCGGCTATCTTAATGGCTTCGTCCATATCATGTGTGACAAAAATAATGGTCTTTTTTAACTTGCCCTGGAGCTGAACCAGTTCATCCTGCAAATCGGATCTGGTCATGGGATCCAATGCGGAAAAAGGTTCATCCATCAGAATAATATCCGGATCTGTGGCAAAGGCTCTGGCTACTCCCACACGCTGCTGCTGGCCTCCGCTGAGTTCAGTTGGGTACCGGTCTAAAAATTCGCCGCAATCCAGCCCGACCATCTGCATCAGTCTTTTTGTATTATCTTCTAGGTCCTTTAAAGGCATCTTCTCAAGCCTGGGGATCAGCTCTATATTCTCTCTTATTGTCATATGAGGAAAGAGACCTGTCTGCTGGATTACATACCCGATTCTTCTTCGTAAAGTAACTTCATCCATGGCGGCCGCATCTCTGCCATCAATACAAATCATTCCGGAGGTAGGTTTTATCAGGCGGTTTATCATCTTTAAAAGCGTTGTCTTTCCGCAGCCGCTCTCTCCAATAATCGCCACCAGGCTTCCCTTCTGTACGGTAAAGGTAATATCATTGAGAACCTTTTTTGCCTTATACTGTTTAGAAATATTCTCAAATTTTATCATCGATTACGCTCCTTTCTTTTTTAGTGACAACTTATATTATATGTTAAAGTTGCTACTTTGTCAAATTTCGAAATAAGGCCGCAGGAGTTCATCCGATTCCTGCGGCCTTAAAACCTTAAAAAGCCCAAAGGATTTTCCTTCAGGCTTCTGGTTATAAATCTATTTACCGGGATATAAAAATCCCTTTACACGGTCTGCCGTATCATCCTGGGCAATGAAATAAATGGTATCGCCCTCCGTCAGAGCTACATAGGGTCCCGGCGATTTCATCACCATGTCCTTTCTGCTTACAGCGATTACAGTCGCGCCGGTATGCTGCCAGAACTGTATCTCTGTCACCGTCTTATTTAAATAAACACAGTCCTTTGTGATCCGGATCTCAAATGGCATAAACGGATTCATAGAGCGGAAATGAACCGAAGCTTCAATCAGATCTTTCATGCACTCATTTAGGTAGTCCATCTCTTTTTTCTGGCGGGATACACTTTTTAATAAATTCTCTTTAATGGTATCAATGGTCTCCAGCTTGCTGTTCTGCTGAATATAATCCGCTGCTTTTTTCTGGGATCTTATAATAATACCGCTGCCCTTTTCTGATGATACAATCCCCAAATCACTGAGTATGCAAATGGCCCTGCGGGCAGTTTCCGGCGAAACGCCATACTGGCTTGCAAGTGAGGAGCGGGCATATATCTTCTCACCTTCTCCGTATTCTCCATTGGCAATGCGGGCCGCTACCTCGATTGCAATCTGCTGGTAACGGGGAATAACGGTTCTGGTCTTTGGCTCTATGTCCATGTGATTATCATTTCCTTTTCTGAATTATAATATAAAACAGATTTAGTATAGCCTAAAATCAGATGAAAAACAAGCCATGTTAATTCTCTGTATCACCATCTGCATCCATGAGAATTTCCAGTATCTTAACAGCCTTCTGATAACTGATATCTTCCACCTGGTGGAGCCGGTTGACTACCTGCTGCGTAATCAGTTCCTTCTCCCCTTTTTCCTGTTCTTCCCTTTCATTATGGTAGTAAGTAATGCCATTTGTCAGTTTCACATAATCTTCTGTGATTTCTTCTACACTATAACTATTCTCATGATCTTTCTCACAGACTGTAATTTTATCACCAATACAAAGATTCATACCAATGCCTCCCATAGAGTAATTAAAATAAAGATAACTATTACTATTATAACATAATTTTGAAGGAAATAACAGTATACCAAACTTGTTTATTTTTTTATACATGGTTCTCTATCTACACAGATAACTTCACTGACAGCTTTATATTCCATGATTTTTTTCTCCAAAAACGTCCCAGCCCGCTCAATATCGGTTTGATCGGGATGTTTTTGTGACTCCTCATGACGCCTGATTCCCTCTTCATCTAAATAGTGAGGATGTTCCGGAGGCAATGTCTTTCTATATTCCGTCCGCTGAATGTCAATTTTTCCCTGGGACAAAAATACTCCCATGCAGATGTTGTTCTCCGAAATCACCTGAAAAACCACATCCTTTACCTTACTTCCATACTCACTGTCAGGATAACCTCCCATGGTACCCACTGCTATGATCTTTTTATTCTTACAGTGTTCTAAAAACACACGGCTGGCAGAATCTATATTTCCCCTCCGACACCAGAAAAACAGAATAACCAACTCACCTATTTCACCGGAAGAGGTGATAAATTCATTGTCATGCAAAGAAAAAGAACAGTTTTTTCTGCTCAGATTCTCTAATACGCCCTTTGCAAGCTTCTCCGTATTTCCTGTGAGGGATGATAAATAGACAAATATTTTATCGTTCATCTTATTCACCTTTTTTTACTTTTTTAACTTTACCATATATTTAAAAATGGTATGTTGCACACGCAACATACCAAAGATGAAATAGCTAAAACAGCACCGCTTTCGCTGATCCGTAGAGGGAACTATGGATTTCTTCCATATAACAGACTCCATGGATGCCTTTTTCAACCCTCTGGGCCATAAAAGATCCACAAAAAACATCTTTCCTTCCAGATCAATCGTATTGTCGTATATCCTTTTTATTATGTGCTCTCGCAATTTAACCATCTCTTTCCGTCTAAAAATAATTATAATCTTAATCTTAAAATTTGTAAATGCTCTGTTTCCTGGAAGCCTCTCAGAATGAAATCAATACAGATACCCTTCCATTCGATAATAGAGTAGAGAAATAATTGCTAAGAATTATTTCCCTCTCATTGAACCGTACGTACGGGTCTCGTATACGGCTCTACAACTTATATTCCAACTTTTCTTAGATAGTAATTTAAAGGATTGAGCAAACCAGCTCCGTCCTTTATTTTATTTTCAAGCAAATCTGGACTTATGATAAAGTTCACAACATTCATTCCGCTTTGA
>NZ_QOHO01000143.1 GCF_003432035.1 Lacrimispora amygdalina
TAAAAATTATGTTCTTTTTTTTCAACTGTTTACGTTGAGACAAATATGTAGTTAAGTATGATGCTACATTACCAACAAGTAACAAGGAAAATAGTTCAAAGATAAAAAATGAACAGGTTATTATAGTCTTTTTTCCAATAACCATAAGTAGTAAAGTTACGATACTTAATATAATTACTACCATACTGATAATCCAATATATTTTGGAATTTTTCATAGATATCCACTTCCTTATCAAAAATAATAAATAGCTAATGTTTAATTTCTTTTATTATACATTAAAATCACCTCTCTATCATTTAATATTATATAACGTAAAAACTTAAATTATTTTACATGTAATAAATACTAGTATTTGTGTAACTTTTACTGTTATAGAATGGTAAGTCCCATAAACAATTGCAATATAATAAAGGGGTAGCTCTTCAAACAGAGCTATCCCTTTATACAATTTATTGTCCTTAATTAAAACTCTTCATCCGAGTACAGACTGAGTCCATTTGTTTCGATAACTTTCTTATACCAGTAAAAAGATTTTTTCTTCAGTCGTTTATAAGTCCCCTTACCGAAATCATCACAGTCCACATAGATATATCCGTAACGCTTAGACATCTGCTTGGTGGATTCCGAAACCAGATCGATACAGCCCCAGGAGGTATAGCCGAGACAATCCACGCCGTCCTCCTCAATGGCATCTAAAATAGCCTTCATATGCTCCCTTAAGTAATCAATCCGGTACTGGTCATCAATAGTCCCGTCTTCCTCAACCACATCTGCAGCCCCAAGTCCGTTCTCTACAATAAACAGAGGCTTGCGGTAGCGGTCATAGAGATCTACCATGGAAATACGCAGTCCGGTAGGATCAATCTGCCATCCCCAGTCGGAAGCCTTTAAGTAAGGATTTTTAATGGCATTTATGGTATTGCCTGCCGTAACATTTAAATTAGATGTATCCTCAGCTGCACAGGATGAATTATAATACGAGAAGGAAACAAAATCCACAGGATAGGATTTCATGATTTCATCATCCCCCGCTTCTTTGCGTATGCTGATCCCGTTATTTTTAAAACGGGAGAGTAAGTAAGCCGGATATTCTCCAAATACCTGGGTATCACTATAGCAGTAGGTTCCCCGCATGGTCTGCTGGGCTTTTAATACATCTTCCGGCTTGCAGGTATAGGGATAGTAGGTCAGTTTTGTCAGCATGCATCCAACGAGAGAGCCGGGAATAATCTCATGACAGATTCTGGTTGCATGGGCAGATGCCACAAACTGGTGGTGCATTGCCTGAAAGATTACCTCCTCGAAGTTCTGACCGGGGAAACGGTCTTCGATTAAGCCGCCGGTTGTATAGGGGTGGCGGATCATGGAGTCCACTTCATTAAAGGTCAGCCAGTATTTTACCTTATCCTTATACCGGGTGCAGATGGTTTCCACATATCTTGTGAAAAAGCCAATGACCTCTCTGGAATACCAGCCCTTATAATTTAATACCAGATTTAAAGGAGGTTCATAGTGGGACATGGTCACAAGCGGTTCGATCCCGTATTTATGAAGCTCGTCAAATACATCGTCATAGAATTTAAGTCCCTCTTCATTGGGCACTTCCTCATCCCCATTCGGGAAAATACGGGACCAGGCAATGGACAGGCGGTAGACCTTAAAGCCCATTTCTGCGAAGAGTCTTATATCTTCTTTGTAATGGTGATAAAAATCTGATCCATGGCGTTTGGGATAATATACCTCATCATCGGTAGCAAGAGCAGCTTCAATGTCTTTAGTCGTTACTGCGTTGTGAGCCTTATAATTGGTCACGTCTGTATCAAAATGTGCTCTGGCGCAGTCTGATACGGAAATTCCTTTTCCGCCTTCTTTCCAACCGCCTTCAACCTGGTTGGCAGCAGTTGCACCGCCCCAGAGAAAACCTTCCGGAAACGTCTGTTTGTGATTCATATGATTCCCTCCCTCTTCCTTAGCTGTTTTAATGTTTCATGCAATTATTATAACAGAGCAGAAAATCAATATCCAAGAACACTTTTTCCAAATTGGTGGTGGTGTCTGCTTCTTTTGGAGAGAAGAAGAAAATGCCATTATGAAAATGGAAAAACTGAACATGGAGTTTAAAAGGTAAGTATGATAATATGTCAATACGCATAAGAAAACCAGAAAAAACATGAATAAAGTGGGGAAGATGCACAAAGTTTGGGGAAATGCGGAACGTTTTAATGTAAATACCGTTAATACGGTGGAGATGGAGGAAAAGATGAAAGACAAATTAATGAACGGCATGCTGTCTGCAGCAGGGGCAATGCAGACACAAAGACATCTGGCAGCAATTAAAAACGCATTTATGAGCCTTCTGCCAATTATCATTATCGGCTCATTCTGTACACTGTTTTCCAATGTTATCTGCAACACGACACCAGGATTTTTCAGTCTTGCAAACATTCCGGGTTTAAGCTTCCTTGGAAAATTGAATCCCATGTTTACAGCAGCCAACTACGGAACCATGAATTTTATCGCGATCGGATGTGTGATCTTAATTGCCATGGAACTGGGGGAACACTATGGAATTACCGATAAGGCACTTCCGGTTGTGGCACTGGGAGCCTATATTTCACTTTGTGCCTTTACTGCAAGCGGAAAGGCAGCTGATGGTACCGAAGTGGTAGTCACCAATGTTCTTTCAAGAGTCTACACCAATGCACAGGGGCTGTTTGTAGGAATGTTTGCTTCCATAGCTGCTACGGAAATTTACTGCCGGCTGGTAAAGAGCGGAAAACTGGAAATTCATATGCCAGAAGGTGTTCCGTCAAACGTAGCAAGATCCTTTACGATCCTGTTCCCTTCCCTGATTACTGTGGTCATTATATCAGCAGTGGGAATGATATTTGAAATGGCTACAGGCATGACACTGTTTAATGCCATTACCGCATTTATTCAGAGACCGCTGTCCAATATCTTAACAAGCTTCCCTGGATATATCACCCTTATTTTCATCACCACTGTTTTATGGACGTTTGGTATTCACGGAACCCAGGTGACAAAGGCGGTATACGAACCTATTCTTCTGGCTGCTTTTGCAGAAAATGAGGCTGCATATGCTGCAGGAACGGCGATTCCCAATATTATTAACACCCCCTTTATGTCCTGTTTTTCAACCGTTACCGGAGCAGGAATCACCGGAGGACTGATTATCGCCATTATGCTGTTTTCCAAGCGTGAAGACTATAGGGCAATTGCGAAGCTGGCTCTTCCCTGTGCTCTTTTTAACATCAATGAACCGCTGACTTTCGGACTTCCGATTGTAATGAATCCGGTGCTTGCCATTCCGTTTATGATTTCACCCGCAGTATCCGCTACTTTTGCGTATGCCATGACAAAGATCGGCTTCTGTGCAAGGATGGTGGTAAATGCACCGTGGACCACACCTCCGGGACTTATGGCGTTTCTTTGTTCCGGCGGAAATATAGGGGCAGCAGTAACTCAGATTATCTGTATCCTCCTTGCATTTGTAGTGTATATCCCGTTTGTTCTGATAGCAAACAAACAGCAGGTTGTAACAGAAGAATAACAGTTTCAAACAGAATGAGGCGATTATGAGTCTGACAAAATAGAGGAGGCAATTGAAACATGAAGGAAAAGCATGAGCTTCAGGTGACAGACGTATTTTCAAAAGCAAGAATTATTACTTATCTGTGGATTGTATTATGTCCGCCTTACGGACTTTTCCGGGTATGGAGTCCTTCGTCTGAATTTCGCAGACCGGAAAAATGGGTATGGACCATGATTGTGATCTGCACCCTGTTTACATTTGTGAAACTCATAATCGCTGGTTAGGAGAGAGAGGCAGCATAGTGATGGATATTGAAATGATTGTTATGAAACTTGTAGTAAACGGAGGGAATGCCAGAAGTACTGCAATTGAGGCCCTTCGTGCGGCCAAGGCCGGTGACTTTAAGAAGGCAGATGAACTCATGGAGGAGGCAGACACCATACTTAAGGAAGCTCACGAGATACAGACAGAGATGATCCAGAATGAATTAAACGGCAATAAAGTGGAGGTCGGACTTCTGATGGTTCATGCCCAGGATCATTTGATGAATGCCATGACGGTCATGGATTTATGCAAAGAAATGATTGATATTTTGAGAAAATAAGTTAAACCCGAATTATTCATGA
>NZ_QOHO01000144.1 GCF_003432035.1 Lacrimispora amygdalina
TTCAAAAAACAGAAACCTGAATTTTTAGGGAGAATTGCCCTCTCATGAATAATTCGGGTTAAATTAGTTCGCATAAATCCTCCTGTAGACCTACGCTCCCATTCCGTTAAATATATCTAAAATCAAGCTTCTCTGTGCTCTTTGCATCCGTGACTATTTAAACTTTTACGATTTTCTCAATTCTGTAAACTGAAGTTGTCTAATGCAGCAATTTTACAATATCTCCAATCATATCGACCACTTCCTCAAATTGCGAATTTAATCGCTTAATACAGTATTGCAAATATCACTAACAATACTTTCAATATCTCTTTCAGATGTAATAATAACTTCATTTAATACATCTGAAAAATCCTTTTCCCGCCACCATCTGCGCATTGCTTCTTCACCGAAATCATTACAATTAGGTTTTGTTTTGTGTCGTTTTAATGTTTCTTCAAAAGGAATATCAAAATAGTATGCATATACTCTTTTATCATATAATTGAACAGCCAACTCAAACAAGGGTTTATACCAATCTGCATACATAATACCTTCCAAGATAACAATATTGCTATGGTTACTGCCATAAATCAAAAGTTCTTTCATAAGTGGCAATGCAGGTGTATTTTCGCCATCTTTGACTCTAAGCATATCTCTTCTGATCACGTCCTGTGAGATGAGCATAGTATTCCTGCCTAATCTCTGTTGTAATTCTTTGGCAACCGTGGTTTTTCCACTCCCTGAATTTCCTCTAAGTACAATAAGTTTTACCATATCATCGCCCCACAAATTTCGATTTTTTCTCATTTTATCACATTTCTACTACTATCTCAAAAGAGATAACGGTTCACCGGCTGTCCGACATGTAAACAGACCTGCAAGGACTTTGAAAAGGAAGCAAGGATTTTTCGATAGCTGAGTTAATTATAACAAAAAAGCAGAAGATACTGCTTAAAAATATTCTGTAAACTCCTCAAAAAGCTTTTCAGATCAGTCCACGGTGTCAGGTAAATCAAAACTCTTTGTCATAACTTTTTCGTTCCTCTCAGCTCCATTTTCACTAATCCAACTGTCAGCAGTCCAATAAGAACTGCGGAATCTGCGAACAACAGCGTAACAATATTCTTTACTACTCCGAAGGTAAAGAGTACCGAGAAAATTTCCGTCGACAGCACAATAAAACACAGATAATTTGTCAAATATTCGGTGATCATTTCTCCACGGGGATTCATGTACACTTTCACATAAATAAACGGTTTCAGCAGATATCGAATGATAATACAGGCAACAGGACAAATAAAAATATACTTTTTGCTGACCAAAGATACTGCTGCGCCTCCGCTGTTCCACTGCACAGGGATTTCCGACGGTAATTCAGAATAAAAAATCAGCCCCACAATCAGACATAAGGTTGTAATAGCCGCCCATGTAATCCTGCTTCCCCAGAGATACAGAAAACTGACGGAATCTAATTTCAAGACCGTCTGATACTCCTCCCAATACCCATATAATTCGGGTACATATTTTTCTATCTGCAGTTTTTCATAACTTATGTTTTCTTCCTCAAGCATTTTTTCACACATAAACTTCGCCTTGTTCAGTTCAGTAATCTGATCTTTCAATATCTCGTTCTGTCTTTCAATCGTTTTCTTCAACTCTGACTTCCCGGATATCACACTTCGTATCTCTTCAATGGAAATTCCCAGCGTGCGCAGATAGGCAATCTTCTTTATATTTTCCACATCATATTCAGAATAATCTCTGTACCCGTTGCTTTCATTTCTTGAAGGCTCAATAAGTTTTTCTTTTTCATAAAAACGGATATTAGAACGAGATAACCCTGTTTTTCCTTCTACTTCTTTAATCGTCATACAATGTCCCCCTTTCCTCTGTCTCTGCTCTATCCTGAAAATAAACTATAAACAATGGTTACAGTCAAGTATTTCTTCGTATCGGGATCATATTTCGGTGCAAATCTGAACAGGCAGGCCGAAATATCGACCTGCCTGACTTTCCTTTGATTCTTTTTTCACCTGTTCGAGATATCTTTGCAAATTCCGGTCGATCGGTATGATAATTCCAATTTCACCGGTATACTCATTCTAAAACAACAGTATAAACTTTCTGCTTGTAATGTAATTATTTATCAATAACAGCTTTAATTCTTCGAACACCGGCAGAAGAAGATTGTTCTTTGACAATTCTAAATTTCCCCAAACATTCTGTGTTTTCCACATGAGGACCTCCACAGACTTCTCTGCTCCAAACTCTTCCCTCAGAATCTTTGATGGTGTATACCTTTACGATGTCAGGATACTTGTCCCAGAAATTCCCATTGACACCGCGCTCTTTTGCTTCCGTCTTCGCTAGTTCGGAAAAAGATACAGTGGCTTTAGCGGAAATTGCATCATTTACAAATTTTTCAACCTCCGATAATTGCTCTTCTGTAAGCTTTTCATCATGGTTAAAGTCAAACCTTAATCTCTCTGCCGTAATATTACTTCCTTTTTGCAAAACATGATCGCCCAGTACCTGTCGCAAACCTGCCAGCAACAAATGTGCCGCCGTATGAAGTGCCGTAGTTTCTGCGGATTGATCGGCTAAACCGCCCTTGAATTTACCGGCAGATGCGGTTCGGCTCATTTCAGCATGCTTCTTTGCAGCTTCAGCATAAGACTCTTTTTCGTCTATACCATATCCGCTTTCCGCCAGAAACTCTTCTGTCAACTCAAGCGGAAAACCATAGGTTTCATAAAAATAAAATGCATCTGCTCCGGTAACTTTTCCTTTGTTCTTAAGGTGCTTCTGAATTTCGATTTCTCCTTGCTGCAAGGTTTTGTGGAATAGCTTTTCTTCCTTGTTTATGATTTCCAAAACCTTCTGCTTATTGGCAATCAAATCTTCGTAGCTGACTGCTTCATCGATATAAACTTCAGCCAGTTGACCTACCAGGTTTCCTTGTATTCCAAGCTTTCTGCCTGCACGAATTGCCCTTCGCAGCAGTCTTCTTGTCACATATCCGGCATCATTATTGGATGGCTCTGCACCGTCATTAATTAAAAATGTTGCCGCACGCACATGATCCAATATGATTCGAAAAGACTTCAAATCGTCCGTATACTCTTTGCCGCTTAATTCTACCAACTTTTGCTTGGCATTCAGAAAGAACGCCGTGTTATAAATATCACGATCGCCACTTAAAGCAGTGGCAACTCTTTCTAATCCGCCACCATAATCAATGTTAGGATTTTTCATTTTCACAAAACCGGTGTCCTCTTTTTTATAGCACATAAACACATTGTTACCAATCTCCAGAAACCGCCCACTATCGGTAGCAGGATGATCCAGTGCATCACCGTCCGGTTCAAAATCATAAAACATTTCACTATCCGGTCCTCCCGGCTCTCCTACAGGCATATTAAGAGGGCTTCCCGATCTGCTCCACCAGTTTTCATTTTCACCATATAAAAAGATTCTGCCCCCTCTGGAGGTTCCATATTCATAAGGCTCCTCTTCTACGACGGGCTCAATACCAACCGACTTGAATTTCTCCGACCAGATCTGAATTGCCTCTGTATCTCTCTCAATATTCAACTCTTCGCTTCCTTTGAACGCACTGACATACAACCTTCCTGGGTCAATTCCCAATTCATTAACCTGCCAATCCCAAATAGCGTCAATCTGCTTTCTCTTATAGTCATTTTCATTTGCCCTGAATTCCCAACGACCTATCATTTCAAAAAAAGTCAGATGAGACATGTCTCCTACTTCTTCGATATCCACTGTTCTCAAACACTTCTGGATGTCAGTTATCTCATTCCCTATGGGGTGCTTTTCTCCCAGTAAATAAGGAACCATGGGTTGCATTCCGCTTCCTGTAAACAACGTGGACGGATCGTTTTCCGGCAGCAGACTTGCCGAAGGCACTTGACTTGCTCCTCTTTTTTTCATGAAACCAATATACGATTTTCTTAACTGATCCGGTGTCATTTCTTTTTTCTCCTTTTTAATCTTTTTTCCAAAACAAAAAGCCCTAAGTCGACTATTTGTCAACTTAGGGCGAACTCTTCTGTCCGTGTTACCACCTAATTTCAGATTCCTCTGCACTCTGTCAATACGGGATTTCTCCGATATTGCTTCCTACGTTAACGGGGGAACTCCGTTGAAGCCTACTAAGATTCTCTGTTCGGTTCACAGCTCAGAGGCTGCTTCAATACCAGTTCAATGAAGATTCGCACCAACCATCTTCTCTCTGTGAAATCCCCAATATTTACTATTCCTCGTCAAAGCCTTTTTGTTTTGAATTATGGTGAGTATAGCACTGTTGAATATTGAAAGTCAAGCGCCAGTTTTTAAATAATGTGTTTCTCCATAACTTCGCTCCTATCTGCCACCTCTGTTCTCTCTTCTATGGTTCATTATATGAGTTTTTTTAATTTACCCAAAACTTGATACATTCTCTAAAATACATATTAATATTTTTCTAAAAATCAGAATTTAATGGGCGCAAATCAAGATACATTAATTCAAAATCCACATATTCCCCATCTATCTTAAAAAATGCTGGTGATATTCCAATAGATTTAAATCCAAATTTTTCATATAAATGAATTGCATTTATATTATCTTTTCTCACTTCTAAATTAAGAATTTCAATTTCATTAGCAGTTATCAATCTCAATGA
>NZ_QOHO01000145.1 GCF_003432035.1 Lacrimispora amygdalina
AACAAATTCAAAAGGTAAACTTATTCCTTTTACTCCGTTTTCGATGTTTTCGATAAAAAATTCTATTATCCACATTTCAATTCTATATTACTGATTTCAATGGGGTTTATCCACACCTTATAGGCTTGGTTACGCAGCGAAATAAATTTTGTGGATATTTTTTTGTTTTTTATCTTTTCATCGACCACTTCCTTTGCTATACTATATTCATGTTTGAGATATGCCTTGCATATCAAACCGAGATATATCTTCTCTTGTTAGTTGCCGTCCAAAGCTTGCTAGCAAATCAGAAGATATATTTTTTTGCAGTTTTTTAATCTCCTGTTTCTTAAGGAAAAAGTACTCATATAGCTGCTTTATGAAATCTGATATCTGTTCCATGAGATAATGATTTTTCTGTGCTTTTTCATGAAAACTGCAAGCATGTTCTATGTTTCCTTGCCAATGTTTCTGGCGATTAAATCCCTGATTTTCTATTTTCCATCTGGAACGTCCCGCATTTACTAATTTTTGTGCATTTTTATTTGTGATTTCGATATTCGTGATCCAAGTGAAATTTGTAATGATTTCTTTCTTGGCCTTCACTTTTCTTTCTGTGTAATTTAAAACATTAATTTCTTCTTTCCCAAAAACTAAGCCATTCACATATTCGACCCCTAAAAGGCTGTTCTTTTCTGGCAGTGCTTCGTATTCTTCTTTGATTGAAGATGCACAACCTTCTTTATATCGAATCAGGTAATCCCAACCATAAGAATTGCATGTCTGGATTACTTTTTTATTCACATAAAGACCATCTGCAACAATGCAAATAGGAAGCCTTGGAAAGTTCTTCTTTAACTTTTCAGCTAGGCGTACAAATGCACTACTTTCGCAGTCTTGCTTGACTGCCTGTGCACCCTTTCGCTTTTCATTGTATTGCTCTGAGTTTTCTATGGTTTCTGTGGCTGCACTACAGACAAGATTATTCCCAAAATATATTTTTGCCTCTAAAACACTTCTATGATATTTTACAAATTCATTTTCTTCCCCACGGTTATACACTCGCCTTAGATAATACTCATTCTTTTGTGTAAAGTCCTCATCAAGCTCCGTTGCATCAATTAAAATGAGCCATTTTTTCAGAACTGTTGCTTCATGAAATGTCTTTCTGCGAATCATTTTATATACAAGATCCTTTTGAATTTTCTCTAACTCCTTTGGTTCCACCCGCTCAAGGTACTCATTCAAGGTTACTCCATGAGGCATAAACTCCTTTGTTTCACTTCTCATAAAATGATATAAATTACTTGCCACAAGTTCATCGTTAAATTTTCTTGTCATTTCCTGCATACTAGGCAAACCAGCAATTCCCTTATAATATAAGGTGCCAAGCATCTCTTTTCCACTATACTCAATGTAGCTGCTATGGCGGGGGTCCTTTACCTCCTCAAATTTTGAAAATAGCTCAGGATAAAACTGTCTCTGAATCCTATTGCATTCTACAATGGCGTTCTTTTCTCTCTTTTGAATGATTCGTTCTCTTTTTCGACTCATTGGAGCCTCCTATGCGACAAAGTTTTTTCTATATTTTACCTTATCGATACGAAGATTCCTAGTTTTCTGGATTATTAGTGCGAATTATTTTCACCTTTCAGTTCTGGAAAAATATACTTTCCATTGACATTTTACTGGTTCTTGGGTATATTATATTTAGTGGTTGCGCTACGGAAACTTGAGATGCCCGTGGCCGGAGGAGCTCATG
>NZ_QOHO01000146.1 GCF_003432035.1 Lacrimispora amygdalina
GAGTACGACTTGTTCGCAGGCGGTAAAAAGTCTGCGCACAGCGTGAAAATTTAATATTTCAGTCTGTGAACTGATAATTCGATAGGTGGAATGATAGGGTAACGCCTTGAAACGCCTAGTCTTGACGGACATGCGTCAGCTGTAATGGCTGGGGTGTGGAGTTCCGTGACAACGGTCGAGAGTAACCGTAGAATCCTGCCAAAGGATTCCGAAAGTGCCTCAGCGGTGAGGTATGTTACCTATAGACCAAGATTCTATAAAATATTCATGGTTAGAATGTATGCCTTGGCGGGGATACTGACGAATCTGCGAATGTACGGTTCTAGAAGAAGACCATATAGAAATGTATGGGTATGTTTAAGCATAGCTAGTGTGGTTTAGTAGAAATTTGCCCTACGAACGACCATGTGATGTTACAGGCATTACCAAGCTAGCAGGACTATAGCAGAAACCTAAAAATATATGCACAGATAGAATTATCGGAACAAGGAAAGGTATCGAGTCCCTATGGGATATTCCGACGAAGAATAATAAGCGGATTAATCGGTGCTGAAAAGTAGAGGTCGAACTTGTGATATTTCCTGTAATGGGAAAAGGAGGAATGGCCTCAAGTCGGTTGAAATAAACAGGCATTATTCAATCTATAATAAGGATTCGAGTAAGACCAAAAGGGTCACTTCAAAAGGAGGTGATGCCTTATGCCAAAGAAAGACAAAAGTCTATGTGTAGAAGACCTAAGGCATGCAGAATACTACGGCATGCAACAAACTTTTGATGAACTTTATCAGAAGAGCAAGAATGGAGAGAACTTCAGTAATCTTATGAGTTTGATTCTTTCACGCGATAACATTTTGTTAGCCTATAGAAACATAAAGGCTAATGGGGGAAGCTACACGGCAGGAACAGATAACAAAAACATTACTGACATCGGGAGAAAAACACCCGAAGAAGTTATCGAGAAAGTGAGGTTTATAGTCACAGGGAGCAATCATGGGTACAGACCAAAACCTGTACGGCGAAAGGATATCCCGAAACCAAACGGAAAGACGCGTCCGTTAGGTATTCCATGTATATGGGACAGGCTTATACAACAATGCATTAAACAAATATTAGAGCCCATATGCGAAGCAAAGTTTTACAATCACAGCTATGGCTTTCGTCCTAACCGCTCGGTTGAACATGCCATTAACAGAACCTATACCATGCTTCAGATGATGAACATGCACTATGTTATAGAATTCGATATAAAAGGATTCTTTGATAATGTAAATCACAGTAAGTTAATGAAGCAGATATGGTCACTTGGAATACAGGACAAACAGTTGATTTTTGTAATAAAAAGAATACTGACAGCACCCATACGGATGCCAGACGGTTCTACTGTAATACCAGACAAGGGTACACCGCAGGGCGGTATCATTTCACCGCTACTAGCAAACATCGTACTTAATGAACTTGATTGGTGGGTTGCTAGCCAATGGGAAGAACACCCTGTTGCAACTAGCAGAGGCAGACATCGAATAATAGGAAAGACAGAGGTATTCGACAAAAGCCATGGTTACAGGCTTATGAAGAATACGGAGCTAAAAGAAATGCATATTGTAAGATATGCTGATGATTTTAGGATATTCTGTAAGACCAAAGAAGATGCAATAAAGACAAAAGAAGCTGTTACAAAGTGGATTGAAGAGAGGTTAAAACTTGAGGTTTCACCCGAAAAGACAAGGATTGTTAATACTCGTAAGAGGTGGTCGGAGTTTTTAGGGTTCAAGATTAGGGTAAGACCAAAGCACCATAAATATATTGTACAATCAGCAATCTGTGACAAAAAGGTTAAAATCGAAACAGACAAGTTAGTGGAGCAAGCTAAAAATATAGCTAGACCAAGAGAAAAGAAAACATGCCTTGGAGAAATTCAGCTATTCAATTCAATGGTTCTTGGAATACAGAATTATTATCAGCTTGCAACCTGTATCAGTATTGATTGCAGGGATATACATAGACGAGTTATGACGGTATTAACCAACAGGCTTAATACAGAAAAGGGCTGTCAGCTTAAACGCGAGGGTGGAACTATTACCCAAGCAGAAAAAGAGCGGTTTGGAAATTCCAAAATGATTAGATATGTTGCAGGAATAGACCAAATGATATATCCGATAGCCTATATCAAAAACAAAATACCAATGGCTAGAAGGTCGGCTGTATGTAGCTACACAGCCGAAGGAAGGGCACTTATACATAGCAATCTAAATCTTAATGCATTTTTGTTAAAAGAATTAAGAGAGCAAGTGTCAAACGGTCGTAGCACAGAATACATGGATAGCAGGATTTCACTTTATTCTGCACAGCATGGGAAATGTGCAATCAGTGGAGAGGAGTTTCAGAGTGCATCTGATATCGCGGGTTGGTTGAAGAAACCAAAAGATAATGGCGGTGAGGAGCGCTACAAAAATATGATTCTGATTCACAAAAGGTATATACCTCTGTTGCAGGAAAAATCGCAACAGATATTAAAAGCCACATCACAATCTTTCGAGATAACAAATAAAATGTTAGTAAAAATTAATAGTCTGCGAAAGCAGGCGAATCAATCTGCAATAGATTAATGCGTAATAAATGGTGATTGATTAAATGCTTGTGAAGACAATCGATGGAACGCCGGATGCGGTGAAAGTCGCATGTCCGGTGTGGGACAGGGGAAAAGACGGAGATAACTTCAAAGTCTTACCTATTGTCATA
>NZ_QOHO01000147.1 GCF_003432035.1 Lacrimispora amygdalina
ATGTACAGTAATTCATCAAATTCTAATTTACTGGACTACTCCGGCCCACTGTTCTGCCATAGCTTTGGCTATTCCCGGAAATGTCTTACTTCTCAACTTTGCTCTTTCTGGGCTTGGTGGAAGATAATGTAATCTCTCTCGCTTATTTTTAGGTAATTCCATCATCTGGTCATATACATTGTTTGTCGGCTGTAGCAATGGCAATCCTTTAAGCCATAAGCATGTTTTTTTCTGTTCCATGTGACCATATTCGTAAGGCTGAACAATCTGACTCGGTTTTTTATAAACGCTCGACATTATTCCGACTGGATTTTCTATTGCTATCCGCTCACAGTCAGCATTCGCAAACATCATGAAGAATTCAATACCTTCCTGCTGTCTACCGTCTTTTCGCTTCTGTTCAAACCACGCCGCACCGCTAACCGCTAAGTGAGTACATGGAGGAAATGCAATGATCATATCCCAATGCTGCTTTAACAGCGGTGTTACGTCTTTCTGTAGGTGCCACTCTGGGTGTCCTCCAGAACATGGCTCAATGTCACAACTATAGGCTTCATGGCCTAATTTTCTTAACTCTATTGTTACCGCCTGACTCTCTTCACAGGCTACTAATATTTTCATGATATGTACTCAGAGTAAAGACGTCTTTTATGCAGGCCTGCAAACCTCTTACTCCTTTCCTGTTATTCAGTTAAATTCGGACGCATTACTTACTCCATTCTTTTGAAAGCCATTCCATTAACCCATCCGCCATACCGGACACCATTTCTTTTTTATCATCTAAAGAAATGGCTTTTATAATATCTGCCTGTTGCAAATACTCTACAATGCAAAACGCCATAGCCACAGACATTTCAATATCTCCTGATTCCCTGAGGTGTTCGCCTATTGTCATTGCAATTCCTCCATTAAATTCGGGTTTACTTGTTAAGCAAATCGCCTTTTACCTCAAAATATGTATATACGCTGCTCTGTTTTGCTGGCTTTGTAATATCCACATATTTTCTTAGTATGCTGGCATATATGAGAACCTCTTTTGTTTTTACCTTAAATCTGGTCCATGTTTCACCGCTCTTTTTAATAATACTGGTTTCCAAGTTTATACGCCTCCTTCCTTCTGCTCCCCTCCAGGTTCTGCAAAAAAGTAAGAACTCCTTGAATTTGACCACTCCTCTGCAATCTTTCTGTCTTTCAGGTCTTCAATTCTAACAAATGTAAATACATATCCAATCGGAATGTTGCGATTTTTAACAATCAATACAGGTTTCGTATAACCTTCTATCCGGCATCTGGCTCCATTCCCAAAGAGTTTCATAATATGATCTCTTACATAAGCTTTCCTTCCATCTTCTCCCGTAATGATCCAGTATTTTGTATCTTCCTTTCCAGTAGCTTCTTTTTCAGCCATAACAGAATTTTTCCATAATCTCTGAGGATTAATAATTTCTTTTTTCTCTCCTTCCACAAGGAGAATCTTTGTTAAATCAATTCTTACTTCTTCTCTTTTGATGTAAACACCAGACGTGCTATTAGAAAGAGCAATCAAATCACCAAATTCAAAATATGCCATGCCTTTTGGATTATAAATTGCCTCCATCTGCATTTTTTCCGCAGGAGTATATTTCATATTATTCTCTCCTTTCCTGCTGCCCTGGCAGCTTATAACGGGTTTTCATAAATATTCCCGATAACCTCTATTTCTGTTAATGGAAGTTTGTTTACGCCGTCACCATACATATACAGTTCTACATCACATGTTTTGCTCTCGTGCACAAACCAGCAACCGTCATCCCAAAATACCTCTGATGTATATTCCGTTATGTTGAGGTTTGATTTTAATTCTTGGCACTTTACAATATCGCCCTCATATATTTCTTTTCCGTTTTTATCCTTTAATCCGGTGTATTCGCCTACCGTATCACAGTCAATCAGCTTTTCGATGCCATCTTCTGGCTCTATGTAACAGCCGTTACCACATAAATAACCATATACCCACACACCATTCAGGTGTTCATTTCCGGACATTACATGTGTGTGTTTTGCCCGGAACTTAATTTCTCTGTTCATAATTCCCCTTCCTGCTGCCCTGGCAGCTCATATTATTGTTTAGGTTCCCATAAATCACATGTCTTGTTTGGTGGAGACATATAATCATCAGCTTCGCTTTGCAGCTGTTCTGGATTCTCGCATTTCTGATATTTTTCTAACCAATATTCACAGGTTGCACAGGTTTCTTCACCATGAGCGTCAGGTCCTTCCCCGTACATTTCAGCACATTTCTTGCTGTCAGGATATAAAAACACACATGCTCCCTCTGTGATATCGCACTCCCAGCCATGATATTCATCTGTTGCCTTTGCACATTTACAACTCATTTCTTATCTCCCTCCTGATTTTCCATTGCTTTATAGATGAATGGGAAGAATAACAATCCCATAATGTCATCAACTACCCGGTGCTGAATCTGACCATATAACAGCAGTTCCAACCCTTGCCATATCAGCCCCATGATAACAAAGCACCAACATGATTTTAATATTTTTTCCATGCGTTACCTCTTTTCGCTTACTCCGGTAAACCTGCGTTATCGTCTTTATGAGAACGGAAGCCCTTCGTCTTCCACTCCATCAGGAATATGTATGAACCCTTCATCATCTGTGTACTGGCTTTGGTTGCTTCCCTGGCTGTTTCCTGCTGCCGCTGCGCCCTTACTATCTGCAAATTCCTGATCCTCGATCACAATATCCGTTGTGTACACTTTTACATTGTCTTTGTTTGTATAGCTTCCGGTCTGGATTCTGCCAGATACCAGCACCCGCATACCCTGACGAAAATACTTCTCTGCAAACTCACCAGCTTTGTCAAACGCCACGCAGTTAATGAAATCCGCCGTTTGATCGTTTTCATTATTTTTACGTACCCGGCGATCTACCGCCAGAGTGTATCTGGCGATTGCCATAGCGTGCTCTCCCTGTGAGTATCTCACAGCCGGATCACGTGTTAAGCGGCCCATTAATATAACTTTGTTCATTCTGCCTCTCTCCCTTCTACTTCCGTCCGGTTACTCCGTTAAACTACTTCTAAAGATTTTAATTTTTCAACAGCTTCTTTTCCTTTGTAAACTTTCATGCCAATCATTTTCATATGATTATCCATTCCGCACTTGATCCCATTTATAAGACAGTATCTAATAGCACTAATACTTTCTTGTAAATCTGCTTTTGAGATAAAATCGGTTTCATAAGTGCAAGTGGCATCTTCCCATGTTTTTTCGATGATTGCATGATAACGGCCTAATTTATAATTTCCTATTTGCATAATCCTACCTCCATTAAACTACTGTAAAGCTAAGCTCCAACGCTCATATATCTGTTGTGCACTTGTCTTAAATGTTCTTTATTCCCTGCCGCATAGAACCCAAGTGTTGTTGACGGGTCCTTATGTCCTAACATCTGCTGTATATCTTCGATAGCACAATCTTTAAGCCGTAATGTAGTAGCCATTGTTTTACGGAACAAATGAGGATACACCCTGCGCTTTAATCCTGCCTTTTCTCCAATCTGCTTAATAATCAACCTTAAACCATCTTCATGTACCGCATTGTATGGTGCTCTCACTCCTGCAAATAATGCTTCGCTTGTATCCGTCCTGGTATTGAGGTATTTTTCAATATGTACCCTTGCAACATCATTGATAAACACAGTTCGATAATCAGAGGTTTTATGAGCGTATATAAGGATTTCTCCGGTATTCCAGTCAATATCCTGTCTTCTGATCTGCGGTACTTCTCCGATTCTTACCCCAGTGCTTAGAAGAAACTCCATTAATGCCCGTTCTCTCGGTTTCTTACAAGCCACTCTTAACCGTTCAACCTCCATGCCTTTCAGATAATCAATGGGCGGTTTTCTCTCTTTTTTCACTGGTACGGCTTCCACCGGGTTCGCATTAATCACCCCATGCTTTCGGAACCATGTAAAAACAGCTGAAAGGAAACGGCGTTCATTATTTACAGTCCTGGTATTGTTGCCTTTTCCTGCGTATAGATCCAGATAGTACTTGATATCTACTGCGGTAATATGTCGTATATTTTTATCAGTCACGCAAAGCATGTTTTTCATGGCTCCCATATATGCCCTTATGGTCTTTTCGCTTAATCCATCTTTTCTGACATTCATTTCATAGGCTTGCATCAAATACAGGTTATCGTCCATTTCCGTTGATAGTTCGGTTTCTTTTTTCTGCACTTCCACGTAATATAGAGCCTTAATTATTACGGTTTCCAGTATCCTTAATACATCTGTGTTAACATGCGGTTCCATCTGCATTAAAATCTCATTGATAATTTTCTCTTTCATGCTTGCTCCCCCTCATTTGTAAGAAAAACGATTGTTAGTTATTATCAAATCAATTTTTATGGATAGGCTGATTACTGCGCTATCTCAATTGCATTCCTCCTAGTATAATAAT
>NZ_QOHO01000148.1 GCF_003432035.1 Lacrimispora amygdalina
TCCCTGAAAGGTAAGCTAGGGTATAAAGCTATCATAGAATTCTTGCAGAGCTTACAACAATCAGAAGGCAATAAAAAAAGCCCTTTAGGGCAAGCCTGAAAAAGAAGTGCGGTTGGCAAATCCTTCAGGCGCCTTCCGGGCGCAGGCAGGGAAAAGCCCCTTATAGGGGCAGAGCAAACCACCGGCTAAGCCGGTGGTCATGATTAAATTTTAAACTCAGATTTATATAAATGGTTATATAAAGTGGTGCAAAAATTGATTATAATAGAATCAATTAATTTCAGGAGGTTAAATCCTATGTTTAAAGTGGATAAAGCCATGTCACGGTCAAATATACCCAGGACGATCAGATTTAATGAAGAACTTTTTGATGTATTGGCCGAAATTTCCAGCAGTGAAAAGATATCTTTTAATTCTTTGGTTTTACAATGCTGCCAATATGCAATCCGTAACTATGATAACGGCGGAGATTCTGTTGAGATAAAGGATGATAATTGATGGACAGGCAGGCTGTGCTTTTTACTGCAGGAGGAATGTTCATTGATACTGTCATATTATTTTTTTATTTGAATTGTCATAATATCAAAGAGAACAGGCGGCTGCACTCTGTTTTTGGGTACTTATCTTATTTCCTGATTAATTATATACTGGGAAGCACCGCTTTGCCGGTCTGCACCAGGGCAGTCTGCAACCTGGGCATGATTATGATCATCGAATATTACTTATATGACAGAATGAACGGCTTTCAGATTATAAAAGAAGCAATCATGTTTATTTTGCTGCTGGGAGTTGCGGAATTACTGATTATGCCTGTAATCTTTCTTCTGGCTAATGATTATGATGCGAATATATTCAATGATTCTTCCAGATATGATCTGTGGCTGATTTCCATGGGCTTATCCAGAATGATTGCATTGATTTTCTTTCTGCTGTTCAGAAAATTTCAAAATCAAAACTATGAGAAATTAGATAAACGGGAGAAACTGAATCTTTTTTCGCCGCTGACCATATCATTCATCAGTTTTTTGCTTATAACAAAATTAGTTATTGATTATGATGAGTTAAGAAAAGAATATCTAATTGTAATGCTGGTATCAATTGCAAGCTTGCTGGTTATTTCCACAATGCTTCATATCATATTTCTGGAGAAGTATATTCATTACAGGGACAGGGACCAGGAATTGTCCATGCTGAAGCAGAAAAACAGTATGCAGTATGAATACTACAAAAATCAGAAAGAAACCTTTGATAATATGCGGATTATGTATCATGATCTGAAAAATCATATGCTTCTTTCCTCTTTAAATCCTGATTATCTGGCAGAGATAAAAAGTAATTTAAGTCAGTTTGAACATTTTTCGGATACAGGAAATGGCATTCTCAATATTTTACTCTGGAAAAAGTATATCGAAGCGAGTAAATACGGTATAGAGCTGGAATCTGTTATTGAAAAAGCAGATTTAAATTTCATTGAGGATATGGATCTCTGTTCGATTGTGGGCAATATACTTGATAATGCACTGGAAGCCTGTAAAGAAGTGGACCGCAACCAGATTCCGGAAATATCTGTCCGCATAGGAAAAATAAATAACTTTATTGTTTTTAAAATTGAAAATGACTGTGTTGGAAGTCTCCGCAAAAAACGCAGTGAGAATCTGTTTGAAACGACGAAGACAGAAAAGGATATGCATGGTATCGGACTTCGCAGTGTAAAGCGGGCAGTGGAAAAATATGATGGGAACTGTGCATTCGAATGTACCAGTCATAAATTCACGACTGAGATATTAATACCAATACCAATTATTCGTTAAGAATGCCTTTTTATCACATATCAATTGCATTTTATCAATAAGGAGTTTAGTGTGAAAGAAAGTAGA
>NZ_QOHO01000149.1 GCF_003432035.1 Lacrimispora amygdalina
GTATTAAAATATTTTAGTAAAACATCATATAAAATAATTTATTTTATGTCATGTTTTAATATTGTTAAAATATGTTTAATTCAGAATATTACACACATTTCACATAATTTTAGCTTTACATAATGATATTTTTAGGTTATACTTACTATAACTCTTCTTTGGAGCATCGTTTCCCCAATTTTTACGATGCTCTTTTTTTATTGCCATTTCGTTATGAATTATGATCCATTGAGAACTCCTTGAACCTTTTTTTATAAAATGATATAATCGTTTCATTACAAGACAAGGAGGTATTATCTGTGAACTTTACTTACACTCCCAATAAAATTGCACTTTATCATTCAGACAGCAACCTGCTGGCTGAAGTTACCTTTCCAGATGTGGATGACGAGACTGTTAATATTAATCATACCTTTGTGGATGATTCTCTCAGAGGCCAGGGCATTGCAGGCCAGCTGATGAAAGCGGCTGCCGATCATCTGCGTTTGGAAGGAAAAAAAGCAGTCCTGACATGTTCCTACGCTATCACCTGGTTTGATAAACATCCGGAATATCAGGACTTGCTGAAATAATTGTTTTATTCTCGCAGGTCTGGTAAAGACAGGCCTGCAATTTTTCAATAATAAAATCTTTATTTTCTTATTCTTCCATCTATAAATCTCTTACAGCTTTCTGCATCTCCCTCTATAAAACCATTTTTATCAAGAGGAACAAACATTCTGCCATCTAAAATAAGTATAATCAAATTCTTAGTTTCTATATATTTTAAAATATGATTATATGATATCTTCCGCTGATTTTTATTTTCTGTAGTCATATGAATAACATCAGAAAATGTTTTCCCCCATGAATCTGCTGTTATTTCACTGTCCCATTTTATCAGCTAAGCATATAATTATCAATAATAAAAATCATGACCACCGGCTT
>NZ_QOHO01000015.1 GCF_003432035.1 Lacrimispora amygdalina
TCTCGAAGGCAATATTGTTAACCCATATAAAACTCTGGTTATCATCTAAAATAAATCCCTGACAATCACTGAGTGATGGATATACGATCTGCGTGGTTACCAGATTTGGGGGAGTAATCTCTATGGAGAATCTCTGAGGCGCATATGGCCAGATTTCCATAGAAAACCGTCTGTCACTGTTCCCTATATTTAATTCGAAGTCATTGTAGTAGGGTTCAGAAACAGTATTGTTGAAATAATGTCTGTTATTGCCACCTTCGTCTCCGGCAGCAATAGAAATTCCGATTCCTGGATAACGTGCAATGATGTCCAGATAAGTACTTAAGGGATCATAACCATCGTGCCCTCCATGGCTGCTGCCAAGAGCGATGCATATGACAAGAGGGCGGTTTAAGTTTTGAGATACCGTAATAAGGTAACGTATGCCAAGCATGATATCAGATTCCTGGAAGCATAATGAATCTGGCGGAGCAAAAAAGATATTTTTAAGGTTCTGCTTAGCTTCCTTTAACTTTACCACTACCAGATCCGATTCCGGAACAATTCCTGAAAAGGATTGATAGGAATTGGGATTTCCTGCAATAATGCTGGCAATCGCTGTTCCATGCCCATTTGTGTCTGTTGAGGGAACAACTTCGAAGGGATTTCTCGACATTATTGCGTTATTAATGCGGCTTTTACTGTATTCCGTACCAAACGTAAAGTCAGAAGGCGGTAAGCCTTCCTGTATTGTCTGATCCCATATTGACAGGATGCGGGTGGTTCTGTCGTTGTTTAAAAATGCGGGGTGTTGATAATCAATACCGGTATCTATAATACCAACGATAATTCCGCGCCCGGTCAGATTGAAATCTGAGTAGACCAAAGCTGGATGAAGATCAGGCTTTTCCATGCTCAGGGGGGATATCAGTGTAAACAGTGCAGGAAGAGTTTCATAAGGGTTTTGCTCCAGACTGCAGGCTCTTTTTTCATATTTCATAACGTGCCGTAATGAGTGAAGACTGTTTAATAATGTTATATCATCTCTGTCATAGGAAGAGATGGTAGCATTATTTACAATTAAGTCATAATAGTCATCATCTAATATTTTTAACAAGATCATTCCCCTTCTGATTTGACAGATTTGTAATATATTTTATGCTTTTGGAGGGGAGTTATGAAAAAATTTGCCTGAAATACAAAAACACCGGAATNNTGAGACACCGGGGATTCGAACCCCGGACAACTTGATTAAAAGTCAAGTGCTCTACCACCTGAGCTAGTATCCCATACTGGGCTAGTTGGATTTGAACCAACGAATGCAGGAGTCAAAGTCCTGTGCCTTACCGCTTGGCGATAGCCCAATAACATCTCCTGATAAAAAAAAATTCCCTTTAAGGGAAAGGTGAGTACAGGGATTCGAACCCTGGGCCTCCAGAGCCACAATCTGGCGCGATAACCAACTTCGCCATACCCACCATAAAAAGCTTCACACCGATGGTTAACAGTGTGAAACGAGCCTGAAGGGATTTGAACCCCCGACCCACGGCTTAGAAGGCCGTTGCTCTATCCAGCTGAGCTACAGACTCAAGAGCGGGTGATGGGAATCGAACCCACGTATCCAGCTTGGAAGGCTGGTGTTCTACCATTGAACTACACCCGCAAAGGTTTTAAGAGATAAATGACTTGATATCTCAAGTCGGGGTGACAGGATTCGAACCTGCGACTTCCTGGTCCCAAACCAGGCGCTCTAGCCAAGCTGAGCCACACCCCGAAGGTTTTTGCGTCTTTGTTTTTACTTCTTTTCCGCAACGCAAGAGTTATTATATATGATGGATATAGATTTGTCAACAATATTTTAGAAAAAAAATAAAAATCAAAAAAAGCTGATATTTGCGGGATTTCGCAAGGGTATGAAAAGAAGAAATAATAGTCCTGATATGGGAGGAACCGGCAGGTACATAAATGTTCCTGCCGGTTTGAGTATGAAAAATAAAAAGTCAATGTTAAAAGGGTGGGGTTCCTTTACAAATATCAGTATACCCCGGAATTATGACATAAGTTTGACTAGTCGATAAAGATTTCATAAAAAAACTAAAAGAATTCTAAGTAATGTTTGAAGAAATAGAAAGTTTTTCCAAAACAGATGGTTCCGGAAATTTTACTGTTTCCTGTATCCTTTCCTATGATATAATTGCAGGAGACAGGGTAACGCGAAAATACAGAAGGGAAAGGAGTACTTATGAGATACTGGGATATTTTTGAAAGTGAACTGGGACCAATTAAAGTTGTATGTGATGACGAAGGGGTCTTAGGTGTGGAATTTAACAGAGAAGGGCCAAAGGAAGGACAGCAGAAAGCCACAGAGCTGACTAAGAAGACAGTTCTTCAGCTGAAAGAATATTTAAGCGGTAAAAGAACGGAGTTTGATGTTCCGTTAAAACCCCAGGGAACAGAGTTCCAAAAAAAGGTATGGGAGGCGCTTTTAACGATTCCCTATGGACAGACAAGAAGCTACAAAGAGATCGCAGTACAGATTGGAAATGAAAAAGCCTGCCGTGCGGTTGGTATGGCCAATAACCGCAACCCCATCTCCATAATGATCCCCTGTCACCGTGTAGTCGGTGCAGATAAAAGCCTGGTGGGATATGGAGGCGGACTGAATATAAAGGTAAAATTGTTAAATCTGGAGTGTCCGGGTGTCACCTGGAAAAATTATTAAGATTTCATTGTGATTCTTTCGGTTCGTTTAAAATGCTATACTTTCCGGGCTGTTCATGTTATAATCCTCCACGTCACCAGAAACGAATTTTATGATGAGGAGTGATTCTATGAGAAAAAATAAGATCTTTGCAGGGATCGTGATTGCGATGGCAGTAATGATGACAGCTACAGCCTGCGGAAAGAATAATACTAAAGCGGATACAAAGCAGGAGACACAAGCAGTAGCAGGCTCAGAAGAAACCACAGCGGTAAACGCTGAGGTGACAGGTACCGATCAGGAAACCCAGGAAGGTGAGGAAACATCGGAGGAAGAGGAAACAAAAGAAACCCAGCCGATCACAGCCAATGATGCGGGAGATATAAAGGAAGGTTTGTTTACTTCCAAATCCGGCAAATACGAAATCATGCCTCCAAAGGGCTGGTCTCTTGATGAAGACGGAGACGAGAGTGTGGTAGCAATTACTTCACCTAACGGCGAAGATTACCTGGAAGTTACTTATGTACAGGGGGAGGATGCAGACGGAGCCCGTGAAGTTTATCCGGCTACCATGGATGAATATAAGAAGTTAATCAGCCGTGGTGAGGATATGGAGTTTGTCCGTTATGATGTGAAAAACAGCAGTGACGGCAGTCAGACCTTCCGGTATGCACTCCGGTATAAGACACCGCAGGATGGGGTCCGCTATTATGCCATTTCAGGTTCTTACAACGCAGCGACTAAAACCTATATCAGCGCAGCAGGAACCATCGCATCAACAGACAGCGGCGTAGAAGAGCAGATCGAAGCAGCTTTGGATTCCCTGAAGCTGAAATAACATTTTAATAATTTAATAGAAAAGAGTATGGGGCGGTAACCGGTAAGTGTGGTTATCGCCCCATGTTTTTATAAGTGAATCTTTATTCCGTTTAACAGCTGCACATCCTCTTCCTGATGAGTGCTGATCAGAACGAGTTTATTCTTGCATGCTTCCTTTATATAGGAAATTACCAGCTGTTTTGTATTCTCGTCAAGGCCCGTAAAAGGTTCATCCATGATTACCATATCAAAAGGTACTGAGAGAGCGCGTATAATGGCCACACGGCGCTTCATTCCTCCGCTCAGGGTTGATACCGGCCTGTTCAGAGATTCTGCAGGAAGCAGCCGTCCCAGCGCTTCCACAGCCTTTTTATGATTCCCGGCAGAAGGAGGCATCACCATTGTCACATTCTCTGCCGGAGTGAATGCTTCACACAGACGGTTTTCCTGAAATACAGCGGAAATTCTTTTTTTCTTCAGACCGTTTATCTCCCCTGAATCTGCATCTAAGAGTCCCAGCAGAATACGAAACAGTGTGGTTTTTCCCGATCCGGATGGTCCCATAAGGCAGTAAATATTGCCTGAGACCAGATGGAGACTGACATCGTTAAGTACGGGGAGTTCATGAAAGGACTTGGACAGTTTGCTGATTATGAGTTCCATTTGGATCGCCCCTCTCGTTTTTTATGTCTGAAACCGGGTGATGCCAGGCTTAAAAGCCATAGGAAGAAGGTTTCAGACATCATGCTTAACAGGATAATCATCAGTGTCCAGGCAAATAAATCCGCAGTGCTTAAATAAATCTTGGCAAGATAAAGCTTTTCACCAATGGAGTGAAGAGGAACACCGATGACTTCTGCAGCAATTCCGGATTTCCAGTTCATTCCCAGTGCCACCCGGCAGCCGCTTGCCAGGTAGGGGAGCAGTGCGGGGCGGTAAAGGTAGAAAAGCTTTTTTAGTCCTGGCATCTGGAAAACTTCTGCCATCTCAAGAAGCTGTAGGTCCGCGCTTTGGATTCCGGCCATGGTCTGTATATAGATCATGGGAAATACAACAAGAAATGCGATTATCACGGAGAGATTTTCAGATCCCGCCCAGATTAGCGCCAGTATGACAAAAGAGGCGACTGGAACCGATTTGATCAGTGACATAACAGGCGATAAAAAATCACCGATGAGAGGAAAGCGGCAGGCGGCTCCGCCGGCGAAAATCCCGGCGGCAAAAGCCATGAGAAATCCAAGGCTGATTTTTCCGAAGGAAAAGCCGATGGTTTTCCAGAAATCTGCCAGTCCGGCCTGACGGATCAAGGCAGATAAGACCTCAGGCGGACCAACCAGTATTATGCTGTTGTGAACTGCCATACTGGCTGCCTGCCATACCAAAAGCCAGAATAAGATGATTCCGGCTTTTTTAAACCGGAGGATGTCTGCTTTCATAATCGGATCTCCTTAGAGGGTTTTTAATTACTTCATATAGTAGAAATCATCACCAGGCAGTGATCCTCCTACTGTCTGGGGTTCCATTTCAAAAAGTACACTTAAATATCCGCTTAAAAGGGATTTCATTTTTTCACCGTCAACATAGGTAATGCTGCAGTAAGGAATGGCCTTTTCGGCAACAGGTGCCTTTTCGATGATTCCTGCAGCAGCCACTAAAGCAGCGGCCTCACTTACGTTCGTATTGGCAAATTCTGCAGATTCTTTGTGTTCGGTAAGAAACTGGTCAATTGCGTCTTTATGATCCTTTAAAACTTCGTTTCTGCAGACGGTAACGCCGGTTACCAGACTTCCGCTGCCTTCCATGGCAGCCGCATCCCACTCTTTAGTCAGATCAAGCACCATTTTTAACTGATCGTTCTGGGCCATGGCAGCAGTAACAAAGGGCTGGGGGAGAAGGCCTATGGCATCGGGCTTCTCTTTTAAAACAGCGGCTACTTCGGCGGCCTCTGATTTATATTCCAGCTTCACGTCGTCAGTGGAAAGTCCGTTTGCCTTAAGAACGTGGGCCAGGGCGTAATCAGGGGTTGTTCCTTTTCCTGTTAAATAGACGGTCTTTCCTTTTAAGTCAGCTGTAGTATGAATGGAAGCATCAGCAGAGACCGCATAAAGCACACCCATGGTATTGATATCAAGAACGGTTACATTATGATTGGTTTTTGTGTAAAGAATGGAGGCCATATTGGCCGGAATGAGAGCCACATCTAACTCTCCGCTGACAACTTTGCCAAGGAGTTCATCGGCAGCGGTTACCATGGTAAATTCATAGGAATTACCGGTTTCGCCTTTTTTTGCCTTGTCCATCAGCTGAACCAGTCCCATAGAAGTAGGACCTTTCAGGGAACCGATTTTTAAGGTGTAAGTGTCTGTAAGGTCCTCGGCCTTTTTCGTTGATTCCGGTGCTTTTGTTGTTTCCAAAGCTTCTGATGTCTGAGCCGCAGATGTGCTTTCCTGTGCAGGGGCGGATGTCTGGGGACTGTTTTTGGCACAGCCGGTTAAGACAACGGCTGTCATTGCAAGTACTGTAAGTGCTGATAAAACTTTTTTCATAATGATCCTCACTTTCTGTCCGTACCTTTTATATTGGTTTCCATGCAAACAGATGAAAAAAAACCACGCCGACAGGCATGGGATTTCCGGTTTGACGTATTCTCCTCGCCTTCTCCGTCAGGTCTTCCTTCCGGGTTAGTACGAACAGGTAAAGTATACCATTTTTCCCCCTTGTTTGTCAAAATATTATGCAGAACTTCATGGAAATGTGTTATACTTGTAACACCTGCAGGAAGTGATTATGTCAGGATTTTGAAAGGAGAAAAAACAATATGAACGATGTATATGAGAAGCTGTTAAGCTGTTTAAAAAGTGTACGGGAGAAAACTGATTTTGTTCCCGAAGTGGCCCTTATTCTTGGTTCCGGACTTGGGGAATATGCAGAGGAGATTGAAGTGGCTGCCACTATAGATTATAAAGACATTGAGGGATTTCCGGTTTCAACCGTAGCCGGTCATAAAGGAAGATTTATCTTTGGTTATGTAAATAAAGTTCCTGTAGTTATCATGCAGGGACGGGTTCATTATTATGAAGGATATCCCATGACGGATGTAGTGCTCCCCACACGGCTTATGGGACTTATGGGTGCAAAGATTCTGTTTTTAACCAATGCCAGCGGAGGCGTAAACAAGGAGTTTAAGCCGGGGGATTTTATGCTCCTTAAGGATCACATCGCAACATTTGTCCCCTCACCGTTAATCGGAGCCAATATCGGGGAACTGGGGACCAGATTCCCGGATATGAGCGATATTTACCGCAAAGAACTGAGAGCGGTCATTAAGGAAGCGGCTAAGGAAGAGGGAATTGAGCTGCAGGAGGGCGTTTATTTACAGCTGACAGGTCCTGCCTATGAATCTCCTGCTGAAGTGCAGATGTGCCGGATCCTGGGAGCGGATGCGGTTGGAATGAGCACTGCCTGTGAGGCGGTGGCGGCAAACCATATGGGCATGAAGGTATGCGGTATTTCCTGCATTACCAATATGGCCTGCGGCATCATCGACCAGCCATTAAGCCACGTGGAAGTTCAGGAGACGGCAGACCGGGTAGCACCGCTGTTTAAGAAACTGATTACGGCATCCATCACGAAGCTTGCCGGCAAATAAGGAGGAAGGGCCTATGGATCAGATGCTGGCGGAACGGATTTTTGCTGCGTCAGGGAGAAAGAAGCCTTCTCTGGTATTGAAAAATGCCAGAGTGGTGAACGTATTTACTTCAGAGCTGGAAGACGGTGATATCGCCATTGAGGGCGGATTTATTGTGGGAATCGGTTCCTATGAGGGGGAGACTGAGGTGGATCTGGGCGGTAAAGTGGTCTGCCCGGGACTGATTGACGGTCATATTCATCTGGAGAGCTCCATGCTCTCCCCGGAGGAGTTTGCTAAGACCGTGATACCCCATGGGACTTTAGCAGTGATTACAGATCCCCATGAGATTGCCAATGTGGCAGGAACAGAGGGAATACAGTTTATGATGGAGCGTTCGAGGAACCTGGATTTAGACGTTTACTTCATGCTTCCCTCCTGTGTCCCTGCAGCAAAGCTTGATGAGTCAGGAGCCGTTTTGACAGCGGATGATCTTGCGCCATTTTATAGTGAGAAACGGGTGCTGGGTCTGGCAGAACTGATGGATTTCCATGGAACCATACAGGCAGATCCCGGTATTGTGGAAAAAATAACCAGTACCGCAGAACACGGGCGGATGATTGACGGGCACGGACCATTTCTATCCGGAAAGGAGCTGAATGCATATATAACAGCCGGCGTCCGGTCCGACCACGAGTGTTCCTGTATGGAAGAAGCTGTGGAGAAGATGAAACGGGGACAGTGGGTGATGATCAGGGAAGGAACAGCAGCCAGGAATTTAAAGGCTTTGCTGCCCCTGTTTCAAGAGCCCTATTATCATCGCTGCATGCTGGTAACCGATGACAGGCATCCGGGAGAATTGTACCGGCTTGGTCATATGGATTATATTGTCAGAAGGGCAATAAAGCTTGGGGCCGATCCGGTGCGTGCAGTGATCATGGCCTCTTATCATGCTGCCCGGTATTTCAGGCTGGATCATGCTGGTGCCATTGCGCCCGGATATCAGGCGAATCTGATTGTTGTTTCAGATCTGGCTGAGTTTGAAGTCAGTAAGGTCTACCGGAAAGGGATTCTGATAGCAGAAGACGGAAAGCTGGTTGAAAACTATGCAACTGGAACAAAAGAAGACAAACGGATACCAGACAAAGTAGGGAATTCTTTCCGGTTAAAAGAAATTGTACCGGAAGACTTTGTCATAAAAGAAGACGGAGATACCATAAGGGTATTATGTCTGACTCCCGGAGAACTGACGACAAAGGAGATGCTCGTTCCCTGGACTGAAAAACAGAAAGAAGATCCTAAGGCTCTTGCAGCCATGGACATTGTGAAAATGGCGGTGATTGAGCGCCACAAAAATACCGGTCATATAGGACTTGGGTTCCTTTCCGGATACGGACTGAAGCGGGGAGCAGTAGCAACCAGTATTGCCCATGATTCCCACAATCTGATTATAGCAGGCACAAATGACCGGGATATGGCGCTTGCAGGGAATACTGTGAGACTGAACCGGGGAGGCATTGCTGTTGTTGCTGATGGTGAGGTTCTTGGAGCACTTGCCCTGCCCATTGCGGGGCTGATGAGTACAGAGTCCGCAAGGTGGGTTGATGAGCGTCTGGAAGAGTTGAAAACGCAGGCAAAACAGCTTGGGACCGGTACGGAAATCGATCCGTTTATGACTCTTGCCTTTGCCAGTCTTCCGGTGATTCCGATGCTGCGTTTAAATACCTGCGGTCTGATCGATGTACAAAAACAGGAGGTTGTGGAATCTATTTTTTTCAGTACTTCAAAAAATACATTTAATAAGTAAAAAAGTATTGATAAAAATATAACAATATGCCATAATGGTCGAAAAGGAAGTTCATGCAGGGGATTATATTCGGAGGGAGAATATTCATGAGAGTAACAATATGCATAGGAAGTGCATGTCATTTAAAGGGTTCCAGAGAGATCATAGCCCAGCTTCAGAATCTTGTCAGAGAGAAGCATATAGAGGATCAGGTGGATTTAAATGGTTCTTTCTGCAGCGGTAACTGCGTCAATGGAGTATGTGTAACGGTTGACGGCCAGATTTATTCATTAAAGCCGGAAGACACGAAGGAGTTTTTTGACAAAGAAATTCTGGGGAGGCTTTAATCATGGCAATTATTGATTTCAAGGCAACCAAGTGCAAGCACTGCTATAAATGTGTTCGTAACTGTGAAGTCAAAGCGGTCATGATTAAAGATGAACGGGCAGAGATCATGTCAGATAAGTGCATTTTATGCGGAAAATGCATGCAGGTCTGCCCCCAGTCTGCCAAAACGCTTATCAGTGATCTGGATCTGGTGAAAGGATTTCTTGATATCGGATATAAAACGGTCATATCTCTGGCTCCATCCTATATGGGGCTGCTGAAATATAAAACTGCAGGCCAGGTGAACGGTGCACTGAAAAAGCTGGGATTTTCTGAGGTACGGGAGACCTCGGAAGGGGCAGCTGTGGTGACTGCAGAGTATACCAGGCTTTTAAAAGAAGGCAGGATGGAGAATATAATTACAACCTGCTGTCCCAGTGTCAATGATTTAATAGAAATCTATTACCCGGCTCTGATCCCTTATCTTGCGCCGGTGGTTTCGCCAATGATCGCCCATGGGAAGATGTTAAAGGAAGAATTCGGCAGGGATACGAAGGTGGTATTTGTAGGGCCCTGTATTGCGAAGAAAAAAGAAGCTGAGGATTTAAGACACGGAGATTATATTGATGCTGTCTTGAATTTTAATGATATAGAACGGTGGTTTGCGCAAGAGGAAATAACCATAGAGGACTGTGAAGATATTCCTTTTGTTCATATGAATCCAAGAGTGAACCGGCTGTATCCTGTTACCAGTGGAATTGTCAGCTCAGTGCTGGCAACGGAGGCAGAGCGGGATGGATACCGGAAATTTTATGTTCATGGGTGCCGCAACTGCATCGATCTTTGTGAAAGCATGCTTCGGGGAGATATTACAGGGTGCTTTATAGAGATGAATATGTGCTCCGGTGGCTGCATTAAGGGACCGGCAGCGGATCATGAGCACGTATCCAGATTCAAGATAAAGCTGGACATGGAAGAAAACATTGAGAAAGAAGCGGTTCCTGATGAGGAGACCCGGGAGATCTTTCAGTCACTTACATTTGGAAAACATTTTTTAAACCGTGCTCCCAGAGACGTTATCCCGACAGAATTTCAGATTCAGGAGATTTTAAAGAAGACAGGAAAGACAAGACCGGAAGATGAACTAAACTGCGGAGCATGCGGTTATTCCACATGCAGGGAAAAGGCTGTTGCGGTTATTCAGAAAAAGGCCGAATTAAATATGTGCATTCCATTTATGCACGAAAAGGCGGAATCCTTATCCAATCTTGTTATGGAAACATCTCCCAATATTGTACTCATTGTTGATAAGGAGATGAAGATTCTGGAATATTCTGCAGTAGGGGAAAAATATTTTGGAAAAACCAGACAGGAAGCTTTAAATATGTATCTGTATGAACTGATTGACACCTCCGATTTTCAGTGGGTTTACGATACCCATCAGAAGATTCACGGGAAGAAAGTCACATATGGAGAATATAAAATTTCCACACTTCAGAATATTGTTTATGTAAACAAGGAAGATGTAGTGCTGGCTACTTTTATCGATATTACAAAGGAAGAAGAACAGGCCAGACAGGAATACGTAAAGAAGCTTGAGACCATTGATCTGGCACAGAAGGTAATTCATAAGCAGATGATGGTAGCTCAGGAAATCGCAGGACTTCTGGGAGAGACTACTGCGGAAACGAAGACCACACTGACCAAACTGTGCAAGTCTCTGTTAGATGAGGGCAGCGAAAGCGAGGTTAAATGATGGGAGTTACCGTTGACGTTGCTTATAAAAGCTTAAATAAATTTAATGAAGTGCTTTGCGGGGATAAGGTAGAGCTGCTCCATACGGAAGATTCCAACATTATGATTCTGGCAGACGGTATGGGAAGCGGGGTTAAGGCGAACATACTGGCTACGATGACCTCAAAGATACTGGGCACCATGTTTTTAAACGGTGCCACTCTGGAGGAATGTGTGGAAACGATTGTGGAAACCCTGCCTGTCTGCCAGGTTCGGCAGGTTGCATATTCTACCTTCAGTATTCTTCAGGTATTTCACAACGGAGATGCCTATCTTGTGGAGTTTGACAATCCGGGCTGTATCTTTATAAGAGACGGCAGCCTGGTTCCCATACCCCACAGCATGCGTGTCATCCGTGACAAGAAGATCAATGAATACCGGTTTCGGGTAAAAAAGGGGGATGCTTTGATCCTGCTCAGTGACGGAACCATACACGCCGGTGTGGGGCAGCTTTTAAATTTTGGCTGGCTCTGGGAAGATGTGGCTGCTTATGCGGTAAAGCAGTACCGTCTTACCATATCTGCAGTTCGTCTGGCCAATGCCTTATGCAGGGCATGCGATGAGCTTTACCAGTACAGACCTGGAGATGATACTACGGTGGCTGTTATGCGGATCATTGACAGCAAACCGGTTCATTTAATGACAGGACCGCCAAAGGATCCGGAAGATGATGTTTGTATGGTAAAGGATTTCTTATCCGGAGATGATACTACAAAGAGAATTATCTGCGGAGGAACCAGTGCCAATATTGTTTCCAGAACTATGGATAAGAAACTGACGGTATCACTTGATTATTACGATCCGGATCTGCCGCCTGTGGCCTACATTGACGGCATTGAACTGGTTACAGAGGGGGTATTGACTTTAAACAGGGTTTTAAAATTATTAAAGCGGTATATTAAAAATGAATCGGTGACAGAGGAATTTTTCCTGGAACTGGATAAACCAAACGGGGCATCCATGGTAGCGAAGATGATTATAGAGGACTGTACGGAATTAAAGCTGTATGTGGGGAAGGCTATTAACAGCGCATACCAGAATCCGGGACTTCCCTTTGATCTGGGAATCCGGCAGAATCTTGTGGAGCAGCTAAAGCATGCGGTGGAAGAGATGGGGAAGACGGTTACAGTTGCTTATTATTAATAGAGAATATTCACACAGCCACGTTTTGTGGAAGCTTCAAGGAGGAACGATATGGTAACGAATGATGCAACATTACTTCGCATCAAGCATCAGGTTTTAAATGAAGTGGCCAAGCTTGCCTGGGAAGGTACATTGGAACAGAAAAGAGATGAGATTCCCTATCAGATGATTCAGGGGCCTAAGGCGCAGTTTCGGTGCTGTATTTACAGGGAGAGGGAAATTATCAGAGAGAGGGTCCGTCTGGCAGAAGGGTTTTGCCCCAGCGGCAGAGATACAAAAAATGTAGTGCAGGTAATTAATTCTGCATGTGAGGGGTGTCCCATCGCCAGATATGTAGTAACGGATAACTGCCAGCTCTGCATGGGCAAGGCCTGCCAGAATTCCTGTAATTTCGGAGCCATCACCATGGGGCATGACCGGGCCCATATCGATCCTGACAAATGCAAGGAATGCGGAAAATGTTCTCAGGCATGTCCCTATAATGCTATCGCAGACTTAACCCGCCCCTGTAAAAGAAGCTGTCCGGTAGATGCAATCACGATGGATGACAATGGAATCGTAGTGATCGATGAAAGCAAATGCATTCAGTGCGGAGCGTGCATACACAGCTGCCCATTTGGTGCAATTGGCTCCAAGACCTTCATGGTTGACGTAATTAATCTGATTAAAGCGGGAAAAAAGGTAGTGGCTATGGTTGCACCAGCGATTGAGGGCCAGTATGGTCCGGATATCACCATGGCGAGCTGGAGAACGGCGCTTAAGAAAATTGGGTTTGAGGATATGGTTGAGGTTGCACTGGGAGGCGACTTAACTGCTGCTGCAGAAGCTGCGGAATGGGCAGAGGCCTATAAGGAAGGGAAGAAGATGACCACCTCCTGCTGTCCGGCATTTGTAAACATGATTAAGCATCATTATCCCATGCTTCTGGAGAATATGTCCACGACGGTATCTCCCATGTGCGCAGTTTCCCGAATGATAAAGGATAAAGATCCGGAGACCATCGCGGTCTTTATCGGTCCGTGTATTGCCAAGAAAAGTGAGGCACTGGATTTAAATGTAAAAGGGAATGCAGATTATGTACTGACGCTTGGAGAGGTTCATGCCATGATGGTGGCAAAGGGCATAGAGCTGGAACCGGAGGAGAATACATATCAGGCAGGCTCCATATTCGGAAAGCGGTTTGGCAACGGAGGCGGAGTTACTGCAGCGGTCCTGGAATGTCTGAAAGAATCAGGTGAAAATACAGATATTGAAGTCATGAAATGCAGCGGGGCAGCGGAATGCAAAAAGGCTCTGATGCTGTTAAAGGTAGGAAAGCTGCCTGCAGATTTTGTGGAGGGAATGGCATGTATGGGCGGCTGTGTAGGAGGCCCAAGCAAGCATAAGAGCGAGGGAGAGGCCAAAAAGGCCAGAGATTTGCTCTTAGGTAAGGCGGACGCCAGAATGGTACACGAAAATCTAAAAAGTCAGGGTCTTGAGGCAGTTCAGATGCACAGACACCAGTAGCAAAGATAAATCAGTGATTTTTAAAGCGTCCCAGCCGGATTGTTCCGGTATGGGGCGCTTTTTTTAGGACAAATTTCTTTTACATGCCTGCAAACTGATTCTTAACCTTGGAGATTTTTTGCTGTTCAGCCTGTTCTGTGGTATACCATCCCTTGGCGGACATCTTTTTATAGATATCGCTCTCCATGCACAGACAGTCATTTAACGCATTGTCAAATGCCTGGTGTACATTCATGGTAGGGGATTCAAGGGTTCCGTGCAGGTACAGATCACAGGCGCCCTTTGTGGTGTTGAGTAAGTTTTCCATAATACACTTATCGTCCATCGTGCTTCCTCCTTACACTAAGTTATAAAAGTTATCAAAAATTTGCTGGTGTTTTTGCTGCAGCTGCTGTACACAGGCTTTTAATTCAGGATCCTGTAAATTCTGTGCAGCATCCTGGCACTGGGTTTTTAAAAAATTTTCATGTCCAAGAGCATCTTCAATATAATTTAATTCTTTTGGGCTCATGTCTCATCACCTCCAGTCATAGTATGGAGAATTTATGACGTTCCATGCATTTTTCATTTCATTTCCTTTTTATGCCAAAAAAACTCCTTCTGATCAGACAGAAGGAGTTTAAAAAATTAATTTTCATTAATGGATCTTTTTACATAGCTGGTGTGAAGAAGGTGATGTGCCTTCTCGCTTCCAGGAGCGCCAAGGAATGTATCATAAAGTTCCTTGATCGCAGGGTTCTCATGAGATTTACGGATGGATGCAGCTGCATCGGTATCGTAGAGAACTTTTGCACGCAGAGTGCGGATATCTGTGGTGTTGCGCACATATCCCGGCTGCTGTGGCTGACCGCCGCCGTTTACACAGCCGCCCGGACAACCCATGATTTCGATGAAGTGGTAATCCGCTTCACCGGATTTAACCTTGTTTAACAGGTCTCTTGCATTGCCAAGACCGGAAGCAACGGCAACTTTCACATCCATATCGCCTACATGATAGGTAGCTTCCTTGATGCCTTCTGTACCCCGGACATCAGTGAAGTCCAGCTTCTTAAGTTCTTCGCCTGTTAAGGTTTCCACTGCAGTACGAAGAGCTGCCTCCATAACACCGCCGGTAGCACCGAAGATAACGCCCGCACCGGAATAGATTCCGAGAGGTGCATCAAATTCTTCGTCAGGAAGATTTGTGAAACGGATACCAGCCTGCTTGATCATTCTGGCTAATTCTCTGGTTGTTAAAGCATAATCCACATCAGCAACACCGTTGGCATCCTGATCCTCTCTGCCGATTTCAAATTTCTTTGCAGTACATGGCATAATGCTGACAGATACAATGTCTTCCGGCTTTATGCCCATCTTTTCTGCATAGTAGGATTTTGCAATGGCACCAAACATCTGCTGCGGGGATTTACAGGAAGATAAATTCTCTGTCATATCCGGGAAGTAGTGCTCGCAGTATTTAACCCAGCCAGGAGAGCAGGAGGTAATCAGAGGAAGCACACCTCCGTGCTGTACACGGTGAATGAACTCGTGAGCTTCTTCCATAATGGTTAAATCAGCACTGAAGTTGGTATCAAATACTTTATCAAAGCCCAGTCTTCTGAGAGCAGCAGCCATCTTGCCTTCTACATTGGTTCCGATCGGATAATCAAATTCTTCTCCGAGAGCAGCACGTACAGAAGGTGCGGTCTGAACGATGACATGCTTTGTGGGATCTGCAATGGCAGCAGTTACTTCGTCAATACTGGATTTTTCGTAAAGGGCTCCTGTCGGGCAGACAGCAATACACTGTCCGCAGGAAACGCAGCTGGTTTCTCCAAGGCCCATATCAAAGGCAGAACCGATAAATGTAGCAAATCCACGCTCATTTGGTCCGATAACGCCAATTCCCTGTACTTTCTCACAGACTGCGGTACACCGGCGGCAGAGGATACATTTGCTGTTATCTCTGACCATGTGGGTAGCGCTCTCATCCAGAATGGAAGGAGTCTTGTCACCGTCATAGTAGTTATCTGCATCCACACCCAGTTCCTTACATAAGGTCTGCAGTTCGCAATTACCGCTGCGTACACAGGATAAACAGGAACGGTCATGGTTGGAAAGAATCAGCTGAAGTGTTTTCTTTCTGTATTCCCGAAGGCTTGGAGTGTTGGTCTTAACTTCCAGACCCGGATTAATCGGGTATACGCAGGAAGCGGCAAGTCTGCCTCCGTTGATCTCAACGGTACAGATCCGGCATGCTGCGATTTCATTGGTATCTTTTAAAAAGCATAAAGTCGGTATCTCAACATGGGCAAGTCTGGCAGCTTCCAGAATGGTGGAGCCTGCCGGAGCGCTTACGTCCATGCCATTGATTTTTATAGTGATATTCTCCATGATACAATCTCCCTCCATTATTTTTTATAGACAGCGCCGAATTTACATTTCTCCATACAAACGCCGCACTTGATACATTTCTCAGGATCAATGACATGTAAATTCTTAACAGAGCCGGTAATGGCGTTAGCCGGACAGTTTCTGGCACAAAGCGTACAGCCCTTGCACTTGTCTGCATCGATGTAGTAGGAAAGAAGAGCCTTACATACACCGGCAGGACATTTCTTGTCATAAATATGGGCATTGTATTCGTCACGGAAGTACTTTAAGGTAGAAAGTACCGGGTTTGGTGCTGTCTGTCCAAGTCCGCAGGCGGAGTTGGCCTTAACGTAATAGCACAGTTCTTCCAGACGGTCTAAATCTTCCGGTTTTGCCTGTCCCTTTGTGATTTTGTCAAGTATTTCAAGCATACGCTTGGTACCGATACGGCATGGGGTACATTTACCGCAGGATTCCTCAACTGTAAACTCTAAGAAGAATTTAGCGATATCGACCATACAGTCGGTCTCATCCATTACGATCAAACCGCCGGAGCCCATCATGGAGCCAATAGCAAGAAGGTTGTCGTAATCGATGGGGATATCATAGTGCTCGGTAGGAATACATCCGCCGGAAGGTCCGCCGGTCTGGGCAGCTTTAAATTTCTTTCCGTTTGGAATGCCGCCGCCGATCTCCTCGATGATTTCACGCAGAGTGGTACCCATAGGAACTTCTACCAGACCGGTGTTGTGAATCTTGCCGCCTAAAGCGAATACTTTTGTTCCCTTGGACTTCTCGGTACCCATGGAAGCAAACCATTCCGGACCGTTTAAGATAATCTGTGGGATATTTGCATAAGTTTCAACATTGTTTAAGATGGTTGGTTTGCCGAACAAACCTTTCTGGGCAGGGAACGGAGGTCTTGGTCTTGGTTCGCCGCGGTTTCCTTCAATGGATACCATCAGTGCAGTTTCCTCGCCGCATACGAATGCACCAGCTCCCAGACGGAGATCAATGTTAAAGGAAAATCCTGTTCCAAAGATATCATCGCCTAAAAGTTCCATCTCCCTTGCCTGTGCAATGGCAATTTTAAGACGGTCAACGGCAATTGGGTACTCAGCACGAACATAGATATAGCCCTGGGATGCGCCGATGGCATAACCTGCGATCGTCATGGCTTCCAGCAATGCATGAGGATCTCCCTCTAATACGGAACGGTCCATGAATGCGCCTGGGTCACCTTCGTCTGCATTACAGCAAACATATTTCTGGTCTGCATCATTCTGCTTTGCCAGTTTCCACTTCATTCCTGTAGGGAAGCCTGCGCCGCCGCGTCCTCTTAATCCGCTGTCTAAAAGAACCTGGATCACTTCATCAGGAGTCATCTCGGTAAGAACCTTGCCAAGTGCCTGATATCCGCCGGTACCTATGTATTCTTCGATTTCCTCCGGATTAATAACACCGCAGTTTCTTAAAGCGATTCTGTGCTGTTTTTTGTAGAAATCCGTATCACTTAAGGCTTTGATTCCTGAAGGAGTTACGGTCTCGTCATAAAGAAGGCGTTCAACCGGACGTCCCTTTAATAAGTGTTCACTGACAATCTCCGGAATATCTTCTTCTTTAACCATTGCATAAAAAGTAGCATCCGGGTAAATAATCATAATAGGACCCAGAGCACAAAGACCATGGCATCCAGTCTGTACTACGGATACTTCTTCAGAAAGACCCTGCTTTCCTAATTCATCTCTTAATTTAACCATAATCTGCTGGCTTCCGGAGGAAGTACATCCGGTGCCGCCGCAAACCAATACATGTGAACGATACATCCTGATTCCTCCTTATTTGATATCAGCAGATGATAATGTGTAGTTTTGAACAACGTGTCCGCCCAGAAGATGCTCTTTATAAACTTCTTCTGCCTTCTCCGCTGTCATCTTAATGTAGGTTACTTTTTCTTTTCCCGGTTCTAAAACTTCTACAATAGGCTCGTACTGGCATAAACCGATACAGCCTGTCTGGGTAACAGAAAAACGGTCTGTCATATGGTTCTCCTGAACCAGATCTGACAATTTATTAAGAACAGGTCTTGCTCCGCTTGCAATTCCGCATGTTGCCATACCTACTAAAATACGGGTACGGGCGTGATCTTCTCCGCGCATGCTGACCTGACTCTGCATCTTCTCACGAATTGCTTTTAATTCTTCAAGAGTCTTCATGTTTATCCTCCAATTCTGACGGGTCTAGATGACCGCGCCTCCATCAGTCTCCAATTTGTTTTCAAATAAATAATCCTTTATGTAAGCGGCTACCTCCGGCGAGTCAAAGCCAATCTCACCGAGAATATCCCGAAAGAGACGTGTATCCAGCTCAAAGGACGCTTCGTTATAACGATAGATATAGAGAAAATCTGTATCCGGATGGCAGGTGATCAGTGTCTGAATCGTACAGTTTATATCACCTAAGGGCATTCGGTCTATGTGGGAGAGCCCGAAAACAGCTGTTGTCTTCGTACCGGTTCCCAGTTCCGATTCAATGGAGAAGCTCCCTCCCGTGGATTCCGCTGCATATTTGAAAAACGGAATGCCAAGACCTACTTTTCTGGTCCGGCGGGTGGTAAAAAACGGGTCTGTTACATGTTCCAGCTGTTCTTTTGTCATTCCGCATCCGTTATCTGAAAGTTCGACGGTCAGTTCATCTGTTAAGGTATTTACAGATACAAGAATGGTAACGAGGCTGGCGCCTGCCCGTGTGGAGTTCTCTGCCACATCCAAAATATTTAATGAAATCTCTGTCATCATAAGCGTATGGAATTATTCGTATTTGGCTAAAATACCTGGAACATCATCGACTGTCAGTCTTCCGTAAACTTCTCCGTTCACCATCATGACAGGGGCCAGACCGCAGGCACCTACACAGCGGCAGGAATCCAGGGAAAACTTTCCGTCAGGAGTGCATTCTCCGTTGGTGATACCAAGTATTTCTTCGATTTTATGGAAAATGTCTCCGGAACCTTTTACATAGCATGCGGTTCCAAGACAGACAGACACCTGATATTTGCCCTTAGGCTGAAGCGCAAACTGGGAATAAAAAGTGGCAACTCCATAAATCTTCTCAAGGGGAATACCCGCTTCATCAGAAATTATGGTCTGAACTTCAATTGGAAGATAGCCATAAATCTCCTGAGCCTTCTGCATGATCGGCATAAGAGATCCTTTTGTATCTTTGAGCTGGGAAATCACTTCTTTCAAAGCAGCTTCCTGCTCTTTTGTCCCGTTAAACTGGACGCCTTGTTTTTTACAAGTCATTTGATAACCTCCTTCAATGTTGCTTATGCAATGTAACTGATATTTTATCATGTTATTGAGAAAAAATCTATAGTTTTAATCAAGATTCGACAAAAAAATAACGATAATTCCGTGGTAATTTTATACACCTGAGGCACTATTTATGATATAATTATCAATAATGTCTGGAATTGTGCGAATAGAGTGAATGAATGGAGGAAAAGGACCGTATGACAGTCGAAGATATCAGGAAAATACTGGGTGCAAAAGTGCTGGTTGGAGAGGAACATCTGTCTGAGGAGGTGAGTAGCGCGTGCGGCTCTGATATGATGAGTGATGTTCTTGCTTATTCAAAGGATCATTCCGTACTGCTCACAGGCCTGTGCAATCCCCAGGTGGTCCGTACTGCTGAAATGCTGGATATCGTATGCATCGTGTTTGTAAGAGGGAAAAAGCCGGACGAAGCCATGCTTTCGATGGCGGCCGAGAGGGGGATTATTCTTCTGTCCACCGGGCACCGCATGTTTTCTGCCTGTGGAATGCTCTATGAGGCAGGACTTCACGGAGGTGCGATTTAATGATGGATGTGATTACGTTTCATTATACCATTTCTCCGGATGATTTTACAAGAGCAGGGGAGGCCAGTAGCGATGTGAAAAGCAAATTAAAAAAAATGGGCGTCACACCGGAAGCAGTGCGAAAGGTTGCCATTGCCATGTATGAAGGAGAGATCAATATGGTAATACACGCAAAGGGGGGAGAGATCACGGTACGTATTACCACAGAGAGCATTGAGATGATTTTAGAGGATGTAGGTCCCGGTATTCCGGATATTGAACTTGCAATGCAGGCCGGATATTCCACTGCTCCCGATGCGGTCCGCTCACTTGGATTCGGGGCGGGTATGGGACTGCCCAATATGAAAAAGTATTCTGATGAAATGGAGATACATACGGTAATTGGAGAAGGAACTACCATTCGAATGGTGGTAAATCTATAGCCGTATAAATAATGGATTGCAAAAGGGGTGAGCAATTGGATAAATTTTATCATTCTGTAAGACTGGACGAGGATCTTTGTATGGGCTGCATTAACTGCATTAAGCGCTGTCCCACCCAGGCGATCAGAGTCAGAAATAAGAAGGCACAGATTAACAGTAAATTCTGTATTGACTGCGGTGAGTGCATCCGTGTATGCCCCCATCATGCCAAGCATGCCATTTACGATACCATGGATGACTTAAAGAAGTTTGAATATACGGTAGCCCTGCCTGCCCCCTCTCTGTACAGCCAGTTCAATAATTTAGATGATGTGAATATTGTACTCAATGCCCTGCTGCTCATGGGATTTGATGATGTTTTTGAAGTGAGTGCAGCAGCGGAGCTGGTCAGTGAGGCCACCAGAGAGTATTTAAGCAAGAATCCGGATAAGCTGCCGGTTATCAGCACAGCCTGCCCTTCCGTTGTGCGGCTCATACGGGCCCGGTTTCCTAATTTAATACCCAACCTGCTGCCTCTTAATCCGCCGGTTGAAGTGGCTGCCATACTTGCAGTCAAAAGGGCCATGGAAAAGACCGGACTTCCCAGGGAAAAGATCGGAATCATATTTATTTCGCCCTGTCCGTCCAAGGTGACTTATGCCAGATCTCCTCTGGGAACCGATCATAGTGAAGTGGATAAGGTCCTGGCCATCAAGGATGTCTATCCACGGCTTCTTTCCTGCATGAAGGCGGTGGGAGAAGAACCTCCGGAGATCGGAACTTCCGGGAAAATCGGGGTCAGCTGGGGAAGAAGCGGAGGAGAAGCAAGCGGTCTGTTTACAGAGGATTATTTGGCTGCGGATGGAATTGAGAATGTCATCCGTGTTCTTGAGGATATGGAAGACCAGAAATTCACCAATTTAAAATTCGTGGAGTTAAATGCCTGCAACGGAGGATGTGTGGGGGGCGTTCTCACTGTCGAGAATCCCTATGTCGCAGAGGTAAAGTTAAAGCGCCTGCGCAAATATATGCCAGTGGCCAGGAGCCATATGGAATCAGAGGGGGAGGAACTTGTAAGATGGACCAGCATGGTCCAGTATGAGCCGGTATTTCACTTAGGAGATACCATGATGGAGAGCTTTGCAAGGATGAATCAGGTAGAACGGCTGCTGAAAAAATTCCCGGGGTTAGACTGCGGCTCCTGCGGTGCTCCTACCTGTAAGGCACTGGCTGAGGATATTGTCCGCGGGGAAGCCGCGGAATCAGACTGCATTTATTTTCTCAGGGACAATGTCCATAAGCTGACAAAGGAGGTTGCCAGACTGGCAGCTGATATTGAGGAGGGAGATGGAGACGGCTACAGTAAATTTAGAGCCATGACTTCATATATTGTAAGGATTTCTGATGAAATGAACCAGCTTGACAGGAAAGAGGGGAGAAATCAAAATGACGATAAGGGAACTGATTGACACCGGAGAATTTGAGATCATCCATGTAGGAGAGAGAACGGACAGAAGCATTACGAAACCATTTTGCTGTGATTTACTAAGCATTGCCATGGGCAAAGCGCCTGAGGGCTGTGCATGGGTGACTGTTATGGGAAACATGAATACTCTTGCTGTTGCCTCCCTGACGGACGCAGCCTGTGTGATTCTGGCAGAGGGCGTGACGCCTGATGAGGCAGCAATACAAAAGGCAAAGGAACATAATATTACAGTAATGAAGACAGGACTTCCCATTTTTGAAGCAGCTCTGCTGATTGAAAAAAGGCTTTCCCATGAAGAGGCTTGAGTATGATCTCCATATTCATTCCTGCTTATCCCCATGCGGCGATGACGATATGACTCCCGGCAATATCGCAGGAATGGCTGCATTAAAAGGGCTTGATGTAATTGCAGTAACCGATCACAATTCCTGTAAAAACTGTCCGGCAGTCCTTCATTTTGCAGAGGAGTTTGGGATTCTTGCAATTCCCGGAATGGAGCTGTGTACGTCGGAGGAGGTTCATGCGGTCTGCCTCTTTCCCACTCTTTTAAAGGCTATGGAGTTTGACGCATATGTGGAGAAAAGACTGATCCCTTTTCCCAATAATATGGAAATCTTTGGAAAGCAGCTGATATGTAATAAGGAAGATGAAGCCATAGGAACGGTGGAGAATCTTTTGATTAATTCCACGGAGATATCCTTTGACGGGCTTTGGGATCTGGTCCGTTCCTTTGGCGGAGTCATGTTTCCGGCTCATTTGGACAAAAATGCCAACAGCCTGCTGTCAAACCTGGGTTTCGTTCCTCCTGACAGCCGTTTTACAGCCGCAGAAATGAGGCATTTGAACCGGCTTCCTGAACTGGTCAGACAAAATCCTTATCTTGAGAAATGCCTGATTTTACAAAATTCTGATGCCCATCAGCTTGGAGATATCAAAGAGCAGGGAATAACCCTGGAAGCGGAAGAAAAAAGCGTGGAGGGAGTAATTGCTTCCCTTTTAAAAGGAAGATCCATGGGAATACGTGAATGAAAGGCTCTGGAGTACAGGCGTCAGGCTTGTACTTCAGGGCTTTTTTCGCTTTTTGCTTTCCATTTTTCCTTATTTCCTGTATAGTAGTAGTTAGCTACAGGGAAAGGAATGATGTTTCATGAAGAAATTTTTACAACTGGGTATGGGTATTACAGCCCTTGCCCTTATTACAGCCTTCGTGCCGGCTTCTCCGTTTCCGTCCATGGCATATGAGACGGCCGCAGCTGCAGAAGAAACAGCGCAGGTACGTGGCGGCTGGATAGATGAAAACCTGGGGCCGGGAGTGGCCAGATGGGTGGATGAAAACGGGAATGTCTCTTCGCAGCCGGGAAAGCAGGAAGAGGCTCCGACGGAAAAAGCGACGCAGTCGGAGGCGGAGACGCAAAGTCAGGCTGCAGAACAGACATCAGGGCAGCAGGAATCAACTGATAGTGGAGGACAGCCGGCTGGAAGAGTGATTGACCCTTCAAGACCAATGGTAGCCCTGACATTTGACGACGGGCCTTATGCTCCCGTAGGAAATCAGATCATGGACAGCCTGGCACAGTACGGAGGAAAGGCAACTTTTTTCGTAGTGGGAAACAGAGCGGCCTATTATCCCGATGAGTTAAAGCGCATGGCGGCAGAGGGACATGAGATCGGAAATCATACATATGAACATAAGTATTTAAACAAATTAAATGCGCAGCAGATTCAAAGTCAGATCAACCGCTGCAATGATGCGATACAGGCTGTCTGCGGTGTAAGGCCTGCATTGGTCAGGCTGCCGGGAGGAAATAAGAACAGCACAGTTCTTCAGAATGTCCATGCCCCTATGATTATGTGGAGCATCGATACTCTGGACTGGAAGACCCGGAATACGGCTAAGACCATACAGGCAGTGATGAGCCGGGTGAGAGATGGGGATATCGTGCTGATGCATGAACTTTATCCCCAAAGCGGAGCTGCAGCGGCTGAGATTATCCGGATATTGTCAGAGCAGGGATATCAGCTGGTAACAGTCAGCGAGCTGGCAAGCTATCGGGGCGGGATGGTTTCCGGCGGGGTTTATTCACAGTTCTACAGGTAAGAAAAAAGAAGAGATTGCGGTCTCTTCTTTTTTCTTACTTATTTCTCATCACAAACCTGAAAAATATAAAACTTCAGATAGTAAGAGTTCTCGTCTCCGCTCCATAGTATGGGGTGGTCTGCAGACTGGGTGCGGTACTCTACCTGGCGCAGGCGTTTGTGGGCGCTTACAGCTGCTTCCCTTATGGTTTTTGTAAACAGTTCAGGGGTCATGAAATGAGAACAGGAGCAGGTTGCCAGATAACCGCCATCCTTAACAAGCTTTAAGCCCCGGAGATTGATTTCCCGATAACCCTTTACTGCATTTTTTACAGAGTTTCTGGATTTGGTAAATGCCGGAGGGTCGAGTATAACCACATCGAACTTTTCTCCGGCCTTTTCAAGCTCAGGGAGAAGTTCAAAGACATCGGCGCAGCGGAAGGAAACCCGGTCTGTAAGACCATTTAACTCAGCATTCTCCCTTGCCTGGGCAACGCCCAGCTCGGAAGCATCCACACCAAGCACTTCTTTTGCTCCGGCGATACCTGCGTTTAATGCAAAAGAACCGGTATGGGTGAAACAGTCCAAAACCCGTTTGTCTCTGCATAAGCGTTTTATGGCAAGGCGGTTGTATTTCTGGTCCAGAAAGAAGCCTGTCTTCTGGCCGTCTTCTACATCCACCAGATACTTAACATCATTTTCCGTAATCTCAACCTTGGTATCAAAGGGGTCGCCGATGAATCCCTTGAAGCGTTCCATCCCTTCCTGAAGCCGGACCTTGGCATCGCTTCTCTCATAGATACCACGGATTTCGATTCCGTCTTCTGCCAGAATGGATTTCAGTTTTTCCAGAATCACTGGCTTTAAACGGTCGATTCCAAGTGCCAGGGACTCCACTACCAGGACGTCAGAGAACTTGTCCACTACGATTCCCGGAAGAAAATCCGCCTCTCCGAAGATGATCCGGCAGCTGCTGGTGTCTACGGTAGTTTTTCGGTATTCCCATGCGTTCCGCACCCGCATTTCGATGAAATCCTCATTGATCTCCACATCTTTTTTCCGGGTCATCATGCGGACTGTGATTTTTGAATTGGTATTTATGAAGCCGTGCCCCATGCAGTAGCCGTCAAAATCTTTAACAGTGATGATATCTCCGTTTGTATAATCTCCCGTAATGGTATCAATTTCGTTGTCGTAAACCCACATCCCACCGGCTTTTAACGACCGGCCTTCCCCCTTTTTAATTCTTACGATAGCTGTTTCCATAGTCCGTTACTCCTTTGCTTTATGATTGGTGCCGCTTCAGCCGGGTAAGCAGCTGATATAAGGGTTTAAATAAAATAAGTGAAACAGTGAAGTTCCCCATTCCATGGAGAATGTCAAATGGTATTCCTGCAGTCCACCAGACAAAGGCGGCAGCCAGGCCTCCGGTCAGAATTGTGGGCAGAGAGGATAACAGACCAAACAGCATTCCAAAGGTTCCTGAAAGCAGTGCGGCCGAGAAGGATGAGGGGCAGTTCTTTTTGTATAGGAGAAAAACGGCGGCTGGAATCAGAGCCCATACATATAAGTAGGAAAACCACCAGATGCCAATTCCCCAGAAAAATCCTTCCAACAGAACAAACACGTACAGGATCATCCATACGTGTCTGCCAAATACCAGAGTGTATAAAATTAAAAATAAAGAAACCAGCTCCACATTGGGAAGCCAGGATAAGCTCACCTGACTGATAAACAAAAGCGCGCATAAAAACGCATCAGTCACCAGCTTCTTTGTGGTTATGGGACGATCAGGAATCATGATCCGCCGCCTGTAGAGTCTGCAGGGGTGTACTGGAAGGTGTATCGTTCCCCGTCCTTAATGGCCTGCTGGCTTACACCGTAGCTGCAGGGCTCCCCGTCGCACAATAGAGCCCAGTAGGCTCCGTCTTTTTTATAATCTGCCTGTCTGCCGTTAACTTTAGTAACCATTAAGCCCAGTTCTTCAGTTGTGGTACCTTCAATAGTCAGATCCGGTATGGTTTTCAGGGCTTCTAATAAGTACTGCGCTTCTGTCGTTAACTGATAGTGGTCCGTCACCCCGTCTTCATATACCACGTCTACGGTAATGTTCTTGGTTCCCGCCATGGGGACCGGTCTTGTCAGAGTGTAGATGACTAACAGCAGTGCCAGGACCGCTATGGCTGCACAGCCTCCCAAAAAGGGAGAGAGCCTTTTGAATCGATTCATGTTATGCTGACTTCCTTTTTCATTATTCAAATAGCACAGATTAGTATAGCATAGAAGAGAGGAGTGCCGCAAGGTGAGAATTTCCATCTTTTCTTAAAAACTCCATTGATGTATAATGGAAAAGGATAGTAGAAAAGAAGGTGGATAACGTATGGCTTTGAATGAGCGGATTTTAAATGAAATAAAGGAATGTGAGAGGCTGCTGATCGGAATTGGAGAGGAATGGAACGGTCTGAAAGCAGATGGGGAAGACAGCCTTTATGAAAAGCTGGGCAAACTTATAAAGGATAAGGACTATTTTATAGTCACCACACTTACCAACGGAGAACTGATGAAGTCCAGTCTGGATACAAAACGTATGGTGGCCCCCTGCGGCAATGTCACCTGGAGGCAGTGTTCCAAATCCTGCACAAAGGACATCTGGGAGCCGGGAGAGATTGCCGATGACATCTGCCCCCATTGCAAAGAGCCGCTGACCGGCAATACGATCAAGGCAGAGAATTATATTGAGGAGGGGTATCTTCCCCAGTGGAATGCCTATACCAGATGGCTGGCAGGTACGCTGAATAAAAAGCTTCTGATTCTGGAACTTGGAGTGGGATTTCAGACACCCACGGTTATCCGGTGGCCTTTTGAGAAAACGGCTTCTGTAAATAATAAGGCATTTCTGTACCGCATTCATGGAAGTTTTGCACAGCTTACAGAAGGGCTGCGGGAAAAGGCTGAATCGATTCCTGTAAATTCCGTAGACTTCATACGAAGCATTTAGTCACGTTTTGCGTTGTGCAGGATCAGGGACTGTGTTAAAATATTGGAAAAAGGCGAAAAAGAGGTGGCTGCCATGATTGCGATTATTGACTATGATGCCGGAAACTTAAAAAGTGTGGAAAAAGCCCTTGCTTCGTTAGGGGAGAAACCGGTGGTAACCAGGGATAAGAAAACCATTCTGTCTGCAGACAAAGTGATTCTTCCCGGAGTGGGAGCATTTAAAGATGCCATGGATAAGCTTTGCCAGTATGACCTGCCGGGGGTAATCCGCCAGGTCACAGAAAAAGGAACTCCATTTTTGGGGATCTGCTTAGGACTGCAGCTTTTATTTGAAAGCAGTGAGGAAGGCGAAGGCGTCAAAGGGCTTTCCATTCTTCCTGGTAAAATCGTTAAATTTCCCGACACACCGGGACTTAAGGTTCCCCATATGGGCTGGAACAGCCTGACAATCAGGCCGGGAGCAAGACTTTTTAAAGGACTGGATTCCGGTGCATATGTTTATTTTGTCCATTCATATTATTTAGAAGCAGACAGTAAATCGGATGTTGCGGCCTCCTGTGAGTACGGGGTGGCCTTTGGTGCATCGGTGGAAAGAGACAACGTATATGCCTGCCAGTTCCACCCGGAAAAGAGCGGGGATACCGGTCTTAAGATACTGAAAAACTTTATTGAACTGACTTAAAGGAGGAGCCGCATGCTAACGAAACGAATCATCCCATGTCTGGATGTACATAACGCAAGAGTGGTAAAGGGTGTTAATTTCGTCAATTTACAGGATGCCGGTGATCCGGTGGAGATTGCTGCAGCCTATGATAAAGCAGGAGCTGATGAGCTGGTATTTCTTGATATCACGGCTTCCTCCGATAACCGGAATACAGTGGTTGACATGGTGCGCCGGGTTGCAGAAAAGGTTTTTATTCCTTTCACAGTAGGAGGCGGTATACGGACTGTAGAAGATTTTAAGATGCTTTTGCGGGAAGGCGCGGATAAGATTTCCATTAATTCTTCCGCAATTAATACCCCAGGGCTGATTTCTGATGCAGCGGATAAGTTTGGACGCCAGTGCGTGGTGGTGGCCATCGATGCCAGAAGGCGGGCAGATGGATCCGGCTGGAATGTTTTCAAGAATGGAGGAAGAATTGATACAGGACTTGATGCTGTTGAGTGGGCCATGGAGGCAGACCGCCTGGGTGCAGGAGAGATCCTGCTTACCAGCATGGACTGCGATGGTACGAAGGCGGGTTATGATGATGAATTAAACCGGATTATAGCTGAATCGGTATCGGTTCCGGTTATTGCATCAGGCGGTGCAGGGACTATGGAGCATTTTCACAGCGCTCTTACAAAAGGTAAGGCAGATGCGGCTTTGGCGGCTTCCCTATTTCATTACAAAGAACTGGAGATTATGGAGTTAAAACGGTACTTGCAGGAAAATGGTGTACCGGTAAGGATTTAAAACCGGGTTTTACCGGTGAGATGCAAAGGAGAAAAAATGGGAGCAATTGACAACGACTGGCTGGAACCCCTGAGCGGGGAGTTTAAAAAGCCATATTACAGGGAGCTTTATCAGAAGGTGAAGAAAGAGTATGAGACAACACAAGTCTTTCCGGACCCTAATGACGTATTTAATGCGTTTCAGTTCACCCCCCTTTCCAAGGTTAAGGCGGTAATACTGGGGCAGGATCCTTATCACAATGTTGGTCAGGCCCATGGTCTGTGCTTTTCCGTGAAACCCGATGTGGATATTCCCCCATCTCTGGTGAATATCTATCAGGAACTGAAAGAAGATATTGGCTGTGAGATTCCAAACAACGGTTATCTGAAAAAATGGGCTGATCAGGGAATTATGCTTTTAAACACTGTACTGACTGTGAGAGCCCACGCAGCCAACTCCCATCAGGGAATCGGTTGGGAAACTTTTACGGATGCGGCAATTAAGATCTTAAATGAACAGGACCGTCCAATGGTCTTTCTTCTTTGGGGGCGGCCGGCGCAGAATAAGAAGGTAATGCTCACAAATCCAAAACACTTAATACTGGAAGCGCCTCACCCCAGTCCTCTTTCCGCTTACAGAGGTTTCTTTGGCTGCAGGCATTTCAGCAAAACCAATGCTTATCTGGAAGCCAATGGAATCACACCCATAGACTGGCAGATAGAAAATATTTAAAACAGAGGAAATAAGATGAATATTATAGAGTTATTAAAAGTTATCGTTCTGGGAATTGTGGAAGGATTTACAGAATGGCTGCCAATCAGCAGCACCGGGCATATGATTCTGGTAGATGAGATCATTCATTTAAACCAGCCGGACAGTTATAAAAACATGTTTCTGGTTGTGATTCAGCTGGGGGCAATTCTTGCAGTAGTGGTGTTATATTTTGACAGGCTGAACCCATTTTCTCCAAGGAAAAAGGCAGCTCAGAAGAAGGCAACATTCATTTTATGGAGTAAGATCATACTGGCCTGTTTACCTGCGGCTGTTATTGGAATATTAGTGGACGACATCCTGGATAAATATTTAATGAACGGCTATGTTGTAGCGGCGACTTTAATTATATACGGTGTACTCTTTCTTGTGATTGAGAATCGGAACCAGTACCGGAACTTTGAGATTCAGAAGGTGGGAGAGATTTCTTACCAGACAGCTCTTTATATTGGTCTGTTTCAGCTGCTTTCCTTAATTCCTGGTACCTCCCGTTCCGGCTCCACCATACTGGGAGCCATGATTCTCGGCTGCTCCAGGGCGGCATCTGCAGAGTTTTCGTTCTTTCTCGGAATTCCGGTTATGTTTGGAGCAAGTCTTTTAAAGATCGTTAAATTCGGATTTAATTTTACAGGGGCTCAGATTTTTTATCTGATTCTGGGAATGGTAGTGGCATTTGCCGTTTCTGTCTATGCCATTAAATTTCTAATGGGATATATCAGACAGCATGACTTTAAATTTTTTGGGTATTACAGAATTGTTCTTGGTGTGATAGTACTTGTGTATTTTGGTATAACCGCTTTCCTTGGTTAAGGGAACCGTGAAAAAGAGAGTTGTCCGCCGGCCATCCGCCGCGGTCAACTCTCTTTTGTATGGTGTGTCATATGGGTTCCTTTCCGACGTCTACGGTCTAAACAGCATTCCGATCCGTCCTTCAGCAGCGAGTTCATCTACGCCGTCGAAGTTAAATAATAAATTCCGATTCTGTGTAACCAGTCCCATCTTCATTTCATCGTAGTCTTTTACATTAACCCTGGTCAGACCGTAATCAATATAGATATCGCACATAAATGCATTAGCCGTATTGATGAGGAGTGCCAGCGGAATGGGAATGGTACGCAGCTGGATATCGACATTCATCGTCCGCATATCCGTACCTCCTTCTCTTTAGCACCGGCGCCGCCGGTGTGGGCTCATGAAACGTTATGTATAAGGGTAAATCTGGTATTTTTATTTTACCTATTTCTATTTGAAATTACAAGGGTAAAAATAAAAAAGATCATGCTTCGTGTCAAAGCATGATCTTTTTGTGAGTGTGCCAAGCATGGCAC
>NZ_QOHO01000150.1 GCF_003432035.1 Lacrimispora amygdalina
TGGGAATTTCGAGTTCAAAAATTGAAGGTCGATTTCAAAATGTGAAACTCGTTTACAAAACGGGAAACTCGAAATGCTATTGACCTAAAAGAGGCAAAAACCTACAAAATAGTACCAAAAGTTACATTCAGAGCGTCATTTATTACATGGTACATGTTTTTGTGACAAAATAAGCTATAATAAATGGATATACGAGAGTTTTAAATCTTGCTATAAACTGCGATAGGAAATATGGGTGGAGATTCCTGGAGACAATTAAGAAACAAGGAGGTGAAACATGCTGTTAAAGAAGGGAAGTATGAAACAGTCTTGTGGATATCAGGGCCAAAGCAGATTTGTACATGATTTTTAAACTATAGGAACTCTTTTAGAACTGCGAAGTCCGCCAGAGTTCCTGCAATAAAAATAATAAAAGAAAAACAGCTCAAGCCGGCGTTTTCATCATGCTTTGTGCCTGAGCGAAGCGAAAGGAATGGATTTAAGTATGAAAATGAGAAAAATCAAAAAGAGAATAGGCGCTTTATGTTTGGCGTTAGGAATTGCTGCAAGTACTTTGTTTACACCAGTTACTGCTTTGGCAGCAACAGGTGGTTATTCTGAATCACAGCTGGATGGAAAGTTAGATACAATTTATCAGGGAAGTATCGGTGATTGTGGAGCAGTTTCAGCCATACAGGCATTGGACAACAGCAAATATGGCAGAAAAATTTTCAGAAAAATGATTACGGATAATTATAATGGCACCTACACCCTTAATTTCGGCGGTGGAAGAGTAACAGTCACTGAGGATGATGTTTATAATGCATACATAGAAGGTGATCTTGATGCCAGAGTGATTGAGGCCGGTTTACAAAAGGCCATGAATGTTTATAATGGTTGTTTTGCCTGTGATGTTTTTACACGAATGACAGGATTCAGACAAAGAACATACAGGTCCTCAAATAAAACTGAAATTATGAATACAATGGCTGCAAAATGCCAGAACGGAGAGGGAATTACAGCAGCCTGCGATTTTAATATAGCTGATCCAGACAAGGGAATTATCGGTGATGGAGGTCATTCCTATTCCATAAAGAGTGTTAATAAAAACACGGTTGTAGTAATAAATCCGTGGGATACATCTGGTTTAATCAGTATGCCAAGAAGTCAGTTTGAAAGAGCTATTCGGTATATGACGTATGTAGATGATGCGGCAAAAAATGTTGTAGTTTATTGGGAATAAGACAGAATAAAGTTATAGAGACTCCAGGTAAACTATCCTGGAGTCTTTTCATGTGTAGTAATCTATTAGTTAGTTAAATTTTGTATTTCTGAAAATAAATGTGGGAATCTATTAGATAAATAAATCATTTCCAGAAGGGGCTTTTTTATTTACACAAATCACTAGCACAACGACATAAAAAGTGTAAGTGATTCTAATCCTTTTTAAAGAACAGCTGCATTAATTATTGGTATAAAATGCAAATTTTGGAACTCAACGTGTATAATTTTGGCACATGGGTAGAAACTATAAAAATTGGGTATATACTGAAATAGTAAAGAAATACATATATATTAATAAATAATTAAATAAAAACAAGGCGAAGTTTATGTGGGAGATGACAATATGCTTATAATTATTTCGTTGTCGGTAATTATTTTTATAACTCTTTTTTTGAACATCGAAAAAAATATAAAATTAAAAAGAATTAGTAATATTAAGAATGAGATAAAAAAGACTTTTGGTAAAAAAACTGAAGATCAGTATTTTGAGCTAGAATTGATTGAGAGATATTGGGAAATTAAATCAGCAAATATAAAAAATGACATTGATCGGATTGATGATATTACTTGGTATGATCTTGAAATGGATCAAGTATATTGTAAAATAAATAATTGTAAATCATTTGCAGGAGAACAAATATTATATTCTATTTTGCATGAGACTAAGATTAATGAGAAAGATTATGCAGGATTAGAAAGTAAAATAAATTATTTTGAATCCGAGTTAATAGAAAGAGATGAAATATGGTATATAATTTCTAGAATAGGAAAGAACCGTGATAGTTATTATCTGCCTGATTATATAAAAAATTTAGAAGCATTTAGAATATCAAATATAGAATATTTTCACTTTATGAGAATACTTTTATTATTATCTTTTATACCGGCTATAGTAAATTTAAATTACATTTTTCT
>NZ_QOHO01000151.1 GCF_003432035.1 Lacrimispora amygdalina
CATAAAGAGATGGATGGAAGAATCGTATTAGCAAAAAATAAAATCTCGGGTGAGAAAGATTATATAGTATTGAACGAGACCTGCGAGTTACTGCCCGTAACAGATGATATGGCTTTGTGCCATCCGAAAATGCAGAATGAAAGCAAAAAGCTGGTTGTAAAAGATGCTGAATCTGCATGGTTTTTAAGATTAGATAACATAACAAAGTATGGTACTTCACCACATTATGAACAGATATTGACACAGCCATCTGAACCGCTTATCTTTTTAAACATTGAAGCAGTTCCCGGTGCAACCTGCCTTGTGTGGGAACATATTTTAGACAGCAACGGCAGACCATGTCCTAATCCACGCGTTATTCTGCCAAGAAAATTGGTGCCAAAAGCTATTGATGTGCCGGTTGAGGTCGATGTGAGAAGCTTTGGTGTGCGCACCCCATCATGCACAAAAGAAAATCCTACTTACGGTATTATGGGGATTTTTCATGTATTACCGCCAGCGCTGGCCTGGTTATGGCGTCTGGTAGCACCAAGAGGGTTTAACAACCCAAGTATTATTGATAAAGCTGAGATGTCAAGCGAAGGAGTAGGCTCATATTGGCCATTTGCTACTGGAAAGATGGTTAATCAGGCAAATCTCATGCTTGAGCAGATTTTGAAATCCATGAACACACGATATGTATTGATACCAAATCAGCATATTGGTGCATATGAAGTCAGTTTTATGCCTCAGTGGATAGCAAGAGAGTATATTGCCCGCAGAGGCAGCGCAAAATTTAAACCTGAACATTTAATTGAGGCACGTTGTCCGCTCCTGGGCTTTGGACTAGATTCATTAAAAATTGACGGTCAATATATAAGAAAAGTATTTCTTCAGCCGGAAACTCAAAAAGAGGTTGGGGTAGAAGGATATGATGCTGGCGCAAAAATATTGAACGACTTTTTTGCACAAGAGCTTGAAAAATACAATACAGAACAACTTAACCCATTGGGAAGGCAGATTATTGATTTGTTCTATAATCATGCAACTGTTGAACAGTATATGGATTTAATACCAATGAGATATTAGTGTGAGTATATTATGATCAATAAAATGAAGAACATAGATATTAGCTATAAAGATTTTATCCCGGCTTTGTCAGGACTTATTGGAAAAATCGCACTTGTTACCTCGTTTGCTTTGGTATGGGCGCAGGAACTTTCTATCACGAATCCTGATTTTGTTTTGGAGAATGTAAGAATTGAGATTCTGATCGGAAGTATTATCACATTGATTGCTTCTTTTCTATACCCAAATGCGGCACCTGCAGGTACATTGGCACCTCTGGTTGTGTTGATTCCTGTTATGTCTGCATTTGGGGTACATCCCCTCATATTGGGAATTACAGTTGGTGTTTTGGGTATTTTGGCAGTAAGAAGCGGACTGTTTAAATATTTGCTGGATTTATCGGGGTTTACATGCAAGACAAGTATTACCCTCACATTCGGGATCTCAGGAGTATGGATGTCCATTCAAAAATTATATGCTTTTTTTGATGAGAAAAAACATGTTTTTTGGATATTGACAGTTGTTCTTATTATCGTTTATCTTATTTTATTTTATTTCAAAAAAAA
>NZ_QOHO01000152.1 GCF_003432035.1 Lacrimispora amygdalina
CTAAGCCGGTGGTCATGATTACTTTTATTTCTATTTAAAATAAAATATGACCCTTTGGAATCTCTGTTTTATTTGACTGACATATACGTATATGTTACAATGAAATCAATACTTATCAGAAATATAAAAATAAACCCGGTAAAATGGAGGTTAAACAATTATGGAAAGTAAATACAGGCATCTTTATAAGCTGCTTTTAGATAAGATTGACAAGCGGGAATATGAGCCTGGAGATAAGCTTCCGGCGGAGGGGGAGCTGATGGAGGCTTACGGCGCTTCCAGAGATACGGTGCGCAAGGCTCTGGAGCTTCTGGTACAGGACGGTTATATCCAAAAAGCCAGAGGAAAGGCGGCGGAGGTTCTGGACAAGAACAAGTTCAATTTCCCAGTATCGGAAATCGCAAGCTTTAAGGAAATCTACCGGTTTTCTTCTTCTAAGCCCAATACCATTGTGGAGAATTTAGAAATCGTCAAGGGAGATAAAAAGCTGATGGCGGCCCTGCAGATCGGACCGGAGGATGAGGCATTTTTGCTTGAGAGAGTCAGGGAGATCGAGGGTGAGAAGATCATCATTGACAAAGATTATTTTTCACGGAAGGTGGTGGAAAATCTGCCTCTCCGTGCGGCTCAGGATTCTGTATACGAATATCTGGAAAAGGAGCTTGGCCTGAAAATCGGATTTGCCATGAAGGAAATCACAGTCCATATGGCTGCAGACGAGGATTACCGACTGCTGGATATGGGAAGCTACGATATGATCGTAGTGGTGAAGAGCTATACCTATCTGGAAGATTCCACCCTGTTTCAGTTTACCGAATCCCGTCACAGACCGGACAAGTTCAAGTTTGTGGATTTCGCCAGAAGGAAGCTGTAAGAGGATATATCCAAAGTCAGGAATATATTTCTTCATATATGTTGACAAAGATATACGTATATGTTATAGTCAAAATACAATAATAACATATAAGTTGCAACTAATTTAAAAACATATTGAAAAGGAGTATGGATATGGGGAAATATGAAAATGATTCCAGGCAGCTTTTGGACCTCATCGGTGGTAAGGGGAATATAGGGGCCGTGACTCACTGCATGACCAGAATGCGTTTCGTGCTGTCAGATCCATCAAAGGCTGATACGCAGAAAATCGAAGCATTGAAAAGCGTTAAGGGTACCTTTACACAGGCTGGACAGTTTCAGGTCATCATTGGAAACGACGTACAGTCTTTCTACAATGAATTTGCAGCGGTTTCAGGAATTGAAGGCGTATCAAAGGACGAAGTGAAGAAGGAAGCAAAGGGCAACATGAACGTGTTGCAGAGAGTGGTAGCAGATATAGCAGAAATATTTGCTCCCCTGATTCCGGCCATTATCGTAGGCGGTCTCATCCTGGGCTTTCGGAATATCATTGGTGAAATTAAATTCATGAACGACGGGACTGAGACTTTGGTGGCCGTTTCCCAGTTCTGGTCCGGTGTATACAGTTTCCTCTGGCTCTTAGGCGAGGCTATCTTCCACTTCCTTCCGGTGGGTATCACATGGTCCGTGACGAGAAAGATGGGAACCACACAGATTCTGGGAATCGTTCTCGGTCTGACCTTAGTATCTCCCCAGCTTTTGAACGCCTATGCTATGGCACCGGGCGTCGAGATTCCGGTTTGGGATTTCGGTTTCGTAAAGATGAGAATGATCGGTTATCAGGCTCAGGTTATTCCGGCAATTTTAGCAGGCTTTGTGCTGGTTTATCTGGAGAGGTTCTTTAAGAAGATCACTCCTCAGGCCATTTCCATGATTGTTGTTCCTTTCTGTTCCCTGCTTCTGGCGGTGATCGCTGCCCATGCGGTAGTAGGACCCATCGGCTGGGCCGTCGGTTCCGCCATATCAAAGGTAGTTTATGCAGGGCTTACTTCCAGCTTCCGCTGGCTGTTTGCCACCTTATTCGGCTTCATATATGCGCCCCTTGTTATCACAGGACTGCACCATATGACAAACGCCATCGATCTCCAGCTCATGGCGGAGTTCGGCGGAACCATGCTGTGGCCGATGATCGCTTTATCCAACATTGCGCAGGGCTCTGCAGTACTGGGCATGATCTATTTACAGAAAAAGGATGAGGAATCAAAGCAGATATCCATTCCAGCCTGCATCTCCTGCTATTTAGGGGTGACTGAGCCGGCTATGTTCGGCGTGAACTTAAAGAGGGGTTTCCCTTTCCTTTCCGCGATGATCGGCTCTGCCATTGCGGCAACCGTTTCCGTTGGAATGAATGTTATGGCCAATTCCATCGGAGTGGGCGGCATTCCTGGAATCCTGTCCATACAGCCTCAGTATATGGGGATCTTCGCCATCTGTATGCTGATTGCCATTGCAGTACCCTTTGGGCTGACTGTCGCTGTGGGCAAAAAGAAAGGAATTTAGTAAATGCAGAATTTTAAGAAATCATGTGTGTATCAGATTTATCCCAAATCCTTTATGGATACAGACGGAGACGGAATCGGGGATTTAAGGGGCATTATCGAAAAGCTGGATTATTTAAAAAAGCTGGGTGTGGATTACCTCTGGCTCACTCCATTTTTCGTATCGCCTCAGAATGATAACGGCTATGATATTGAGGATTACTGCCGGATCGATCCCTTATTCGGAACCATGGAGGATTTGGACCGGCTGATCTTGGAGGCTAAAGACCGGGATATGAGGCTCATGCTTGACATGGTTTTCAACCACACTTCTACGAGACATGAGTGGTTTCAGCGGGCTCTTGCAGGTGAGAAGAAATATCAGGATTACTATTTCTTTCAGGATGGCACGGCGGGCAGTCCGCCCACGAACTGGCAGTCCAAGTTCGGGGGAAATGCATGGGAATACGTGAAAGAGCTGGGGAAGTATTATCTGCACTTATATGATGTGACCCAGGCGGATTTAAACTGGGAGAACAAAAACGTGCGGGAAGAAATAAAAAATGTCCTCCGTTTCTGGAAAGAGAAAGGAATCCGCGGATTCCGGTTCGATGTCATCAATCTGGTTTCCAAGCCAACTGTCTTTGAGGATGACGAAGAGGGGGATGGACGCCGTTTCTACACGGATGGACCCCGGATTCATGAGTTCCTGCGGGAAATCGTGGAGGATACAGGGCTTGATGCAGAGGACGTGGTCACAGTAGGGGAAATGTCTTCCACCACCATTGATCATTGTATTCATTACACAAACCCCAGGGAAAAGCAGCTGAAGATGTGCTTTAACTTCCATCACTTGAAAGTGGATTATAAGGACGGGGATAAATGGTCCTTAATGCCCTATGACTTTGGGCGGCTGAAAAAGATCTTCCACACATGGCAGGAGGGCATTGCCGGGGGAAACGGATGGAATGCAGTATTCTGGTGCAACCACGACCAGCCGAGAGCGGTATCACGGTTCGGTGACGACGGTGTCCACAGGAAACAGTCCGCCAAGATGCTGGCTACGGTGATTCATGGGATGAGAGGAACGCCCTTTATCTACCAGGGAGAGGAAATCGGTATGACAAATGCTTATTTCAAGGATATTTCCCAGTATCGGGATGTTGAAAGTCTGCACTATTTTGATATTTTAAAGGAACAGGGGAAGAAGGAAGAGGATATCTACCGGATACTTAAGGAACGGTCCAGGGATAATGCCAGGACCCCCATGCAGTGGGATGGAGAGGAAAATGGCGGATTTACTTCCGGAACGCCGTGGCTGAGTGTCAATAAAAACTGCAGGGAAATCAATGTAAAGGAGAGCCTTGCTGATTCTGATTCCATCTTTACCTATTATCAAAAGCTGGTGGAATTAAGAAAGCAGTATGAGGTCATCAGCGACGGGAGCTATGAACCGGTTTTTGTGGATAATCAGGGTATCATGTCCTATAAAAGGGCCTTGAATGAAGAAAAGCTGCTGGTATTTGCCAACTTCACCGGGCAGGAGCAGATGGTGAAGCAAAAAGAGAACCTGGATGATTGGGAGATATTGCTATCCAATTATAAATATGTAACAATCAACGGGGATAGGGTAACGCTGGAGCCCTTTGGAGCAGTTATGCTGTATCGGAAAGGATGATTTGGAGGGCGGTTCAGGGGCACTGGACCCTGTATCACCCAGAGAGGCATTTGGCATAACGTGTTACTGGCAGTGCAGAAAAGATCGTACAGAATTCATTGCTGTAATCAGCAGAAATGAATTCCTGCCGGTCTTTTTTTGTGTATCGGGAAACTGCCGGGCCTGAAGTTGGAAAGGCGGACCTGGTTAAGTAATTATTTATTAGAAATGTTCATTTTACTGTCCACAGAGGGCGGAAAAAAACAGGAAAATGTCCGTTGACAACCAAAGCAAAGTTTGCTAAACTATTTAACTAATAAGCAAAAATGTTTATTTTAAAAAGTATAAAATTAAGTGAAGGAGAGGAAAATAATGGGTACAATTATTGGCGAAGGCATTACATTTGATGATGTGCTGTTAGTTCCAGCTTATTCAGACGTAATACCCAATCAGGTTGATTTATCGACCAACCTTACAAAAACCATCAAGCTGAACATTCCACTTATGAGTGCAGGAATGGACACCGTAACCGAACACCGCATGGCGATTGCCATGGCAAGACAGGGTGGCATCGGCATTATTCACAAGAACATGTCGATTGAAGAGCAGGCAGAAGAGGTTGATAAGGTTAAGAGGTCTGAAAACGGCGTCATAACGGATCCATTCTATCTTTCCCCGGAACATACATTAAAAGATGCGGACGAGCTGATGGGTAAGTTCCGTATTTCCGGCGTACCGATTACAGAGGGAAAAAAACTGGTCGGGATTATCACCAACCGTGATTTAAAGTTCGAAGAGGACTTCAGCAGGAAAATCAAGGAGTGTATGACTTCTGAGAACCTTGTGACTGCAAGGGAAGGAATCACTCTTATGGAGGCAAAGAAGATTCTTGCCAAAGCGAGAGTGGAAAAGCTTCCGATTGTAGATGATGAATTTAACTTAAAAGGTCTTATTACCATTAAGGATATTGAAAAGCAGATCAAGTACCCATTATCAGCAAAGGACGGACAGGGAAGACTTCTGTGCGGAGCGGCTGTAGGAATCACTGCCAACGTTCTTGACCGTGTAAAAGCTCTTGTGGAAGCGAAGGTAGATGTGGTAGTACTTGATTCTGCCCACGGTCATTCCGAGAATGTAATCCGCTGTGTGAGAATGATTAAGGAGTCATATCCGAATCTTTCCGTAATTGCCGGAAACGTAGCTACCGGCGAGGCTACAAAGGCTCTTATTGAAGCGGGAGTTGATGCAGTGAAGGTAGGAATCGGACCTGGTTCCATCTGTACCACCCGTGTGGTTGCAGGAATCGGTGTACCGCAGATTTCAGCAGTTATGGACTGCTACAGCGTAGCCAAGGAATATGGTGTTCCCATCATTGCAGACGGAGGTATCAAATACTCAGGAGACTTGACAAAGGCGATTGCAGCAGGCGGAAGCGTATGTATGATGGGAAGCATGTTTGCAGGCTGTGATGAAAGCCCTGGAACCTTTGAACTGTACCAGGGAAGAAAATATAAGGTATACCGCGGCATGGGCTCCATCGCTGCCATGGAGAACGGCAGTAAGGACCGCTATTTCCAGACAGATGCGAAAAAACTGGTTCCGGAAGGTGTGGAAGGCCGTGTGGCATATAAGGGCATGGTGGAAGACACCGTATTCCAGATGCTTGGCGGTCTCCGTTCCGGTATGGGATACTGCGGAGCAAAGGATATTAAGACTCTCCAGGAGACAGGCAGATTTGTTAAGATTTCAGCAGCTTCCTTAAAAGAGAGCCATCCTCACGACATTCATATTACAAAAGAAGCACCCAACTACAGTATTGATGAATAATAGAAAGCAGACGGAAGAAGTTACAAAATGATGTGACCCCTATAAG
>NZ_QOHO01000153.1 GCF_003432035.1 Lacrimispora amygdalina
AGGACTTTTTTTACAGCCCCTTTTCCCATTAGCCGGCTTTCAATATTCTGTTTTTCTGCCCCTTTTGTTTTTTATTATACCAAGTATCAGCATAATTGCAGAGACCAAAAGAGAGAGAGTAATATTGTTTGCGATTGGTACCAGCCCCGTTACAAGAAATAATAGTGTCAGCGCAGAAAGCACAGACAAAACGATTCGGGACCTGTGCCTGTAGACCATCTGTTCTGTCTCGTCGAGAGGCTTATTCTCATCCTCCACAGGTGCAAGAATAAAGATGACCGAACCTGAAAAAAGAAGAACAAGAATGCAGACGATGCTGCTTAACGGAAACCACTTTAACATACTCAGAACGATTACAATCAGAAGTACGGAAAACAGGTAGCAGTTTCGCTGTGTGCGTGCATGATAACCGCCCGCTACAGGGCGGATCAGACCGTAGGAGAGAATGAATACAACACTCTGCCACAGCATACCAAACAGCAGACCGATTAAAAATACACTGGCATAATTGAAAATATAGATACCACCCTGCCAGAATCCATAAGCATATAAATCCCGGTCCTCGCTGTTTATAATTTTCCAGTCTATTAATTTATCCGTTAGTGCATTTGCTAAATGTTCCATAATAATCTCCATTCCG
>NZ_QOHO01000154.1 GCF_003432035.1 Lacrimispora amygdalina
CATTGGAGCCTCCTATGCGACAAAGTTTTTTCTATATTTTACCTTATCGATACGAAGATTCCTAGTTTTCTGGATTATTAGTGCGAATTATTTTCACCTTTCAGTTCTGGAAAAATATACTTTCCATTGACATTTTACTGGTTCTTGGGTATATTATATTTAGTGGTTGCGCTACGGAAACTTGAGATGCCCGTGGCCGGAGGAGCTCATGCGTGGGCTCCTTTTTTATTTTTATAGGCACCACAATAACCACACTATGCAAAGGAGACATCCGATGGGAAAAGCTTTTTTTACATATGAACAACAGTTATACAAATTACAATCAGAAAAAGAACTTACCATTTCTGATCCTTCCTACGCTTTAAAAACATTGGAGAAACTCAGCTACTATTCTCTGATTGGTGGATATAAAGATTTATTCAAGCATCCTGCATCAAAAAAATATCTAAGAGGTGTAACATTTGAAGAACTTGTCGCTTTTTATAAGTTCGATGAAGAACTCCGAACCTTATTTTTAAAGTATATACTCCATGTAGAACGCCATATAAAATCAATGCTTTCCTATCATTTTTGTGAAAAGTACGGCGAAAATCAATCTGCCTATTTAGATATCAACAACTATAACCTTAAGCACAAAAACAAAAATGACATTTATCGTCTTGTTCGAGCACTAAATGATACCATATCACTGCCCACGCACTACGCATATATCAAACATCACATCAATACATACAGTAATGTTCCTTTGTGGGTCGCCATGAATGCACTTACTTTTGGACAAGTCTCTAAAATGTATCAATATTCAACTTCTGATATCCGAACAAAAATAAGCACTAATTTTAACAATATATCAGAGAAGCAACTTCATCAGCTGATTCGTATTATAGCAAGTTGCAGAAATGTCTGTGCTCATGGCGAGCGACTGTATTCCTTTCATGTAAAAGAAAACATACCCAACATGCCA
>NZ_QOHO01000155.1 GCF_003432035.1 Lacrimispora amygdalina
GCTCGGAATGCAATTGACCACCAAAAATTACATGTAGCCCGTTAAATGTTACATGAAGCACAATTTTGACGATTTATGGTATATAATGTAACATTAGAATAATATTACATATTGATTAATAAAAAAGTCCAAACAGATGCGAGAGGTGCTATTTTATGAATGCAGTAACATCAGGGAATCTAATAATCAGCAGCGATCTGAACATCAGTGAATTTCAGAAATTTAAGAGAAAAACTGCCATACCGCTGCCAGGATCATAGGATCTGTACCGGATGAATCAGGAGAGTCTCCGGTTTTTCAGAAACTGGAGGGAAGCAGTGTAACAATCTCAGCTGCAGATGAAAGGGGTAATAAAGCCGTCCCGCCTATCTTTTGCGGTTTCATAAGAAATGTTGAGATATGGCAGGAAGGAAATGGGTATCAAGCAAGGATTGAGGCAATATCGCCTACGGAGTTGCTGGATCTGGAAGAAAAAAACAGATCATTTCAAAAGATTGATATGACTTATAAGGAACTGGTGCGAAGTGTATTATAGGACACACAAAATGCTGATGTAATCTTTCATATTGATGACCGGAAGATTGGAAAACCAATCTATTAATACAGAGAGACGGACTGGGATTTTTTAAAACGGATTGCAAGCCAATTAGGAACTTCCCTGCTTCCAGGAGGAGCTTCCCTAAAGCCGGTAAATATTATGAAAATGAAGGATTTAGTAATGAAGATCATGTAGGTGGGGAGATTATAGTTGCAGAGAGAGATAGGCAGGGAAAACTTACCGGTTGGAGTATTAATTATTCCATAGATATACCTAATACAAATTATTCATTTGGAGGTAGTCTTTCCGGTAAAAATCATGATATTAAAACTTGGCAAGAAAAAGGATACTTTAAGGAAAAGAATTCTAAATTAAAAATTAGTAGCTCGACTGGTGTAGGATATAACTACAATGAAGCTTTTATTAACCAAACTTGGAGCGGTGATTTGGAAGATCTGAAGATAAATTCCAGTAGTAATTCAAATCTTGGAATAGATAAGTTTTCCCCACAATTTCTTGATAGCCTAGATTTAAATTCTTATTCCAATCTAACCTGGACATCTTCAAAAGATATAACAGGAGTACCCTTAAAGCCAGTTTTTGAATTTATATTTGGAAATGGACGCGATACAATTATACCCGCATTTCCTGGTGGATTTACACCTGTTCCCCCTAATATATGGCAGTTTCCAATAGGAGTTTGTGGCGGTTAAGAATAATAAATATTAGAGGAACTACTAAAAGATGTGTTTAATATTTAGAGTAATTAAATTAGTGAGATAAAATTTATGACAGATTTACTTAAAAAAATAGGAAAAATTGTGGTTATATCTATGATTTCTTTAATATTAATAG
>NZ_QOHO01000156.1 GCF_003432035.1 Lacrimispora amygdalina
TGAAAATTTAATTAGTGATAAACCAAGCTCACAATTCGATATAGAAATGGATGAAGAGTGAAAATTGACGTGATACGGTTCTGATCTTTGACTACCTTTTCGGAGGAAATAAATAAAAAAATTGAAAAAAATATTAAAACATTTAGGGCTTATCTTATTTATTATAGTAGGAGTAATTGTTGGATTGTTTGCATTAATTGTATTTATTGCATTAGTCAAACCCAAGAATAATGATAATAGTAATGGTACTGTTAGTGTTAACATCGAGTATGATGGTAATGGTGAAATTCCATGTTCTCAAGAACCCGAACCAATATATGCAGATACAATGGAAGAGGCACTTTCTAATAATGCTGATTATTATTTTGATGAATACCCTTATATGAGTAACGTAAATGATATTATTAAAGTTTTTGAGAATGATGAATATGCAGCAATGTTTTATCATTCAATTAAAGATTCAAAGAAAGAGGGTTTTGTTGCTAGCAAATTTAAGATAAGGATAATTAATGGAAAAAAGCAATATGCTGTAATAGCAGTATATCCTGAGGAAACGAATAAAGGAGCTTGGAGAACAACGCCAATAAGAACAGTACGTGGAGCGGCAGTTTTTTTTGATTATTTAGGCCAATTTGGTATTACTGAAGGGGACCGATTTATATTTGGAAGCCTTGGAACTAAAAAAGTAGAAAATTTAAAAATAGAAGGACAGAGTCCAACAGAAATTATTGAATATAAATGTAATGGAAAAAAAGAGTATTTTTGGTATTATGAAAATTTAATTAGTGATAA
>NZ_QOHO01000157.1 GCF_003432035.1 Lacrimispora amygdalina
CCCGAAACTGCGTCGACAATAACATAATCATAGTAAACCCGCAAAGCCGCAATGATGCTCTCCACCTGCCTGGCAGTGATGGAGGCCCCATATTCCGGGCTGTGTGGATTGGGCAGGAAGTTCACACCGGAAAGATGGAGAGACAAAAACTGCCGGATCGTATCAACATTTGGATTACTCTGTTCCTGGATCAGTTCCAGAATCGTATTCCTCGGATTCATACCAAGCAGAATACCAACGTCTCCGGACTGAAAGTCATAATCCAGAATAACCACCTTATTATTTTTCTGAGCCAGTTTTATTGACATATTTACTGCCAGAGTTGTCTTTCCCACTCCAGCCTTTGGACCGAAGACCATAATTACTTTTGATTTGGAAGATTTGGCTCCCGTATTCTCCAGTGCCAGAATTCGGTTTGATTCATTGCTGTAAATTCCCTTTAATTCTGCTATCAGATTAATGGGCTCTATATTTTCAGGCAGAATGTAGTGGACTCCGGACTGCAGGATCTTATACATCAGATCGCTGTCTTCCAGATCTGAAAGCACAATCGGAACAGAGCGCGGGCGCAGCAGATAAATCTGCTGGCAGGACCGCAGGGCCATGGGTGAAGTATCCGTAATCAGAATCAGATCCGGCATGGTCCTGTTTATCTCATTTAGTACCTGGTTCTCATCCACTACATATCCGACTATGGTAATCTCATCGTCTTTTATCTGCGTTTTGATCTGTGAACATTTCTCCGGTATCCCCAGGAGCAGAATTTTTATTTTCACAAGCTGATTCCCCTTTCCCAAAGAAAACTAATTTCCTTCATAATTCTTAAGTACTGATCCACGGGGTTCGTTTACGACAGTGCTGTCCTCCTGAGGTCTGAGTGCCAGCTGTATTTTCCCTTCCCCGCTTTTCATGAGGGCAATCTGGGCTGCCTGGGAAGGGGTCACTTCCAATGTGACGCTTACGTATTCCTCATCTTTATAGTCTTTCGTGCTGTCAAAGGAAAACGAGTTTCCAAGTGCCGCAACTTTAATATTCTGCAGGGCAATAACAGAAAATTCATTTCCTACAGAATCATTTACAATCTGGGCATTGGCCGGATTCTGGGGACCCATAATCCTCTCCATGGCCAGTCCTGCCGGGATTCCTTCTTCGCTCCCCTGCACAGACGATTTCAGGGTGCCTGTAAAAATAACGTCCACATAGTTTCCCACTCTGAGATTATTGGAAACTCCCTGTTCTAAATCCGTATTTATGGATACCGCCCGTTTTCCTTCCTCCAGCCTTGAGGAAAGCCCAAGAACTTCTGCATTATCTTCTGCGAGCCTTCGGTCTGTCAGCACTTCATCCTGAAAGACATTTGATACACATACCTTTCCCACTACTTCCTCCGGCTTTCTGTAATAGCCTTTCGTTTCTTCATCAACCAGTACCTTTTTAAGCTTTATCATATCCTTCGTCAGTGTTGTGTAGGGACTCAAATCCTGCGCTGCAACGACTACTTCGATTTTCTGTCCATCAGCCTTGGTTTGGGACTGATGGTTTTCCCGCAATGCAAGCATCCGGTATCCCGCTATGAACACAAGGAATGCAACTGCCAATGCAATCAAACGAATTTTTTTCACCTTAATTCCTCCCTGGTATTACGGCCTTTGCCATAAAATTTATATAAAAAATCAAATTTATTCTCTGATATTATTTGATTCATGCCTTTTTAATTTTTATAATTCAAGACGAGGCTCGCAGATATCTTCTGAAAATTCGCCTCGTCTTTCTATAAGCAACAGCCGGTTTGATTCTTGTATTACTTATTTATTACGGTGTTGTAATTGCAGTATTAACCTTATCAAATGTACTAGATACCTTACCGCCAAGTGTCTGTAATCCAACAATAACAGCAACAGCGATCAGTGCGAGAATTAATCCATATTCAACCATTCCCTGTCCACTTTCCTCAGAAACAAATTTATCCCAAAACTTTTTCATATTTTTCACCTCCCCTTCTTCTGTATATTTAGAATCAGCATAAAACTTCACTATGCCAGATTCCATTTTTCATCTTAAAGTTTTAATATGTTTACAACCAAACCGGCTGGTTACTCCAAACATTACGAAAACATAGGTATCAGCTTGGTCTGAATCAGATTATAAATCCCAACCGCAGCCTCTGACATATTTCCGAAGGTAATCGCGGCCAGGATTACAACTGCTGCAAACAGAGTTGCATATTCAACCATAGCCTGTCCATTTTCAGATTTTAAGCTTCTCATATTCTCCTCATTTCACAAAATAGTGATTGAAATGTACGGCCAAAGCAATGCGATCAGGAAACCCGCCATTATGTGCCCGCACATCGGGAAAGTACTGTCGCGGACCAGAAAACCACATTTCATGCCTGCCAGACAATAAAAACCGATGACACAGGCCATTCCGGTCAGGAAGTAAAAGACTCCGGGAAAGCCGACTGTTATTGCAATGATCATGGCCAGCTTTACGTCTCCCATTCCAATTCCAGCAGTCCCTTTCCTGGCATAGGTAAACATCATTGTGAAGCCAAAAACAACAATCACCAGCAGCAATGCCCCGGCTGAACCCAAGAGTCCTGGTAAGCCGTTTGAATGTATACGGTATGTAAGACCTGCTGCCAGAATCACCCAAAGCATTTCATTGGCGATGATTCTTATTAATCTGTCCACACAAATGCCAAAAGCTGCAATATAGCTGACAAGCATCGTAAATATGGCCTGATCAAACGGCAATAGAAAACAGGACAATCCTGTAACGCCTGTAGTAAAAACCAGGCTTAAACCGTTCCACCGGTAAATGTTGCTTCTTAACGGCGCCTGATATCCCTTCCTCCTGCATTTATAACAGGCAAAGGAATATGATAATTCCGGTATAAAATAACCAACCAGACTGCTCACACCGGTTAAAACGGCAGTACCTAAAATTCCATTCATCTTCTCCCCCATGTTCCTGATCTTATAAGGTTTGTATGCTGTTTCAATGACTGATTCGTGAGTGGTTACAACAGAATACCTCTTTTGTTGTAAA
>NZ_QOHO01000158.1 GCF_003432035.1 Lacrimispora amygdalina
GGGGAACACTCAGGCACGCGGTCTGCGCACCTATGGCTGCATTCAGGATGCGGACGCACAGCGCGAAGGCATTAACGCCTCTGCCCGTTACCCGAAAAACTGGGTGACCACCGGCGATCCGGCGCGTGAGTTCACCATGATTCAGTCAGCACCGCTGATGCTGCTGGCTGACCCTGATGAGTTCGTGTCCGTACAACTGGCGTAATCATGGCCCTTCGGGGCCATTGTTTCTCTGTGGAGGAGTCCATGACGAAAGATGAACTGATTGCCCGTCTCCGCTCGCTGGGTGAACAACTGAACCGTGATGTCAGCCTGACGGGGACGAAAGAAGAACTGGCGCTCCGTGTGGCAGAGCTGAAAGAGGAGCTTGATGACACGGATGAAACTGCCGGTCAGGACACCCCTCTCAGCCGGGAAAATGTGCTGACCGGACATGAAAATGAGGTGGGATCAGCGCAGCCGGATACCGTGATTCTGGATACGTCTGAACTGGTCACGGTCGTGGCACTGGTGAAGCTGCATACTGATGCACTTCACGCCACGCGGGATGAACCTGTGGCATTTGTGCTGCCGGGAACGGCGTTTCGTGTCTCTGCCGGTGTGGCAGCCGAAATGACAGAGCGCGGCCTGGCCAGAATGCAATAACGGGAGGCGCTGTGGCTGATTTCGATAACCTGTTCGATGCTGCCATTGCCCGCGCCGATGAAACGATACGCGGGTACATGGGAACGTCAGCCACCATTACATCCGGTGAGCAGTCAGGTGCGGTGATACGTGGTGTTTTTGATGACCCTGAAAATATCAGCTATGCCGGACAGGGCGTGCGCGTTGAAGGCTCCAGCCCGTCCCTGTTTGTCCGGACTGATGAGGTGCGGCAGCTGCGGCGTGGAGACACGCTGACCATCGGTGAGGAAAATTTCTGGGTAGATCGGGGTTCGCCGGATGATGGCGGAAGTTGTCATCTCTGGCTTGGACGGGGCGGACCGCCTGCCGGTAACCGTCGCCGCTGAAAGGGGGAGGGATGGCCAACACAGGTCTAGAGCAG
>NZ_QOHO01000159.1 GCF_003432035.1 Lacrimispora amygdalina
ACGAAAAAATGATATTTTCATATCATTAAAATAAATATATCTATATGGAAAACCGAACGCCTTTTCATACCTATCATTAAAAGACCAATAGTAAGGGAAGAATATTGTTGAAACAATTAAGAATATTACAGAAATCTTTGTGCATAATTTATTCATAATCTTTGTCCTCATTTAATGTATTTAATAGACTCTACTATATATTAGCAGAGTCTATTAATTTTGTACACTTTCTTTTAAAAAGTATTGTAATCGTTAAAAGTATAATATTTTTCGTAGACAGCACCTAAACCATGATCTGCTAAAACTGTCCATTTACCAGTTACTTGAAAAGCGATATATCTCCCATTATCAGTCTCTAACAAAGGATATGTATAGCCACTCTCATACTCCCAAGATCCCATACTAAGTCGTTCCTCAAGTTTACAATTTTTTACCTTGCCATCAGTAAATCTGTTTTTATAGCACGTTACGTTATAATATACACATAATTTCGCATAACCTAAAGCGTCAATATATGGTTTAATTGTATGGGTGCGGCTTTTAGTAATGGGATCCGGCCATATTATTATAACATCAGAATCCTTTCCTTTTGCTCTTGTTGTTTGCATAATAGTTCGTTTTTGCTGTTCCAAATCATTTTTATACATAATGTTAGAATTATTTATATCTTGCACTTTTTTATTATAAACTTTTGATAAATAAATATAAATCTCATCATCTGACATTGAGGAATAAAAAATCAAATCACTTTCTGAAAGTTTATCTGTGCTAAATACAAGTTCAGGTTTAGTAACACATGGCTTAATTGTCATTGTACCATCATCTGAGAATTTATAGTCAGTTACACTTTTAGTTGCTGTTGCATTAAATCTCTCAATTTGATTTTCAACTCTACGTTGAATATTCTGTTGTGAAGCACAAGTATCTGCACCAAAAGCAGTCATACCTGTGGTGAACACTAATGAAAAACACAAAACTGAAGTTACTAATGAATTAATCAATTTTCTTTTCATCTCTAGTCTCCTTGTTAAATACTAATTTTAAATTAGCTAATTTACAATTAGTATAAATTAATAACACCAATAAACATTTATCGTGTAATAAACACCCTATTTCCACGTAATTTTTCCTAGTTTTTAATTATCCTATTTATACTTTAGGTCAATAGCATTCCGAGTTTCACATTTTGAAATC
>NZ_QOHO01000016.1 GCF_003432035.1 Lacrimispora amygdalina
ATGGGGGGGCCGTATGTATATGGGCCGAGAGGGTGTAGGTAATTATATTAACTACTTAAAACGGCTTAATAAATATATATATTTATTAAGCATTTTATTCAGGCATTTTTAAATTATCACTAAAAATAGCCAGTTCTCTTCCAATTTTATTGGTACCCGCACTATAATTTATATCAATTACATCTTGTTGACAATTCTGATATAGTATAGCAATTTCATCTGTATGATCATAGGTAGTAATCCAATGATGCTTTAGATTTATAATACAATCCCTTAAGTTTTTATGATCCTGAAAATTAAAAAAATTTCGGTAAAGCTGATGCCCTTTCTTTACATACGGTGGATCAAAGTAAATAAATGTATTATTTATAGGCATATTAAGTATTATATCATTTATCAAATCAAATACATCATAATTATATAATTGTATGTGATTTGAATAACTTGATAAATCCCTGATTTTAGTTATCAGAGCCGTTTTGTTAAACCTGCAATCAATAGTATAATTACTATTTTGTTCTCTACCGCCTATAATACCTCCATTTATTATTCCTGAACGATTTGTACGGTTCAAAAAAAACGTTGAAAAACCCACTTCCAAAATAGAATGTAAGTTTTGATGCAAATATATATCTTTTTGAATGTCCCACTGATCAACATTAATATCAATATTCTGTATTCGTTCACAGAATTCTTCAGTATAATTAAGAATAGAATACCAAAAGGCATATATAGCATAGTCATAATCATTAATAATGATATCATGAACCAGATTCTTTTTTAGAAGAGTTATAGCTAAACCGCAACCTCCTGCAAAAGGCTCTACATATGTGGTGTTTCTTAGATTATTTACTTCAAAAATATTCTGTATATATGGGAATAATTTAGTTTTCCCTCCTGGGTATCTTAAGGGAGATGGCGACTGCATAAATTTTTTCCTTTCTTATTGAATTAAATAGTTTAAGAAACTAGTCAAACCCAAATTACTAAAAATAGTCAATTCAATACTGGACACGGTAACAATATTAGGATGGTGAATATTTAAGTCCAAAAAATCTTTAATTGTAGAATCCTTATCAAATAGTATTCCAAATAACCGTAATTGCGTCTTATCAACAAATAACTTTTTTCTATTATTCCTACAATAACTAAGTATTTCTCCCAACGCAGGATCTCCATTTGGATTTTTTTTACTTGCACACAGGCTTTCCCAATGTTCATTTTTATTAAGGTAGTATTTAAATGCCTGTTCTATATACGCACGTAAAAGCATAGCAGTGGCTATGGGATATGTCACATAGTTTCCACCTGATGCATTCTTCGATAACTTAACTAACTCATTTCCAAGGTTTATTATCCCACTTGAACAATTATTACCTATATACAAATCTTCAAATAATTTTTTTGTTTTCACCTTCCCTACTGTAGATGAGGTTGGTAATACTACCGGGGGGTTAATTGTACCCGCTGGCATGACTGATTTAGGCGGTATTGCTGCTGTCGGCGATATTACTGTTGCCGGCGGTACTGCTGCTGCCGGCTGCATTTCTATAGTCTGCTGTGCAACTGCTGTCTGCTGTGTAGCTATTATAGGCGAAGAGATCTCCACATTACTATTATTTAATTTATACTCTTTATCTAGTCGATTAATCCAATTTTGTATTTCAGCTACCGTATTAGTGTTACGTGAAGTAATATTCTTATTATCGAGGTTATCAATTAATAAACATAGCCTCTCTATTGTACTATTTTTATCTTTTTTAAATACAAGCTCTTCATTTATGACATCGACATCATAGTACATTTTTCCTGCAGATGAATCTACAATTCTTTTCAAAGTAGTTGCGAATCTTGAATTTTTAATTTGATAGTCTGTATTACCGTTTATATAGTTAATAATATAATATGAAATATTGGGTTTGGATTGATTAGTTCCTATTTTGAATCTATCAACTGCTAGCGAATCCCATTTTACTAAACCCTCTCCAGCTAACTCTCCAGCATGACGAAGATAAGTCCAAAAATATGTATCTTGAATATTTTCATAGAGCGTACAATAATACTCATCTGGTATCTTTTTTAAATCATACTTACTCATCAATTTTTTCAACTTTTGATACTCAGGTGATTTATCTATAATAGAAATATCTTTTATTATTTTTAAGGAACATATACGCCTATTACCTTCCATTACTATATATTCCTTACTCCCTTTTTTATATGGTATGATATTTGGTAGAATAGATGGGTCAATTCCACCATTATCTAATATGCTTTTTATCATATTATATATTTTTGTAGGAATTTGGTTTACCATCGTTAATATAGCTTCTTGCTCATTTTCTACTGGGTCAAATCTAAAATTTTCGACATCAGGATGTAAATTATTTATATGAACCTTTTCATAAGTATAATTCGCCATGTGATACCTCCTCAAACATTATTATAGTTATTAAAATTGAAAAATAAAATTTTTCATTCTTCTAAATTAGATCTTATAAACCAACTATTTTAACAATGCTTCTAAATTTTCCTTTGTAATCCATGGTCTTTTTCTATGTATCATGCTATGACAATTTGAACATAGCATAACAATATCTTTTATTTTTGTTTGTTGCTCAGCTTTCATTTCAGAAATAGGCTTAGTATGATGACCTTCTATAAAATCTTCTCCAAGACTACCATATGTCTCCAAAAAATCAAAACCACATACTTGACAATACAATCTTCCATTTTTTTCTTTAAAAATTCGTTTAGCCTCATTTATTAAAGTACGATTACGTTCTTGTAGTACATGTTGACGATATTTTTTTCGTCCTTCTGGGAAACTCTCCTCATCAACCGATATAGATATATCATCATCAAATTGACTTTCTATATATTCTATAAGATCATCATTTAACCTTTGTGGTCTTTGCGGAGCACCGTTTAATCCGTGTTGACTTAAATTCATTAATGAGAGATTTTCATTTGAGGTCTTCGCGATTAGCTTAAGCCTAACGAATTTATTATTCTGGGTAGACCTATACTTTTCCTTGTCATACCAAAAAGGTTCCATATCATTTGTTTCATCAAAAGATAAATTATCAAGTGTGACTACTGTCTTATAACAAACTGCTTGTATTGGTTTTGCACAATAAATATATACAGTATCATCAGTTTCATATTTACATATCTTTGTCCAGTCAATGGATCCAAACTTTTCAAACGCCCCATAATGATTAAATGTTTCACTGTTCGCAGGAATTAACCAAATCATACTCACCCTCCATATTCAAATAAGACAAATTATTCAAAAAATTATAACCTCTATTATTTCAACACATATAAACATAAAAGGCAATACTATTTGATAAAAACATTAAAATATCAATGCAATACCAAAAATATGCAACTATTCCCCCATATTCAATATGCAATCCCGATCTGACACATTCAGTGCGCACTTCACATTAATACTAGCTTTTGGCCCTAAGCAATAACTTTCCATTAATAATGTCTCGTGCTGTGACCGCATATCCAACTGGATTAAGATAGATAATGGCTGGATAAGCATTTAGCATGTTATTGCAGAGTCTAAAAAGAATTAACCAAAAATAAAAAGCCCCAGTTTCCCAGGGCTATCAAATTAATTATTATATTCATTTACTTCAAAATTCGAAATCTGTTCGTAAGTAATATAATCTTTTCGAGTTGTGAACGAAGCTTTATTATAATCCTTCTCAATCACATAGGTTGGGCCTGACGCTCCCTTGCTATTATACCACGCAATGAAGTCATTGATTTTATCTGTGGTCATTTCGTACTCTTTTCGCTCGCCGGTTACCATTGTAATCACAAGAAGAGCTTTGTTTCCAGTTGACTGATTTGGATCGGTGGAAGCTTGTGGGGTGGCTGAGGCTTCATTTGAGTTCCAGCCTTCGCTGCCATTGACTATCGCTGTCACAACATAATAGTATGTAGTTCCATTTGTAACGCCTGTGTCTGTATAGGTAGTTCCTGTTATACCTGTCACTATTGTTGTATATGGACCTCCTGCAGTCGTGGAGCGCTTAACGGTGTAGCTTGTTGCATCGGTTACAGGATTCCAGGTTAAGTCTACTCTGGAATCTCCGCCAGTGGCTTTTAAGTTGGATGACGTCTCTGAGCTTGGAGTTATTGCTGAAGCATAAAATTGAAGTTCATCTAAGTCTCCCCAAAAATATTTATTAGCTGATAATTTATTTTTTTCTATTAAACTATAATTTTGAAAGCCTACTCCAAAAGCTGTAGTGGTATAATTTTCAGTTGAAACAGGTGTTAACTGTGAAACAGGTACTGTCATATTATCGACATATAACTTGATAGAATTTGAGTTTGTTGTCCCATCCCAAGTGAATAGAACATCGTGCCACCGCCCATCACATATACTTTCAGACGTATGTATTTCAAAATTTATCTTATTGTTATTATCTTGATTTAAAATAAATAGACTTCCGGGTTCTGAATCATTATTTAATGCTCCAATACCTATATAATATCCATTATACTTATCTGTAATAGTAGACAAAATAGGTTCCGTTATTTCATTATTTACAGATGCTGCATCTTTTTTTATTTTAAATCTAATCGACTTTGCTCCTTTTGGCATTGCCTTATAGCCTAAGTACATTTTAGTTGTATTGTCAAAATGAGCTGCTTTTCCTTTACCATTATAACCTGTCACAAAAGACATATTATAAGTACCAGCCCTACACCCACTAGCCCCACCTTCTATACCTGAATCTTCGTAAAAATATTCATATTCAGCTGGGTAACCATTTGGAGTAGCTATTTTATCTACCGGATCATTATCAAAAGTATACTCATGTACAGGCTTAACCTCATCAGCTAAAACAGTGATATGTCCTAAAAACAGTACACAAAGTGTAAAACAAATACTCGTTGCCAATCTTTGCAATGCTTTCTTACTCATACATATACCTCCAAAAATTTATCTTTTGTAATTATTGTTGTTATAAGCATTCTAAATCAAAAAATAAAGTGCAGAAAAGAAAGACATTCGAATGTAACAAATGACATATAATTTTTAAATATAATCGATTATAGTATTCTGGGAATTCGGCATTTGATTTATGTTTTAGAATGCATTAATAATATCATCTCGAATCAATCTGGACAATTGGTAACCTTGCTAAACAAATTTAGCACTATTTCACTAATCCAGGATACTGTAGCGCCCGTCCTGTTCCAGCGTGATTGTTACCGCTATTTTTTTCAGTACCATAAAAGCAATAGGAAAAAAACGGGCTCGGAATACCGGACCCGCCTTTAATCAAATTATTCTCTTACTCTTACATAAACACGGCCAATGATGTTTCCTTCTGCATCCTTTGCAGTGATTAAAACTAATCCTTTACTCAGTGCTGTGACTTTTCCTTTGCTGGTTACATTTGCTATTGATGAATCCATAGGAGCCCATGTGATATTTGCTGTGTTAGTAAAATCATCCGCTGTTAATCTGGCTGTCTCTCCAACTTTCAAATCAATTGCAAGTCTGTAATCGTCTGCATTCTCTACAACTAATACGTTTATGTAATCTGTGTAGGCGCCATCTACGCTCTTTACTGTTATTATAGTATTACCAGGAGTCAGAGCTGTCACTATGCCTTTTTCATTTACCGTGGCTACTGTTTGATCTGAAGAAGACCAAGACATTTGTGTATTAACATTTAAGTCATCATCTACACTTAATCGGAGTGATTCGGCAACCTCTAATACAACTTTTAATTTAGCTTCAGTTGCAGGAGGGGTTTGATCCGCGATAGGTTCTGCGAAAGCTTCATTGGAATCACTTATTTCTGTGCCGTTATTAGTGGCACTTACAATATAATAATAGGTTGTGCCGCTTGCTACGTTTGTATCTGTATAAGAAGTATCTGTTATATCAGAAGCAATAGTTGTGTATGGCCCTCCTGCAGTTGTTGAACGTTTAATGGTATAGCTTGTAGCTTTATCTACTGCGTCCCAGGTTAAATCTACTTTGGAATTTCCTCCTGAGGCTTTTAAGTTTGATGATGATCCTGAGTTTGGCGATATTGCATAAACTTCCATGGAAGAATTCTTAACACCACCAATAGCATATATTTTTCCATCAATTACTTCTGTTTGAAATCCAAACCTTCTTGTTGACATAGAAGCTAATTCTGTCCAGCTATCGGTAGTTGGTTCATATACTTCTGTTGATGATTGCCCAACACCACCAATAACATATATTTTACCATCTATTGCTTCTGTTTGAAAATTATACCTAGCATCAGACATAGAAGCTAATTTTATCCAGCTATTGGTAGTTGGATCATATACCTCTGTTGATTTTAGATTAGAACCACCCATAGCATATATTTTACCATCTATTACTTCTGTTTGGAAGACTTCCCTAGCATCAGACATAGGAGCTAATTTTGTCCAGCTATTGGTAGTTGGATCATATACCTCTGTTGATGTTAGATCATTTTCATTTAATCCACCAATAGCATAAATTTTTCCATCAATTACTTCTGTTTGAAATAACAGCCTAGCTGTAGACATAGAAGCTAATTTTGTCCAGCTATTGGTAGTTGGATCATATACCTCTGTTGATGATTGAACCTCATAATTAGATTACATACTTCCACCAATAGCATATATTTTTCCATCAATTACTTCTGTTTGAAATCCAAACCTTCTTGTTGACATAGAAGCTAATTTTGTCCAGCTATCGGTAGTTGGATCATATACTTCTATTGATGATTGCCCAACACCACCAATAGCATATATTTTACCATCTATTACTTCTGTTTGAAAATAATTCCTAGCATCAGACATAGAAGCTAATTTTGTCCAGCTATTGGTATTAGGATCATATACCTCTGTTGATTTCAGATTAGAACCACCAATAGCATATATTTTACCATTTATTACTTCTGTTTGGAAGCAATCCCTAGCAACAGACATAGGAGCTAAATTTGTCCAATTCTCTTTAACATTATCTGCTAATGCAATTTTATTAGTCTCCTTTGTATCCGCAAAGGTAGGAATCGGATACAAAAACAACACACTAACCATAAAACAAATAGCTATTCTTATTTTAAGCAATGCTTTTTTACTCATACATTTTACCTCCAAAATTTATCTTTTGTAATTACTGTTGTTATAAGCATTCTAAATCAATAAATAAAGTGCAGAAAAGAAAGCCATCTGAGTTTAACAAATGACTTATAAATTTTTAATATAATCGATTATAGTATTCTGGGATTTCAGCATTTGATTTATGTTTTAGAATGCTTGTATATTATCATCTAGTTTCAATTCGGACAATCGGTAACCTTACCAAACAAATTTAGCACTATTTCACTAATCCCGGATACTGCAGTGCCCCATCCTGATCTGGGGTGAGCGTCACCGGCTCTGTTATCATTTTTCCGTCAGCGTCTACTGCATAGATTTTCTCAGAGTTTGCAACAAGCTGCGACTGACACATAGCCCCGTCTGGTCCCAGGTAATACCATGCACCGCTATACTCATACCATACATTTGTGACCATCTTTCCAGAAGCATCAAACCAATACCACTTACCACCCACTTCTTCCCACTTGTCTGCGACCATATAGCAGTCCGTGTCAAAATAGTAATAGTCACTGCCTGACTGCAGCCACCTGGACTGATAAGCGTATCCATCAGATCCAAAGTAATACTTATGATCCTCAATGGTTTTAAAACAGGATTTATAGTAAGTGGTCTTCGTGTCTGCAAAGTACCAACCATTTTCATCATGGTTCCAGCCTGGAGTATATTCCGGCTGTGATGCAATGCAGGAACCATAATCGAGATTAACTGCTACGTGGTGCCCATCATAAAGCAAAATATCTCCCGGAAGCAAATATTTATCACTTGTAAGGTACTTGCTGTCTGTCAAAAGTTCAAATCCTACTGAAACAAGAGCCTTACGCAATGTCGATGTAGTGTTTGATGGATTGATAGATTTTAACTTACTGATTCCTAATAAATTTCCGGCAGCAATAACATTTGCCGCCGTTGTTGCACTACAGTCACCCTCACATGGAGTTATGATCTTAGCAGGATCCCAATTTACAGCTCGTAAGCAGTTATAATATGTAAGTCTCTGTCCTTGATCATATCCTACGTTATTATTAATTGCCGCAGCCTTTGCAACCTCTGCGGTCTTTAACCCTACATTGATATCTGGATATCGTAATACACAAGCCCAAGGACGGTTGTACCAGTTAATTACCGTATACTCTCCACCAGTCTGATCCCCTACTTTGCCGCCTGTGTATTTTCCGTTTTCATCGTGACCACAATTACTAATCAAGTTATTTTCCTCCAATCGAAAAAGGACCCAGGATCACCCAGGTCCATAAAGTTGTAATGTCACAACCGTTGCGACGGTCGCAACAAATTATTCAGTTATGTCTGCTTTCTTCTTTAATAAATCAATGGCTTCTTTAATAACGGGGAGCATGGGTATTCCCATAAGCCCAGCATTCTCCACAATGGAGATCAGCTCGTTTGCCATGAAGCCGATAATCACAGCATCTCTTATGTAATTGGTCCCAATGGCCAGATCCAGACGGTAAGCAATCAGGACAAACAGGAGGGTCATGCACTTGCGGCATAATCCTTTAAAGCCAGCTTTTGATTCCAGCGCTCCAGTTTCTGTTTTGGTACTCTTTTTAAATATCCCGGCAACTGCAAGACCCGAAAAGAAATCAATACCCATAAAAAGGACCAGGGTACCAATCCCGGTATCCCAGCCTCCAAATAGAGATGCTATAAAACTTCCTACCACTCCCACTGCTGTACATATTGAATTTTTCATTTTCAAATACCTCACTCTTTCTCATATTCTTTTCCTGTGATCTCCTGGTACTCAGCCGCCGTGATCCAGCGGTTCACTGCATCCTGCACCCAATTTAACGGCCAAGATTCAGTATCATAAAACTGTTTCACCTTTTCATAGTTTTTACTCATGATCTATACCTCCTCTTTAATGGACATCATCTGCAGGTAGGCTACCTGAGCATTTAAGTCGTTGATCTGCTTTTGAGAATCTTCATACTGCTTTTGGATAAGCATTAGGGTCTGATAGGGAACAAAAGGATGACAAGAGAAACCATGTGTAATCTTATTCCCATGTTCGTCCACTTTGCAGAGAATTTCTCCAGTATTTTCATCTCTCTGATTGCTCCCATCTTCATTAAATAACATCTCATATAAGGGCTCGTATTTATAACCACGAACACATGTATCACACAGGTTTCCGAAAAGATCAGATCTGGTTTGGTCTGTATTGAAGACGTGTTTGTAGCCATCTATTTCTTTATCCAACGATATAATTTCGTATTGCTCGTTTACATATATTTTCATTTTTCCTCCATTTAACTTAACCAAATACGATAGATTGCTCCTTCCATTTGATAAAGTTGTAATTCTAGGTTAGCCGCTATTTGATGTGCCGTTAGATCAAATCCATAAGTATATAGTCCAGCGGCATATTGTGTTACGTCCAATACGCCAAGTGAAATAAAATTATTTTGTTCGGGTTTACTATATAGATATATTTTTTTTATAGTGTTTGCACCGTTGTTAGCATACCCCTGTATATTTAACCAGTTTTGTCCAGTAAGATTAATGTTGTTGGCAAATATATGATTTAGGTAACCCTGACTGCTTGGTATTCGTGGTAGACTAATTTGTCCGGTGTCAAAGGTTGCTGTACCACTATACCACCCGCTTACATTATTCCCTCTCAAATATAGATCAGTAGGAGTTGGGACATACCCCTCAAATGTACCGACTAAACCACCAATATTGACTCCTTTTTTAATGTTTCCGGCAACAAAATTTGTTAGATTATATCGTATCCAGTTTACACCGTTCAAGTAATGTCCGTTACGAACACCTAGGAAAATTTCTCCACCTCCCCAAGTTGACCAATTTGTGGCCCACGCTCTGTCCGCAGCTTCGTCTGCTCCTTGAATCGGTATAGAACCTGGTACTTTATTTCCATTTACCCATGCGTTATATCCAGTTAAAATAGCACCAGGACCTGCATTTCCCGGTGTCTGACTTGCCAGGCTATTGGCTGTAACCTTTCCGGAACCATTATGATATCCGCTAGGGACGGTATAACTCCCACCGGCATTTAAAGCCTGACTTACAGCTCCCTGATTCACCATACTTCCTGTTCTCTTAATTTTAGGGTTCGTATTATAATAGGTTTTACCGGCTAGTACCTGACTGTCCGCTGCGTCTCCAGTAAGCTCTAAGGCTCCTTCCACAACCTCATCATCTGAATCGGCTGTTACCGCCCGCATACCTTTTAATACATCATCTTTAAGAGCTGTACATTCATCAGACCCTACCCCGATACCGCCAGCACTGGCAATACTCACTTTACCCATTTGCACTCACTCCTCTCAGATATACGCAAAAATCTTCGGTTGGCTTTTTTTCTCCACAATAAAAGGTGACATATCCATCTTCTGTTTCCCCATCAGTTATCATACCAGTCATCTTTCTTCTAAGTTTTACCGTTGCAGGTTCCAGATTTTTAGGTGTGCAAGTGCTTAATACAGGATTCTCAGTTGCTTTAATCCCTGCTACTGCTACTCTCTGGCTATAGGGAGCCGTATTGCTCCACCCAGAAGCAGGAATACTTATCTCGATAAGCTGTTCATGCTGCTCCTGCACCATTTTGTTATAAAAGGTATTGTTGAAAAGCTGTTCTATTTCAACCGCCATCTCTTGGCCATCGGCAAGCGTCTCTCTATCCCACTTCCGAATTTCCGTGGAATATTCCGGTGGATTTTTTATATTACAAAACACCATTAGTAAACCTCCTTAAAAGATTTCATCCATATCATAAATCTGGGGAATATCGGCATCTTTCCCTTTGCGCATGAATGTCCGATATGCAACCAGATCTCCATCTGAATCAAAAAGTCCCATTTCCGATATTTCTTTTCCAGTAAGCTCCCCTTTTTCCAGGGTAGCTGTATATCGGCAGGTGGTTTCCTCTTTATTTGCATAGGAGTGGGTCTCTATCGGCTTTTTTAACAATTCGCTGTAAAGTCCAATTTCATTACCGGTCGTTGCTTTGGGCTGGCCATTTTCGTCCACGCCTCCATCTCCCCAGGCCATGTGCGTAATCACCGAAAGCGTCATATCCCCGGCGTGGGCCTTACAGAACTTTTTCCTAACGGTTACGGTAATAACTCCATTTGTTGTGTCTGCCATAATTCTCATCCTTTCTTATAAAATTGATAAACCGCCATTTAACCTGCGGTCGCCATCTAATTTCCAGTTATTGCCCATCACATTCCTATTCATAACACGGACTGGACCTGCCGTTGTCTGCTCTGTAATTCCAGATGCAATAGCTATACTCTCAATGTTTTTAATATTTTCCTCTACTCCTGTTTCAAACTTAAATACCTCTGCAGAGAGCCTGATCCGTTCCGCAGCATACATAGCGGATCTAATCTTTTCTGCCTCATGGACAGCTGCCGGGACCTCAGCCCGGAACTTGAACTTTACCGGGTAAAAATCAATGAAATCTCCGCTGTCATATCCATTTAACTTACGGCTGCCATCTAGTATCCAGATATTGTCCAGATATAAATGCGGCAGGTTATAACGGGGATAAAATGCTGTACGGAAATGTATAGAATCTCTTACAGAAACCGGAACTTCGTAATTACCTTGGTATTTGCTAAAGAAACCGGCATTTAGATTGGCCGGTATCATTTCCTGAACCATTTTCTGAATGCTTTTTACAACAGACTGAGGTCGCTCTATCACCACAAGTTTTAATTCATAGGTGGAATTCCTGATATATAATTCATAATCACTTCCAAGCATGGCCATAAGCTGCTCTCTCAGCTTCTGTTCAGTATAGGGGAGTTGTTTACTACAACCAGCAAAGACAGCTGCTCGTCTCTCTTCTAAGGAACGTTTGGGATCTGGCCGGATACCCAGTAGAGACTCCCATTTCTTTAACCCTTGATAGTCTGCTGTTAATACAAATCCATCGTTCCATAGTTCCATGCATTTTTCTGATAAGTTTCTTATTTCTGTTGATTCCAGGTTGGTTATCTTATCAAACTCATTCATGTTCTTAAAAGGATCCGGTAAATAATAATTCAGATTGATTTCTCTATGGTCAGACATGGATATCACCCCTTACTGCAATCCGTTCAGAAGGAATTAAATAATTTCCGCTGACTCCATTGATACTCGTATCCAGTACGTCAAGGATTCCTGCTACATCAAGGAGTCTGCTTTCAATCCGGGATACCCTTACCACAATTTCATTAACCTCCTGCCAGGAACGATTTAATTCAGTCAGATACTCATCTATCACTCTGCTGATATCTTCCATGCACTGACTTTTATCATACCCGGTCTGATAGGTTATATTGGTAGTAACGGATACCTTTTCTGCTTCCGCTCCGGTTACCGTGACCACATGACCGATTGGAGCCAGCCCATAGCCTTTTCCACGGTTAGGATCCGGATCAATGGTATCCTGCACTGTCTGGATCAGATCGGCAGTTGGAATATTATAAGAGGAATCAACAATGACCAGTTTTACGGTTCCTCCACCATTCCAGGCAGGAAGAACCTTAACGCCTCCCACTCCGGAAATCGCAGATACCTTTTTCTTATAGTCAGCTATGTTCCCACCAAATGCCTGAGAGTTTAAGCTTTCAAAATACCGCTTTCGGAAATGTTCTGTTTCTTCCTCATCTTCTCCAGGTATTAAGACTTCGGTCAGTTCTGCCTTGGTAAGCCCTTTGATATACTCAATTGGGATCAATGTACCAAAGTTATTGTTTCCGGCGGTTCCTGGGGTTTCACACTGCATCCGGTACTCACCATTTTCCAACCGTTCTATGGCGATGTAGTTAAGCTCGTCAAGAGAAAAACGGCTGCCTATCGGAATATCCATATTAAATTCTCCCTTAAGCTCTGCATAGGAAGCTCCTTTTGGAATTACCCCTCGCTCCGCTGCTCTCCGGATTAAATACTCTCTGTCTGCTGTGTCTGCAAACATTTCTTTTAATACCGTATCAAGTTCCATATACGTGGCAGCAAGTTCCATGGAAGCTGGGGCAAGAGCGGTATAAATGATGGACCCCTCTCTCTTATCCATACCTGCCGGTACCTGGTCTAACATCTGTTTTAAGATAACCTCATAGGTCTTATCTTCAAACCTTCGTTTCCACCTCCACTTCACCAAATTTTGTGACTGCTGTAAAACTAATCAAAAGCTTATTTTCTTCTATTGTTACCTGAAAGTCTCTGATTTCATTTATATATGGATTTATCATAAGAGCCTCTTCCACCGATGCCTGGCAATCCGTTTCCAGAAACTCCTGTGTCAAAGTCTGGCCTATATACTGTTCAAGTTCTGTACCATAGTTCCAGGAGTATATCGGATGGCGGAACCGTTCTGTATGCAAACACAGCCATATCCACATCCTGACAGCTTCTTTTCCTTTAACCTTTCGGCCGGTAAGCTGTCCGGTCTCTAAATTGACTTCATACTCCACAGGTTCCGTATATCCCCCAGACTGGGCTGTTATCTTATCCAAGGCAAAGGTAGGGAGCAGACTCATAATCCCACCACCCTATCCAGAACCAGATATCTTGTTTGGCTTACTCTAATAACTGCCACTTCATCTCCTACCTGCAGAGGCTGTATGTACTGGCTCTGATCAGAATGCGATTCGCTGACAGATACCATTATGGTCAACCGGTTCAAAAGATGTTCGGAAAATATAAGATCCTCCTCTACCAAAAGAAGATCACCTATCTTACAGCTTTTTGGTCCTGTCATTGTTGCAAATTCTATGGTTGGAGGATTGTTTTTTGCTCCTTCCTCCTGCATAATTCTCACAAGATCTTCTACCCTTAACTCTCCTCCTGACTTTCCTTTTTATCCATGAGATTCTTGAAACTCAGCTCCAGCTCCATGGTATGTACCCCATCTTTGAAACTGTGTTTATCTGACTTGATCCAATATAAGCCCTTCATGCCTGTTACACGGTCCTCTACAGTGACCCCATATCCTGAAAGGCAGTTTATATCACCTATAGCTTCAACGGATAGTGTCTGTTCTGGCTGTGTCAGCATCAGATTGGCTGCTGTAGTCTGATTGACTCCCTCTTCTACCGTGTACAGTTCCTGAAAAAGTCCATACTGTTTTATTGATTCTACATCGGTGACTTCTCCTACCTGGTTTCCCTTATCATCATAGATCTTTACTTTATTGATAATGCTTTCCGTGGATTCTGTAAATGAGGATTTTGTTATATTCAACCCTTCAGATAATTTATAATTGGCTACAATGATTCCCTTCTCTACCACGGATAGTTTATTGTTTTCCAGTAAGCACATATAAAGCTTCTGATTCACTTTGTGTGCTATGGTATAAGCCTGCATGATAATGTCATAAATGGTTTCTCCCTGACAGAGCATAGATTTTATATTAATCCCAGTAGGTTCCAGGGTGCGAACAGGAAACTGTAAATCAGCAAGGACCTGGGCTGCTATAGCTTCTGCTGTCTTATTCTTAAAATTATAATTCCATTTGGATTTCAAGAGATACTGAAGGTTATCAATACAATTGACCGTTACCGTTCCAATTTCTGATGTCTTCTCTATTCCATACACCCTGCCAAAAAACAGTTCTTTTTCCTCTATCAACGAGATAAAATCTCCGGTAGCTGGACGAGGAAGGAAAGAAATATTCTCATCATAAGGTGCATTTATAATAGTAATATCGGCGGTACGTGCCACGGATTCCGTAGAGCCAGACCAATCCACGCTTTCAACCATTTGAGTGACATCATAGATTTTATTATCACTTTGTTTCCTAAGCTTTATAATCATGGTATTATCAACACCTGCCCTGGATCTATTTTGTTGGGATTGCTCCCTATGGTACTTTTATTGGCTTCGTAAACAGGCTTCCAGTCCGTAGATCCTGTCTCCTTACGGACAATGCTTATCAGGCATTCCCCTTTCACAACCGTATGTGTCCTGCCCGCTTTAGGAACCGGACTTTCTCTTACTGTAACAGTCTCCTGTGTCTGGCTCGTAAGTGATGACTCTGGAATGCTTAAATGCCGATATTCCTTCAGACCTAATGTATAGGTAATGTCCCTGGTTCCATCATTCTCTTCATAATCCAAAGTCTCTATTGCTACTTTCAATGATAGGATTCCAGTTATATGGAGCCTCATTGCCCCGTTCCTCTTCATTTTTTCTAACAGACTGATATATTCCTTTGGACGCTTAATAATGGTTGAACAAAAGCTCTCGTAATGGCAGGGAAAAAAAGAAGAGAAGCTTACCGCGGTAAGTCCTCTTTTCCCCAGAAGATTGATCTCTCCCAATCCATTAATATTTACTGTTGTGTTATTTTGAGAAGTACTTACCTGATAGGATGAAGGCAGTACTGGTATTCTTAAGCAATTTTCACCTTGTTTTAACCATATCTCCATGATTAAGTTCCTCCCATATTTACACGTGCTTTCTGTAGTTTTCTGACAAGAGCATTGGTTATCTTATCTATATCTGCATCTTCCCGAACAATGATCTGATCGGCCAGCTTGGCTATCGTGATTCCTCCTGAAGAGATTCCTTCTTTTCTGGCCATGGACACAGATTCATCATGAGGATATACCCTGCTGCCATGCGGCAGATCTATAATCTCACCGCCACGCTCATGGACCTGAGCGATTCCACCTTTCCAGGAATCCGTTCCTTTGGCAAGCATTGGTATGGTAGGGATATTCAGACTAAATGCTTTTCCTCCAAGCCCTGGTACCCAATCCGGTATTTTAATACCCATTCCATTGATTGTCTTAACTACGCTGTTAATAGCAGAAGCTACTCCGTTTATTACACCTTTGGCAATGCCTACGATGGATTCAAATATGCCAGAAAAAATAGATTTTATTCCTTCCCATGCCATTGACCAGTTTCCGGAAAAGACACCTGTTATAAAAGTGATGATTCCATCAAATATTGTGATTACTCCATGTAAGATAGGCTCCAGCTGAGTGACAAAACCAGATACGAAGCCAGTTAAAGCAGAGAAGCCAATCTTCAATCTGGCTAAAAATACAGAAGCAATAAACGTGATGACCGGCTGCAGTGCTGTCTTTATGCTTTGAATCATAGGGCCAATTTTATCAACTACAGACTTAAATTGCGGAGCTACAGAAGAAAAAGCGGATTTCACCTTTTCAATGGTGGTTTTTACCGTGGATATCTCTCCCTTAAAATGGGAAGCGAATTTTTTCACTGCAGCTTTTACTTTATCAAAATTCTTTATTACTAATATAATAACTGCAATGAGCGCCACAAGGCCTATGATGACCAGTCCAATAGGAGATGTAAGAAGAGGAATAACACCTTTTGCAAATTTAATGGCTTTACCAAGTTTATTAAAGATCATCAATCCTTTTCCTACACCGCTTACTAGCTTTCCAAATATCATGAGAGCCGGCCCTGCTGCAGCTGCAATTCCCGCAAGTTTAATAATCATATTTACCTGCGAATCGGATAGTCCATTAAAGCGGTCTGCAGCCCGGCTTACCACCTCCGTTATCTTTTCAAAAAAAGGCAGGAGCTTTTCCCCTACCTTTATTCCGGCATTCTTTACCTTATTAAGCGCTATGTTCCACCTCTCTGTAGGTGTCAGCATCTTTTCATAGGACTTTTGGGTCAGTCCGACCGCACCGTCCATCTGGTTCAGGGCTTCTGTAAAATCCCCAAACCCTGCACCTGCAAGGACGGTCATGGAATTAAGCGCCTCCACCGAACCGAAAAGCTTTGCCATAGACTGCGTATTTCCGTTTGTCTTATCTTTAATTTCTGCCATGAATTGAGCCCAGCCCACTGATTTTAAATGGGCTGCATTAAATTCAATCCCCAGCTTTTGGGCTTCTTTTTGTGCATCTGATGTGGGCTTTAATATATTGGAATAAGCTGCCTTCATGCCTGTTACTGCCTGTGAGGTCGCTATACCATTTTTTGTAAGAACCGCAATAGAGGAAAACAGGTCTTTTGAGGATACATTTAACGAATTGGCTATAGGGGTCACCTGACCCATGCTGGAAGCCAGTTCCCCAAAGGTGGTCTTACCATAATTCTGAGTCATCATCATCTGATCAGCAATGGCTGAATAGTCTACGGCTCCCTGGTAGGAGTTAAATACGGTAGTCAGACCATCTATAGATGTCGCTGTATCTGTAAAACCTGCTTTTGCTGCCATGGCTGCTGTCTTGACCAGGTCAAGGGAATCTGCGGTTTTGGCTCCGGCAGAAATCGCTTGGTATTGTGCCTCGGAAATTTCTGTAACGCCAATCCCCATCTGATTCGATAGGCTAACGGTCTGATTTCTAATTTCATTCATGCTCATGGCCGTTGTATCTGCTATGGTAGAAACCTTAGCCAGACCATTTTCAAAATCCAGTGCCATCTTTGTAGAAGCCACTCCCAGCCCCACAATAGGCATTGTTACAGCACCGGTAAGTTTTTTCCCGGTATTTGAAATGGACTTTCCTGCTTTTTCAATATCACGGGACATTTTTATAGCACTGTTTGACATGTTGGTCATAGAAGTTACAGATCTTCTCAAATTACCACTGAATTCATCCCGCAGTCTTAAAACTGCATCTATTACTCTAGCCCTTCTTCATCTCCTCTATTTCCTTATTCCGCTCTACGATTTCCCTGGCCATAAACAATCGAACAATTCGCTTATCACTCTCCAGCATATCAAAATACTCAGATGGACTCCAGCTCTTATACCGAAACAGAAGATACATCATTTGAACCTCTGAATCGGTATCAATCAGTTTTTTATTTCATTATCCGATTCTTCTCCAAATCCACTAAGCTCCGTAATAAGGTCTCCCACCTTCGACATCTCGCCGCCCTGAAAAAGGACTTCTGCCAAATCCTTTGGTGTCTTACAGCTAAAGTGTTCCTGAAGCTTTGCGTCTCTTAGATCCGGCTCCACAACTCCTTCAACGGCAAGCAGCGTATTTACTCTATATACCTTTCCAAGATCAAGTTTTCCTTTATGATCTGTCATAACAGAGCCGATTTCTGTATAGCGTTCCCCTGGAATGGCTCTGCACTTTACAGTGAACGGTTCTCCAGTTAATTGTGATAGTCTCTTAATTTCTATCTCACCGGTCGGTACTTCCTCTAATTTCTTCCGGTCCAGTTTCATTAATTTTTCTGCTAAATTCATTCTATCTCCTCCTTATATCCTGTCTAAAATTTCCCAATCCTCAAAAGTAAAAGAATAGGATTCTTCTCCATTTTTCTGCGCTTCCCAATCGGCCAGAACGGCTTTGTCCAGCTTACAATTATAAAAGGCAACTCTTTCCGCACCTAAAGCATCCGGATCAGCTACCTTTGATATAATCGTAAACGATGGAGTTTTTCCCTTTTTTAATGAATCTGACACTTTCCCCATTACTGTGGAAGAAACCTTATGTAGCTTGAATTCTCCCTTACCTTCAAGTCCGGTCATCTTTTGTCCGTCAATCAAATGCCCTACTCTTGTAATTGATGTATATTTAATGTTCAGTTCTCCCTTGCAGGAAAGCACCTCAGCCATATAATCTCCATCAAACCACAGTTCCCCATAGGTACCATTTATGACGTTATCTGGATTAAAACCTCTCATTTCGTTTCACCTCCTGCCTAAATGTAGATATTCAAGTCAATATCCTCGATTGCATCAAGAATAGATACCTTTGCCTTCAAGAACACATGAGAGCCTACATTGGCTTCTTTAATTTCCTGCTCACTCATATCTTCCACAGCAATTTTATTTGTCTGCAGATAGCTTCTCTGAGAATCAATGTCTATCTCGCATGTACCAGATTCGATAATGCCCTCCCGAATAAGCTCTGAAAAATAACCATTGATTGCAGTTATGAGCAGGCACTTATTATCGTAAGTATTTGCAAACTTACCAATGTAGTTGTCCTGAACCGTCATCCGGATATCGTCCTGAATCATATCCATTGCCTCTACAATCTTGATCTTTTTAAAGCTGTCTCCTTTTCCATTACCAACGGTTACAACACTATTGATCCCCCTGCAGGCCTTTACTTTCTCCCCGTCCCACAGGAACACGAACTTTCCGGCATTCACAGCGGAATCAAGTTCCTCTGCTGTCAGACGTGTACAGTCTGTAAAATCAGTTAATGGAGCATAGGTACAGGCAATGGTCATAGGAGTACCGGCAATGAGCCCGGCCACCCTTGCTGTGACTTTTTCCGGCTTGTATTCTGTCTCATTCTTATAGAGACTGGAAATCACATTTACGATTCCCTCTGAATCTGCCTCAACATTGGGAAGGACCACCTTTACGGTCCGTTTAGCTTTCCTCTGTGCTTTGATCCATGCAGCGATTTCTTCTGTCTTCTTATCGGTTTCTACTGAAGGAATGGACAGCCAATTAAAGACAGTGATTTCAAAGTATTTTTCCATTTCCTGATATTCTGCTTCCATGTCTTCCGGTTTCGAACTCATGATATACAAAATAACCTTTTGCGGTGTTTTCTGATATCCTCTCAGTGCCATTTCCACAAGTTCCTTATTTTCGTCACTTAACTCTTTTGGAATGTCTGAAACTGAATAAATGACTTTTTTCTGTTTTGTCTTATCTTTTAAAACAAGAGCTACTACACCACGTTCTCCACGTTCCATTGCAGTAACTCCTTTTTCTATGAATATAATATTAATCGAAGGTGCTCCCCTTATCGTTCTCCTTTCTTTAATGCCACATCAACGTTATCAATTAGTTCAGCGGCTGGCGGCTGGCAAAGATTTTCATACCAGTCCAATTCCACAGATATTTGCAGAATGTTATTATATTCTCCTACATAATCATGGTTGTAACTTCTTACGTCCAGCTTCCTGCTGCCAACACAGAACTTCATCCCAATTAATTTCCGAATTTCTTCTACCTTATGAAGCTGATCCGGTTCATTTACTGTTTCCTGGTAATAGGTAACTTTCAATACACAGGATCTTTTAGCAAAATTAATTGTTTCATAAGCAGTTGCCCCTGGTACGCACTCAATAAAAAAGTATGGCTTTTTCCATCCTTCCGTTGTATCATTTCCGTATTTTTGTATAGCAGGAAATTTATTTCCCAGAAGGCCATTCAATGCACAAATTAATTCCTGGTATTCGGTCACAGATTATTCCCCCTTAGAATCTTATCTAAAAATTCTTCGATTTCATCTGGGAACTTATCTTCATATTCCTGTCTGGTTCTTTCAGCATAATGCTTCCCTGGAACAAAACCACCTGTTGACTTCCCCCGAATGTACTTTTCATGACCGTTTTCTACCAGATGAAAATGAGGAGCTTTGTTTCTGATCTGCACTTCCGTAACAACGTGAGCCTGCTGCTCTGACCGGACCTCCCAGGATTTGGGGATAGCACGTTTCCCTGATTGATAATCTGCTGGCATCTTGGCATTACAATCATTTTTAAATTGATTTCCCAATGACCTCATTTTTTTATTAACTTCATCGGGGTGTTTTACTACTACGTTTTCAATATCTCGTTGAAGATCTTCCAGTCCCCTAATTTCAAACGCCATTCTCTGCCTCCGGTTTCTTTTCATGGATTTTTTCTGTACACATGACTTCCTGAATATATCCCTGTTCCTCTACATTAATGATACTGTTGATGAGGAACTGCCGGCCGTGATATTCCAATACATCTGATGAGAGTAAATCCGGTATATACCGAATCGTGATCTTATACTCCAGGCTATTACTGTCCTTGTAATATTCCAGATATTCACGACCTCTTATGGGTCTTATCTCTGCAAATACAGTTTTGTATCTTTGAAGTGTGCTGACTGTATTGCCTAATTCGTTAGGGGTATCCTTATACCGCATAATGGTAACTCTTTTTTTCAGTCTGCCCGGATTTATTCCCCTTCTGCCACCTCCTTAATGCTGTACTGCAGTTGGAGAATAATGGAAGCATAGGTATACGACATGCGCTTTTTCTTTTGCTCTGTAACCATAAGCTCCCTATTATCATACAGATCCTGCACCAGTGCCATAAAAAGAAGATTGGCTTTAGGATTGTTTTTGTCATACTCTCCTACCGTATCTTTGATATACAGTTCAGCCGCCTCCATGATACATTTAATCAGGTTATCATCATCTTCAAAGTCCACTCTTAAAAAACTTTTTACTTCTTCAAGCTTCATCATGAACCTCCAGATTTATTGTGTTACGCCTTGCTTGCCTTTACCGTTAGATCAGCCAGGTCAAATTCTGCATATACAAAGGCTGCACTGTCCTTAATCTTACAATCTTCTCTTTCAATAGCCCGGAAAATCGTAAGATCCTCTTCAAATGCATTGAGATCACCAATAGCTGCAATCTCAGAGGTCATAATAGACATAAGATTACGGTCAAAGAATTTTACACCTTCTTTTAAATCACCGATAATAAATGGAACCTTTCTGTGTCCTTCAGTTGAAACGTCGGAAGGCATATCTTCATTTGGTACGATAAATACCGGGATAATGGTTGCACCTGCGCATATTCTTAACTGCATGGGATTGGCTGGATCTGGCTGCAGCAAATACTCATCCTTACTGTTTTTCAGCGTATCAAGCCACTGGAGACCATCATCATTAGTGGTAATTTTTGATGTAGATTTAAACGCCTGACCCAGCGTTACATTAAGAATCTTCTTGATATCGTCCAGCCCTGTAATAGCCTGTTTTTTCTGCGTCTTTACAGTATCAAGGATAATGTTGTTTCGTGTTACCCGGCTCTCATCACCCAGCCAGGAAATCAAAGTCCCGGTTATATTAGTATCTGAATCGGAAAGAAGCTCATTCGTAACAGGCAGATAACCGGCATACTTTGAAATTTCATAAGACATTCTTTCAAACTGTGGGGTAGTCTTTGCTCCGATTTTCTTACCTTCCCCGACCTTAACAAATCCTGTCTGCTGACTGCGTTTCTTAAACGTTCTGGAACCTTTCGGTTTTGTTACATTCTCTACGTCAACAAGGTCTATTAAGGATTTCTTTGCAGAACGGTATTCATTTACCTTTGTCTGGATATCTTCTGGTACTGTATACCCTCCATCTGCAGGTGAACCCTCTGTCATGGTTACATTCTTAAATCCACTTCTGGCAGCATTGGCAAACTCTGAGGTGGAATCTTTTTTCTGGACAGGTACTGCTCCCTGTGCCTGGGGTTCTGATAACTGGCCGTCTCCATCGGGATCAATTACGTCTTTTAATAAATCAAACTGCTCCTGGAGATTCTTAAGTTCTTCTTTTGCCGCTTTTGCCTCTTCAATCTTTCCCTCATTGCTCAGGTCGATAACCTCTGTTTTCTTTGCATTAATGCTGTTTAATAATTCTAAAAGTTTCTTGTTCCTTATAGCCTCTCTTTCCTAGACCCCATACAGGTCTATATCACATAATAATTCACTTTTTTCATTTTCAATCTGGTCTTTATGCGCTCTATCAGCAAGTACCTTCTGGCGGATTTCATCAGTTAGCCGGAGTCCAGAGACATTATTTGTAAATACTGCGGAGTCCTTCGCAATCGAATCCACAAATCCCATTTCCAGTGCCTGATTCGCCGTAAGCCATGTTTCCTTGTCCATCAGTTTAAGGATCTCTTCTTGTGACTTACCCGTCTTTGCTGTGTAGGCTGCTGCCAGAGCTGCATTCATGTTCTTCAGGATCTCAGCGTTTTTTTGCATATCATGATAATCTCCGCTGGCTCCCCACATGGATACATTGTGAATCATAATCATTGCCACCGGACTTATTTCTGACCGGTTGGCCATTGCTATGACGGATGCTGCGGATCCGGCTAACGACTGGATCTTAATTTCCACATCATTCCGTCCATAAAGCATGGAGAATATCTCCTGTCCGGCCATGACCGAACCGCCTCCAGAATTGATATGTACGGTTAATATCTCACCTGGCTTACATTCTGACAGAGCAGTTTTAATATCACCCGGGCTTGTAGCTTCCCAGCCCAGCCAGTCATACATCCACTTATCATCATTGCTTACAATATCACCTTTTATATCTATTGATGCCACTTAACCTTCACCTCCCTTTTTGCGATATGCTGCTCCCACTTCTGTGAGCGGAACACAATTTCCATTCACTACAAGTACATCTCCTCCTTCTTTTGGCGGCAGATCTAACTGATTACGTCCCTCATTAGATGTATAAATGCCGTTTTTTACCGCCGATATAATTTGATCCATCTGAGACTTTGAATCCGTTCTTAAGATTACTTTCTCATTGAATTTGTAAAACAGACCTTCTACAATCTGCTGCTCAGTCTGGCATTTATAGTTAATCTCCTGCTCATATTGCGTGAGACGGTAAAGCATGGTATCTACCAAAAAAGCGAGCTGTTGAGACTCGCTGTTTGCATAGCTTGATTTTTCATAATCATTGATCTGGTTGGGTTTTATTCCAAAGGCTGCGGCTATCTGCAGAGCTGTGTATTTCTTTAACTCGTAGAACTGGGCATCTGTAAGCTTTATATTTAATGGCTGTAATGTCATTCCAATCGGAATAGCTACAACCTTTCCTGCATTTTTTGCCCCTGTCAGTAAAGAGTTATACTCCTTTTCCAAAGCCGCGCGCATCCCTTTGTCTAAATCCCCTGTATACTGTAACGCCATTGAAGCAGTCAGCCCCTGGGTATATAAGTTGTTCAAATAGGTTTGTGCTTCTCCCAAACCTCCAACCGTGGATTTTAAAATATCTTGCACCGAAGCCCCCATTATGCCGTCAAAACTGCACCAGGTTTTAAAGTGCATGACACTCTCCTGCGGAAATGTATAGGTTTTTCCTGTTTTCGGATCACTGTAACGGTAATATAGTTTACCGGCACAGCCAAAAATTCCTGCATCATCCATAAGAACACTGGTATAGTTAGACTGCATCGGCCAAAAGGCCTTTATCTTATATTCTCCTCCATACTTTCCTTTTCTTATAAATACCGTTTGGAGCCATACAAATGCATTCCCGTAATGCTGGCAGTTTGCTTCAATGGTTCCCCAGAACGTGGCTGGAGTCATAATTGGATTTGGTCGGTTCATCAAAAGCTTTGCAGTATCATCAGGCGCAGCTCTTGTCCTTCCGTCTCCTTCCACTTTATAATATTTTAGCGGTAATTTTCCCATAGTCTCTGAAAGCATCTTTAAACAAGTAAAATAGGTTGCTTCATTTATTGACTTTTTGCTTCCGTGTTTATCAATTCCCAACCATTGTAGTAAATCAGGATCACCTAAAGATACGGTCGTACTACCTTTTAACGCATTTACAGCTCCTTTTATTCTGCTCCTAAAGTCCCTTCTCGCATCTCCTTTAAAAATCTATTTAAATAATCTGCGTAATCCTCACCAAACTCATGATATAACGCCAATTTAAAAGCACACAGAACGGCGTCTACCGGATCAATGCGCTTAGTGGTTGCATCTTTATCTATTTTAATCAGTCCATTATTCTGACGAATGACCGCATTACTCATTGCGTAATTAAGAAGAGGGTTGTGCATATAAAAAATATTTTTACAATATACCTGCTCCCGGAAGCCCTGGGTTGACTCATTAAGGCTTTTCTGTGATTGGAAGACCTCTTCTACGTCGAATCCTTCATTAGATAGATCCATCATTAGCTTTGAGGCGTTGGCCGGATCAAAGCAAAGGGTCTGGATTTTCCAGTCATGCTTTTTACATTCGGTTAGAACATATTCCATTACTGCTCCCTGATCTACAATGGGTGTTTCTGTTACTGTAAGATACCCACGCTGTTCCCAGGAATCATACGGTACTTTATCTTTCAAAATATGCTCTCGCAGCTTTTCTCTTGTAGGAATAAAACTGTGAGAAAATACGATATATTTAATAATCTCTTTCCCATGTGCATCTACTTCACCACTCTGGAAGGGAATTATAAAAGCTACTGACGTAAGGTCTGTCTTTGCTGACATATCAAATCCTACATAAACAGGGCGACCATTTATATCAAGGGGTAGATCTTCTACCTCGCAGGCCTTCCACTTGGACATATCCATGTAGCTGTTTTCTTTTGCCTGCATCCAAATGTTTAGACATTTAGTCATGAAAGCAATTAACTTTTCAGGAATATCTTTGGCAATCTTCCATTCACTTTGGAGTTTTTCAAGTCCAGCAGGAAAAAAGGCTCTAATCGGATTTGCTTTTTTTAAGGTATTGATGTCGTCCGGGTCATCGTTTTCATCAGCTTCGCATATATCAACAAAGTATTCATCGTTTTCTACATCGCTACCAGTATCCAGAAGTTTTGAGCAGTAGGAATATTCTTCTGTATAGCATGGATATGTTAAATCCTTTCCCGCTGTTGTTATAATCATTAACAGCGGTTCTTTCGTTGCAGAACCAAGACCTAAATCGTAAAAATCAGTGGTCGGGTGCTGATGGTATTCATCAAGGATAAGACCTGCCGGATTTGTTCCATCCCCCGATTTTCCATCTTCTTTATTAAGCGGGCGGATGAAACTACCAGTTTTCTTATGCTTTATAATATCTCTTGTTATTCTGAATTTTGTTTTTAGTGGTGAACCTATCAGCATTAACTCACATTCATCGAAAATAACTTTTGACTGTTGTCTCTTTACTCCAGCAGTATAATATTCATATACCTCACCATTTCTTGTTGCCTGTTCTGATATTTCATTGAGGGCAACTCCCGCCTCCATCTGTGACTTTGCGTTTTTTCTTGCTACTTCTACAAATGACTTTTTGAAACGCTTATACCCAGTCTCCTTATGCCGCCAGCCATAAATCTGACATAAAAAGAATTTCTGCCATGTAGTCAAGATGATCGGCTTCTTAGCAAGCTCACCCTTGGAGTGTCTCAGGTATGAAAACCATTTTACAATTCTTTCTGCCTTTTCCTCAGACCATATGTACGGGAATCCATCTGAATCTATTCTATTCAGGTCTTTTAAAAATCTGGCACAAGCCCATTGATGCTTCTTCCCAGAAGGTATCCTATCCTCCAGGCAATCTCTGGAATATCGTATCAGTTCTTCCTTTATTGTCATTAAATATCACCGAACTCATCCTCAATCTCATTTTCAACCTTATCTATCTTTATAGTTGCTGCTTTCAATCTGCTGTCTATGGTAAGCCCGCACAGTGAAGCAAACTTACGCATCTCTTCCGCATATTTTTTCTGTATCATGATTAGCGGATTTTCTGCATCGTATTCTGATCCGCTGGCAGAGATCTTTTTGACTATTAAATCACCCTTGCTTAAATCCTTTGTAGCCTTTCGGTACATGGAGTATGCATTACAGTATCCACACAGATTTGACAGGTCTAAATTGCCTATAATTTTTATGTTTTTTAGGTCTTTTATGACCCTTTTATACTCTGATTTTGCAACTGAATCAATTAGCCAGGCAGGCGGTTTTTGTATATCTTCATCACCTGTTAGAATCGCCTGTTCTTCCAGTATTTTCCTATCCTTTTCCTCATTTGTGAGGTTGCCGGATTGCTGATCTAATGGCTTTCTATTTTTTGACCTTTTATCACCTACATTTCAAAATTTCTTATTTGGAGTTTTGTGTGAAGAAAGGAGGGGCTGCGGTCTTGGGTAATTTGCCGAAACTTTTTTCATACCCCCCTACCCTATGCCTTCCTGAGATAATATTGCCATCAATATCTTTTGCGTTGCCTGTTTATCTGTCTTATAGAGCATGTGTATTTCATCATGACTGGCTCTGGATACCGGGATCAGGTTGCTGAATATAAAGAAAAGGTTTTCATCATCTGAAGTCGGAACAATGTGGTGCACTGTCTCTGCATACTCCAATCTCCCATGTTGATGAAGGGCCCATAAATCTATACCGTTATACTTTGCCATAACTACAGATCGTAAATCTCTCCATCTCTGTGTATGATAAAGCTTGTATATACCTGATGGCGGTTGGTACTCACGCTTACGGCATTTGCAGGTTGTTCCTGATTGGATTCTTTTTCCACAATGTGGACATCTTTTATAAATCATAATTACCTCCAAATAATTGCGGAGAGAGGATTTGAACCTCTGACTTCCAGCTAAGGAGGCTGGCGAGCTACCAGACTGCTCTACTCCGCTATAATAAATAGACACCTGCACTAACAGATGTCTATAAAACTTTTATTGCTTCCATATTCCTCCAGATCTATAATGTACTTATAGGCTGTGGCGAGCCTGTATTCATTGTTCTTTTGAGAATTTTGATTTTGACATGAAAAATCCCACTTAAGTAGACAGATGAATTTAATTATTTCATCTGTCTACTTAAGTGGGATTGTATCAGCCTTAATGTTTTATTGTTTATTTTTTTTCCTTTTGTTCAATTAACTTAATAACATCATCATTTAATAACAGTTGTTCTTCTTGGGGAGGAAATAAATCTCTCACCTCTTTAGGCGCATCTATTGTTGAATAAATTTTTAACCCTTTGTTCATCCAATCAGCCAACTTTTCAATGCTCCTACCTACTTTATCAACTTCTTCTCCATCTTCTAAAGATCCTAAACCCGGTTCTAGCTCATGAACGGCACTAACAACCAAGGATTTATTCACTTTTCTAAATGCATCAATCAAATCAGAAGTTAATTCGTTTTTTTGTTGCATAGATCGAAATTGCTCTTCTTGTTGCTTTACTGTTACAATATGAGATTGTATTTTCACTGCCGCGTCAACTAATTTGCTAAAATTAAATAATATCTGACTAGCTGCAGTTCCTACAACAAAAAAAGTAATCCAAAATGAACCAACATCTGCCGATTTAAATTTAATTTCACCATCTGGAACGTTTAAAAATGGGCATTGGTTTATAATAAATTCCAGATCTTTAATGCAATTAGAAAAATCCTTTATTGAATAAAACTGAGGAAGTCTTATATCAAATCCCGTATCCGTACTCTGTGCAAGCCCCATTTGCTCATACATGTCTATAATGGTACTAATACTGCACAATAATTCCTTTCTTGCTGATTCAACCTTACCGCCAACGTCTATGCTCAAATCAAAGCCATCACGTTCTCGAACCATGACAGGTACGCTCTCATATAGCTTTTCAGAATATTTTTTTATTCCTGGGACATTTGCCAATTTATTTAATGATATAATTATATCAGTCCAGCCTTTTACACGATTAATTTGTCCGGTACCGTTACTTAAGGTATCTAATTTAAAATTTCTAATGATTTCAATATTATTTTTACAAATAAAATACATACTATAGAGCCTCATACTTCTTTCCTCCCCAAAAAATATCATGGGATTATTATATAACATAATTTTCCAAAAGAAAACACCCATCGACCAAAAATCGACAGGCGTCTTCAAAAAGGAGAATATCAGGAATTAATCGGCCACCGGGCTGTCACACCCGGCAACCGTAAGGAGATAAAACTATTCAAAATTTTTTATAATAAGTTCTTTATATTTTCGACTAACATTCTTAATAACGAGATTGTCTATCCGGTCTACTTCAATTATCGTATATCCCTCATACAGATCCCGAATCTGTTGACAGTCATTATAAGACAATACAAACTTTCCCTTAATATTGCCCAGGCATTTCCGCAGCCGTTCGTGATCTTCCGGGTTAAATCGATCTGGATAATACTTCTCTGCTTCATAGTATGGTGGGTCTAGGTAGAATAGAGCATCAGGGCGATCATAAGTTTTGATTAATTGCTCAAAATCCTGATTCTCAATTACCACCCTGTTCAATCGATCCGATACCTCTTTAAGATAATCAACTGCCTTGCGTATATCTTTTGAACAAACTCCAAATGTATGAAGATTAGTCCCAAAGCTCTCTTTTATTATACAAAAGAACCTGGCTGCTCTCTGAATATCTGTCATGCCTCTGGTATTTCTGTTTAGTTCGTCAAAAAATTGCTCCCTAGACATAAGCAGCCATTCCAATTCATTCTGCAGAGCTTCTGGGTGATATTTTACAACCCTATATAAATTAATCAACTCACCGTTTACATCGTTAAATACCTCCATAGGTGCGTGCTTATCACGTGAAAATAATACCCACCCGGCTCCTCCAAATACCTCTATATATCGATTAAAGGATTCCTGCTCCGGAAATTGCTCTAAAATCTTTTTTCTTAGTAGCTTCTTGCCACCAATCCAACTAATAAAACTATTCATGTTACCATCTCCTCTCATATGATGGTAACGAAATCTTGTCGGGATTTAAAAAGGGCCTCCTATCTGGAAGCCCTTTTTGCACATTAATAGTATAGCAGGTCTTTTCTAAATATTTTCCATCCCTTTTCCTCATTTAGGCACTCTTGTTTCTAAACAATTCTTGATGTATCTTTTCAAAGGCTATTAAGGCCTCCCCATGCTTATTAATTATATATTTATATGAATATCCCATGTCATAAGCAATTTGGGTAAAATTCTTTTCGTTCCTAACATAACGTCGATATAAGATATCTATATATAGACCATCATTTAAATCATGTATCTGATCTATTAACTTATGTCGGAATTCCATGTATTCAATGATTTTATTTTCAATGTCCTCTTCCAAGGACACAATACGCAATGCCTGTGATTCAGTCGGTTTCCCACTAGAACCAATAAATGAAGTCTGAACCCTTTCAGATTCCATTCCATCATAGCAAAACGATATACCTCGATTACTTTTAGCTTCTATAAGTTCTTGCTTCTTATGCCATATTTTTTTATTAAGTTCATCTAATTGGGATAAATACTCCTTAGCTGTCAAAATAAATATCACCTCCTGCTGCCTAACCATTTTGACATCATTGACAAAATGGTTAGTTAAATTTTCTAAAGTCAAGAATCAACAGTTCTTTTAAATACCATTTTAATTGTTGCAATAATCTAAAAAAGCACTAACTGCTTCTAAAGCATCACATCTTGTGAAGTGTCTTTTTCTCTTATTTTTCTTTCTCCATAATGGGAGACTAGCCACTTTTCTTGAATTATTCGTCAATAACATTTTCATAAATTAGTTTACTTTTTCCTTTACAGTTTTTCTTGTTTATAATATAATAATCCTGTAACCCACAGTTAGCTGTTATGTAATATATTTGACAGGTGAGTGTGTTTACGGCTGATGGTACATTTAGATAGGCCGTATGTTTGACAGGAGTGCGTGTGTTACGACTGATGGTCGTTTTTGATTAGTCGTAAGTTTGATAGGCGAGTGTTTGTTACGACTGATGGTACGTTTTTGATTGGTCGTATGTTTGATAGGAGAATGGGTTTACGACTGATAGTATTCTGATTGATCGTAAGTTTGATAGGTGTGTGTTTTTACGACTGATGGTCGTTTTTGATTGGTCGTATGTTTGATAGGAGAATGGGTTTACGACTGATGATATTTTGATTAGTCGTAAGCTTGATAGGAGAGGTTTATATTACATTTCAGCTCCTTATAAAGGAGTCAAATATGAAAAAAATTATTTTCATATGCCTAGGTATTATTTTTTCCATTATATTCTCAATGGATGTATATTGAATAGTAGGTCAGGGAGGAATCGCCAAGATTCCTCCTTTCTATTTCTCCACTCTCGTATTACTTCCACAACATCTTCCTGCTGCCTACTGCCCCATTAACTGTATCATTTCCTCCAGAATCATTTTCATAGTTTCCACACCTGCTTTTAATTTTTGGCAAGTCTCAATATCCGGTTCTCCCTGACTACATATCTGGTCATATAAGTTATTCGTAATGCTCTGAATATCTTTCCATGCCTTCCATGTCTCAGTTTCCTGTACCTCACTTCCGTCATGACATTTTATATATCCCTCCGGTAAAGTTTCCGGATAATCCTCCATATCCAATTGTCTTATGAATTCCATCTGATCGGTTTCCTGTATAGACTCTTTTTCAAGAATCTCGCCAAGTTCAGAACCCCCAGTAAAGACTGGAACTTCCTGCTTTTCATTTACTTCCAGTTGCGCCGGCGCTTTTTCACTGTTTTCTGTATTTTTTTGTGGATAATTTTCTCCTTTTTCTTCTCTATTCACCTGATCTTCTAAATTATCCACAATGTCTTTTGTTTCCGGTTCTTTTGGTGCTTCCTTATAAGGCTCTTTTTTGATTTCCAGCTTGTCCTGCTGCTCAACCGGCTCCGGAATTATTTCTGGTTCAAGTTCTGGACCGTAAACATTCTCCCATGGATCCAGTTCACTATCTTGATTCCGGCTTGTAAATATCAGATGGGCAGTCTTTGCAAAGGTCATATAACTGATAGAATGGTTTGCGTTATCTCCAAAAACCTTATACTTCATTCCATGTGGAGCATCATAGAGGAATACCATATATCTCCCTGCCCGAAATACTGCGTTTCCTTTTGGATTTATACATTCCTGAATCTGTTCCTCACAAGTAAGTACCGGGTCTGTCCGTTCACCAGTTACAATAACCAGAAGATCAAGGAGCAGTTCGTGAAGGCCTTTTGCTAGCCGTCCTGCTGCTGGACGGAAAAATTCCAGGATAATATTCTGTATATCACTCCCCTCTTTTTCCGGTACATCTTCCGGTGGCTGATTATTAAAACGCTTTAACTCCCTTATATCTTCCCTGGTTGTTTCCGGTGTGATCAGATCTACATCATCATCTGGCAAATTCAGCATTTCAGAGAGTTTTGTCTGCGCAAGCCCCTTGAAGCGATCGGCCAGCTCCGGGGAATCTCCATCTATGGAATACTTGTCATTAATCCGGATAAATCGGTATGTATCATCTTTTTGTAGGCCGTATTCTTTCTGAGCAAATTCTAAAATGTCTGTGTATCCATCCTGTTCATATTCCCGGCTTTCCCTGACCTGCTTTAATTGATATCCAATATAAACAAAGTTTTCAGCTGTTTCCCGGAGCCGTTTCCTGATTTCTTCTTTTCTATCTCGATAATTCATTAATTCCTGCATATCTGCCTCCTTTAAGCCGGTATCCGGTCAGCTTCAATTTTCTGTTTCTCTATACATGTTTTAAATGCCTTGAGAAAACTCTTTACCTCTGTGGTCTGATCTGCATTACATTTCCCTCTGCACTGAATGATTTCTGTCCCCTGGATCTCCATGGTGTAAAATGGCTGATCTGGATCTTCTTTCTTTCGTAAGAAAAGAATACATGTCTGACCTGCTGCCACCCGGTCTACATAAGTGGCCACACAATGATGCTGCTTATTTCCTTCTTTCACGATATCCTGTAGTGTTTCTGGTATTATAATTACTAAGTCTTTATACTCAAATGTATAGCGTTCTACATACTGACCTTTAATATCCTGATATTTCTTATTTTTTTCCAGATCTTCCATGTCCTTAATGGTCTTTAACATTTTATCGTGTTCTGCTTTTAAACTCCTCGGAAACAGATTAGCTGTAGTAAGCTGTAGGCCTGATGTTTGCTGCATCCTGATATAATCTTTCCAATCCAGTATGAAATTTCCTGCCTCTTGCCTACTGCCTAAACTCTTACTCATATACCTTAGAAATCTGGTCATTCCTGTATACTCCATTACCCCTGCAAGCTGCTCTACATTCACCTTATGTCTTTGAATGATATTTACTTCCTCTTCTGTAAATGACCGGTTCAGGATAACTTCAACCTGCAACCGCTTAAGCATATCCAGACCACCATTTTCCGCAATTAACTCTTTTATCTTGTCTTTGGGCAGGTTTAATATCTTGTCTGGCCTTTTTTCTTTATAATTAATTGTAGAAGTGTATGGGTGCTCCAGATATTCTTCTGTCAGCCTATATAGCCCCATTTTGATCATATACTCTATGTACGGCATCCGCTCATAGTTCTCAAGAAGTGCTGTGTGATGAATAGGACCGTTAGTATGTTTTTGAAGCTCCCCTATGGCACAATATTTAAATGGTGTTCTATCAAGCACCTGTTCCAGGTTATCCAGGTATAGATATCCAATTCCTTTATTAATGTTATTTACATTGGAATCTGTCCAGGCGATTTCATCAGTATAATATCGATAGTATGAATAATCATCGTATCTTCGTTTTCCATTGTAAGTCGATCTTGCAACTTCCACATGATCAAAATCTATACTTTCACCCAATGGAGAAGCACGATATTTTAATTCAAGGAAACGGCTTACAAATCCGCCTTCTATCTTTTGCATGATAATTGCTTTTTTGTGAACATGAACTTGATCCTGTTTTCCCTTTACTTTATAAAGTCCTTCGATTCCACAGTAAGGGCATTTACAAGGCATATTATGCATTGGCTTTTCTGTTCTCCGGTCGTATTTTATTTCTTTCTGACAATGAGAACAGACACCTGCTGCCTTTACCTTTGTTTGTGTTTCATAGAATATAAAATGTTCTTTTTCAAACAGCTGATGAAACCATTGCACTGCACCTTTCGGAAAGTCCTTTACCAAAGAGATCCGTCTGTCTATAGCATTCTGGTGATACTCCTTTTTCTTTTGAGCTGTCTCACTTTTTATATCTCTTTCATTCTCCTGCAGCCTTTTTTCTGCACTGTCTCCCCAACTTGCGGGAGGAAGAAACTCATATACAGCAGCTGCTGCACCTGCAGGGAAATAAAGATCTGGCATACTATACCATGAGGTTTCCAGACCAGCTTTCCCCCATGGCTTCATATTTTCCGGATTATAAGTCTCAAAATCCTTCCGGTCTGTTACATACCGTTTTTCTGGAATAAGCTTACTCTTTTTTGAAATACATCTGGTCTTATAGAGATCCAGTATTAAGATTTTTTCTCCTTTTATTTCAAGGAGCTGTGAAAACACGGTATAATCCTCTTTCGTTTGTTTTAACTCCCGTTCCAGCATTGGTACCGTTTCAATGGCTTTTCGTTTCATTGGTCCTGACCTCCTTCGTAATATTCACGAATCATTCTGTATCCAGTTGAAGGTGGGATACAGGCACACTGACATCCACTTCTGGTTTTTATCTGCTTCTCAGCTTCTGTTTTCATGTTATCCAGACATTTAATAAGGGTTCTGCTTTTTCTTCGAACCATGGAAGCAAATTGCTCCCTGTCACAAAGACTCTTGATATAATCCGCCACACAATCTGCTGTGTCCCCATATGCCTTAACAGCTTCTGGAAGTTCCATGTCGATCTTTCCCATGGCCGCCATGGTGACATCTGACAGCTCCGGTATATCCCCTGCTATATAAAGATTAGCAAAATCTTCTGGTATTCCATTTTCTTTGGCCAGAACTAATATATTATTCATGTCATTTTCATTGAATAACCCTTCTGCTGCCTTATTCAGTTCTTCTACTGAATCAAACTCTCCAAATATATCAAACATATTTCGGTCCTCCTTATATCTTTCTAAAATGGATAAGGAAATGAATTACTTTAAAATCACACCATTCTCTATCTTCATTTCCTGTTCTGGTAAAAGCTGTACATATTCTTCAATCACATTAACAGCATTTTCATATCCATAACACACACACGCGAAATGTCCTGCTGCCTTCATGGCTAATAACCATTCTTTTTGAGTTTTCTGCAGTGTCCCGTTGTCATACTTCATTTCTATGTACAGTCCAATATATTTCCCTTTTCGGATGGGAAGATACAGATCGGGAACCCCTGGCTTTACTCCCTGGGCTTTCAAGCGGATTGCTTCTGCTTTCTGCCTGCTGCCTCCGTTCGGACAGTGATGAATCCAGTGAAGCTCCGGATATATTCTCTCATGATGAAAGCACCATGAAATCACGTTCTCCTGCTCCGTTGATTCGCTTCTTAACCTGTATTTGTTACTCATGACTTATAACTCCATTCTACTATTCAAACCAGCCCTATAATTTTTAGTTTATCCTAAATTTTTCTTGCACGTATTAAACTGTTATAGATACCTTTTTTGCATTTTGAGAAATAAAAAACTACCAGCTCAACACTGATAGTTAATGGTTTTAATATTCACTTTTCTTACTACGCATTATTTATTAATACCTATTTCAGCCAATTTAATGTGGTATACTAATAAAATTGAATTTTGGATTTAATAAAATATCATCCAACAAGAAGGGGGCATCACCGTTATATGTTTGTTGAGTAAGAATTTCTTTAATAACGCGTTGCTGCTCTGGAGGAAAGACATCATACAATTTGCTTTTTGATAAATACAACTCTTCATATGCATCTATAATAATGTTATTCAGAATATTAACCAGTTCTTTATCAGTGCAATTATTAATATATTCTATAAATTTTAATGGTGATTCTGTTGTATGTTTTTTACTAATAGCAAAAAAGATTGTAATTTGGCTCATTTCAACATTGGGTAATATTATAGTAGAAATATAGTTATATCGTTTATCTTCAAAATTATCTAATACAGGGTTTGTATATTTTTTTTCTACTTCAATTTCTGACAAATATTCTCTTACTGTTTGAAAGCAAAAGTTTGCATTAGTTACAGATAAGGTTCGAACTTTACTTAAAATTAATGTAGGATTATGTATAATCCAAGTATGAGTGGAAGTATCGTAATTTGACTCAATATCTTTAATTAATTCTAAATACTCTTGATATGTTACTTGTTTTTTTCTAAGTTCTAATATTAAATCCATTGCAGTTTTGGCTTCATCAAGTGTCCTTGGCTGAAATTTTTTGCTGTAGTAATTTGGAGTTCCTCTTAAGGACATGCTAATTACTATTTGCTGGGTAATCTCAATTTTACATAGCATATAGAATAAATTCCTGTATACAAGTACATACTGTTGTTCTAAGGAAAATGTTATTTCGTTATTTCGCTCAACTATTGCGAATAAATCCTTGTCATGAGAATTACAAAAACCATTAAATGTACTTGCTAAAGATATAGTTTCCTCTTTTAATTCTATTTTTTCATTTTCCATTGTTCCCATTGGAATAAAATGATACACCTCTTTATTTACACCACATATTTGATTAAGAAATCTATTGTTTTGAATTGAGTGGCAATGTTGAGTTTCTTCTGTACACCCTGCCCAATGACAAATTTGTGTTTTCCATTTTCTACGATTCCAAGTCTGATTTTTTAAATTATGGTATAACGCTTTTAACTCACTACCATTTTTTATTTTTATAATTTTTGTTTTACAGCACCACTTATACTTTTTTCCAGAACCACAAGGGCATAATTCATATGGATCAACACCATATTTACTAATAAAATTTGTCATTTCATTTAAATCCAATTCCAGTTTCATTGCCCCCTCCTAATCTCAACTTTTTTATACATTGTTATTCGCATTCTTTAAATAGTCTGATAATAGAATAACACCCAACTTACTAACTATCAATATTAAGTTTTCAATGTACTGAATTGTTCAAATTTTAATTAGAAATAAATATTCCATGGAAACTGAGTCTACAAGCTAATACCTTCTCTGTCTCTTCCTAGCTCTCAGCTTTTCCCTCATCTCTCTATCAAAGCCAGTTTCATAAAAATACTCCAGACCATTTTTATAAAAATAAAACGTCCTGCTGCCTTTTGTTATAGAACCTATATATTTCCCTGGCGGCTTTTCACTGCATGACCATGCTTTTCCCAAGGCTTCTTCTAATTCTGATGTTAATTTTTCTGGCATTACCATTTCTTCTCACTCTCCTTATTCTCCAATGTCAGGCGGAAAACCATTGCATGGCTCCCAGTCCTTGTCCGTTGGATTTATCTTAATCAAGATATACCGTTGATATGGGTACCCTAGCTTGTCCGTTCCGTTATAAAGGCTGTCCTGATCTATGTAGTATCCCGGCCTGGGCTTCGGATCCATATTCCATAAGCTCTTTGTTTTCCGGATACGGCTATGTGGTTTTGGAGTAATCAGGTTACGAGAACATGAATACCTCTGTCTTACTGGACTATCGCCCTCCCGGAAAGTCTTTTCAGTCTCCTTAATGAAATAATCCGCTAACTTTCGATAATCTCCATTGTCGTAAAGAGATACAAACTTTGGATTGCCATTCCCTTTCCATAGTTCCCTTATGTAATCTGACGTTGTCTTTTTCCCATCATTCACATTGTTAATTATGAGATGGTGATGGATTGCTTTATTCTTGTATTCAGTGACGAGAATATATTTCATATCAAAACCATTTTTTCTGTATCTACCTCTTAATCCATCAATCAATTTCTTTATGGTCTTATGTGCAGTATCTGGATCTGGTCTGGTCTCTTTACGGTATGTCAGAACCGCGTGCCAGTCTCCCGGCTTAAAATTCGCATTTATCTTTCTTGCCAACTTCCTGGCTGCTTGTCTCATATTCGCCTCTGCCATTTCCTCAGAGGTCTTTTTCTTAATCGGTATCCCATATCCACTACCCCTACACCCTCTAGGAATACACTTTATAACCTCAATGGTAATACCTGCCTTGAACTCTATTTGTTTATACCTGTGCATATGTACTCATCCTCTAAGTTTAATCCTTTTATCAAGTCAAAAATGTAGGCTAAAACTCCCGTTTTTATTGACTTTTTGGACTGCACAGCTTATAATAAATTTATGAGATTTATAGCTGTGCATTAAAGTTTGCACCTGTCATTACTGGTAATAATGGCAGGTGCTTTTTCTTTATTTTTTCATTGTTCATAAATGGGCTCTTTCTAGTTTACATAATTCACCAAAGACAAATAATAGCTTGTCCACCATACCCGCCATCAGGCGGTTCCCTCTTTCCGTAAGTAAGCTGCCCTGAGGGCAGGATATGCAATCTTTCCGAGTTGCTTACTAATAGCTTCTACCTCTTCTGGTGTTGTGTTCTTGCAATAGTCATCGTGGAAAATGAAAGTTGTATCTCCTTTTTTTACCTCTTTAACTATAGCCATAGCCTCACCCCTTCCTATTTGATCTTATGTCGAACGGTTTGTACACCTTTCCATATTGCTATAATCTTCTTTACTTTCAGCCGATATTTATTACCCTGCTTTTCTTGGCTCACACTGCTGTCCTGCCAAAGCTGCCGCTGTGGCCATACAACCTTTTAAATACATCTGCACTGCCTCTGGGCTTTTATCCCAGATCTGAGACATTTCCTCTGCTTGCGTTAAACGTTCCTGAATGCTATCAGGGCTAATTTCAGCATAACCTGTTTTCATATTCTCGCCTCCCTTTCTTTATCACAACTTAATTGTAATATAACACAACTAAATAGTGATGTCAATGTATTTTCACAACTTAGTTGTGTTTTTAATTGACAGTAGTTTTATTGAATGATATACTTCAGTTAAAAGGGGGTGACTTATTTGGAATCTATAAACTACAGAGTGGCTTTAATTATAGAAAAATTAGGAATGACTAAAACAGCAATTGCCAAGAGGCTAAAAGTTTCGCAACAATACATTTCTAAACTTACTACAACAGGTACTCCAAGCGAGAGGTTAATTGATGATATTTGCAGAGAATTCAATATAAATGAAGACTGGCTCCGAACCGGCGCTGGCGGCGAGGAAAACATGTTTATTCCTGATGATATGCAGTATTTTCAAAATGTTGGGAAGCTGGGAAATGAAAAGAATGAATTCAAGAAATTCTATCTAAATATGATGATGGGACTCCCAGACGAATATTGGGACTATATATATAAAGAGTTTAAGAAATTTGAAGAAAAAAAAGAGGAATAGCATCAGCTATCCCCCAGAAAACCATCGATTATATAATAAAGGGCTTTTATCCGTTTTTCATTAACCTTTTTTAATCGGGCAATAATAAGATTGTAATAATATTCATACTCTGACATAAGTACATCCCCTTTCCCGTTGGGTAAATAAGATTGCTAATTTGAAGTTCTAATCTTATTGCATAGCATCAATCTTCCAGAAAGAATTAAAAGCTGAAACATAAAATACCAGGGAAAGGTGGTATAATGTAACATAGTGGGATACTTATTACTGTTTCTGGACTGATCATAGACAATGTATGCAATTTGTTTAATCGAATGTATGTTCGGTTCTATTACATTATAAACCATACCAGACTAAAATGCAACATTATAGATACGATACTTATGGTATTTCATCACGACTTAAAGTCGTTAATATAATTTATCACTAAAGTGGAGGAATGAGCATGAAGAAGTTAAAATTGTTATTTGCAACAGCTGTACTATCTATGACCTTAGGAATTACCGCATTCGCAGGAGAATGGAAACAGGATAACACCGGCTGGTGGTATCAAAACGATAACGGTACCTATCCCATGAATGGATTAAAAGAAATTGATCATAGCTGGTATTACTTTGATAAAACCGGTTATATGAAAACAGGATGGTACCAATTCCAAAACGGCTGGTTCGGATTCACAGATAGTGGCGCTTGCATGAATCCCTGTGATTACAACACCCTTATGCCAATAGGTGGACCTCATGAGGGTTGGATTGAATACAGTGGAAGTGCTGAGGCTACTGCACGTGATCTGGCAAATGGAAGCGTGGTTTACTACAATAATCGTTATTGGAGTGACCCCAATGCATATCAGGAAACTGTGGTTTATGACCATGACGTTGCTCCTGAACCTGTAAAAAACAGATTTGGACTGGCTGATATGAAATAAAAATCAAAAGGGGAAAAGATATGGGAAAAGAAGCAAAAACAAAGAAATGCAAATTCTGTCAATCTGAAATTAACTCAAAGGCAAAAGTATGCCCTGTATGCAAAAGGAATTTGAAATCACACGGATGTTTAGCAGGAATTTTTTCATTTATAATTGTCATTGCTGGCATTTTAGTTATCGGCACTGTAATGAACGGCGGCATACAAAAAGAAGTTTCAGGAGTAGCTGACAAAAGCGAGTACATAACCCTGGATGAGTATAACCAGATAGATACAGGAATGACATATGAAGAAGTACAAAAAATAGTTGGCAGCGCTGGCACTATATCTTCTCAGGTTGAATCTAATGGTTACAAAATCATTATAGTGACCTGGTACGGAAACGGAACAGCTGGCTCAAATGCCAATGTAACATTTACAAATGATTCCGCTACTGCAAAAGCGCAAGTTGGACTTAAATAGAATTGGACCTTTATTAATTATATAAGACCGCCCGGTGCCTTCAAAACACCGAGCGGCTTTTCAAAAAGCTTACCTACAGGGATTATGGAAAGAGATTAAATATAATTACATTATTTTCGCATCACCCTTATAAGGAAACATATTATTAACGCTCAAAACAGAATTAAGTATATACTATTTCCATAAAATAGATTTAAGAAAGGAGGCACCTATGTCATATCTCATGTATCTCAGAAAAAGCCGGGCTGATAAAGAAGCAGAATCCCGTGGCGAAGGCGAAACCCTGGCCCGTCACGAACTGCTGCTGACAGAATTATCCGTAAAAATGGATCTTGAAATCGGTGCCGTCTACAAAGAACTGGTCTCTGGAGAAACAATATCCGCCCGTCCCAAAATGCAGCAGCTCCTTGTAGAAGTCATGCAGGGCATGTGGGAAGGCGTCCTTGTAATGGAAGTGGAACGTCTGGCCAGAGGGGACACCAAGGACCAGGGAACCGTTGCCGAAGCCTTTAAGTTTAGTAATACCCGTATCATAACCCCGATGAAAACATATGACCCGTCTGATGAATTCGACGAGGAATATTTTGAATTCAATCTATTTATGAGCCGGCGGGAATATAAGACCATTAATCGACGGATCCAGCGCGGCCGTATCGCAGCTTTTCGTGACGGCTGGTACATAGCCGGAACAGCACCCTACGGATACGAAAAGGTTAAGCATAAAGGCGATAAAGGGTACACACTTCAGATCGTGCCAGAAGAAGCTAAAATTATCAAATATATCTTTGAGCTCTACACCGCCGGTGAACCCCAGGAGGATGGTAGTTATGCTCAGTTTGGATCCTACCAGATCCGAGATCGGCTTAATGAGCTGAGCATTCCATCTCGAAGTGAAAAGCCCTGGTCTGCATCCTCCATCGTTGATATACTTAATAACCCGACCTATTGTGGGTACCAAAGATGGCAATGGCGGAAAGTCCAGAAACAAATGGTTGGTGGCAAAATTATTGAATCCCGGCCAAAGGATGCAGATTGTGAGAAAGTTCGTGGACGATTTGATCCTATAATTTCAGAAGATACCTTTAACCTGGCACAAAAGATCAAAGCCGGTAAACCACTCCCCATTAATACAAGCACAGCTCTGCAGAACCCACTTTCCGGATTAGTCTACTGTGCAAAGTGCGGAAACCTAATGACCAGGCAGCCCAGCAATACCCGGCTCCGCTACGCTGTTCTACGCTGTGCAAACAGTAAGTGCAGCAATATATCCTCTCCACTCTCTTTAATTGAAGAACAGGTTATTGAAAGCTTAAAAGAATGGATCCCAGAGTATGACGTAGAATGGCCAGAGCAATCAGAACATGAAGGAGAAACAACGCTTACAGTACTTGAAAACTCCATAGGCAATATAAAAGAAAAATTAAATCAGACAATAAAACAGCTTAATAAAACCTTTGACCTTCTGGAGCAAGGAATTTATAACCTTGAAACCTTTCAGGATCGCCGCGTAACATTAGATACGCAAAAAGCCGAACTGGAGGAAGAACTCACCCGCATAGAAACAGAGCGGAATAGAATCATATCCATAGAGCAGGCCCGCCGCGACTTTATTCCAGCGATCGAGCATCTGATTGAAGCGTATTGGGAAGTTGATGATATCATGACAAGGAACTTTATGTTAAGAAATGTGATAGACCATATAGACTACTTAAAGACTGAAAGAAATAAAAAAGGCGCCGGAAATACGGCAAACTTCACATTAAACATTTTCCCAAGGATCCCGGAAAACCGCTAAAATACTGGGTTTTTAAAGGATTAATAATTACCTATATCTTGTCGGCTCATATGTATATCCCCATTCATAAGTCATAAGCAAAACCCTGTTTGCCGCTTCTCCAAGAAGCCTGTAATCCACACCCTCATACAAAAGTCCCACCTGACCAGCCGATGTCTTGGGCGCCAGAGCTACGGTTACCTGATAGCCGAACTGATTCATAATCTGTGTGGTTCGTTTCACAAAATCTGCATAAGCCTGACGGTCATCTGCCAGAATGTACTCAAAGTCAATATCCAGACCACCAAACCGCTTCTCCTGCATGGTTCTGCCCAGATTCCACATCAGACGCTGCTGGATCTGAGGATTATGCACCAAATTTGTAACCAGGCTATTATTAAACCTTCCATCAGGTCCAAAAGGCGTTAAGGTCAGAACGGGGCGCACCCCCGCTTCCAGCGCCCGGTCAATCATCCAGTCATCTGGACTCTGAGGCGGAACCAGATCCCCCTCCAACGTAATTCCATAGGAAAAAACATAAAGATCCGTGAGAAATGGAAGTGTCTCATCCAGATTATCCGGATCTATGAAGGGGTATGCATAACCAAATACGTAAAGTGGAATCCTGTCTTCGGGAGGACTGCCTCCTCTGATATAAAGTGCCTGACCGACAGCCAGGCGGTATGGAGGATAAATCTGATTGTCATATGTCAAAGCTTCTACCGAAACGTTTTGGGACGCGGCAATGGAATCTACACTGTCTCCCGGCTGTACTACATAAATGTTCATACCAGCACCCTTTTACCTGAATTGGTAAAGCATATGAAAAAGCAGGTGGAAACATGATAGAAACCCGTTCATTTTCCTTTTCTTCATAAAAAAGTAATGTGCTTTTTTACTGCCTTCGTTGTATAATATTGAAAAAAGGAGGTTATCAAATGCAAAATATCTTAGTATGTGACGATGATAAGCAAATTGTTGAAGCCATTGATATATATTTAACCGGAGAAGGATTTCACATTATTAAAGCCTATGACGGATTTGAAGCTCTGGAACTCCTGGAGGAAAATGAAGTTGACTTAATGATTCTGGATGTAATGATGCCTGGTCTGGATGGAATCCGCACCACATTAAAAGTAAGGGAGACCAGCAGCATTCCTATCATCATTCTTTCAGCCAAGTCTGAAGACACCGATAAAATTCTGGGTCTGAATATCGGAGCAGATGACTATATTACCAAACCGTTTAACCCGCTGGAGCTGGTAGCCAGAGTGAAATCACAGATGCGCCGTTACACCCAGCTTGGAAATATGAACCAGCAGCCTGCCGGTCAGATCTACAAATGCGGCGGTCTTGCCATCAACGATGATAATAAGGAAGTTACGGTTGATGAGGAGATTATAAAGCTCACTCCCATTGAATATAATATCCTTTTACTTCTGGTTAAGAATGCAGGGAAAGTGTTTTCCATTGATGAAATATATGAACAGATCTGGAACGAGGAGGCCATTGGTGCTGACAATACCGTTGCCGTTCATATCCGTCATATCCGGGAAAAAATTGAGATTAATCCCAGAGAGCCACGGTATTTAAAGGTAGTCTGGGGTGTCGGGTATAAGATCGAAAAGCAATAGGAGCCATTATGAAAAAAAGAAAAGAAAAGGCTGTACTGGCCAATCTCCTGTTCTCCCTTCTGGTAGTGATCGGCGTCACTATCATGTACAACAACACCCACTATGGGGAAGGAATCAGCTGGATTGCCGACGAAACCTATGAAGACACTCCCGAATTTGCAGGTCAGTTAAAATCTGACATTGATGATATATTTAATTATGTCAAATATAAGGAAGTATTTGAAACAAACGGAAAACTGGATTACTCCAAATTTATCGTCCGTGTAGCTGACGGTCCGGGGACCACAAAAGATTACACGTTAGATGAGATGATCCGGCACGCCAAGTCCCAGGGATATTATCTGAATGAACAGTTTAAGGTCAGCGGAGGGCATCCCAAGGAAAGCTCCAGTGAAGATATGAATTACCAGGTGCTTTACCGCGCATACGAGCCTGACTTCAAAGCGGTTGAGCCGGGAGACTCCTTTCAGTCCATTGACCAGCTCTCCTATGAGGTTCTTTCCCATTTAGGCAACTATTACCGGTTTTATTACCGGTTTATCCAGAATCCGGGAAACTTAAAGTTCGAAATCCGGTACCAGAATACAGCAGACGATTATAAACTCTACACTAATTTCCCAGGAAAAACCATTGATGAGTTTAAATCCATGGGGAAATATTTATACGTAACGGGTGAGGCGCTCTATGTAGACTCCAACTTAACAGCCGTTCCAAAGAACGTGTCCTCTGAGCTTGAGAAGATGAATCCCTATAATAATGGCAATTATCATATGACTGTTGCAGTCAATACCTCCTACCCGTATAATGATGCCTATTATCAGGCAGCTGAATCCTTTGATCAGATGCGTCTTCTTTTCATCTTTGGAATGATATGCCTTGCACTTGGAATCTTAGGATGTGCTGCAACCCTTTATATGCTGGTCCTTTTTACAGGTTTGGCGGAAGAACAGAGCCCGTCTCTGATAGTTCAGAGAATCGATCAGCTGCCCGCAGAGATCAGTCTGGTCCTGTATCTGGCTGCTGCCGGCTTTGCCCTGGTGATTTCTAACCTGATTATATATAAAATTATTCATCTGTTCCTTGCTTCTGAGAAATGGTATTATGGAGAACTGGTATTAAAAATCCTGATCTTTTATGCTGCAGGAGTCTCTGCGGCCTTAAACCTTTTAAAGCAGTATAAGTCCGGAAGACTATGGAAAAACAGCCTTTTTCATAAAGGCTTAATGGCTCTCGGCCTCTATTTCAAAGATCACCGTTTTACTACAAGAATCATGATAACCTATTCCCTGTTTCTGGTTTTTAATGTCGTAATGATTATGGCATTTGCATTTTTACTGTTCACCTACAGTGATCTGGAATCCAGAGTTCTTATGGGAGCGGTGGTTGTTCTGTTCTGTATGCTGGATCTTTGGGTATTTCACCAGATGTACAAAAATGCATGGCAGACCGATCAGATTAACCAGGCACTATTAAACATATCCAATGGAAATACCACATATAAGATCGATATTAAAAAGTTTTATGGAAAAGAACGGGAACTTGCAGAGAATATCAACCATATAAGCTCAGGACTTGAAACTGCACTTCAGGAAAAGGTACGCAGTGAACGGCTTAAGGCTGATCTTATTACAAACGTATCCCACGACATAAAAACTCCGCTTACATCTATCATTAACTATGTGGATTTAATTAAAAGGGAGAAAATTCAGGACCCGCGGATTCAGGGTTATCTGGATGTTCTGGAACAGAAATCCCAGCGTTTAAAGACATTGACAGAAGACTTAGTAGAAGCTTCCAAGGCCAGCTCCGGCAACTTAAAGTTAGATATGGCAAGCATAGATTTTGTTGAACTGATCCATCAGACAAACGGTGAATTCGAAGAAAAATTTTCACTCCGCCATTTGGAACTGGTATCTGAGCTTCCAGATGAAGCACTGTTAATTGAGGCAGATGGACGATATTTATGGAGAGTGCTTGAGAACCTTTACAACAATGCGTTTAAATATGCGATGGAGCACAGCCGCGTCTATGTAGATATTGTAAAAGAAGATAAAAACATATTATTTACCATTAAGAACATTTCAGAAAATCCGTTAAATATCCGCGCGGACGAACTGACAGAGCGGTTCGTCCGCGGAGATGTAGCCAGAACTACCGAAGGAAGCGGTTTGGGCATCTCTATTGCAAAGAGCCTGACAGAGCTTCAGGGCGGAGAGCTGCGGCTTTACATTGACGGAGATTTGTTTAAGGCGACTCTCGCGTTTCCTCTTAAGAAATAAGACGGATTCTTTCCCATTTGCCGGTTAGATAACGGGTCAGAGAGATGATGTAATTAGCGGTCCAGCCGACTGGCACTGCAAACCAGACGGCCTGGACCCCGATTACAGGCGCAAGCAAAGCTGCTCCCGACACACGGATTGCCAGATTCACCAGATTGGCTGCTGTAAATACCACCACATCTCCTGCTCCTCGTAAAAGCCCGTCAGTAATTGCCTTTAAGCCTATAAAGATAAAGAAGAATGAAATGAACCTCACATAGCTGATTCCGGTCGCAAACGCTTCCTGTGCACTGCTCTCATTTAAAAAGCTTCTTATAAACACTTCTCCAAGACTCTCCATTATGGCGCAGATTAACACTGCGAACACCGCTGCCATCATACAGCAGACTCCATATCCCTTCCTGACACGGTCCGTTCTTTTAGCCCCCATATTCTGGGCAGTGTACGTTGACATGGCATTCCCAAGCGCAAGCATTGGTACAATGCAGATGGATTCAATCCTGGTACCTGCTGCAAAACCTGCCATGACGGCAGACCCGAACCCGTTAACAACTGACTGTACCAAAAGCATTCCAATGTGTACGATGGACTGCTGAAGTGTGGAGGGAATGGCTACCCTCATCATGTGAACCGTCATCCTCCAGTCGTAAATATGGAATAATTCTGTGGTTTCATACGATCTAAGCCTCCTGACCAGGATGAGAAACGATAAAACTGCTGACAGCCCCTGGGCAATTAAAGTGGCTACTGCCACACCGGATACTCCTTTGTGAAACTGTGTAACAAACAAAAGATCCAGCACGATATTTAACAGAGAGGAGAAAACCAGAAGATACAATGGCGTTTTAGAATCTCCAAGAGACTGAAACACAGCTGCCTGAACATTATACATAAACAAAAAAGGCAGTCCCATAAAATAAATGCTTAAATAAACCGATGCCTGTTCAAAGACATTGGATGGCGTATTCATAAGAAGGAGAATCCGGTCATTAAAAATAAGACCAAGTCCGCCCAATACCACACCTATAGTCAGGAAATTTAACAGTGTGGTAGAAATCGCTGTTTTCATATTACCCGTCTGCTTCGCTCCAAGAAACTGTGATACCACCACAGAGCTACCGATTCCTCCGCCTACAGCTATGGCGATAAACACATTGGTAATAGAGAAAGATGCCCCCACTGAAGCAAGGGCTTCTTCTCCAACAAAACGTCCCACAACAACAGAATCGATAATATTATAAAACTGCTGAAATAAATTGCCCAGGATCATGGGAAGTGCAAAAAGAAGGAGTGACCTTCCCGGCGTATCCGTGATCATGTTAATTTCTTTTTTCTGTTTTTTCATATCCATTATTCTGAACCGTTCCTATCCAAATATACGCCACCCACAGATAAAGTTGTTGCTCCACCAGGAGCTTAAGGCACGTTCTACCACACGTCCGTTACTTGAGGAAGCATCGATTACCTTGCCGCCGCCTGCCACAATTCCCACATGGCCGCTGACAACAATAATATCTCCCGCCTGCAGACTGCCGAAGCTTGAAATCTTTGTGTATTTCCCGACATTTCTCCAACCGGAAGAGGTCAGATAACTCTGACGTACACCTGCCTGATTTAAGGACCAGTATATAAAGCCGGAGCAGTCAAAGGAACCTGATCCTTTTGCTCCCCATACATAGGGACTCCCAAGCTTGGATCTTGCAATTGAAAGGAGTCCGCTGACACCGGAACCGCCTTTTACAGTGCCGCCTTTGCCGGAATCACTTCCCGAACCGCCGGAAGCCCCAGCTGATTTTACACCGCTCCCAGTTAATTTATTCATGGTCATCTGGCCTACGGCACCATCAGATGAAAGACCGTTTCTGCTCTGGAATGCTTTTACAGCCTTTTCTGTAGCTTCGCCGTAATAGCCTGTTATATTTCCTTTTGCAAGATATCCGTATTTATTTAAGAGCTGCTGGATTCTGGTGACAGAATCTCCCTGCTCACCAAGTCCCATACCATTGGGCTGGGCTTCAGAACTGTTTAATGCAATTCTTGTTGATGGTCCCAGATACCCGTCTACTACAAGGTCATTTCGTGACTGGAACTGTTTAACAGCTGTCACCGTATCATTTCCATAAGCACCATCCGGTTCTGTGATCAAATACCCCAGAGCTTTTAAACGCTGCTGGCTGGCCAGCACTACGTCGCTCTTTTCTCCATAGGTAAGATAGTTAGGACGGATCTCCTCACTGTAAAGCAGATTGATTGTCTGGCGTCCTACCTTTCCGTCAACATTCAGACCATTGACTTCCTGGAGCTTTTGTACCGCAATCTCCGTCTCATCACCAAAGGTTCCTGAAACCTGCCCTGCATTTGCAAGATAACCCAATTCATAAAGACGATTCTGTATCCTGGTGATGTCATCCCCCTGAACGCCCTTGGCAACCGCATAGTATTTGGCGGAAGGAGACATAATGGAATTTAAGGTCTCCGGTCCAACAATTCCATCCTGAACCAGCCCATTCTGCCTCTGGTAGGTTTTTACTGCCGCCTCTGTCACGTTTCCAAAATAATTGGTAGGTTCATCATTGTCCATAAATCCGAGATTCATCAGCCGTTCCTGAAGACTTGCCACTACCGGATGCTCCACACCGTTTCTTAAAAACTCAGGTATGGGATTTTCCGTCAGTTCCGGAACATCATCAAGGCCTGGCAGCAAAAATCCTCCAGGTGTCAAAATGTTAATGGGCTGCTCTTTCTTTGTCTCAGAAACAACAGCGGCGGCTGGTGTGGCAGCCCCTGTTTCCTTAGGATTTCCGCTTTCACTATTGCAGGCAGACAGGCAGGCTGCAGTCACTGCGGCCAGTAAAACCGGTCCTGCAAAACGTCTGTTCCAGTCTTTATCTATGTTCATCAATCAATTTCCTTTCCTATGTAAAATCAGGTCTATTTTAACACAATTTTGTCGGAAATGGAAAGGGAATTTATTTCATTGCTACATTTCCCAGGATATGATATAGTAAAGGTAAGAAATGCAAGTTAGGAAACGCTAACATTTCTATAGAAAGGAGGAAACTTATGACACCAATATTATGGGCTGCCGGAGGAACCGGTTTTACATTTTTAATGACAACACTGGGAGCTTCGGTTGTATTTTTCTTCCGAAGGGAAGTAAACCAATCTGTCCAGAGAGTTTTTCTGGGATTTGCGGCAGGCGTTATGATTGCAGCATCCGTCTGGTCACTGCTGATACCGGCCATAGAAGAAGCTGAAGCAAAGGGGGGAATTGGCTGGATTCCTGCTGCCGGAGGATTTTTACTGGGAGTTTTATTTTTAATTGTACTGGATACCTGTCTGCCCCATCTTCATCCAGATATGAGCAGTCCCGGACTTAATAAAGCAGAAGGCATTTCGTCTTCCTGGAAGCGCACCACATTGTTAGTCATGGCAGTTACACTACATAACATACCGGAAGGTATGGCCGTAGGTCTGGCTTTTGCCCTTGCAGCACAGCATGGAGGAGACCCAGCACTTTATACCTCAGCCATGGCTCTTGCCATCGGAATTGGTATTCAGAACTTTCCGGAAGGCGCTGCCATATCCCTTCCCCTCAGACAGGAAGGTCTTTCAGCACGCAAAGCATTTATAAAGGGGAGCTTATCCGGAATTGTAGAACCTGTATTTGGTATACTGACAGTCATGGCTGCAGGAGGAATTGCACCGTTAATGCCCTGGCTTTTGTCATTTGCAGCGGGCGCCATGATGTATGTGGTAGTTGAGGAGCTGATCCCTGAGGCTCACTTAGGTGAGCATTCCAATATAGGAACTTTAGGAGTCATGACAGGTTTTCTTATCATGATGATACTGGATGTTTCTTTAGGCTGAAAAGCGGGCCCCGGCAGATGTTTTTCACTGTCCAGGGCCCGTCCTATTTACTTTAATCTTCTGTTTCTTTTCTGTTATTATACAGCTGAAACCGCTTTACAAGCTGCTCTAAATATGCGGCCTGACTGGATAGTTCCTCACTGGCAGCTGCACTTTCCTCAGCAGTAGCAGAATTGGTATGAACGACTGCTGCGATCTGATTGACTCTGCCGGATACATTCTCCACCGACTCCGCCTGTTTTTCTGATGCGCGGGTAATCTGATTCACGGTATCTACCACCTGATCCATGGTTTCTCTTACCACATTAAGAGAATGAGAAGTCTGTTCTGCGATGCCCATACCCTTTTCTACTGTACTCACGGAGTTTTCAATTAAAATGGCCGTATTCTTGCTTGCTTCCGCACTCTTTCCTGCTAAGTTTCTTACTTCATCTGCAACCACAGCAAACCCTTTTCCGGCTTCGCCTGCTCTTGCAGCTTCCACCGCAGCATTCAGGGCAAGAATATTGGTCTGAAATGCAATATCCTCGATTGCCTTCATAATCTTTCCAATCTCCTGGGAAGACTGGCTGATCTCTCTCATGGCATCGTTCATGGATACCATATGATGATTGCTTTCTTCTACCTCTGCCTGTGCCTGTTCCGTAAGAGTATTGGCTTTCTTTGCATGATCTGCATTATCCCGGATCTGTTCAGAGATATGGGAAATGGCTTCTGTTAAATCCTCCAATGCTGTTGCCTGTTCAGTGGCTCCCTGTGACAGCATCTGTGCCGCATCAGAAACCTGATCAGAACTGACATCCACCTGGGCACTTGCTTCATGAATATCTCCAAGTGTACTGTTAAAGCTCTTTAAAATGGTAACAAAAGAGCTCTTTATCTCTGAAAAATCACCTACAAAATCAGTGATCTGATCTCTCGGTACCGTTAAATCTCCCTTAGAAAGCCGTAAAAGCACAGAAGAAATCTCTGAAATATAGGCATCAAGTGTTTTCATGGTAAGACGGAGGTTCTCTGCCAAACCGCCAAGCTCATCACCCGATTGATATGTAATATAGCGGACTGCCTTTAAATCTCCGTTTGCCATCTCCTTTGCTGCCAGATCCAGTTCCTTTAAAGGCTTTAAAATGGACTTGGAGAAAAGAACAGCAGTAACAGCACATAAAACAATAGTCAGTACCATAATTATCACACCTGCAAATAAATACAGATCACTTGACTTATTCGCTGACTGGACAAACCCCTGGGCATCTTTTGCCACAAGGTCCCCCAAATTTACCGCCTGGGTTCTGACCTCTTCAATCTTGGGCTCATACGCGCTTTTTACAAGATTCCGCGCTTCATCGAGCTTACCGTCTGAAGTAAGACTGAGCACATTTTCTCTTATCTGAGCCGTCTCTGAGATCCCGGTCTGTATCTTTCCCAGAACATCCTTTTCTTCCTGAGTTCTTACCTTCAGGTTTAAGTCTGCCACTGCTTTTTGGATATCCTGGCTGTCCTGATCCATAACTGCCTTTGCTTCCTCAGTAGCTGAACTTAATTCCGTTTTTTTCGCACTGGTCAGCCGGTAAAGTGCCATCTGACTCTCCAAAATTCCGCGGCGGATTTCCCAAGTGCTCTGTGCGGCAGAATATGGCTTGTCGTATAAATCCTGTGCATTTCCTGCAATCTTTTTCATGCCCATTAAAAGACCTGAAAAAGCAATAATTCCAAATACAATAATCATGCCAAAAGCAGCAAATACTTTTGCTCTTATCTTTAGATTCTTAAACACAATAACTCCTCCATGATCTATTTTCCCTGTTGTATACAGGCTTTGTACTGTTTACTATAGCACCAATCAATTACACCGTCAACCGCAGCACTTCCAATAAAAATCATATAAATTAATTATTTTTTATACAAAAAAAGATACCCTGTCAGCAGAATACTGATGTGACCTCCTATATGTTAGATGTTTGGTCTGACTTATAAGGGTCACTTCATACTGCTTTTTTCGGGTATCTTTATTATATTATTAATTTCCTATCGGATCTCATATTTATGCTTGGTGCGCAGTCTGGCCAGAGATCTGGCTAAGGATGCCTCAAAATGAGAATGCTCCTGAAGGCTCTTACCCTGTCTTAACTGTTCCTCTGCCCTTTCCCTGGCTTCTTCTGCACGACGTTCATCAATGTCCTCAGGAAGTTCTGCCGTATCCACCAGCAGAGTCACACGGTTGTTGATAATCTGAACAAATCCCCTTCCTACCACAGCATGGATCCATTCTCCGTTATCATTCATCAGTCTCATTTCTCCCACTGCAACGGCAATTACCATATCTTCATGATGGGGCAGAACTGCCTTTTCACCATCTTCCAGAGGAATGATTAACTTCTGACACAGTCCTTTGTAAAAAACCTTATCACTTGCAAGCACCTGAAGGAAAAATGTACTTGTACTCACTGGCTGCACCTCCAAGTTAAGCCTGTAATGTCCGGGCCTTTTCTATTACTTCGTCAATAGTTCCTACATTAAAGAATGCAGCTTCCGGATACTGATCCATTTCACCGTCGACGATTGCTTTAAATCCACGTACAGTCTCCTTTAAAGGAACATACTTTCCGGCGATTCCGGTAAAGTTCTCTGCAACGGAGAAAGGCTGGGATAAAAACTTCTGTATCTTTCTTGCACGGTATACTGTCGTCTTATCGTCATCACCCAATTCTTCCATACCAAGAATTGCTATGATATCCTGAAGCTCTTTGTATTTCTGAAGAAGCTCCTGTACTTTCCGCGCCACTTCATAATGCTCTTCCCCTACTACATCAGGCTCTAAGATACGGGAGTTGGATTCCAGAGGATCAACAGCCGGATAAATACCCTGTTCCACAATCTTTCTGGATAATACCGTAGTCGCATCCAGATGAGCAAACGTAGTTGCGGGAGCTGGATCAGTCAGGTCATCAGCAGGCACATAAACAGCCTGAACAGATGTAACAGAACCATTTCTTGTTGATGTAATTCTTTCCTGCAGTTCCCCCATCTCAGTTGCCAGAGTCGGCTGATATCCGACCGCTGACGGCATACGTCCAAGAAGGGCAGAAACCTCGGAACCTGCCTGTGTAAAACGGAAAATATTATCAATGAATAAAAGCACATTTTTATGCTCCTCATCACGGAAATATTCCGCCATGGTCAGTCCTGTTTCAGCTACACGCATACGTGCGCCCGGGGGCTCGTTCATCTGGCCGAATACCAGCGCAGTTTTTGCAATTACTCCGGACTCTCCCATTTCGGTCCATAAATCATTTCCTTCACGGGAACGCTCTCCGACACCGGTAAAAATGGAATATCCGCCATGCTCCGTCGCGATGTTATGAATCAGCTCCTGAATTAAAACAGTCTTACCAACACCGGCACCTCCGAACAAACCTACCTTGCCTCCCTTTGCATAAGGAGCAAGAAGGTCGATTACCTTAATACCTGTCTCCAGAATTTCTGCAACCGGACTCTGCTCTTCAAATGGAGGCGGATCTCTGTGAATGACCCATTTCGGCCCTTCCTTTAACTCTTCTCCGTTATCAATGGTATCACCAAGGACATTAAATAAACGTCCTAAAGTCTGCTCCCCGACAGGAACTTTAATACCTTCTCCCGTAGCAGTTACTTCCATATCCTTACACAAACCTTCACTGGAAGCCAGCATAATACAACGGACTGTGCTGTTGCCCATATGCTGGGCAACTTCCATTACGCAGCGTTTCCCGTCATTATCCACCTCAAGGGCGTCCTTGATGCGGGGAAGGTCGCTGCCCTCTAAAAATTCCACATCTACTACAGGTCCTAAGACCTGAACAATTTTGCCTTTATTCATAATCTGTTACTCACAGTCGTGAGGACTCCTCCTCTCTCAATTTATGGAAAATACGATAAACTTAAGCCTTCTTCTGCTTCTTCTTCTGAGCCTTCGCTCCGCTGATTACCTCGGTTATCTCCTGGGTAATCGCGGCCTGCCGTACCCGGTTATAGGTAATCGCAAGACTATCAAGCATTTCCTGGGCACTTTTTGTAGCTGCCTGCATTGCCATCATTCTGGAGTTCTGCTCACTGGAATAAGATTCCACCAGCCCTCCATAAATAAATCCCGCAATATAGTTCGGCACAATCGCGTCAATCACAGCCTGTGGAGATGGCTTCATTGTAATTTCCTCTAAATGAACATTTAAAGGAACACTCTGTCCCGGACGGTTCTTGGGAATAGGCAGAAGCTGCTGTATTTCCGCTTCCATTTTCATCGCATTGACCATTCTGGTGTAGATCATATACACTTCATCAAGTTTCCCTGACAGAAAATAATCAACGATTTTCTCTTCAATAATTCTTGCACGGCTCATGTTGGGTTTCTGCACTGTATAGCGAAAATCCTGTTCCACCGGAATTCCTTTTTTGGAAAAATACTGCTGTCCCAAATCACCAACTACAAACAGAGTTGGGTTTCCTCCCTTATCAATCTGTTCCTGAGCCAGTTTAAAAACATTGTGATTATAAGCACCTGCAAGACCTTTATCCGCTGTTACTACGATATATCCGATTTTACGGTCCTCTTTTTTAATTTCCGGCCGGGTATCTAAATACGGGTCATCAATGTCGGGCGTATGCCTTATGATTCTGTCAATAGTTCTCTGCAGCCCGTAAAAATAAGGCTCCGTATCAGTCAGTGCTTTTCTGGCCCTTTTTAACTTTGACGAGGAAATGGTATACATCGCATTGGTTATTTTCATGGTACTTTTAATGCTGTTCATCCTGCTTTGTATCTCTCTCGCATTTGCCATATCTTACACCCGTTTCTGTTTAAATTCTGCTACCCCATCAAGGATCTTCTGCTTCAGTTCATCAGACAATACCTTTGTTTCCTCAATCTCTTTGACAATTTCCGGATGAACGCTTTCAAAGAAATCAAGTAAATTTCTCTGAAATTCTTTCATTTTGGGAACTTCCACATCAAGTAAGAGGCGGTTATTGGCTGTAATCAGGCTGATCACCTGTTCATGAAGGCTTAATGGATGGCATAATGGCTGCTTTAACAGTTCCGTCAAACCTCTTCCGAACTGAATCTGCTCCTTGGTTGCCGCATCAAGATCAGAACTGAACTGGGTAAATACCTCCATCTCACGGCACTGGGCCAGATCGATACGAATGCTTCCTGCTGCTTTTTTCATCGCTTTTGTCTGAGCTGCACCGCCTACACGGGATACGGACAAACCAACGTTTACTGCAGGTCTCATACCGGAGAAAAAGAGGTCACTCTCTAAAAAGATCTGTCCGTCTGTAATAGAAATAACGTTTGTTGGGATATAGGCAGATACGTCTCCAGCCTGTGTCTCGATGATAGGAAGCGCTGTGATGGAACCGCCTCCCAGTTCCTCCTTTAAACGGCTGGAACGTTCCAGAAGCCTTGAATGGAGATAGAAAACATCACCCGGGTATGCCTCTCGTCCCGGAGAACGTTCCAGAAGCAGGGATAACGCACGGTATGCTACTGCATGCTTGGAAAGATCATCATATACGATCAGTACGTCTTTCCCTTTATACATGAAATATTCAGCAAGTGCTGTTCCAGAATAGGGTGCTATATACTGCAGAGGAGCCGGTTCACTTGCTGTGGAGGATACTACAATGGTGTAATCCAGGGCGCCGTAATGAGTCAGGGTATTTACAAGCTTGGCAACTGTTGACGCTTTCTGGCCGACTGCTACGTATACACAGATAACATCTTTCCCTTTCTGGTTTAAGATTGCATCTACTGCAATCGAAGTTTTACCAGTCTGGCGGTCTCCGATAATTAACTCTCTCTGTCCACGTCCAATGGGAAACATGGAGTCTATTGCAAGAATACCGGTTTCCATGGGAACAGATACACTCTTTCTGTCGATGATACCGGGTGCCTCATTTTCAATTGGGCGGAAATCATCCGAAGGAATCTCTCCTTTTCCGTCAATGGGAGCTCCCAGTGCATTCACTACTCTGCCCACAAACTGATCTCCAACCGGAATTCCGGCTCGTCTCTTTGTCCTTGTAACCTTGCAGCCTTCCTTTATATCGCGGTCTGAGCCAAAGAGAATACAGCCGATATCTTCTCTTCTGATATCCTGAACCATTCCCTTGACACCGTTATCAAATATAACAATTTCGCCGTACATTGCATGGTCAATACCGTAAACCGTTGCAATTCCGTCGCCTACGCTTAAGACAGTTCCCACTTCCTGGTCTCTGGCATGAGCGTCATAATCCTTAATTTCACTTCTCAATATAGAAATAATTTCATCTGAATTGATGGAAGCCACGTTTTTCACCTCCGCATTATATTTTGTTCTAATTGTCTCAGACGTCCCTTTAAACTCCAGTCAGTCTCCACATCTCCCACACGGAGGATGAAACCACCGATTAAACCGGGGTCTTCGATCATGCAGAGTCTTACTTCCTTTTTCCCATATTTCCTGCAGAGCATGGCCTTAATCTCACGGATCTGTTCTTCATCCGGTTCCGTCACATAAAAAAGCGATGCTTCTAAAATCCCCGCTTCCTTACATACCCTGGAACGCCACGCCTCAAATATTTCATCTGCAAGATCTATATCACGGCGATCAACCAGTACCTTTAAAAAGATTCTGACAGATTCGTCAAATACCCGGTCAATAATCCGGTGCTTGCTGGTTTTGGGAACCACAGGGCTGTTTAACACACGCTTAAGCTCCGGCACTGTTTTAAGCGCCAGAGCCGCATCCTCTATCACCTGCGCGGGAAGAGAGAGCTCATACAGCACCTGCCCGTAATTAATTGCTGCCTGCGTCATGGGAATCACCTGCTTCTGCTAAAAATGAATCATAAAGCGCCTGATTTGCTTTCGCGTTTGTTTCCTGACCAACTACCTTGGCTGCTGCCGCAATCACCAGACCTGCAATTTGGGCTTTTGCTTCACGCATTGCTTTTTCCTGATCAGCTTCCGTCTTCTTCCGGGCTTCACTGATCACGCGCCCCGCATCTTCCTGTGCATCCTTTAAGATTCTGTCATACTGGGCTTTCGCCTGAATTTTTGCTTCCTCAATCAGCCTTGCGCCCTCTTCTGCCGAAGCGGCCAGCTTCTCTTCATACTGCTTTTTCAAAACTGCTGCCTGCCCTTCAGAAGACCTTGCATTGCCAATGCTCTGCTCAATCATCGATTGCCGTTTATTTATAACATTCATAACCGGCTGAATCAGGAAATGCCTCAGCAGAAAATACAGGACGATGAGATTCACGATATTCCACACAAAGTTCATATCCAGTCTAAGCATCTGTATCGCCTGCCTTTCTATTATTTTTTTCCATGTACATCCTGTCGGTATAAATTATTTAAGGAATAAAATGATAAGAATGGCTACAACGAAACCATAAATAGCTGTTGCCTCTGCAAGTGCACAGCCAAGTAACAGCATTTTGCTGATCTTGCCTTCTGCTTCCGGCTGTCTTGCAATAGCGTCTGTTGCTTTTGATGTTGCGATACCAATACCGATTCCTGCTCCTAAACCTGTAAATACTGCTATTCCTGCTCCAATTGCTGCAAACATAATTATTTCTCCTTTTTCATCAAAAATTTTATTCTAATGCTTCTTTCATAAATAGACCTGTTAAAAATACAAATACATACGCCTGAATCAATCCGTCAAAAATGTCAAAATACATGGTAAACGGAATTGGTACAATGAAACCCGCCACCTGCTTGATCAGCTCCATTACTACGAATGATCCCAAAACATTACCGAATAACCGCATGCACAGGGACAAAGGTCTGATAAACAGTTCCATGATATTCATTGGGGTTAATAACGGCATAGGCTCTGCAAATGCCTTAAAAAAACCTTTTCCCCCTTTTTTATGAAAACCGGAATATTCTATCAGCACAATGCTCATAACCGCAAGTGCAGCAGTGGCATTTAAATCCTTGGTGGGAGGCTTAAAGCCGATGATGCCGATTAAGTTCGCTACACCGATATAAATTGCCACAGAAATCAGATAAGGGATGTAGCGTTTCCCTTCCTCACCGATCAGACTTTCAAAAAAATTGTAAAGTCCGCCGATAGCCATCTCAAGCACCTGCTGTTTCTTTCCAGGATTCTCAACCTGCAGATTTCTAACCAGGATGATGGAAAGGACAGTCAATGCCAACATGATCACCCATGTCACCACTACGGATTCAGCGATTGGAATGCCGCCGAATATCGGAATGGTAAAGACCGTTTCGCAGTTCAGTTCCTCTAATAACTTCTCTGCCAGCTCCTCCGTAATGCTCACTTCCTTTCTTAGAGACTGTTTTTCTCCTTTATGGTTCCCAACCATATTGTACGCATATATGTACAATGTTGTTTGAGTATACCGTGTATCATACTTTCATCTGAAAGAATTGTCAACTTTTTGCCTGATTCATAACATCTTATTAATGCTCACAATTGTTTGAACATTTGGAACAATTTTAACTGCCTTAATTCTGAATTTATTATTAATTTTTTAACTTAAAATGTAAACAAATTGTAAAGTCACCCTTTTTAAACGAATTTTTCTGGGTTATATGTAGAATTTTTTTCTAATATTTTGTGTAAATTGCCAGGTATTTTTTTTTGTTTTTTTAATTAACCGTCATAAGTAACTAACGAAAGTCAAAATATAGCATTTTACATGGATAAAAAACCAGTTGCCATTTTATCATGCTAAAGCGTTACTATCAAAACACACAAATGCTCCCGTGCATTTAAACATCATTTTAAATGTTTCTCTTCCTATTAAAAAGATCTATATTGGCTGTACGATCAGCCTTCAAGGAGCATCAGACCTTTAAAACAAGTATTACATATACTTTACTGTAATGTGCTTGTTTTCTTTTTATCCATACTATAAAATTGTTTCATCACAATGTGAACGGAATAAGGAGCATTGTCATGGACAACAAACATCAGCTATTAGACAGAATTTTAGAAGGCCGGTATTTAACGCCGGTATTTCAGCCCATTGTTTCGCTTGTGGATGGAAAAACCTACGGCTACGAAGCGTTGAGCCGCATATCGGAAAAAGAACTTGAAATGAATATTGAGGAATTGTTTCAGACTGCATTTAAGCATAATAAGTCCTGGGAGCTGGAAACCCTGTGCAGGGGAAAGGCGCTTGAGCAGTCCGTATATATGGAGCGGGGGAAAAAACTATTTCTTAATGTGAACTGTAATATTATTTATGACAATACCTTCAGGGAAGGTTTTACCAAAGCATACTTACAAAAATTCGGATTAAACTCCAATGACATTATCTTTGAAATAACGGAGCGCGTCTCTATATTGGATACCCACGCATTTACTTCAGCAGTAGAGCACTACCAGAAGCAGAATTACGGAATCGCTATTGACGATGTGGGCGCTGGTTATTCCGGCCTTAATATTATTGCCAGTGCCAAACCAGATTTAATAAAGCTAGACATGAACATGATCAGAGATGTACATAAAGATGAAACGAAGCAGATGCTGATTAGAGCACTGTCTGAATTTGGAAAAAATGCAGGAATTCTTGTAATTGCGGAAGGAATTGAAACAGAAGCGGAACTGGATACATTAATCGGTCTTGGCATTGGCTATGGTCAGGGCTTTTTTCTGGGCCAACCAGACCAGGATTTCAAGGATATTTCCAAAGAAAAAGCAGACTTAATCAAAAGTTTTCAGGCTAAAAGTTATATCAGAAAGAGCAAGACCTCCATCTATCCCATGGCCGGATATTTATCACGTTCAGGCCACACCTTTTCCCCCTATGAAAAAGCTCTGAAAATATACGAGACGCTCCAGAATGACCCATCTATTACTGAGTTCACAGTGACAGACAGAGGAGCTGCCATTGGCTTTATGACAAGAACTTCCCTGATCGAAAAATTCGGCGGCAGATACGGTTTTAGTCTTAACTCAAAGAAAAGCATACAGCAGCTGACCAGCAGGAACTTTCTCAGCGTAAATTACGATATGCCGGTCAATCAGGTTTCCAAGCTGGCCATGCAGCGGCAATACGAACAGCTTTACAATCCCATAGTTGTGGAAAAGGAAGGAAACTACTGGGGTATCGTCACAATCAAAGATCTTCTTGAAGCCTGTACAAAGGTGGAAGTGGATACCGCCATGCACTCCAATCCGCTGACAGGTCTGCCCGGTAACCTTTTGATCGACCAGGAAATTTTATACCGGGTTCTCGGTGATGCTCCCTATTGTATTATATATTTTGATATTGATAACTTCAAATCCTATAATGATGCATACAGCTTTCAGTCCGGAGATATGATGCTTATGCTTCTTGCCGATACTTTGAATAAAGCAGCTGTCAAAAACGAATTTATCGGCCATATCGGAGGAGATGATTTTATTGTTATCTGTGATTACCACGAAGCAGAGAAGTACTGCGAGAAGGTCATTGATCACTTTTCCCAACGCGTTCCTTCCCTGTACCACAAAGATGACATTGACAGAGGGTATATCATCTCCAAAAACAGGCGGGGACTTACGGAAGAGTTTCCAATTGCAAGCCTGTCTGTGGCAGGAATTTCAAACCGGACGAGGACCTATCAAAATATAGACTCCTTCTCAGCCGACATTGCCGAGCTTAAAAAGAAATGTAAAAAACAGACTGGAAGTTATTACGAAATAGTATAAAGGAAAGTCTTCTCCTTTCATGCACCATATGATAAGATAATCATGTATAAAAACACTTAAGAGAAAGGATACAGAAACATGGGTAAAGTATGGAAAGTAAAGGTTGATGAAAAGGAGTATGAGATCAGGCTGAAGGGGAATAAGGTTCTTGTGAATAATGAAGTAAACAAACTGAAAGACTTCCTGGTTAAGCGAGAGTGGTTTCAAACTGCTTATGCCGTTAATATCGGAACTAAAAAGGCTTTATTAATTGTAAGTTCCCTGATCGGGGGAACTAAACTGGTGATTGATGAGAAAGATTGTGCAACGGGAGAAACGTATGTTCCGGTTAATATTCCTAAATGGTCATATGTCTTCATGGCATTACACATGATAAATCTTATAAATGGCCTTTTGGGCGCGGCAATTGGTTTAATTGGCTGTTCTGCTACCGTTTCAATTTCTTCCAACACAAAAATTCATATAGCCGCAAGAGTGGCCCTGGATTTTGTAGTGCTGATTTTGGTTTATGCTTTGGTTTTTGGAATTGGACTTTCACTGGCACAGTTATAAAGGAGGAAAATGAAAATGAATGTATTTAAGGAACTGATGTTATCTCTTTATGATTTTAAAAGCTACAAAGAATTTATTAAAAATAAACGCAGGAAAGTTTTTTTAGCAGGAGTTGTTCTTATGGTCCTATATTTTTCGCTGACCATGATTGTTCCATTTTTAAAATTTCAGTTTAAAACAGGGGGATTTGTAAAAATCATTGAAGATTATGTTCCTGATTTTAAGTTGAGCGGCGGAACGCTCTGGGTTGAGAAACCTGTGGAATACGAAAAAGACGGTACGTATATTTATATAAATACATCCCCGGACACCTCTTTTTATGATGCAGATGAGATCGGGGAATATCTTACAGATTATTATCAGGTAGTTCTGATGGATTCGGAAAAGATTATTGTAAAGAATAAAGGCGAAATTACAGGAAGATACTTTTCCGATTTTGACATGGATTTCAGCAGGGAGAAACTACAGCAATGGGTACCCAGTGCCTATCTGATTGTAACAGCTTTTATGATTCTGGCGTTTCTATTCATGACGGCACTGTTTTTCTTTGGAGTACTGGTTGTTGCACTGATCGGAATGATAGCCGCCTCCTGTATGAAGTACAGTCTTTCCTTTGGACAGTTATATCAGATGGGCGTGTATGCCAGAACGCTGCCTTTATTACTTAAGGCAATCGTATCCTTTCTACCATTCTCCATACCGATGTTTGGTATCATTAATTTTGGACTTTCAGTGCTGTATATTGTACTTGCCATACAGAAGATGAAAGAATCTGATCTGGAAAAGCCTATAGAATTTGTTTCAGAGCAGAGTGATTATTTCAGATAAAAGCAGGTACGAAAGTTTTGAGATACTTTTTTTAATCGCAACTGTTGACACGCCAGTACTTTAGGTATAAAATAGAGATACAAAGGGATTATGTATTTCAATTGTTGCACAAACGAAAACCCAGGGATGGCCGTCCCTGGGTTTTCTTATGCTCGCTGTTATTTGTACTTTCGGTCGAGCCATTTGCAAACATAATGTGTAACTACGCCTGCTATGACCGAAAGCATAAGGGTTAATATGTATTCCAACTGTTGCACCCCCTTCCTGCTGCGCAGTCTGGGATATAACAGCACTTTACATTATATTTCCTTTTTCGTATTTCGTCTACAATTTTCAGAAAGAGGGGGGCACTGTTGCTGAGAGTTCCCCTCTTTTGTATCTCAATTTTCCTCTCTGGTTTCCCGGAGCTGCTCCGATCAGGAATTGAGTTAAGATAAATTTTACCTGTTTTTTATCCAATCTTTGATTCTGATGATTTCCCATAACTTTTATCCAAATCCAGTGATATTTCAGTGCAGCTTGCCCTCCGTTGGGTAAAAATGATTGAATGATGTATCTCAAATGATTCACCGTCTTGCTCTGATCGGGTTCGGCCAGGAAGAAAAATGAGATACAAGGAGGGATAATTTATGATTTATTTTTATTCTGGTAATCCCGGCTCCGGGAAGTCCTACCATGTTGCAAAGGACATTTACTTCCAGCTCAATCACGGTAAGAATGTGATAGCAAATGTTGATATCAATTATGATCTGATTACCTCGAAGAAAAAGGGCATCTTTTTTTACAAGGATAACTTTGATTTAACGGTTGACTGTCTCTTAGACTTCTCCCGTTTGTGTCACCGTCGGGATAAGAGAGGAAAGATCATGAGGGTCAGACCTGGCTTATCATTGATGAATGCCAGCTTATCTTTAACTGCCGTTCCTGGAATGACCGGAGCCGCCAGCAATGGGCCAACTTTTTCACTCAGCACCGGAAACATGGATACAACATTATACTGATCAGCCAGTTTGACCGCCTGATTAACCGTCAAATCCGCAGCCTGACCGAATACGAATACCGTCACCGGAAGATTAATAACTTTGGTGCTGTGGGTTTCTTCCTGGGGCTCTTTTCTCTTGGGCATCCCCTTTTTATTTCTGTTGAATATTGGTATGGGGTCAAGAAAAAATGCGGTACTTCATTTTTTTATGGACGCAAGAAGTACTATCGCATGTACGATTCGTACAAGTTGTTTGACGAGGGCACCCAGGGCGGATAGGGGTGGCGTAGCCGGGGCCCCTGAACGCGCCGGGCGCACTCGCCAACATCAAAAACCCCCTTACCACGTGTAAAACGTGGTCTGGAAATACATGTAAATTCGTATTTTTTCTAGGAAATACAATGGCTAGAGCATGATTTTAAAATTTGCCCAACTATAGGGTTTGGGCAAAAACTTTAATGCATTAAAGCGAGGTGTCTAATGATTGATAAAAGGCAATTTAATTCATGTAAAATTTTTAGTGAAATAGATAAAAATGATTTAGATTATTGGTTAGTGGATTACTGAACATTGAGAAATTAATATTGATAGTTAGTAGCTAATTTGATAAAATGATGTAAAAGGATTATCATGGTTTGGGGGCGGAGTAAAATGGATATAGCAGTATTAGCGGACATCCATGGCAATTATTTAGCATTAAAAAAATGCATTGAGTATGCATTATTGCATAAAGTTGAAACTTTTATCTTCTTAGGTGACTATATAGGAGAATTGGCATATCCTGAAAAAACAATGCAGATTCTGTATGATTTAATGGATACTTATGAGTGTTATTTTATTAAAGGAAATAAGGAAGATTATTGGCTTAATTACCAAGATAACAGGGAAAACGGTTGGAGAGATAATAACTCTACAAGTGGTTCATTGTTATACGCTTCCAAATCTCTTACAGATAGAGATTTGGAATTTTTTAGAAAGTTGAATTTTACACGTGAAATTGCATTTGGTAAAATGGACCCAATAACAATTTGTCATGGATCTCCTAATAAAACAAATGAAAAAATGTTACCAGATAATGATCATACTATTGAAATTATGAATAAAACTAAAACGCCAATTATTCTCTGCGGTCATACTCATGTGCAAAGCAAATTTATAAACAACTTAAAATGTCTTTTAAATCCAGGATCCGTAGGGGTATCTCTTTTTAGCGAAGGAAGGACACAGTTTTTAATATTACATGGATCCAAAACGACATGGTCGGAAGAGTTTGTTAGCTTGGAATATAATGTTGACGACGTAATCAACGATATGTATAATGCAAAGCTTAATGAACATGCACCATATTGGAGTTTAATAACTGAGACTATACTACGAGGAGGTAACATATCTCATGGTCGGGTATTGTCAAAAGCCATGGAACTGTGTAAAGAAAAAACAGGTGTTTGTGTTTGGCCTGACATTCCTGAAGAATATTGGGAACAGGCGGTGAATGAAATATTAGAAATATAGGAAAGCTATTAAAGTTATTTATAGGCTACTGACTTAGATATTAGGTTTAGTAGCTTTTTTTATAGGATTAATCAAACAAAACTGAGATTTTAACAATTTATTGTGCATTGATAAAGATGTAGATGTACATTAACTAATGATATTTTCTTCCAACAGATAAAATAAAAGTATCTCAATCAATCTTCCCGATCGGCCGGATCTTCTCTGGCCGGGAACTTGGTTGAGATACATTATATGGAAAGATTAAGATTGTATATTCTTATGGGATCATCTTTATCATCGGACTTTGAAATTTCAAAACCAAATTTTCCGTAAAAATGTTTTAGTCTGTCAATGTGGTCTAAATCAACAGAAGATATCCAACCAGTTATTTTATTATAATGGTTATCTTTCGCGTACTGGATAAGGTGTTTTACCAATGTGGTACCGATACCTTTACAATTATATCTGACATTTATGTCACATATCATAATAGAGTTATCTTTTTTTATTGCAGTTAACTTTGAATTTCCCTTTATAAATTTATGTCTAATAATAAATTTTATAATATTATCACATTCTGTTATTTGAACTTTAAATTTCATTTATCCTCCGAGGTGATGTACATGATAAAACTATATTATTATTTATTTCATAAAAGAATCTCAAGTACGCTTTATCAATTTTTAGCAAGTCCTATTAATTCAAATACATAAAAACATAATAAACAATGCTTTCATTTTGGAAACATTTGTATTCTTTGGGTTATATGAATGTTTCAGATTACGAAGCAATCTTAATTTATTTATGTTACAGACGCAGGGCACTTCTGAATTGCTGGTGTGGTTCCTGTGATATTACTTGTCTTCAGGAGAAACTTCGGACAAAAGGGCTTTTGTAAGACAAATAGATTCCCACAGTCATTTTTACACAAAGGAAAAGCACCGACCCCGCAGCTCTCCGTCTGCAAAACCAGTACTTTTTTAGTGCGCCTTCAGGGACTCGAACCCTGGACAAATAGATTAAGAGTCTACTGCTCTACCAACTGAGCTAAAGGCGCTTGTCTTTCGTTTTTTTGGTGTGCTCTCGTCTCAAGCACGTGTGTAATTATATAACCGTATTCAGCAAAAGTCAACACCTTTTTTACAAAATATTTACAACTTTTTCGAATTTATTTATTATTCGTATTTTTTTTCAAATTTCCACCCAGTGTTTTGTTCACTTCCACAAAAGATTTATTCCATGAAAGCATTTTTTTATTTAGCTCTGTTTTATCGCTGGTTGCCTGCAGAAGCTTATTTGTTACCTTATCTTTCATTCCCATGGTTTGCTCACCTGCCTCACCTTTTGGTTTATTATATGCAAAACCGGCCTCCTGGTTATAAATAGGAGACCGGTAATTATTTTTTACATATTAACGGCAGGCAACCAGCTTGTAGATAGGATTTCCCTTGGAGGAAAATTTCTCTTCGTATTCTGTCATTACATTTCCCGCTCCCATCTCGCTGTGATGCAAATCATATGTGAAGTCCACAATCTTCCAGCCCGCCCTTGGAATGGCTTCCAGAGAATAATCAAACAATCCCCTGTTATCTGTTTTAAATTCTACAACCCCATCCGGTCTTAAAATCTGGTTATACACCGCCATAAAATCTTCAGACGTAAGCCTGCGTTTTTCATGCCGGTCCTTAGGCCAGGGATCTGAAAAATTAAGATAAATCTTTTCAATCTCTCCCGGAGCATAAATTTCAGCGAGATTCTTGGCATCTACACACATGAAGTAAATATTGTTCAGTTCCAGATCAGCCCGTTTCTGCACTCCCCGCAGTAAGACACTGGGATACCGCTCAATGCCGACATAATTAATTTCCGGATGAAGTGTGGCCAGTTCCATGATGAAGCGGCCTTTTCCCATGCCGATTTCTATTTCTATTGGGTTTTCATTTCCAAATACTTCCTTCCAGCATCCTTTTTTCCCGGATGGATTTTGAATTACATAAGGACTCGTGGCGATTTCCTCTTCCGATCCGGGGATGTGACGTAGCCTCATAACTTTATTCCTCCAATTAATCATCTTTCCAATTCACGGCCTTTATGGGCGTATGGCAGATAGATTGTATCATACAGAATATAAAATGCGCAAGTTCATGTAAGGAAATCCCTGTATTTATATGCACCCGTATATTTTTTAATTTTCTCTTACAAATTGAAAATCAATAAAATAACAGGTGCGCAATTTATTATAATCTAGTATAATGTCTGTATATTAGGATATAACCGTTTTGCAAAGGAGGAAATACATGGGAACTATAGATAACAGTCTCTGGATCAAAATCCAGCAGGGTTTGAGGGAAACCGAGGCGCTCATGAACCAGAAGCAGTATAATATGGTAATGATCAAAGCCCGCCAGACTCTGGAATATATGATTCATTTTCTAGCCGAAAAGGCTTTGATTGTGGAAACCGATCTGGCTGACAGCATTGATCAGTTATATGAAGGACGATTTATTTCCCAGGCTGTCAAAGACCACTACCATCGGATTCGTGTTCTTGGCAACAAAGCAGTACATGAAGGCAGCGACAGCCCCTATGATGCTTCTGAAGCCTGCAAACTGCTTGCTGCTGAAGTCACTGCCTTTACAAACGCCTTTCACAGGAGCCGTCAGGACGGGCAGGTCCAGAGACCGCGCACCGCAGGAGTACAGGCCGCTCCTATAGCATCAAGAGCATCATCGCAAAGAGCCGCTGCAACAGCAGACGAGCCAAGAAGGACAGGAGCACCTCAAAGAGCCGCTTCAGGTTCTTCTCATAGAACCGCACAGGGCTCCGGTTCAAGGTCTGCCCAAAGACCTGTCCAGGGCTCAGGCCCTAGGAACGACAGACGTCCGGCTCCTCAAAACAGAAGCAGACGCCGCAACAGAAAAAAGAATTCTGATTTATCCGGATTATTAAAACCGCTTCTTATATTTCTGCTTCTTTTTGTTATCGTGGTGATTATTGTAAAACTGATACCAGGAAAAGATAAAAAGAACGAAACCCTGCCTACAGAGATATCAACTGAGATCACTTCAGAGGCTTTCTCTACCACTGCAGAAGCTACGACAGAACCTACAGAAGCAGAAACAGATCCTCCTAAAGTTTATACAACCAAAAGCAAACTTAATGTACGGTCCAAGCCCGCCTCCGACAGCACAAAGCTTGGAAGTCTGGCTTCAGGTACTGTTGTGGAGTATGTGGAAACCTATGATGATAAATGGACAGTTATCATGTTTGAGGGCAAACAGGCCTATGTTGCAACTGAATTTTTAACCGTAGCAGAAGGAACAGACGAATCACAGTCAGAATCAGAACCGGCTTCAGAAAGCACAAAAGCAGCTGGTCAATAATATTTTAAAGCGAAGAATCAGAAGTGAAACACTTTTGGTCTTCGCTTTTTTTGTTAACAATGCATAAGCAAAGTGCCATCGGTATACCTTATATTTATGTTGAAATTAAGTCAACAATTCGATTATTTCAAAAATTCTATGGAAATTTTTTTAATTTGTAGTATTATTATTAATTAGAACCTTTTTATTTAGTTCACTATTCACAAAAGGAGGGCAAAAATGGATGCTGTGATTGATAAAATATCTGAGATCGAATCAGCTGCCACTTCCATCATGGAACATGCCAATGAACAGAAAAAGGCGTTTGCAAAAGAAATGGAAGAACGCACTGCTGCATTTGATGCCCAGTTGGAAAATGAAACAGAGAAAGAAATAGAAAAGCTGAAAGCAGGTATGGAAATTAAAATGAACCAGCGCTTAAAGATGCAGCAGGATGAATTGCAGAAAATTTTAGTGGCGATGGAGAAAAACTTTGAAGCCCATCATACCCTATATGCAAAGGAACTATTTAACAACATGATAAAGGGGTGATTAAATGGGAAATCTGTTATCCTACAGCGGTTTAACAACCAAGGTACGGGCGATGGACAGCCACCTGATCACAGACGGCCAGTTCCGGGATATGGCAGCGCTTGAAACAGTTTCCGATGCAGTGGAGTATTTAAGGCATTTAAAAGCCTATGAGGGCATGTTTTCTGATCTGGACGATGAAAAACTTCACCGGGGCGCCATTGAACAGCGGCTGATCCTGTCACTGTATCAGGATTTTGCAAAGCTTTACCGTTTTTCCAACTTAACACAGCGTAAATTCCTTGATTTATATTTTATGCACTTTGAAATCGATATCCTGAAAAAATGTTTCCGTAATTCAATGGGACAGAACCGGCTGGATATCGATCTTTCTGTATTCAGGGACTTTTTTTCCAGACACTCCTCGCTGGATTTAATAAAGCTTTCCTCTTCCTCAAATTTACGTGAGTTTATAGCAAATCTGGAAGGCTCCATTTATTATGATCTGCTGGCACATTTAGAAGAGGGATCCGAAACGACCCTGTTTGATTATGAAGTACATTTAGATCTTCTCTATTTTAAAACAATATGGAAAGTAATGAGTAAATATTTAAACAGGAAGTCACAGGAACTTTTGATCCAGTGTTTTGGCAGTAAGCTGGACTTACTCAATATTCAGTGGATTTACCGTTCCCTTAAATATTACCATTTGAAATCTGCTGATATTTATGCACTGCTGATTCCTTTCCATTATCATTTAAAAAAAGATCAGACTGCGAAAATGGTGGAAGCCGGGACTATGGATGAATTTTTTTCTGTTTTAAAAACCACCTATTATGGTCAGAAGGCAGATATGGATATAAGGGAGAAGCCGGACTTAGAACAGCTTACCAGTGAAGTTCTCGATAAAATATACCGTTCCACTAGCAGACAAAATCCTTATTCCATCGCAACATTAAATTCCTATCTTTATTTAAAGGAGGAGGAAATTCAAAAAATTATTACACTCATAGAGAGTATCCGGTATCAGCTGAAACCGGATGAAATTATCTCCTATGTAGTAAAACAGTAAAGGGGGTTACTTTTCCTGTGATTGAAAAAATGAAGTTTTTAAGTATCACCGGACCGAAAGATGATATAGACCGGGTTATTGATACCTATTTATCCAAATATGAAATTCATTTGGAAAATGCGTTGTCCGAATTAAAAACGGTTAAGGATTTAAGACCTTATATCGAGACTAATCCGTATAAGGATACGTTTCAGCGTGCCCAGGAGCTGTGCAGACTTCTTCCGGATAGCAGCAGTGATTTTAACGCAAAGGCTATATCGGTTGAAGAAGCGGCAAAAATCGTTGAGGAAATCGGAACCCAGGTTGCAGAAATTACTGCCTCCCAGACAGCTGTTGAGGAAAAAATCAATGCCTTAAACCAATCTCTGCAAAAAATCATTCCGTTTACGGGACTGAATTACGACTTGAGTTCCATATTGCATTTTAAGTACATTAAATTCCGTTTCGGGCGCATTTTACATGAATATTATAACAAATTTGAAAGCTACGTTTATGACACCATAGACACAGTCCTTTATAAATGCCGGGAGGATTCGGAATACGTCTGGCTGGTTTACTTTGTTCCGGATACGGTTTCAAACCAGATTGATGCCATTTATTCGTCCATGCATTTCGAACGTTTTTTTGTGCCCGATGAATATAAGGGCACACCATCCGATGCCATTCATTCCCTTCAGGATAAAATAAAGGTCCTTGAGACGGAAGCAAATGCCATCAAAAAGAAATTATCGCAGATACTGGAAACGCGGCGGAGTGAACTTTTATCCGCCCTGCACAGGCTGGAAACCTTCTCCACTAATTTTAATGTGAGAAAGCTTGCCGCATGTACCAAACAGAACATCAATACCTTTTATATTCTCTGCGGCTGGATGAGCTGCCGGGATGCCAAAGCGTTTCAAAAAGAGATCTCCGATGATAAAAAGACCTTCTGTATTGTGGAAGATGACCACAGCAACATTATGAGCGATCCTCCAACCAAACTGCTGAATCCAAGGCTGTTTCAGCCATTTGAACTGTTTATAAAGATGTACGGTCTTCCTGCTTATAACGAGATTGACCCAACTATTCTCATCGGAATTACTTATTCATTCCTGTTTGGCTTCATGTTCGGGGATGTCGGGCAGGGACTCTGCCTCCTTTTTGGCGGATTTCTTCTTTTCCGTCTGAAAAAAGCCAGCCTGGCGGCCATCATTTCCTGCTGCGGATTCTTTTCCACCATATTCGGATTCCTTTTTGGCAGCGTCTTCGGATTTGAAGATGTGATACACCCCGTATGGCTGAGGCCGATGGAGCATATGACCAACCTTCCGTTTATAGGAAAGCTGAATACCGTATTTATTGCGGCGATCTGCATTGGTATGGGAATCATACTTCTTACCATGATTCTGAATATTATTAACAGTTTCAGGTCACACGATCCGGAACGAACGTTTTTTGATACCAACGGCGCAGCCGGGCTTGTCTTTTATGCAAGCCTTGTCCTTACCATTGTTCTTTATATGACAGGCAATCCCATTCCGGCATCCGCAATTTTATTTTTGATGTTCGGTCTTCCGCTTCTCGTGATTTTCTTTAAAGAACCGCTTACTGCCCTGCTGGAAAAGAAAGCGGCGGGACTGCCGGAAGGAAAAGGCATGTTTGTAATACAGGGATTTTTCGAACTCTTCGAAGTTCTCCTAAGCTATTTTTCCAATACACTGTCCTTTGTCAGAGTAGGCGCTTTTGCAATCAGCCATGCTGCCATGATGGGGGTGGTATTAATGCTTTCCGGCGCGGAAGCTGGTAACCCCAACTGGTTTGGTGTGATCTTAGGCAACCTGTTTGTCTGCGGTATGGAGGGACTGATCGTGGGAATTCAGGTCCTTCGTCTGGAATATTATGAATTATTCAGCCGTTTCTACCGTGGAACCGGCCGTGCATTTAAACCTTACGGAAAGAAAAATTAATCATTTCAGGAGGAAACCAATATGTCAACATTAGTAAAAATTACATTAGCAGCTGCATTACTATTAAGCATCGCAGTCCCGTTCGGAGCATTTGCCATGGGTGAGAAATCAAAAGGGCGTTACAAAAAAGCGCTTGGAATTAACCTGCTCCTTTTCCTTGGTACAATAGCCGTTTCCGGTATTTTCCTCTTTAACGGACAGGCAGAAGCTGCAGAAGCCGCTTCGAATGCCGCCGGAAGCGTAGCCGGCATGGGCTATCTGGCAGCTGCTCTTTCTACCGGTCTTGCCTGTATCGGCGGCGGAATCGCTGTTTCCGCAGCAGCAAGCGCAGCTCTGGGTGCTATCAGCGAAGACAGCTCCATACTTGGTAAATCATTAATCTTCGTAGGTCTTGCCGAAGGTGTCTGTCTCTATGGCCTGATCATATCCTTTATGATCCTGGGTAAATTATAATTTATGAAAATGTATCTGATCAGCGACAACGTAGATACCTGGACGGGAATGAGACTGGCTGGTGTGGAAGGCGCTGTCGTTCATGAAAAAGCAGAATTGAAGAGCCAGCTTGATAAGGTTCTGGCCGACAAAGAGATCGGGATCATTCTCTTGACGGAAAAATTCGGGAAAGAATTTCCGGACATCATCAATGATGTGAAATTAAACCGCAAGCTGCCGTTAATCATTGAAATTCCTGACCGCCACGGTACCGGCCGCAAGCCCAACTTTATCACGGACTATGTCAACGAAGCAATCGGATTAAAACTATAAGAAAGAGGTGGTCATCTTGACAACTGAGGAAAAATTGCAGCACTTCCTTGAGTTTTGTATGGAAGATGCCAGGTCCCGCAGTGCAAAGATGCTTGATGAATATACTGCTGCCTTAGAGCAGACCTTTTCTGAACATCAGGAGGATGCAAAACGCAGAGCAAAACAGCAGGTGGCATCACAAAGCGAACAGATCGAAAGAGAGATTAACAAGCGGCTCTCCTTAGAACAGATCGGCACAAAACGTGAATTTGGAAAAAAGCAGGATGAATTAAAAGAAAAACTGTTTCTGGAATTAAAAGAAATGGTAATAAATTTCATGGCTACTCCCCAGTATACGGAACTTCTTCAAAAAGAAATCAAAGAAGCAAAAGAGCTGGCCGGAAAAGAATTTATCACCATCTATATTGACCCTGCAGATGAGGAAAAGATCCGGAGCTTATCATTACCGGAAAGTGCTGATATCCGGGTCAGTGAGTATTCATTTATGGGAGGCACCAGAGCTGTCATTCCCTCCAGGCACATTTTAATCGATAATTCCTTCCAGACCAAGCTGGCGGAAGCAAAACGGGATTTCAGGTTCAATATTAAAGATTTGATGGGAGGTACGGCAAATGACTAATACAGGCACCATTTCCGGCATCAACGGCCCTGTCATCTATTTAAAGGGTGATCCCGGATTCAGAATGAATGAAATGGTCCATGTGGGAGAAGATCATTTAGTCGGCGAGGTCATCGGACTTACAGACCGCCGCACCATTGTTCAGGTATATGAGGAAACCAGCGGCATAAAACCAGGGGAAACGGTTACCTCCACAGGTTTTCCTGTTTCCGTTACTCTGGCTCCCGGCATTCTTAACAATATATTTGATGGTATTGAACGCCCCTTAAGTGAGATCGCAAAAACAGGGGGCGCTTATATTGACAGGGGAATACACGTCGATTCTCTTGATACAAAAAAGCTTTGGCAGACTCATATCACGGTGAAAAAAGGGGACCGGCTGCTTCCCGGTGCGATTATCGCAGAAGTGCCGGAGACTCCCGCCATCGTTCACAAGGTTATGATCCCTCCTGATGTGGAAGGAACCGTTCTTGACGTAGTGGAAGACGGCTCTTATACCATTTCCGATCCGATTATTACACTGAAGCTGACAGATGGAACACAAAAGCAGCTGACCATGACACAGAAGTGGCCCATCCGGGTTCCAAGACCTACGTTAAAACGGTATCCGGCAACCAAGCCGCTTATCACCGGGCAGAGAATTATTGATACACTATTCCCTCTTGCCAAGGGCGGAACTGCCTGTATTCCGGGAGGTTTCGGTACAGGAAAAACCATGACCCAGCATCAGATTGCCAAATGGTCCGATGCCGATATCATTATCTACATCGGCTGCGGAGAGCGCGGTAATGAGATGACTCAGGTACTGGAAGAGTTTTCACAGTTAATTGACCCCCGTTCCGGCAATCCATTAATGGACCGGACCACCCTGATTGCCAACACTTCCAATATGCCTGTGGCAGCCCGTGAGGCCAGTCTTTATTCCGGTCTTACTCTGGCAGAATATTACCGGGATATGGGATATCACGTTGCCATCATGGCAGATTCCACCTCACGCTGGGCAGAGGCCCTTAGAGAATTATCCGGCCGACTGGAAGAAATGCCTGCTGAAGAGGGATTTCCCGCCTACTTAGCCTCACGTTTATCCGCATTCTATGAGCGCGCAGGTATGATGCAGAACATTAACGGAACAGAAGGCTCCGTTACCATCATTGGTGCGGTATCTCCCCAGGGAGGTGACTTCTCCGAGCCGGTAACACAGAACACCAAGCGTTTTGTCCGCTGCTTCTGGGGTCTTGACCGGAATCTTGCCAATGAGCGGCATTTCCCTGCCATTCACTGGCTTAGCAGTTACTCCGAATATTTAACAGATCTGGCTCCCTGGTATCTGGAAAAGGTAGATAAAAAATTTGTGGATTACAGAAACCGCATGGTGTTTATCCTGACCCAGGAGAGCAGCCTGATGGAGATAGTCAAGCTGATTGGCGGAGATATGCTTCCTGATGACCAGAAACTGATTTTAGAGATCGCAAAGGTCATCCGAATCGGATTCTTACAGCAGAATGCCTTTCATAAAGACGATACCTGCGTTCCTATGGAAAAGCAGTTTAAAATGATGGACTTAATTCTCTACCTGTATAAAAAGTCCCGCTCTCTGGTTTCAATGGGAATGCCCATGTCCGTTTTAAAGGAAGATCCTGTCTTTGATAAGATCATATCTCTGAAATATGATGTGCCCAATGACAGACTGGATATGTTTGATGATTACAAAAAACAGATTGATAACTTTTATGATTCTGTCATAGAACGAAACGCATAGGAAGGAGGCAGACGATGGCAATCGAATATTTAGGCTTAAGTGCAATCAACGGACCCCTGGTTGTTTTAGAAGGTGTTCAGAATGCTGCCTTTGACGAAATCGTGGAAATGACAGTAGCTGGAAAAACCCAGAAACTGGGACGTATTATTGAAGTTTATGAAGATAAAGCAATTATTCAGGTGTTTGGCGGGACGGATGGACTGGCACTTCGGAATGTCCACACCCGGCTGACCGGGCATCCCATGGAGCTTGCTGTTTCAGAAGACATGCTGGGAAGGACTTTTAACGGCATTGGTGAACCCATAGACGGACTTGGTGATATCAATTCAGAGATTTATCTTGATATTAACGGTAAGCCGTTAAATCCCGTAACAAGAGAATATCCAAGAGATTATATCCGTACCGGAATTTCAGCCATTGACGGCCTGATGACCTTAATCCGCGGCCAGAAGCTCCCCATATTTTCCGGTAACGGGCTTCCCCATGATGAACTGGCGGCGCAAATCGTACAGCAGGCATCTTTAGGTGATGATTCCAAATCAGAAGAAAAATTCGCTGTAGTATTTGCAGCCATGGGTGTTAAATATGATGTGGCAGATTTTTTCCGCCGTACCTTTGAGGAAAGCGGCGTATCAGACCACGTGGCAATGTTTATTAATCTGGCCAATGACCCGGTAGTAGAACGTCTTATCACGCCTAAAGTGGCTCTTACCCTGGCAGAATATCTGGCCTTTGAAAAAGGTATGCATATCCTGGTTATTTTAACGGATATGACCGCCTATGCCGAGGCACTTCGTGAGGTTTCATCCTCCAAAGGAGAAATCCCATCCAGAAAAGGCTATCCCGGCTACCTTTACAGCGAGCTGGCTTCCATCTATGAACGTGCCGGAATTGTTAAGGGAAGACCTGGATCGGTTACCCAGATCCCCATTTTAACCATGCCAAACGATGACATTACCCACCCCATCCCCGACCTTACCGGTTATATCACAGAGGGACAGATCGTTCTGGACCGGAACTTATACGGGCAGTCTGTTTATCCGCCCATTAACGTACTCCCGTCCTTAAGCCGTCTGATGAAGGATGGAATCGGCGAAGGCTTTACCCGTGCTGACCACCAGGGTGTGGCAAACCAGCTGTTTTCCTGCTATGCCAAGGTAGGGGACGCAAGAGCGCTGGCTTCCGTAATTGGTGAAGATGAGCTTTCCCCCATTGATAAAAAATATCTGGTCTTTGGCAAAGCATTTGAAGGCCGTTTTGTGGGACAGGGTAATCACTCCAACAGAAACATTCTTGAGACCTTAACCATCGGCTGGGAGCTGCTTGGTCTTTTACCAAGGGCCGAACTGGACCGTATCGACACCAAGGTATTAGACCAGTATTACAGGGAAACCACCGCTGAATCTTCAGTTGAATAGGAGGGGTCAGAATGAATCCGAATACATTTCCAACCAAGGGGAATTTAATCCTTGCGAAGAACTCGCTGACATTAGCCAGGCAGGGTTATGAGCTGATGGATAAAAAGAGGAACATCCTGATCAAAGAACTGATGAGCTTAATCGATGAGGCAAAGGGAATTCAGTCGGAGATTGACGTTACATTTACTGCTGCGTATAAAGCGCTTCAAAAGGCTAATATTGAACTGGGAATAAACTATGTCCAGGATATTGCTATGGCCGTGCCCATTGATGACAGGGTGCGCATTAAGACCCGAAGCATTATGGGAACTGAGATTCCGCTTGTGGAGCATGAGGAAATGCCTCTTAATTTAACATACGCTTATTACAGCACCAGAGAATCCCTTGATGAAGCCCGTTATCATTTTGAACGGGTTAAAAAGCTTTCCATAAAACTTTCCATGGTAGAAAACTCCGCTTACCGTCTGGCTAACAGTATTAAAAGGACCCAGAAACGGGCCAATGCATTAAAGAATATTACGATCCCCCGCTACGAGACTCTTACCAGAAACATTACCAATTCTCTGGAAGAAAAGGACCGTGAGGAGTTTACAAGACTTAAAGTTATTAAGCGAACGAAGAAAAGTATGTAATCACAAAAGTGCCGCTTAGTCTTTATCAAATTAAAAATTGCAAACAAAAACTGCCATAGCATACATCTGCCGGCAGTTTTTTTGTTTTTTTATTATTTTCTGACTGAGTCAAATTCTTTATATATTTCACCATCAGGCTCAGGGGTTAACAAAGATACGATGATTATTGCTGCACATGCGACGGTAAATGCAGGAAGAAGCTCATATATGTTAAAGATACCGCCCATGGGACGTACCAGATACTTCCATATAAATACCATCGCTCCGCCTGTTATCATACCAGCGACAGCCCCATAATAATTACTTCTTTTCCAAAACAGGGCAAACAGCATGACTGGCCCAAAGGAAGCTCCGAAACCAGCCCAGGCAAAGGAAACAATGGTAAATACCGAACTATCCGGATCCCAGGCAAGGAACACTGCGATCAGTGCCACCCCGATTACAGTCAGCCGGGCTGCCAGCATAGAGGTTTTATGGCTTACCTTAAGTTTTAAAAAGTCCTGCATCAGATTCTGAGACACTCCTGATGCGGCTGTTAAAAGCTGGGAATCAGCAGTTGACATGGTACATGCAAGAATACCTGCAAGAACTACACCTGCCAATACCGAAAAAATAAAGCCATGGCCTCCCAGAAGACCAGCGAGTCTGATAATAACGGTTTCTGCTTCCGACCCGGAGGCAAATAGCGGAATACGGCCTGCAACAGAAACGCTGTAACCAATGATTCCAATAAGGATTGCTACAAACATGGAAATCACAACCCAGGTAGAAGCAATGCGGCGGGATGTTGTAAGCTTATCCTCATCACTGATTGCCATAAAACGAAGAAGTATGTGGGGCATTCCAAAATAACCCAGCCCCCACGCCATAGTTGACACTATATTTAATATACCATAGGGAGAAGATGTCTGGTCTGCCATATTATGAGCTCTGCTCATGCTTAAATATCCGTCCAGGGCACCTGCATTCTCCATAACCTTATCCCAGCCGCCAGAGACTGATATTCCGTAAAATACGATAATGACGAGAGAAATACTCATAACAATACTCTGGACAAGATCCGTAGTGGATACCGCCATGAAACCGCCCATTACGGTATATCCAACGACAACAATTGCACCAAAAATCATGACAGTATGATAATCTACATGAAACAGGCTGTTAAACAACGTGCCAATGGCTTTAAAGCCGGAAGCGGTATATGGTATAAAGAATACCAGAATGATAACAGCAGATATACACATTAATACGTTTTTTTCATCCCGGTAGCGTCTGGAGAAAAAATCCGGAATTGTAATGGTATTGCATACTACCGAATACCGGCGAAGGCGTTTAGCAACTAAAAGCCAGTTTAAGTAAGTACCTGCTGCCAGACCGATTGCTGTCCAGCCGGCATCTGCAATTCCGGTCATATACGCAACACCCGGAAGTCCCATCAGAAGCCAGCTGCTCATATCAGATGCCTCTGCACTCATGGCGGTTACTAATGGTCCCAGCTTCCTCCCTCCCAGGTAGAATTCATCAGCCGAGTCGCCACCGCCCTTTTTGCTGTAATAAAATCCGATATAAACCATAGCCACCAGATAAATCAAAATGGCAGACAATATGCCAACTTGCTCTGTATTCATTACGTTCCTCCTTGTTACACTTTGATTTCTGCTTTTTTTCTTATAAAACCCAACGACAATGGGTGTATTATAGCATCAACAAAAATAGAACGCAACGCAGAACGAAGTATAGACTAAATACTGTACTTTTTTATTAAAAACAAAATTATTCTTTTATTTTATAAGAGTTTTTAACTATACGATATTTAAATATAAATATAATACAAGTATGCAAAATTATTTTTCCGGCAGGAATCCGCTTAGAAACGATGGCAGCACAGATGCACTATACTGTCTGAGCGGATATTCTCCTCCGCACAGGCACCAGTCATATAAAAGTGCACGTTCACAGAGAGCGTAGAGCTTCACCATTTCACTGACGCTCATTTTAGTCCCAATCTGTCCTTCTTCCTGACCCTGGGCTATGATTTTTCTTAAAAGTTTGTAATAGGTCCGGTTGTGGTCCAGTAAATGCTTTTCACCACTGGTAACCAGCTGCGTAGATAACAGCCTTGCCAGCAGATCAATGGAAATACTGTTCTCTATCATTCCAAACAGCTCACTGTTTAGCTGCAGCAGCTTCTCTACAGCCGGGAGTTCAGAATCCAGCTGCGTTTTCAGTTCTTCATATTTATCATCAAACAAAACACTAAGAGTGCTGAGAAGAGCATCTTTTCCATCAAAATAATGATAGAACGATCCTTTGGAGGTCTTGGAAAGTTCTATGATTTCCTCCACCGTTGTATCTTCATATCCCTGTTCATAAAACAGTTTCCAGGCAGCGCTTACGATTTTCCCCCTGGTATTGCGCACACTTTTCTTTGCCACGAGACAATTCCTCCTTATTTTCATCCTGAGATGAAATCACACGATTTTAGTATATCATAGGAAAGGAAAAAACGTCTATGAAATAAAAATGTTATCGTGACCTTATAACAGTCACGATAACATTTTACAGAGGAGGAATTTTATTTTATCTGCCTATCATAATATTAAGTATCTCTACATCGGTAGATTTCATACCCAGACGCCCCATTCGTCCGATATTCTTTAAAGTTTGTTCATAGTCTTCCTCAACCAGTCCCTCCCCAAATGGGAAAGAATGATTGCGGATTGCCATTTCATAGCCGAGAATACCAGCATCAACTGCACTGGAAATTTTTGCCGCACAAGAATCTTTTGCTCCATCACATACAATACCGCCAACATTTCCAAGAGCATTGATCAGCGTTTTACCAATGATATCATAATCAGCGCCCTGGAGATAAGCAATTCCGCAGGCTGCCGCAGCTCCGGCAGAAACAGCCCCGCAGTATGCAGATAAATTCCCGATATATCGTTTTTGGTGCAGAGATAAAAGGTTGGTAAGAACAAGTGCCCTGATAAGTACCTCTTTTTCTGCATTTAATTCCTTTGCATAAACGACAACCGGCATCGTACAGGTGATTCCCTGGTTTCCACTGCCAGAGTTGATAATAACCGGCATGGCGCAGCCATCCATCCTGGCATCGGAACCGGCTGCCGCAGCTGCTCTGGCTCTGATCCTGATATCATTGTTGGATAGAAGCATCAGTGTCCGTCCAACTTGTGAGCTCCAGTCCTGAGTCAATCCCACCTCAGATATGGCGGAATTATACTCAATCTGCCTGTTTATAATATCCTCAACATCTTTAAGATCTGCCTCATTTGCAAATTCAAGGATCTCCCTGATATTAAGCTGTGATTTATCCCCTGAATCCTCAATTTGTATACCCTGCTGCCAAAATACAATCTGATTGTTTTTCTCAATTTTAGAGATATGATTATGTTTTGTCTGAATCTCCACGGCTGCAGACTCAGACCCTGCAGTCAGATAAGCGCGTATAAAAAGATTTTCTTCCCCTTCTTCCAATTCGCAGGTACAAAGTCCCTGTTGGTTTAATTTTCTGGTCAGTTCAATATCTTCTTTGCCAGCACCGCTTATTACTTCAAGCTCAGAATCCGGATTACCAGCCACAACGCCTAAAATAGCCGCCACTTCTACGCCTTTTTGTCCGCCGGAATTAGGAACAACAACACCCTTTACATTTTTAATAATATTTCCGCTGCAGCGAAGAAGAATGTGATCAGGCATTTGGCCAAGTACTTCCCTTGCTTTTGCAGCAGCAAGCGCTATGGCAATTGGTTCTGTACATCCCATGGCAGGAATCAGTTCACCCTTTAAAATCTTCAAATAGTTATCATACTGAGTTTTTTTCATAGAAGTGTTCTCCTTAACGGTGCTGTGCTTATTTCTCTTTTTTGTAGAAAGAAACTTCGCATGTTTTACAGCCCTTTGCAATGGTATCACCTAAATGGAATTCATATCCCATCGCATTTGCGATACCCCGGTCTCCATCCATGGCCATATCACATAATTTCTCACATGCTGCATCATCAAATCCCAGATCCTGCCAGGCTTTTAACAGCGGACAATGATGAAATTCCAGATCCACTCTGTCTTTGTTTTTTGTCTTAAAAGTTATTTCAAATGTTTTTTGAAGAGTTGGAGAGAGAAATGTGTCAGCAAAGACAGATACATCTTCTGCATCCGGACATTTTTCTCTGATCTCATTTCCCTGGGTATTTCCTGTTTCAGAAATTGCCTGACGGATAACTTTTTCCATTTCTTCGGCCATGCCGGCTTCACATCCCTTTGTATAGGTCAGGCCTGTCCATGTGGCGCGATGTCCGATGGCACCTCTCTGGATGTCTACTACTGTATCCCCTTTGATCGTAATTTTATTATCAATCATGTTATTATCCTCCTGATTTTTTTATTATTTAAAAAATATTGCCATTACCAGGCCCGCAATTAAAACCGACCCTGAAGTTGCACTCACAAAACCTGATACCAGAGTCTTCGGGAGCATGTGTTCTTCTAATATTTTGTATTCCTCATCATTATCAGAAAGCACCTTAGCTGCCTCCACGCTTAAGGTATAGCTGGCCGGAAAGCCGCCTGCCAAAGTACCCAGCCCAATCGCAAATGACATGGCTGCACTAAGTCCCAGCTTTTTTCCTACCGGAATAGAGAATGCTGCCACACCTATTACCGCTAAGACAATCAGTACTGCAAAGCTTTTTAATAACTGCACCAGAGTTTCCGGAGTTACCGACTTTAACTGCGAAAATACAAACATCATAATTATGGTGTACACAAATCCCATGCTGCGGGAACGTACCAAAACATTTTTATCAATAAAGCCCAAAGCAGTGCCAAATACCCCCAGAAGCAATGCCCACACAAATTTAGAAACATATCCCATTGTAAGTTTATCAAGATAACCCGCCATAACCGTCAGCGTTACAATAAAGAATAAATGGGTGAAATCACTTTTGAAGCTTTCTGGCATCTGCGGAAAAACATAACCTTTCTTTGTTTCTTCCGCTTTTCCGCCGCTTGAAGCAGCAGACTTGTCAACAGTCATCTTCCCTTCACGAAACGCTTTTAAAACAGTTTTGCCTTCCTTTTTAAGACATAAGCTGGTCAGAGGGTATCCTGCAAACCCCTGTAAGACATATACTGCCATTGCCAGAATCGCCAATTCTTCAGTTGGTGCAACGCTCTGCATCATCATGGCAGCTACAAAACCTCCGGTAAGCGGCGGTGCAGCGATTGCAGCCGTCTCTCTGCCAATCAAAAAACTGCCAACTGTTAATATGACCACGAGAATTCCCAGCATACCCGCTAAAGTCACAACAACCGTTTTCCACTGATCAATCAATTCTCTGATATTGAGCATGGTACCCAGATGGACCACCATAATCATAACGAGAAACGTAGGGAGATTGGCAGCTATTCCGCCTAACTGCAGGATGTCCTGCGGGAAGTATGTCCAAAATCCAACGACAAACAGTATCGCTGTAATAAACATGGACGGAACGAAAGCCTTGGTAGCCAGTGAGAATAATTCACCGACGATCAGTAGAACTAACATGGTAAGAAATGCTGTCTGTGTGTCCATTTTGACCTGACCAGTGGCCACCTGGTAAACGCCGAAATAGAGGAATGATACAATCATGACACACAAGAGGAGGTACCCAATTAGATGTTTTTTTAAACTCGTCTGCTTATCCATACCTTATTCCTTTCTTGTTTTGGTTTTAATACACTGTGTACTTGTGCTAATCATATCACGAGTTTATCACCTAATCAATACTAATTATCAACTTCTACATAATTAACTATTTTTTATCATTAAATATGTGAATATGTCACAATAAATTTGCATTTAATTAACATAATTTGAGTTTGTGATATGATCAGAATAGTGTGAATTCTACTGTTAATCATATTATACCCGGTTAATATTGACTTAATTTTCCAAGAAATGTATAATAAAAGGACTTATGTCGCAACAAAAAGGGGGATTCATATGTGTGAAAAAAACTCAGATACATCACTAAAACAACAGGTGCATGATGCATTGATTGCTGATATTATCAATGGAGTATATTCTGGGAGCACAATTCTTACGGAAAAATTTTTAATGGAAAAGTATAACGTTAGCCGTGCGCCAATCAGAGAAGCGCTTACACAGTTAACTGCTACGCTTATTCTTACAAGTATTCCAAGACAGGGGTATAAGATTTGCCAGCCAACCGCTGAGGAAATATATGAGATTGTCAAATTCCGCTCATCTCTGGAGTGTTCATTCTTACGTAATCTTACAGCAGGCATTGATCGTGAATGGATCCAGGAACTAAGAACAATCTGTATTAATTATACCAATTGCGGCCCCAGTGATTTTATAGGAAAGTGGCATTTAAACTGCGATTTTCATTTAAAGCTTTTCTCTGTTTATGGCAACCGCTATGCTTATAAACAACTTCAGGATGCGTTAAATATTCAAACTATTTACTTTATTCAGAAAAAGCAGTATGCCAGCATGGATTTACATATGGCCCTTATTGATTATATTGAAAAAAATGAACTATCTATTGCTGAAACAATTTTAAAAGCAGATATTGAGAATCTGTTAATACCCACCGCGGCACCAATTGATAATAGCAATTATTGAAAGGATGGTGACAGATGAACAGTCTTACTAAAAATATTCAATCAGAAGAGACGCTTCTTTCTCTCATTCACCGCGCATTTCCTGATGCATTCTGTACCGGCATAGAGGAACTGACAGAAGGATATTTTAATGCAGCCTACAAAATCTTCCTGGATCACGCTCCTTCCTGCATATTAAAGATAGCGCCTCCAAAAGAGGCCCCTGTTATGTCATACGAGAAGAATATTATGATGAGCGAAGTCCTCGCCATGCATACAGTGAAGGAACAGTCCGATATACCGGTTGCAGAGGTCCTGTTTTACGATGACAGCCTTACCCGGCTTAATTCTCCATACTTTTTCATGGAGATACTGGAAGGAGCCAGTTTACACTCCATTCTTCCCAGTCTTTCTGCGGCAGTGCAGTCGGAGATTCGTACAGAAACCGGAAGATGGAACCGAAAAATCAACGAAATAAAGGGCAGTAAGTTCGGCTATCCCGGACAGCCGGCTTTACAGGGAGATAACTGGCATCAGGTTTTTGCCCTTATGACTGGGCTGGCATTTTCAGATGGAGAACGCTTGTCCATCGACTTAAAGATATCCAGGGAACAGCTGTTTAAAGATTTAGATGAAAGCAAAGTAATCTTTGATGAGGTTAAAGTACCTAGTCTTGTACACTGGGATTTATGGGATGGGAATATCTTTGTAAAAGACAACCGGATTACCGGTTTGATAGACTGGGAAAGAAGTCTCTGGGCAGACCCCCTGATGGAAGTGGGATTCCGTACTTATGGCACAGACAGGGATTTTTACAAAGGTTACGGCATTGACCGCCTTTCAGAAAAAGAATACTTACGTGCTCTCTGGTATGATGTTTACACCATGCTCCTGGTTTCCCAGGAATGTGATTACCGCCAATATGAAACAAGGGATATGTATGACTGGGCTTCCGGTCATCTTGCCGATAAATTTAACGAGCTTCACCGCGCCCTGCATTCCATGTCCCTGTGATTTTGTCAGACTCGTTCAGACAGTCCAGCATGTATCAGCGGTTTATCCCCCATTTTGCAGCTGTTAAGGATGCCATCAGTGATACAATCGGGATCGTCAGCACAACTCCCAGACTTCCGGAAATTCCCTGCATAACCTCTATTACCATATTATTTGAATTGATAATCTGAAGATACGGTAATTCATAGGCATAGTTTAACAGCAGCGTGCTGACCCCGCTTCCCACAAATGCAAGAATCAATGTATTCACCATGGTTCCCATGGCATCCCGGCCTACATTCATGCCGGAGCGAAACAGCTCTTTTGCCCCCAGTTCAGGATTATTGGCATGTATCTCAAAGACAGTAGACGATATGGACATTCCCACATCCATTACTGCACCAAGAGCAGAAATCAGTAATCCGGAAAATAACAGTTCCCCTACACGGATTCCCCGAATATTTTCCAGCACTGTCAGGGATTCGATATCTGATACATTATATCCTGAGATATGGGCCGCCGCTCCGAATACACAGGCCGATACTCCGGCAATGACAACTCCGCTGACTGTTCCAGCCACAGCACACAAGGTTTTTCCAGACCACCCACCCAGTAAGTACATGGTGATAAACGTAGTAACTGATGCAACCAGTACTGCTGCAAAAAACGGGGAATAGCCCTTGTAAATCATTGGTATGTAAAGCCATATGATGCAGATAAAGGTAAATATCAGACCTGCACAGGCATAAAAACCTTTCCGGCCGCCGATTAAGCAGACAACCATAAAAAACAGCAGCACAAATCCGAGAACAGCCCACTCCCTGTCCACGCTGTAAACCGTATGAATGGAGATATCACCGGATACACTTTGTATCACAATTACATTCATTCCAGGTTCACAGGCCGCTCCGAACAGATATCCATTGTTACTGGTTGCTTCAACCATTTTTCCTTTCATTGATCCTGAACGGATCTCAAGCAGAACTTTCTGCTGACCCGTCCTGCTGCCATCTTCCTGTAAGTTGTCCGTAAGAACCTCTATGACCCGTCCCCTCTCAAACGTTCTTCCTTCTGCAGATATGAGACTGGCAATATCAATCTGATTAAAGCGCAATAAAAAAAGGATGAATCCTGCAATAAACACTGCAAATACAGCCCACTGAAGCCACCTCTTTTTCTGAATTTTCCATGTGGATTTTTCCTGCTCCTTAAATACCATATATAGCGGCTCCTTCCTCACCGGTTGCATTTATTTTTTGTAATAAAACCGGGACACTCTGACTCAGTTATATGCCCCGGTTTATTCTTACCACATTATCTCCTGGATGCGTTGGTCTTTTTTAACTCGTAGGTATTATCAATTTTCTGAACCTTCCCGCCCGCAATTTCATATGTATCAATTGCAAAGGTGTTGCTGTTAATACGAATTACGGAATAAGTGGGATTCCAATTCTGGCTTCTTACTGCAATATAATCCTGTTTACTGGGGATCAGTTCATAATATTTGCTTCCCGTGGCAGAATTGGCTTCCATATAGAGGGTGCCGTCTCCATTTGTTACACCTCCGGTCATTGTATTTGCAATGGTGTAGCAGTTATTCTGGGCCTGATAGGAAGCATCCGTATAAGGATATACATTTCCTGCCTCATCTTTTACATTATCCCAGTCATAGAAGTTATAGTTGGAATGAGTTTTAGAGTCAGACTTTAATAAATAGCTTCTGGAATAGGTATGGTCATGTCCCTGAAGCACAACATCCACATCATATTTATCCATAAGGGGAGTGAGCTGGGTCCTGAGCACAATCCCGTCAGAGTCCGAGTGGTCAAGACCGCTTCCATAAATATCCTGATGAATCATTACAATTCTCCAGTTTGTATTGGGATATGTTTCAACTGCCTGGCGCATTGCCTGTTCATGCTCCGCGCAATTATAGTTATTTGTATTGAGCACCACATAAAGAGCAGGACCGTACTTATAGAAATAATCACCACCTGCCGTAGTCTTACCCAACTGCGTATCATTAGGATTATTAAAATGGAGACTATAGCTTTCATTGGTAGAATCATGATTTCCTATGGTCGTGGAAACAGGAAGGGATTTCATCCAGTCCGCATTTAAAAAACCTGCATATTCGATTTCATTTCCCGGATCTCTCCCTTCAACATTTTTATTAATCTGATCTCCTGCAGAAAGTATAAAACTGATATTCGGGTTTGCATTCATTGCCGTGTTTAAAGTCTTGTTCCAGCTGAAAGCATCATTGCGGGCTGCCGTATTTATATCTGATTTATTTTCCAGTTTATCTCCTCTGGAAGTGGTTTGTCCTTTTGAAGCTCCGATCTGGGGATCTCCTACGTAAAGCATGGAATAACTGTTAAAATTATGTGTTTTAAAGGAGGCAGTTTCAGACGGTTTGCCATTTTTATAATACCGATAATAATACGTGGTGTTCTCAGCCAGGGAATCCACCGTCACCCGGTTACTCTGATATCCGTCAACCGCCTGTACCGCACTTCCTTCATATGCAGTTGACTGACCCATATCACTGCGTCTGGATATTTCAACCTTGGGAGTAGCCGTTCCATCGGTTTTTGAGTACCATGCAAAGTTTAATTTTGTCTCGTCTGTACCTGGTGTGAGGGCTATTTTTTCATAATCCCGGCTCACCTGCCCATCCCACTTCTGCGTCCATGCATCCCACGCCTGATCAGTGGTAGAATCAGAAAAGTGCTCCGTTGCCGCATATACGTATCCTCCCGCCAATGCCGCCGTTATGGCAGCTAAAATAAAAGCAGCTGCATAATTCTTTCTGCTCTTCATACTTAAGTCCTCCTTATACTCCTGGGTTTGATGTTCAATCGTATTGTTTTTCTGAATGGAAGCGCCTCTCATTTTCTAAAGCATAAAACGACCGGTTATAATATTCAAGATACTTTTCGAAAGCTTTACAAACTATATCCGGAATTTACATATTTAACCGGCAAACCACAAAAAAACAGGCATTGCAGCCTGCTTTTTATCTTTTCTGAAATCATCTGAAATCCAAAGGATTATACTCCTCTTCCTGCATTACACTGACATAAGCCGGACGTATAATCTTATCCATATTTATCAGTTCCTCAATCCGGTGGGCACTCCAGCCCACGATTCTTGCAATTGCAAAAATGGGGGTAAATAATTCCTTTGGAATGTCCAGCATACTGTAAACAAATCCGCTGTAAAAATCGACATTTGCACTGACCCCTTTATAAATCCGGCGTTCTTCGCCGATTACCTTAGGCGCCAGCCGTTCTATGGCTGAATAAAGGTTAAAATCTTCCAAACGTCCCTTTTCTTCAGAGAGCTGTTTCACAAATCCTTTGAATATTTCCGCACGCGGATCCGATTTGGAATAGACAGCGTGTCCCATGCCGTAGATCAGGCCCTTCCGGTCATACGCTTCCTTATGAAGCAGCTTCCTTAAGTACTTCTCTACTTCCTCTTCATCCTTCCAGTCATGAACCTCTTTCCTTAAATCTTCCATCATCTCAACTACTTTGATATTCGCACCGCCGTGTTTCGGTCCTTTCAGCGATGCCAGGGCTGCCGCCACTACACTGTACGTATCGGTTCCGGAAGAGGTTACCACATGAGTTGTAAAGGTGGAGTTATTACCGCCTCCGTGTTCCATGTGAAGAATAAGAGCCAGATCAAGAACATGAGCTTCTACTCTGGAATACTTCATATCAGGCCGCAGAAGCCTTAAAATGTTCTCTGCTGTGGACAGTTTTTCATCCGGTCTGTGGATATACATGCTTCCACCCCGCTCATAGTGATTAAAAGCATGGTATCCATAAACTGCCAGCATCGGCATCACACTGATTAACATCAGGCTTTGGCGAAGCACATTTGGCACCGATATGTCTGCCGCTTTTTCATCATAGGCTGAAAGCGTCAGAATACTTCGTGCCAGAGTAGACATCATGTCATGACTCGGTGCTTTCATCACTACATCCCTGACAAAATTAGTAGGAAGCGTCCTGCTGAAGCCTAATGTCTTCGAAAAGCGGTCCAGCTGTTTCTTATCTGGCAATTCTCCGAATAAAAGAAGATAAGCGATCTCTTCAAACCCGTACCTTCCCTCCTTCACCACTCCGTTTACCAGATCATAAATATTATATCCCCGGTAATAAAGTTCTCCTTCGCAGGGCACTTTTTCTCCGTCTATGGTTTTACTCGACAAGATCTTTGACACTTTGGTCAGTCCGGCAACCACTCCGTTGCCGTTTTTATCTCTAAGCCCCCTCTTTACATCGTATTTGTCATAGGATTCCAAGTCAATCCGTTCATCATTTAAACAGATATCCGACCATTCCTGTACATTTTTTTCAAATTCTTTCTGATCAATCATGCAAACACCTCTTTCTGAAAACAGATCATCAAGTTCCGCCGTTTTACCAAATACCTTCCCCGCTCCTTTCCTGATGGAAACATATTCCAATTGTTCACTTTTGAACTTTTTCATATAATAAATAATTTCAGAAAAAAAATCAAGTTATTTTTTTTAAACAGCTGGATTTCCCACTGTTTTTGTATATTGACAAACACTCCCTCAACTCTTATACTTGCCTTAATTTCTCTGTTGGAAATAATCGGAGGTTGCCCATGAAAATAGAATTATCTCTGCTTTTCTTTGTGGAAGCAATCGGTACCATTGCCTTTGCTTCTTCCGGGGCTATGGTAGCCATAAAAAAACAGCTGGATTTACTTGGAGTTATTGTTCTCGGCGTTACGACAGCAGTCGGCGGCGGGATGCTGCGGGATATTATTATTGGGAATGTACCTCCAGCCCTGTTTAAGGATCCAATTTACGTATTACTTGCCTTTATTACGGTTATGCTTCTATTTATTACAGTAAGGATGAATCAGAAATTTCTCTCCGGCCATCATATGGAAACCTTCGAAAAGATCATGAACATCTTTGATGCCATTGGTCTGGGTGCATTTACTGTAGTAGGAATTGATACTGCCGTTTTAGCGGGCTATGGAACTTATCATTTTCTCATTATATTTCTTGGAGTCATTACCGGCGTTGGCGGCGGGATCCTGCGCGATATCATGGCAGGCCAGACTCCCTATGTTTTAAAAAAGCATATTTACGCCTGTGCTTCTATCACAGGCGCTATACTGTATGCCGGTCTTATGAACCGCATCAACGCAGACATTGCCATGCTGGCAGGAGCCGCAGCCGTCATTATAATCCGTTTGCTGGCCACCCGTTTTTGCTGGAATCTGCCTACTGCCGTAAAAAAACAATAGAATCAGGAGGTTACACATGAACCGTTTACTACAATATACTACAGGCATTGTTTTTTCCATATGCCTTATGGTGGTACTATTATTTACATCAGTTGAGGCAGCCGTTTACTGGACACCCGGATACTTTGAAAAAGAATATTCCAAATATAATGTAACGGAGGCGGTCTCCATGACAATGGAGGATCTTCTGGACGTTACAGATCAGATGATGGCATATTTAAAAGGCAGCCGGCCGGACCTTCACGTAGAAACCACAATGGGCGGTATCCACAGAGAATTTTTTAACGCCAGGGAAATCGCTCACATGGAAGACGTCCAGGGACTGTTTTTAGGTGCCATGTCCATCCGAAGGGGATGCCTTATGATAATGGCACTATGCCTTGTTATTCTTATGCTCTTAAAAACCAGCTGGAACAATACCTTTCCCAAATCAGTTCTGACAGGAAGCGGATTGTTTTTCATAGGATCTGCTGTTATTGCAGGAATTATATCCACGGATTTTACCAGATATTTCATACTGTTTCATCATATATTTTTCAGAAATGATTTCTGGATGCTTAACCCTGAAACCGACATGCTGATTAATATAGTACCGGAAGGTTTTTTCAGGGACACTGTTTTTTATATTGGATTTCTCTACTTTTCTTCTGTTGTGATACTATTGGTTTTATGCGTTCTTCTTATGCGTAAAAAGGGGAAAAATAGCAAATAATCTTTACTTGTTACTCCAAATCACCTATACTGTAAGTTGAAGTATTGCATGAAACCGAAACCTGACTATGGAGAGATTATAGAGTATGACCCAATTTATTAAAAAAGTTTCAAGCTTTTTCCTGTGCCTGTTTTTGACTGCCCAGGCTTTTCCAGGAACTGCAATGGCAGCTGCTGACTGGCCGGACAACATATCGGTACAGGCGGATGGCGCGATTTTAATGGATGCAGATACCGGAACGATTCTCTGGGGACAGAATATACACAACCAGTATTTTCCTGCAAGCATTACGAAGGTGATGACTGCCCTGCTGGTTATAGAAAACTGCAGGCTGGATGACACGGTGACATTTTCCCATGACGCTGTCTTTAATGTGGAATCCGGAAGCAGCAATGCCGGAATCAACGAAGGAGACCAGCTATCCGTGAAAGACTGCCTTTATGCTCTTTTGCTGAAGTCCGCCAACGAGTCTGCCAATGCTCTGGCAGAACATGTTGCGGGAAGCAGGGAAGCCTTTGCAGACATGATGAATGCAAGAGCAAAGGAGCTGGGATGTACAAACACCCACTTTGCCAACCCCAGTGGTTTAAACAACCCGGAACATTATACTTCCCCCTACGATATGGCACTAATTGCCAGAGCAGCCTTTAATAATCCCATCTTTGAAGAGATCGATTCCACCACCTACTATAAACTTCCGCCTAATTCCATTAACAAAGAGGGACTTGCCATCTATCCGGGACATAAGATGATGAGGAAAGGCTCCCCTTATTATTACCCTGAAATTGTCGGCGGCAAAACCGGTTATACCACGCTTGCAGGCAATACGCTTATTACATGTGCCGAAAAGAACGGTATGAAGCTCATCACCGTTATTCTGAAAGGCTCAACTCCCCAGTACTGGGCTGATACCCGTAATCTGCTGGAATTTGGATTTAACAATTTTACCTCATTAAAAGCAGCTGACTACGAAAAAACCTATAGCTCCATTACCAATGATTTAAACTTCAGCGGGCTCTCCATCACCAAACCGGAAGCTCTTGTACTGGATCCGGACAGCCGGATCATATTACCCAAAACCGCAGACTTCTATGACGCACAGCCAGAGCTCAGCTACGACATATCAGACGACGATCCGGAGAATGCAATTGCCAGGATTAACTACCGCTATCAGGACCGGGTAGTTGGATCGACCTTTCTGGAAATCAATGATTCTTTGGTGGAATCTGCAGTGAAATCAAAGCTGGACGATGCACCAGGAACCGAAGCTACTGAAACTTCACCGGAAGCAGTGGACGCTTCTGCAGGGAAAGACGCAGCAAAGCTGAAAGCGGACCGTGCAGCCCAGGCTTACAGGGAAAAAGCTTTAAGACCCTTTGAAATCCCCTTAACAGTCTGGCTCATTCTTGGCAGTGTGGGGGTCACCATCGCCATCGGCGGTCTGATCACATTTATGATTTACAGAAAACACAAAGAGGAGCAGGACTCTCTTGTCCGGAGGGAACAACGGCTGAAACGGCTGAAAGAATCCGGAGTATCGGCAGACGAATTCGACTCCCTTCTGCAGCAGCGCCGCGGCATCTATACTACAAGAAAAAAAGGCTGGAGAAAAGGAAGGTTTAAATTCCGGTAAATGGGAGGAGTTATGAAAAAGACCATGTCAAAGAAAGAACTGCTGTGGAATATTCTCATCACCTTCTTAGCACTGACTGGAGCGACCATTGTTTCCTATCTTCTGGTCTTTGTCGGGGGACACACGGCGAACGTAAGTATCGTTTATATGATGGCGGTTGTTTTAATCTCACGTTTTTCAAACGGATATATTCCAGGGGTTATAGCCTCCTTTATCAGTGTAATCTGTGTTAATCTGGTATTTACATACCCCTTCATGCACTTAAATTTCACCATGGATGGGTATCCCATAACATTTATCGCCCTTATGGTGATATCCAGTATTACGAGTGCCACTACCACGCATTTAAAGCATCAGAACAAAATTATTCATGACAGGGAAAAGCTTCTGATGGAAGCGGAAAAAGAGGCTATGCGGGCCAATCTGCTGCGGGCGATTTCCCACGATCTCAGAACACCTTTGACAGGAATTATCGGTGCCAGCAGTTCTTTTCTGGAGAATCATAATACCATGTCTGAAGCGGAAAAAGCAAATCTGGTAAATGGTATCCGGGAAGATGCCAACTGGCTTCTTAACATGGTAGAAAACCTGCTGACTGTTACCAGAATCCGGGGTTCAAAAGCGCAGGTAACAAAATCGCTGGAACCACTGGAAGAAGTGGCATCGGAGGCAGTCATGCGTTTTCATAAGCGCTTTCCTGATGCCGGGGTAAAAGTGTCTGTACCGGAAGAACTGGTCATGGTCCCCATGGATGCTACACTCATCGAACAGGTTATTATCAATCTCCTGGAAAATGCGGTATATCATTCAAATTCCAAAGATCCTGTCAGTTTAACCATATCAATTAAAGATGGAAATGCCCGGTTTGACATCCGGGATCACGGTGTAGGTATCCCACCGGACAGACTGTCTACCATTTTTGACGGATATACCTCTTCACCCAACAACAGCGGAGATTCTCATAAGGGGATGGGGATCGGTCTTTCTATCTGTAAAACAATTATAGCCGCGCATAATGGAACCATAAGTGCAGGCAATGAATTACTGGGAGCAGTCTTTACATTTACATTACCATTGGGAGAGAATACTTGTGAATAAATTTACGATAGCACTTATTGAAGATGAAAAAAATATTTCAGGTTTTATTGAAAGCACGTTGCAAAGACATGATTATAAGGTAATCTGCGCAGTGAACGGAAAAGACGGACTGGCTTTGATCAGTTCCAACTGTCCGGACGTAATTTTGTTGGATCTGGGACTTCCTGATATAGACGGATTGGATATTATAAAAAATGTAAGAAGCTGGTCTGCTATTCCTATCATCGTCATTTCCGCCAGAACTCAGGAACAGGAAAAGGTTGCTGCCCTTGATTACGGCGCCGATGACTATATTACCAAGCCTTTTGGGACCAGCGAGCTGCTGGCAAGAATCCGTACAGCCTTGCGTCACGGTAAGTCTACAGTCAGCACGGTTGACGGGTCTGTGGTTCAGGTTCCATATGAATGCAAGGGTCTTATTATAGACTTCGCGAAACGCCTGGTCACCCTGAACGGTCATGTAATCCATTTGACACAGATCGAATACAAACTGGTGTCCCTGCTGGCAGAAAACTCCGGCAAGGTGCTTACCTACGACTACATAATCAACCATATCTGGGGACCTTATGCAGACAGCAACAACCAGATTCTAAGAGTTAACATGGCTCATATCAGGAGAAAAATTGAAATAAATCCAGGAGAACCAAATTATATATTTACAGAAATAGGAGTAGGCTACCGAATGCGTGAAAGCGAATATTAAGAAGGGGGAAATACTCCCCTCTTCTTGTTCTGCTTGCGGACTTTCGTTTTTTCCACCCGCTTCTTTTTCGTCTCGTCTTTTTTCTCATAGATCTCGCTGATCTCATTCTCGCCAATCAGTTTCATGGTCTTAACTACATAGACCATCCCCTCATCGTTGCGCCTCAGCCTGATTTTCCCTTTTACATTTCCATGAACAGGGCAGCAGCCCAGTGCGGTATAAAATTTTTGGTTTACAGAGAACCAGCGGATTTTTTTTCTCAGCATCCGATTGCATTTACAGCAGATCAAATCTGTAACGGTCTTATCCTCAATGGCCGCCTGCTTTGATTCAAAGGGCCTTGAGATATATTTGGAATATCCGGGAAAAACCAGATAGACCTCTTCTTCTTTGTTCGAAGGCAGACAGTAATAATCGGTTGACCAGTATGCCTCCACCCGTTTAAAATCCATTTTGCTCATAATACGACCTGTATAATGGGCATCATCCATCGCTCTGTGAAAGGGCCGCTCTTCCATAACTCCTGATTCAAAAACTGCCACGTCAAGAGAAACCCTGTCTTTCCCATCTCCCTCCAAAAGACTGTAAAGCTTTTGGATATCATAGTAAAGGAGCGGTTTTTTAAAGGGGTTTGATAATTTATAATAGGCAATGTTTCGCTGGAGCTCTGTTAAATCCATAGAACCCCAGGTACAAAATACAGGATCTGCCCCGCACCAGAGAATGAATTCTTCTACAGCCTCCTCAAAGCAGATCCCCTCTTCCATCAGAGTCTGTTGATCCATATGGGTAACTTCCAGAATCTTTTCATGAAGTTCTGTGTATACCCTGGGTTTAATCAGTCTTCTGTATTCTCCTGTTTCTTCCATAGCATCATTCAGCCTTACTGCTCCGATTTCTATGATTTCAAAGGGAAAATGATCGACTGCTTCCTCCTTCCCTCCGGCATTCTGGTTCCATTCCAGATCCAGTACAATGTAGTTTTTCATATATTCAAATCCTTTATTTAATGAGTCTGTTCAGTTTTTCACGCATCTTCTGCCTGCGTCTTTTTGTTTCTTCTTCGTCAATCCGGAAAGCTCCGTTTGTGTTTAGCAGAACATCTCCTTCTCTGGCATCCTTTGGAATCTCCTGTAAAGAGAGTTTAATCTTACTACCGCTTTCCTCCTCACAGATCACAACATCCTGTTCGATCCGGTCAATGATATATTGCATAAACACTCCCCCTTCATAACCGTTATTATCTATGGATTACAGCTTTTACACGGCTCTAACCCTTTCTTGACCAATTCTTCTCTGCTTCCTGTATATCGTTCCCGGTTCTCCTTTTTTATGGATTTTGCCAGTTTACAATCCGGAAGATGAAATTTCCCTGTATTAGAGTTGATGATATACTCTCTGGCGGTATCCGTCTCTTCCGGCTGCTTAGAAACTCCTGGCTGACCCGGAATCCGAAGGCTGCTTCCGTCACTCTCTATGACAATGGTTCCAAGCTGATCGGTCCGCAAAACATTGATACCCTGTTTTTTTAATAGGTCCAATGTCTCTTTATGAGGATGCCCGTAATCATTATTCTTCCCGCATGAGATAACTGCATACCGGGGACTCACTGCATTCATAAATTCTGGTGATGATGAAGTACTGCTGCCATGATGAGATACTTTTAAAACATCTGCTTTTAATGGAAGCCCGCTTAACAGCATATCCTGCTCTGCTTCCATTTCTGCATCTCCGCATAAAACAAAGCTGGTTTCTCCATATACCAGTCGTATGCCAATGGACCAGTTATTTAAATTATCCCCATAATCCCTGCCGGGGGAAATAATCTGAAAGGACGCTTCCCCCAGACTAAATCGCTCTCCTGCCTTTGGTATGGTGACCTTTAAGTTCTTATCTGCAATGGCATCAAGCAGCTTCTCATAAATTCTGGTTGTGTGCTCCTTCTCCGGCAGCATAACATTTTTTACATCAAATTCACGGATTACCCCTTCCAGACCTCCAATATGGTCTGAGTGAGGATGCGTTCCAATCACATAATCCAGACTTTTTACTCCCTGTTCCTTTAAATAGTTGATAACCACATCTGTCTGATCCTTTTCCCCTGCATCAATAAGCATATAGTGTCCGTTTGCCTGAATAAGGGTGCTGTCCCCCTGTCCTACATCTATAAAATGCAATGCGAGTCCAAAACCTGTCTTTTGAACATCTGTCTCTTCTGGTACAGCAGAATTAGAAGCACCTGATCCTGTTGCTTTGTAAACGCAGCCGGTCAGAAAGATCATACAAAGAACAGCTGCCATTGCCAGAATCCGCTTTATCTTTTTTCCAGCTTTATTTGTTGTCATATCCATCTGCTCCTTCGTGTTATTATATGATAGAATTCCTCATCCTACAAGCATTTTTCCGATGCCTGCCAATCCGGAACTTTTTTCCCCGCATCAAAAACGGACTGCAAAAAGCAGCCCGTACATATAAGATCACCATCAGGGAAGCCGTGCTCCATCAGCTCCGACCTTCGCTCCATCAGGTGCAGTACCATTCGTAAGCATCTGTCCGGTCTCCGTATCGCAGTAATACTGCTTCCCATTCCAGTCGATCCAGCCTGTTGCCATATATCCCTTTTCATTAAAGAAATACCATTCACCGTTAATATTCTGCCAGCTGTTTTTTGAATAGCTCCCATCCCCATTTTCATACCACCGGCCTGTCTGATCCTGCTTCCAGCTTCCTGCAAAATTGATTAAGTTTGACTTTGCAGCATCCTGACTAACGAAATTGAATGTTGATTCTACCCATTTTCCTTTATTTTCCGGATTCTTTGCATTTACCGGCCGTACCTGGAACGTATAGTTTCCTTCTCTCGTCAGGAAACTGCCAAGTTCCATACTTGTTTGATCCGTTGTCTTTGCAGCACCTACACCTTTTCCGTCGCGGTAAAGCTTAACCTCATAGCTTCCTGCCCCCACACACTTCGACCAGTTTGCCACATGATTGTCGCTCCAGCTCAAAGAGCTGACTGGCTGTGTAAATTCACCTGCAGAAGGTAAATCTATGGTAACAATCAGAGTCTGATTATAATCTTCCTTTTTCTGCTTTACATAAGTTCCGCCATCAATTGTATAGCTTCCGTCCTTTGTATCGAAATAATAATCGTCCTGACAGTGCAGAGTTACCTCCAGTCTGGGAACATCATTTTCATACCACTGGAATCCATCGTTTATAAACTCACACTGGTCAACCTCAATCTTATCACTTTTTACCGTAACTTCCGCCTGCTGTTCGGAAATGGTCCCACCCAGTATAATGTCCGCTGATACCGTCATCTTTACCGTAGTGATCTTCTTTCTGGAAGCAGCTGATGCAGTGGTACAGTTCACCCCTGTAACCAGTGCCGCCGTAAGCATCAATGCCATAATCTTCCTGATATTCATGCAGCATCCCTCACCTTTCTATCTCTTTTATTACAAATCAGAATTATGTATATCAGGTTTCATTATACCTCATATAAGAGAATTTGTGAATGGTGATGAGCGTTAATTCCTGTCAGACTTTACGGTCAATTGCAGTCATTGCCAGTGCACTATGTCTTTTACCGGCTATTTTACCGGGTTTCATTGCCTCATCAAGAAGCTTCATCTCACCGGAATCAAGACGTATGGATACTGCCCCCATATTATCTTCCAGATAAGCGCGGTGCTTTGTACCGGGAATGGGTACAATGTCATCCCCTTTGTGTAAAAGCCAGGCCAGAGCAATCTGTGAGGGCTTGGCACCTTTTTCTGCTGCAATTTTAAACGCCACATCGGCTGCCTGTTTATTTGTATCATAATTTTTGCCCTTAAAGCGTTGATCTGAGCGTCTTGCATCCCCTTTTGGATATTCTTCGGCTCTCTTAACATTTCCTGATAGAAAGCCCTTTCCAAGCGGACAGTACGGGACCAGCCCTATCCCTAATTCGCGTAATACAGGTATGATGTCCGGCTCCAGATTCCGTTCCCATAAAGAATATTCACTTTGCAGTGCAGTAACCGGGTGAACGGCATTTGCTTTACGGATATTTGCAATACCGGCTTCAGAAAGACCAAAGTATTTTACTTTTCCTTCTTTCACCAGTTCCGATACCGCACCGGCAACTTCTTCAATGGGCACACCCGGATCAACGCGGTGCTGGTATAGAAGGTCAATATATTCCGTATTCAGACGTCGCAGGCATCCCTCTACGGCCTTTTTAATATGTTTTGGATGACTGTTCCAGCCAATCAGTGTATTTCCCAGAAAACGGCATCCAAACTTTGTAGCAATAATTACCTGTTCTCTGCGGTCCTTAAAAGCCTTTCCTAACAGTTCTTCATTAACAAAAGGACCATAGCTTTCTGCAGTATCATAAAAATTGCATCCAATCTCCAGTCCGTGGTGAAGAGTGGCAATTGATTCCTTTTCATCTGCAGGTCCATAATACTGGCTCATTCCCATACAGCCAAGGCCAACAGCGGACACCTCAAGCCCCTGACTTCCCAGTTTGCGTTTTGTAATCTCCATAAAATAATACCTCCTGTAAAATTAGAGTTAATAGATAGTTGAATTTTCATTCAATTGATATCTCTGACATTAATTCATAGATTATTTTTATTTCTCATTAATAATATCGGCAAATATTGGATAAATATAAATATTTTACACAATTCGTTTCTTGAGATTATAAACCATAAATCCCACTTAAGGCATAGAAAAAAGGGCAATAGTAATAAAACCAAATTGGTTTCTACTAACTGCCCTGTTTTAGATATTGTGATATTTACTCTGCAAACTCCGCCAGTGCCTGATTGAATTCATCCTTCTGGTCATAGAATGCGCCATGTCCGCTGAATTCAAAAGGCAGAAGTATAGAATTTTTAATATACTGATGCTGTATCTCCCCCAATGAGAAGGGTACTACTTTATCATGGATTCCATGAATAATCAGAGTTGGTACACAAATTTCTGTCAGATCCTGGAACAAAACCTCCTGAATCCATGTATTCGCAACCTTAGCCGTTGCCCAGCCGGCCGCCTGCAGTCCCACCTGCAGAAACCAATCTGCAAATGGTCCGGTTATATGCTGGAAAAAGAAAATATCTCCAAAATTCCTGAGCATATTGGGCCGGTCTTCATAAGTCCCGTTTATAATATCCGTCACTGTCTGCAGATCAACTCCATAGGGGAAATTCTGCCGTTTAATCAGGCTTGGTGCTGCTGCTGCAAACAAAGCCAGCTTCGATACCCCATGGCATTTATGCCTCGCCATATACCGGATTGCTATGGCACCCCCGGTAGAATGGCCGGCCAGGGTAATGTTTTTTAATCCCAGTGCATCAATTACTTCTCTCACATCATCTGCAAGTCTGTCATAGTCGTACCCGCAAAAAGGCTTATCCGAATCCCCAAATCCCCTTGTATCAATCCCAATGCAGCGAAAACCCATACCCGGGAGCACATTAAACTGATACTCAAACAGTTTGCGGCTCCCCGGCCAGCCATGAAGAAACAGGATGGTTTTCTCGCAGTCCGGATTCAAATCCTCCACGTAAATATTGACATTTCCGTCAACAGTGATATAATAGCCCATAATCTCATTTCTTAACCTTTTTGGTTTATTCTATTCAAAGAACGCCAGTCCGGTACATGATTATGCCATAGCTTCAGAATTTTTATAGATCTCTTCAAGTTCCCCTTTTGACATTAGTTTTGTCAGTAAAAATGCAATCAGAATAATACCCGGTATGTCAATGGCCAGTCTTGTGAGGGCAAATTTTAAGCCCAGAGATTCAATCTCAAACATCAGCATGGGAATTTTCGTAGTGGACCATGCGCCGATAAAAACCATGAGATTTAAAAACTTCACTCCTTTTTTCATAAAAACTGCAGCCACCGGAAACGCTCCGTAGAGAGGTCCTGCTGCCGCCGACCCAATGAGGAAAGCCAGCAATATGCCTTTCATTCCTGACCCTTCTCCCATATATTTAACCATGGTGGTTCTGGGCACCCACACATCAAGAAGGCCGAGAAGCAGAAAAATTGGCGGTATAACAAAAAACATCTGTTTTAACTGCAATCCGGCATTGTTTACAGATAAGGCGGCAGCCTGCCGGTCAAATATTGCTATCAATCCTATTACAACTATCATGAAAATAGCATACCGATATCGTTTCATATCACCCTGTCACCCCCTGAATTAAAAATGCCACAGCAAAAGAAAAAACAAATGCCAGTATATTCCGGTATAACGTCATTTTCTTGCCAAAATATTTCATTTCAACCGGCATCGTAACAATTCCAACCATAGTCAGTGTAGAGACAAACGCACCAATCTGCATAAACCCCGCTCCTGCCTTAAGAAGCATGGAGGCTGTAGGAAATGCTACAAAAGGCGGAATCATGGTAATGGAACCGACCACAGCTGCTATAATAACACCAACCCATCCGGATTCTCCCCCGATCAGTCTGGATATCAGACTGGTGTTTAGATAGGCCAGCAGCACACTGATCAAAAATATCATGGTCAGCAGCTGAGGCAGTATATTCTCCAAAGATTTCCATGACTTCTTAAGAGCAGTCTTCGTCTTTTCCTTATCTTTCCAAAAGGAGACACCCAATCCAATCAAAGCCAGTCCGTAAAAAATATAGGTTTCCATCAATTTCCTCCTGTCATTTTTCTGATCGCATATCCCCTGACTCACTGGCTTCCTTTTCAAATACAACAACCAGCCGGTCAAGGATTTTCTCTAGATACTCTTTTTCTTCTTCACTGAGACAATCAAATAATTCTGCCGACCGCTCTTTATTCTCCTCAGCCTGACCTGCCGCTTTCATTCCCTGTTCCGTCAGGGTAATATGAAGCACTCTCCGGTCAGTATCAGAAGGAACCCTGAAGATACAGCCATCACGCTCTAAACGGGCAAGAAGCTCGCCGAGAGACTGGGAACGGATATCAAGCAAAGCAGATAACTCTTTTTGTGTTATCTGGGGATTCTTTTTTAAAATAGACAATACTCTTCCCTGTCCTCTGCAGGAATCACTGCAATGCTTAGATTTTTTGTGATGACTCTGATGCATCAGCCGACCGATCCTGAAAAACTTCTCCATTAATTCTGTATTGGGGTTCATCACTAAACTCCTTTCAAAAAATTAGTAAGGTACCTTTGTTTTTCATTTTAAAGGTACCTTACTAATTTGTCAATAACATTTTTTATATTTTGTCAGCCAGTATAACAACTACCGATCAGGAAAAATCCTTCTGTTTTAAAAAGTCTGACTCCCAGATATTGGCGGCATTTGATGCAGTGGGGATTTCTGTTTCGAATAAATCCGGATATTGGTTCAGGAGGGATTGGAACTCCGATTCTTTATTGGTGATATGCTCATGAATCAGTGTCTTTAAGCTGGTTGAATCTTTTTTTATTATTAATTCAATCATTGTCATATGCTGTTCCAGAGTCTGGCGCAGCGTAGTCATATCAGATAAAGACAAAAGCCGGATTCGTGAATAATGCCCCGACATATTTAATACGGTATTAAGGCAGAACTGATGCCCTGTGACCTTAAATGGAATGCTGTGCATAGTATCATCGCAGGCCAGAAACTCTCTGGCATCAAAAAGTTTAACAGCTCTCTCCTGAGCTTTAATCGCATTTCTCATTTCTTCAATATCTGATTCCTGGAAAATTTCCAGAAATTCTTCCATGACACGTTCTTCAATACAGGAACGCAAAAATCTTTCATCCTTTACACGCGAAGCATTTATTTTCGAAACAATGGTACCTTTTTTAGGAGTTGTAACAACCAGCCCTTCCTTTTCAAGCTGTATTAAAGCATCACGGATCGGAGAGCGGCTTACATTTAAAAACTTCTCTAGTTCATTTATATTAATAGTCTCTCCCGGCTTAATATATAAATCAAGAATTCTTCTGCCAATAAAATCATACACCGTTTTATCAGCAGCTAAGCTTGTCTGGCTATCCTGTTTTCCCATCTTTACTCCCTTCAACCATATATACTAATTAAAATACATGTTAATTATATAACAACTCTTTTTTATTTTCAAATTCTATTTAATATCCGAATTTGGGTAATATTTACAAAATTTTATCTTCACATTTAGTATATTTTATAAATTGACACACCTTCTTAATAATGATATAAAGTTACTATATTCTAATATATTTCACTTATATATTAACAAGTATATCAGAAATGAAACAATAAGTATTTTACAAAGGAGGGTCATATGAAACAAATTTCAGTAAATGCTCCATTTCGGTACAGCATTGAGGATACAGAGTGTCCAAAACCATCAAAAGGGGAAGTGCTGATCAAAATGAAAGCAGCCGGTGTGTGCGGTTCGGATTTTCATTTATTCCTGGGTGAGAATCCAATGGCAGAGTTTCCCCGCATCCCTGGACATGAAAATGCAGGTATTATCGAAGAGGTTGGCGAAGGCGTGACAAAAATTAAGAAGGGGGATCATGTAGTTGTGGATCTGGTAGTTGCCTGCGGGACCTGTAAGCAGTGCAAAAGCGGCAGACGAAACATATGCAGATCAGTAAAAGCAAGGGGTGCTGCCGTAGATGGCGGCTGGAGGGAATACTTCATTGCTGCTGAGCATGAAGTTTATCTGCTGCCTGAAGATCTGCCATTTCAGGAAGCCGCACTGATCGAGCCCTTTGCAATCGGGGGGCACTGCACCAAAAGAGCCGGTGTGCAGGGAAGTGATGTGGTTCTGGTTTTGGGTATGGGGACAATCGGAACCATTATACTGCAGGTTTGTAAAGAAAAAGGCTGTACCGTCATATGTGCTGATATAAAAGATAATTTTTTAAAACGGGCTGAGGATTTCGGAGCTGACTTTATTATTAATACCAAAACAGAGGATCTGCATGGCAGGATACAGGAATATACAAACGGGGAAGGTGCAGACGTGATATTTGATGCTGCCGGCTACCCAGGATCTCTGTCCATGCTTCTGCAAAAAGGAATCCCTGCTAATGGTGCCCGTATCGTGCCTCTGGGCTTCTGTACCTCTGAAGAAAACATTACCCAGAGCATGATTAACGGAAGAGAACTCTCTATTATCGGAACCCGTATGTCTTCGGGACAGTTTGAGCCGACGATAGAAAAATTCCGTCAGAAAGCCTACCGGCTGGCGGGAATCGTCAGTGATACTATTTCATTTTCTGAAATTGACCGGGTATTCAAAAATATGCAGAATCCGCCGGAGGATATGGCAAAAATGGTGATTTTATTCGGGGACTAATAAATTATTTAAAGTACGTATGAGGAGGAGTTATCATGAAAAAAAGAATTACAGCTATTATTTTATCCGCAATCACAGCATTTTCATTCACAGCCTGTCAGAGCCCTGGCGGTAACAGGACCAATACTTTAGCCGGAACTGCTTCAAAGGCAGAAACCTCCGAAAAACCGGTGACGATTAAGGTTGGAGATAACTGGAGCTCAACACATCCGATGGCTGCTGCTCTGGACAATGTTTTTAAACCACTGGTTGAAGAAAAAAGCAACGGCAGCATTAAGATTGAACTTTATCATTCAGGAACACTGGGTAACGAGGGTGACTTATGGGATGGAGTCCGGAACGGAACAATCGAAATAGCAATTGTAGGAACACCTATGAACCAGGAATATACAACTATGCTGATTTCCGACTGGCCTTTTTTATACCGGGATTTAGACCATGCGAAAAAAGTATGGACAGGAAGTATTGCAGAAGATATCAGCGGAGAGTTTCACGAAAAGTTTCCTACCGTCTATATGCTGGGCTGGGGGCCGAACAGCGCCAGAACATTTACAAGTAATAAACAGCTTACAAGCGTTGATGATTTTAAGGGTCAGAAGTTCCGTATGCCAAGTAATCCCATTCATATGGGCATAGTAGAAAATCTTGGTGCTTCCGCGCAGGTAATCCCTCTTGGCGAACTGTTCTCTGCCCTGGAAACCGGAGTAGTTGATGGACAGGATAATGGTATGGTAACGGTTATCAGTGAAGCTTTTTACGAAGTACAAAAATATGTCTACGAGACAAACCATATTATTTCCACTCTGGAGATTGTTGCCTCTGCCAGCTTTATGGATGGTTTAAGTGATAACCAGCAGCAGATAATCCGGGATGCAGCCAAAGCTTCCTGTGACACAGCCTGGGATGAGTACATAAAAAGTGTTGACACAGACCGTCAGTTCTTAAAAGATCACGGTGTGACGGTAACAGAATGTACTCCTGAGGACAAAGAAAAAATCATTGAACAGATCAAACCTCTCACAGATAAACTTTATTCTGAGAATCCGTGGGCAAAGGATCTGACAGAAAAGATTAAAGCAGTCCAATAACTCAATATTGATTCACATTCGCAGGAGGTGCCTATGAGCCGGCTGTTAAATGCCCTCTTTAAAGGAATTGAAGTCTTAATATCCATTGCCCTGGCGGTGATGATTATACTTGTTTTTGCAAACGTAATTCTGCGTTTTATTTTTGATACAGGTTTTGCCTGGTCGGAGGAGGTTGCACGGATCAGCTTTATCTATCTGGTTTATTTGGGATCTATAGAAGCCATGCGCGATAACCGGCATCTTCTGATTGATTCCGTTCTGATCCGGTTGCCGTCCATAGCCCAGAAACTGCTGTACACATTAATACAGGGGCTTATTATCTGGCTGATGATGGCTCTTACTACGGGTAGTTACGGTCTCATGCTGCAAAACTACCATAACAAATGGGTTGCAACCGGTCTCCCGGTATGGGTGGTATACCTTTCCGGTTTTATCATGGGAATATCCATTATACTACTGGCTTCAGGAAATATTTTTAAACTATGGGTATTAAAACGTACGGTAAAAGACCTGATAACCCCGCAGGACGAAAGCGCGGCAACGCTTGAATAAGGAGGAACCATGTCAATCTTAATTTATTTTCTAGTATTTCTGATCGGCGGAATAGCTATTGGTCTGCCCATCGCATTTGCACTTATCCTTTGCGGAGTTGCCACTGCAATGGTTCTTGGAGGCAATAATGTTAATTCCCAGATTATTGCAGCCCAGCTCATGCGGGGAACTGACAGTGTCACCATGATGGCTCTCCCCTTTTTTGTTCTTGCCGGGGAACTGATGAACCGCGGAGGACTTACAAACCGGATCATTAAATTCTGCAATATTTTCGTGGGACGTTTTCGCGGAGGTCTCGGATATGTAACCATATTAGCCTGTCTGATGTTTGCAAGCCTTGTAGGTTCAGCGGTTGCAAGTACTGCTGCTCTCGGTGCAATTCTGATCCCAATGATGGTTGACTCCGGATACGACCGTGCAAAATCTGCAGGTCTGGTGGCAAGTGCGAATCTTGTAGCACCTATTATGCCGCCTTCCATCCCCATGATCGTATATGGCGTTGCAGCTGGGTGCTCAATTAAATCACTGTTTCTGGGCGGGATTGCCCCTGCAATTTACTTAACAATTATTATGTGCAGTGTATGGTTTATCGTTACCCGCAAAGACAATTTAAAATCAGATACAACAAAATATACCGTTAAAGAAATCATGAAAATATTCATTAACGGGTTATGGGCTTTGTTATTGCCCCTTATCATCTTATTCGGTCTCAGAGGCGGTATATTTACTGCTACGGAAGCTGGTGTGGTTGCAGTTGTCTATGCCATTGCTGTAGGTATTTTTGTTTACAGAGAACTTAAATTTAAGGATTTAATTAAGGCTTTTGTAGCCGCTGCTAAAATGTCCAGCGTTGTTATGTTCCTGGCTGCCACTGCGCAGGTTGCCGCCTATATGATGACGATATCACGGATTCCACAGATGCTGACGGAATCATTGCATGGACTTACTGCGAATCCGGCACTGTTAAACTTTGTACTTCAGATTATCATCATTATTATGGGAACCTGCATTGATGTTGTTCCAACTATATTAATTATGACTCCCATCATGCTTCCGCTGATTCACGCTGCCGGAATCGATCCTGTCTATTTCGGTGTGGTATTCACCCTTGCTAACGTACTGGGTCTCACTTCTCCGCCTGTAGGTCCAGTATTAAATGTGGCCTGCGCTACAGGAAAGGTAAGTATGGAAAAGATTATAAAGCCTGTTATGCCCTACTACATCCTTCAGGTTATCCTTGTATTTGCGCTTATTTTCTTCCCGCCGTTAGTAACCGTGCCGCTAAAATGGTTTGGTGGTTAATGTATACACTAGTAATTAGATCAATCGGGTAGGAGGTAGATAATTATTTGCGGACTAGGGACTTTCACCCTTTAGAAACGTGCGCCGCAAGGCGCACACTTAATAATGCCTGGAATTCTCCAGGCATTAATTAATATATTTTGACATACTCTTATAGATTTTATTATGGTATAATGTTTGGGTAACTACCATAAATTTGCAAAGAATTGAGTAATTGTTATGATACGTGCCTATGAATTATATATACTTTCCATTAAAAATATTGACAGCATTATTATAAATAATTTTATACAGTATCTTAGTCCGGAACGTCAAAAAAAGGCCACAAACTATCGTCTGGAAACAGACACCATTCGTACTGTCTGCGGCGAGATGCTGCTGCGGTATGCTCTTTCTAAAAGACAAGGCTCTTCTTTGCCAAAAATTCCACTCCACTTTACTTATAATTCTTATGGTAAACCGCTTCTGCAGGATTACCCTGATGTGTCATTTAATATTTCACATTCAGGCAACTGGGTAGCTTGTGCCATTTCAGATTCCGGGATAGGAATTGATATTGAACAAATAAACTATGATATAGATTTAAACATTGCCAATCACTATTTTCACCAAAAAGAAATACAAATAATTCATACCACTGCTGCGCCTGAATCTTACCATCACTTTTTTCGTTTTTGGACAGCAAAAGAAAGTTATTTAAAATGTATTGGAAGAGGATTAGGTGATCCGCTTAATAATTTCTATGTTTCAGATAACACAATTATTTTAGAGGGAAGGATAACTCCCTGGCATATATACTATTATGATTCGTTAAATAATTATACTCTTTCTGTTTGCAGCGCCTCATCAAATACAGTGCCTATATTACCTGTTTGTCTTTCCATAGAAAATATTTTATAAAAAAAAGGCACCAAAACCCATTACGGTTTCGGTACCTTATTACGTTCCCGAGGTGATTTGAACACCCGGCCTACCGCTTAGGAGAAGCCCCCGAGGGGCATTTTTGACTCCCTGCAAATCCCCGAAAATCCTTGATTTTACTGGCTTTTCCGGGGTTTTGTTGTTAATAAATTCTCGTCTAAAACCTGCTAATTTTTCGTGGTTTTTTGCCTTCCTTTTAGCAGGGTATTAGCAAATGCAAAGAAATATGGGAAACATCATTGAGTTAATCTGTAACCCATAAATCACAGGAAACGCATTTCAAGTTTAAGCATTCTCTTATGCAAATAAGAAATCTGTGTTCAAATATTATAATGGTTTTTCGTCTTGATTTCAAGGTTTTTCAGGCATTACAAAAGGCAACCCTGACGGATTGCCTTTTTTGTATGACTAAATTGTTTTTGCTAAAGCCTTTAACAATGCTGCTGTATCCGGATTTGATAACAGTTTTGCGAGCAAGGCAGCGTTTTCGTCTGCACTGTTTTCAACAGGCTTTTCTTCTTCAACTTTGCTTTCTTCTTGAACCTCAGCCATTGGGTCAAGTAGTTCAACCGAAGTTTCAAACTTGGGCATTGGAGCAGTTTTACCTTCTTCCGCATTTTTGAGACCTTTAGCGTTGTAGAACTGTTCCTCAAACTTCTGTGCGTTGTATCGCCTGTCCTCGTCGATTATATGGCTGTAAACATCGGCAACCATATCCATTCGGGCGTGTCCTGAGTCGCCCTGAACCGATTTCATATCGCCGCCGTTCCATTTCAGCTTGTAGGTTATACTTGCGTGACGGAAGCTGTGAAACACCACATCGGGTAAGTCGTTGTCCTGTATCAGCTTTTTCAATGCACGGTTGATTACCTGACCTTCCATCGGTCTGCCGGACGAATGGCAGAATACCAAGTTATAATCCAAATACTCATCACCGAAAAGCTCTTTCATTTCGTCAATCTGCTTTTTTCTCTCCAATAGCATTTGGGCTACGGTTGACGGCAAGAAGATTTTTCTAACGCTGGTTTTGGTTTTAGGTGTTTTCAAAACAAGCGAGGTATTTGTATTTGATAAGGTTCTCGGAAAGACACGGATAATGTCTTTGTTATCAAGCACCTCCATTACATCTCTGTTTACTCGCTGAAGCTCTTTATCTACATAAATGGAAGCATTGTTTTCTCTCAGACTTTCTACCGATATATCAATACAATCCCAAGTAAGTCCGAGCATTTCGCCCATACGGAGAGAACAGGCAAAAGATAAATTGATGGCTAATGCAAGAATATCATCATCGCACACTTCAAGAGCGTGCATAAGTGTTTCTGCTGTCCAAATCTCTCGTTTCTGATGTTCCTCTTTCGGGAGTGTCGCATTTAGAACCGGGTTTCTTGTCATCAGCTCCCATTTTACCGCCTGATTAAAGGCACTCCTTAAAAACTTATGAATTTCTCTTACGGTATGTACTGTCAGATACTCATTCTTTGGCTTTTTATTCTGCACCGATTTTGTCTTAACTTTCAAAAGGCTCTGATAGAATTTATCCATAAGTCTCGGAGTAAGTTCATCAAGTTTCACATCGCCGATAAGCGGAATGATGTAATTATACATAAGCCCTTTCTTTGAACGGTAGGTTGACATTGCCCAGTTGTTTACTCCGTACACGGAGCAGTATTCTTCAAGCAAATCCGCCACAGTCGTAGCATTAGGAATGATAAATGTACCGCTTTGCTGCTCAAACTCAATTTGAGTTTTTCTCTTTTTAGCGTCTGTGTTTGTATCAAAGGTTTCCCATTTTTGATGTTGGTTTCCGTCATCGTCTTTGTATGTATAAACGACGGAATATCGGTTCTTTCTCTTTACAATAGAAGCCATAGTCGTTCCTCCTTATTCATTATCCAGCCATTTATCAAAACTGGTCTTTATAATGCGGTATCCGGTTTCGAGCATTACTGCCTGAAAACAACCCTGTTTTATGAGCTTATATACTGTCTGTCGGGTAATACCCAAGATTGCCTGAACCTCCTCTACGGAATAACTCTTTTTTGCATATGTACCGCCGTTTAATTCACGAACTCTATCTTCAATCGACATATCCCTCCACCTCCTCAATTTCCTTAACTTTAGTGTATTTGCTTTGCGAAGCGTACCACTTATCAAAGCTTTCTCTTTTTATTCGGCGTTTACCGTCAACCCAAATAAACTCAACAATACCGTCGTTCATAAGGTCATTTGCGGTGCTTCTCGGAATGCCGAGTACCTTTGCGATAGTAAGAGGAGAGAGCGTTTTTCCGTATTTCTTGCCGGGTCTTTCGCCGTTTACTTTCTCATAATGGAATTGTCCTGCATACCAATCTTCAAAGCTGTCCACATCAACTCTCATTTTGCCCAGTACCAAATAGGTCTTAAATCGGCACTGATTGATGAGTCGGTATGTAGCCGTCTTTCCAAGACCGAGTATTCTCATTACGTCGGGTACAGACATTGTCTTTTTGTCCTGATATGTAAGAACTGCCTTGACGATTTTCTTATTTTCTTCAACGCTTTTCTTTGAAGCTCTGTATTCGTTGCCGACTCGGTATGTTTTGAATAAGCCGCAATTCATCAGTTTCAGTGCTTCTTCTTCGGAAATGGAAAACAACCGAGATATTTCCTTGACAGAATAGGCTTGCCACTGTGCTTCCTCCTGAAGCTTTTCATCGCTGAACAATTCTGCCAAGCGTTCATTTTCCTCTCTGAGATTAAACTGCTCCACTCGGTCGTTGAACATATTAACAAATGCCATCTTCAGAACCTCCTTCCTCACCATTGAGCCAATTTTCAAAGCTCTTTTTAGATATTCGATACTGACCTCCGACACGAACGCTATGGAATTTCTTGCTTTTAAGCAGCTCATAGACGGTAGTTCTGCTCACTTTCAAGATGTGCTGTATATCATCTGCCGTGTATGCTCGTATATCAGGTTCAGCCCGCCTGAATGTATTAGGAAGTCGAGTATCGCTATTTTCAATTTTCTTTCGCATTACCGTTTACCTCCGATTTCTTATTTGCCGCTATGACTACCATATAGCCAAGCGACTTGGCTATATGGTACTGAAAATCGGAGTTTTTGTTAATTATGCGATTGGCTTAATCGCATTCTTGACAACCGGAGCTTTCGCTGTCCATATTATCAAGCCATCGGTCAAAGCTCTTTTTGGAAATTCTGTAATGTCCGCCGACCTTTACAAAATGGAAAACGCCTGAGTTGACGAGAGCATAAGCAGTGTTCTTTCCAATGCTGAGAATATCCATTATTTCTTCTACCGTATAAACTCTTTTCTCAAAGCCGGAACTATCATCAACAGCGTTGGGTAGTTTGTTCATTGCTTCAATCTTATCTTCAAACATTGTCAACACCTCCCTTAGCGTGATGATGGTGCTTTTTGAAAATCATATAGTCATAGCCGTATCCTACCTGACATTTATCGCACATCTCTTTATCTGCCTGAAAGGGGTCAAGTCTTTTTACAATGTTTTCAGGGATAGACTGAAACTCGCTTCTGCAACGAGGGCAAAGACTTAGTACAATGCCTTTACGCTCTGTCTTGGGTTTAACGGGAATACCGACTGCAAATTTCAATCCTCGCTTGATTTCGCTGATTTTATCTGCGTCGGTAATTCTTCCGACAAAATTATCAAGCTCTGTGGCTTTATCCACGGTGCGTAGCTGTTCAAGCATTACCATCGACGGCTCTTTTAAGCCACAATCCGTGTTTAGCTCAACATGAGTATTCATTGCCGTTTTCTTTTTAACAGCCGTTATAGCGGCTACAACGACCGTAGGACTGCTTTCATTTAAGCGATTTGTCTGAACCACAAGAACCGGTCTCATTCCCGATTGCACACTGCCGTTTGTAACCCCCAAGTCGCAGTAATAAATATCGCCCCATCTGACATTCTTAAATTCTTTTTCTTTCATATGTAAATCCTCGCTTTCGATTATTCTGAGGTAATTCATATCCGGATTAGAATTAACCCCTTCACTTGTTTGAAATGGGAGAACGTTTTTGGGGGGTGTTTTAGAAAAATTTCCTCAACTTTTTTATTGCACTGTTTACCGATTCCCTTACAGAAGTAAAATCGACTCCTTCTTCATCTGCGATTTTTTCAAGTGTTTTGTTGTAGAAGAAATACTTAAAAACTCTGCGTTTCTGTGTTTCGCTTAAGTAACACAAAACCTCCCGAAGTCGCTTAATATTGTCTTTCAGCATTATTTCTTCGATTGGGTCTGTATCGACTGCCAATTCCGGATGATGCACTTCAAATTCTCCGTCATTGATGTCAAATGCGTGTCCGAAAAGAAGCCTTCTCATTCTCTCTCTTGCTTCGTAGTTCTGATATTCCGTTATCACTTCTCCCTGAGCCATAGAAAGCAGAATGAACGGAGTGTACCGACGGATAACATCAGGGTATTTAACCCACAATTCTTCTTCCGCCAGTTCTGTTACAATCGCCCATTTCTCCGTGCCGGTGTAACCGTGGTATTCATACCGCAAGTTGATGAGCTTGCAGTCGTTCGCAAATAATAGTTCCTGTTGTTCTAATGTAAGTTTTGTCATTGTCGTAATCTCCTTGAATTTGAATTTTTGAATTTGGTTGAAATCAAAAATTCGGAGATTACGGATACTTGGCGATATATGCCAGCCACTTATATGTCACGGTCTTGCTCCTTTCGGGAGCGACAAAAAAGCCGGACACCAAGAACATTAGGATATTTCTATCCCGTAATTCTCAGCGTCCGGCAATTTGATGACTCAGGAGCTTTCGCTCAAGGACTCGTGGCTCGGTACATCTGTCCGATATTTAATTGTTCGCTCTGTTATCGTTCTTTACTAATCTGTACTTGACCGTTCCTTTGCGGAGGGACAGGTCAACCTCTACTACTCTGTGGCAGTTCGGGCATTTCAGTTCAATAACGCCTGTGGTCATTGTTACTTTGTCGAAAATACGCCAGCCACAGTTTTTGCACCTTACTATTATCTTTTGTTCCAATGTTTTCACAGTTTGCTCACCTCCGGATAAACAGTGACCAAATCAAAAGGATTGTCAAGATACTCCTTTTTCATAAGTCCGAGCTGTTTCATTCGTATGGCAAGAGCCTTTTTGGAACACCCCAAAAAATCGGCAAGAGCGTCAAACCTTTTATATACCTCCGGAAAATAAATCTTATTCAGGCACTCTATTTTGTCTCCGAGATTGAACAGATACATTCCTTGTTTTATGAGGTTTTCAGGAAGAAGAATAGCAGCTCCAAGCGTGTTTGCCTGCCATTCCTCCCAATCAGATATTGGCTTATTCCTCTCGGAATTTGCCTTGTAATAATGTACTCCGGCAGATTTCTGTGTTACACCGTAATCATTCGGGAACAACATCTTAAATATCTGATGGCTGCCCTCGTGCATTAAGGTGAAATTCTTTCTGCCTTTCAGCTTGCTGTCAAAGTTCAAGTCCTTTTCCACGAGAACGGTTTTCCCGTCCAAAAAGAAAAAGGCTTCGTTATCATCATCTTCAAATACCTGAACACCCATTTCCGTAAATGAGGTCATCCCGAGAATACTACCGTCATAGGATAGGTGCTGGTATTCGACATTCAATCCGAGAACCTTCTCCAAGAGAAGCTCCGGGTCAATTCTGTATATTTGTGTGTTACGGACATCGGGAAGTGCTATATATGCCTGAACATACTTGTCGGCTATCGCTTCGATGTCAAATCTCGATAAATGTTTCAAGTTACAAAACCTCCTACCATTAGGATTTTGCTTCTACAAACCACTTTCCGTTTTCTTCGTCGAACAGAAATGTGGGCTTGCCGCAAATCTGTACCGTGTAGCGGATACCGGTTCCTCCGACTTTGGTGGAAGCCGCACGGCATTTCTGAATTACACGGTCTATCTCATATTTTTCATCATTCTCAAACTTGATAAAATTCGGACGAGCCGTTCCATCAGGTCTGTGTGTTACATTTACTTCAACATAAACTTTTCTTCTATCGGATTCCATTTCTATACCTCGTAATTTCTCAAAGTCAAAACTAATCTTCCCAAGTGCTTGTATCCGTCGATGTTCTTATCCGACACCCTGTACTTAGGTCGGTCATCTCCGGCAGTATTGATGTAACAGGAAAGCCTTCCTTTCTTAAAGCGTTTTTTCTGGTCAAAGAAAAGAAACATTCCCTCATATATACCGTAGTCGGTAAAATGGTTTCCGCCGTCCGCACGGAAGATAACAATATCTTCGCTGCACCCCTGCAAAAAGCAGTCGGGTATCGCAACATAAGCCGTAACCTCTTTTTCGTCAATCACAATAAGCCCTCCTTAACCGACCATACCTGTCGGCATAGTGATTTCGGCTTTTTCCGGTGGTAGCCGCAGGTTCTGACACAGAACCCCATTCCTTATGCTGTCCTTTCCGAAGCGCCGTCTGATTTCTTCAACGCACTTTTCCATTCGCTCCAATTTGTCCTGTTTTGCGGCGTCCATAAACATATCTATTTGACGGGGCGTGTCTTGTGGAACAAGATTTATGGCTTGTACCGTCACAGAACGGATAGGGTTGTTCCACCCATATCTTTTTTCAAACAACTGAAAAGCGGTCTTTGCAATAATCATCGGAGACTGTGTAGGAAGTGCAATCTTCGTCTGCCATTGCCTTGTATTGAGCGTGTTGTCTCTAATATGTATTGCAACACCTTCTGCACTTAGTTCGTGAACACGGAGCTTGTGTCCGATGTCTTGGGTTAATTCGAGAAACACGGGCCACACCTGCTCCGGTTTCTCTAAGTCTGCTACTGTTGTTATACCGTGTCCTACGCTTTTTATAGGGGAAACGAAGTCTTTCTTGGCAACAAGGGAAAGGTCGTTGCCGTTGGCATAGTTCCATAAAACTACTCCGTTCTTTCCTAATCTTCTGCGTAAGAACTCAGGGTCGGTATTCGCTAAATCCCCGATGGTACGAATACAATAGCTGTCAAGCACTCGCTGGGTTGCCCGTCCTACACCGAGCAGGTCAGCGGCAGGAAGTCCCCAAATCTTTTCTCTGAATGTGTCCTTTGGTATCACGGTTACTGCGTCCGGTTTCTTCATATCCGAGCCGAGCTTCGCAAATATCTTATTAAAGGAAACACCTACAGAAATCGTCAAGCCGAGTTCAAACTTCATCGTTTCACGAATTTCATTTGCCACCTTTTCCGGCGAACCGAAAAGGCTCTCTGTCCCGCTAATATCCAGCCAACATTCGTCCATACCATACGGTTCAACTTGGTCGGTATATCGCTCATAAACGCTTCTCGCAAGCTTTGAGTATTTGATATACTCCTCATAATGGGGCGGCACTACAACCAAGTCCTTGCACTTCTGTTTAGCCTGCCATACTGCGTCCCCGGTTTTCACATCAAAAGCCCTTGCTTTGTAGTTCTTTGCAAGCACGATACCGTGTCGTTCCTCCACAGAGCCGCAGACAGCAATCGGATATTTCTTCAATGCGGGGTCGAGCATACATTCGACGCTGGCATAGAAGTTATTCATATCACAATGAAGTATGCTTCGTAACATTTTTAGAACCCCCTTGACATTTTGGGTAGTTTGGTGTACACTATGTGTAGTTCAACTTCCCGCTTCATATTATATACACTTCAACTGTACTTGTCAAGAGCAAATGGGTAGTTCAACTGTAAATATTCTTTTAAGGAGTGAAATCACAATGACATTCGGTGAAAAAGTCAAGGCTGAAAGAACAAAGCTTGGTATGAGTCAAGATGAGTTGGCAGCTAAAATCGGCGTAACCCGACGCATAATTGGTTCTTATGAAAATGATAAATCCCGTCCGAGAGGAATGGAAAGATATAAGAAACTGGCAGAATCCTTAAATGTAAATGTGAATTATCTGCTGTCTGAGGACGACGCTTTCATCGCCGATGTAGAGGATAAGTACGGACGCAGAGGAGCAAGACAGGCTCAGGAGTTGCTTGCAGAAGTTACCGGTCTGTTTGCCGGCGGCGAAATGGCTGACGAGGATATGCGTGAAATGGTTGACGCCATTCAGGAAGCATATCTCATAGCAAAGAAAAACAATAAAAAATACACCCCGAAGAAATACCGCAAAGACGAGTAATCCTCAAAGTGAACTAAGTCCAATATATGGGACACATAATAGTTTATAATTTATTATAGGGTTAATATCCGATATACTATAATATGGGAGGTGAGCCGGATTGGGGTATTACACTACGGCTGAGATTGTGAAAATCGTAAACAAGCTCATTGACCGCTGCGGTACTCGTGACCCGTACAAGGTTGCAAAAGAGCTTGATATCAATATCATCTACCGGAATTTTGACAAGCAGCGTGGAGCATACAAGGTTATTCTGAAGAACCGCTTTGTTTTTCTTAAAAACGGTATGCACCCGGTCGTGGAGCAGATAGTGCTATGGCACGAAATCGGGCACGATGTTCTACACAGGCAAGAAGCGGTTGCTGTTGGCGGGTTCAAAGAGTTCAACATCTTTGATATGAGAGAGAACCGTATGGAGTATGAAGCAAATATCTTCGCTTCTCAGGCTTCGCTCCCGGACGACACCATTTTGGAATACATTGAAAACGGCTATGACATTCAGCAGATTGCACGGGCAATGTGTTCTGACATAAACCTAATTGCTCTGAAAGTAGATACGCTGATTGCACAAGGCTATCAACTTCGCAAACAGGAACACCAAAACGATTTTCTTAAATACAGTAAAAAAATATAAGACCGTCAAGTCTCGTTTGAGTCTGACGGTCTTATATTGTTTGCCCTTTCTATGCGTTACAAGGTCACAACCTACTTTGTATCTTTACCTTTTCCGAAGCATTCGTTCATTCTTTTTATTTTGCGTTTCCAACTTAGATATTGGGCTATCCAAACAAGGACAAAAATCACAACGAAAATGCCTACATAGGAAAGGACACCTGCAATAGAATGTTTCATCCAGTTTGTTATATAGGCAATCGGTAACATTATTATACACGCAATCAAAAAGTATATGCCGCTTTGTTTGGCAAGGCTCCACGAATCAAGTTCCCAAATAACAGAAGCCATTGCAAAACCCGAACCCATTATACCACAGAGAACAGTCTGTAAAATGACGGCGTTCAACTCATTACCCATCGAACCGATTAACTCCGGTGTTACAGGATAATATGAGCCGTCTCCAACACATGCGGAAATAATCAATGTAATCACAAAACCAATTGCTATTCCGACAGGAAATCCTACTAATCCACGCGAAAGTATCTGCTTTTTCATTTTATCACCTCATATTCCTAATAATTGTTTGATTCTGGCGACATATCGCCTCGAAACATAAGTAACTGTTCCGTTCGAAAGAGAAACACAAATGGTGCCTGTAAAACTAAGGTCAAAGCCTCTTACTTTTTTGAGATTGATGATTTCAGAATTAGATATTCGCACGAACGAATTGCTTGCAAGGCGTTGCTCCGTTTCATACAGCCTTAGCCTGATAACATATTCCCCAAGTTCTGTTTCGGCATATACTTTCCCGTTTGAAGCGAAAATACGATAAATTTGATTTGGCTCCAATACGGTCACTTGTTCATCTTGGAAGCCTGCAATCACTTGTTTTTGTTCCCCGGCAAGCTTTTTCATTATTTCATTAACCTCATCTGTCACCTTGTTTGTCACAATGGTGATTTTCGGTTCAGTGCAGTGCTCATCGATTTTAATCTCAATTTGCATTTGCTTACCTCCTTTCCACGGCTTTAGTATAAGAATATCGGGAAACAAAGTCTACTGTTTCCCGATAGATGGTTATTATTTGACCATAGGTGGTATTTTGTAAAAAACAAGATGTTCTGTGTACTAAGTATAGCAGACATTGTCCTCTATTGCTTTGCGAATGAACGACCTATAATAAATACTCCAACGAGCATTTCTCCGACAGATATTCCCGCCATTAAGCCGGACAGAAAATCTCTGAAATCCGTTCCTCCGAGCAACTGCGAAAATGCAAGCAAAGCAATTCCCATTACAATCAGCAGAATACCGAGAATTGACATTCTCTGTTTTTCAAGCTGCTGTATTCGCCGGAGCATATCAAGTATTTGTTCTTCGTCAAACACTCGAATACTGTTGTCATCCTTTACCTCGCCGTCCATAAGCTCGGATACGGTAATGTCAAGCTCCTGACACAGCGGTTTTACAATACCGTAGTCAGGCATACATTTTCCACATTCCCATTTTGATACAGTCTTGTTGGACACGCCCAGTTTTTCAGCAAGCTGTTCTTGGGTTAGGTTTTTCTCTTTTCTTTTCTGGGCAATAAATTTGCCGATTGTAAGTTGGTTCATAACTTTACCTCCAATGTGTTTTTGCTTCTTTATTTTAATGCTGACTTATGCAAAAACACACCTCTCAAACGGAGAATATGCGTGGAATCGCCGGTTTTAATTTCAATTCATTGTTACTTCCTACAACAATTCACTCAATTCAAGAATATATGCATAAGAAGTCCAATCAAAATACAGACCAGGGCAGCAACACCGGCGCCAGCGAACACTTTCAAGATGTTTTGATACGGACGTTTTCCTGCTTCAACCGCTTTGTGGAGTTCATCTAATTTCTTTCCCTCTGTAAATGCGACTATTTCCTTATATGTCTGTATATCATTTTCTTTCTTGATTTTTTCAACCTTCAATGCCCAGAACATAGTAATAGCAAATAATATTCCGAACGGAATAAGCGCATACCATTTTAGCCACATAAACAAAGGCACAGCCGATAAAAGCAACACAATAAGATGAACTGCATAGATGGTACTGTAATGATTGAGCTTTTTTACTTCCTGCTCGTTGATGATTTCTTTCATTGTCTCTATATCTCCTTTTATAAGTTGGTCGAGAGATACCTTGAACAATGAACTGAGAAGCAGCAGGCTGTGAATATCGGGGTAGCTCTTTCCGTTCTCCCAATTTGAAATCGTCTGTCTTGTCACATATACCTTTTCAGCCAATTCCTCTTGGGACAGATTAAGCTCTGTTCGGTATTTTTTTATCTGTGCGTTCAGCTCCATAAAAATTCCTCCTTCGCAAGTGATTTGTTCTCTTGACCTACTCCGAGAATAATCACTTTTTCTTTTTCTGTCTATCAAACCTGTTTTACTTCGCTGAAAACACGGTGTCAAAAGTATTTGACAGCACTTAAATCCTTATAAAAATAGGTTGATGATTTCTTTAGCCCACGAAAGGTAAGTAGGCACAATAGAATCGAGCGATTGCTTTACAGTAGTAATATCCTGCGTGGAAAGCTCGCCGATTTTCTGAAATACACTTCCTGCGGCTTCGGTATCTCCTAACGCAATCATCTTTCTTTAATTAAGGTTTCTCGATTTCTATTACGGAGCATATGCCGCAGACAGCATATTTCCACCTGACGGATTCTATTATATGTGACTCCCATATTCTCAGCGACTTCTTTTTTGCTCATTGGTTTTCCGGTATATATTCCCCAAAGCTGAGATACGATTTCCTTTTGATGGTCGTTCATATCCGTATCCTCAAATGCAAATAGAAAACTGTCGCTGTCAAAATCAGGATTCAATTCATAATCAATAGTATTCGTTGTATTGCAATACCAAGCAATTCTCTCTTTAACCTTATCTAAATAAAGAGTTTGAGAGACAACTTTATCATATTGATATAGACGGTTTCTGCGTCTCACATCATACCAACCTTCTCGAACAAATTCTTCCCCAACCATTCCCGAACTCATTCCACCGGCAGCAAATCGTTCAATATAGACAAGGTGGTTGCTATAAATCCTCATACCAAACTCTTGGACAATACTCTTATATTTTTCATAGAAGAACTGTTCGTCCATAGGTAGTTTGTCATAGGTGAATTTGCGTGCTGCATATGCCCACCATAATGGCGCACCTCGGCTACCCCAATGCTTTGGAGGAGAAAGGAATAACTCATAGCCGTAATGCTGCCCTTCTTCTCGAAACCGAAGAAAAGGCATAGTTTCATCTAAATCTCCAAAAAGACGAGGAACTTTTTTAATCTGTTCAGCCATAAATAAATAATGATTATCCCCACAACCAAGCACCGCTTTTTCAAAGCCAATAATATCCCAATCAGGAAACAACTCTTTTCCGGCTTTGTCGAAGCACTCATACGCTGCCTGATGGTGTAGAATGTCATTATAGGTCAATTTATCGTATGGTATAGGCATAATAATCTCTCACAATCTTTGCTTATAACGGAATTGCACAGAGGCTTTATCTGCCCCTGTGCTTTTCCTTTTTCTTTTGCTGTCTCAGTTCAAACAAACGCTGTTCTTCAGCTTGCTTTTGCTCACGATTTTTCTTTTTGCGTTCTGTCTTATACTGTTCGTGTTGCAATTTTAATGCCTGTTGAGATTTTGTTCCGATACCTGTATTGGACATCTGCTTTTTTATCTCACGCTGCATACGCTTTGGATTTATATGCTTCTCCGCAACAGCAACTTCAACAGCCGGACTAAACTGCAAATTGTAATAGTGCTTCAAGACAAAATCATATACTTCGTAATCCTTCGGTTCTGCACCGAATGTTACCTTAGCTACTGATAGTTTACCATCCTCGATTCTCTCAAAAACGCCAACCCAAAACGGCTCGTCAAAAAACACCGACAGTTTGCCAACAGTCTCGCCCATAAATATCCCTCCTTGAATTTTATGAGCAAAGAACGGACAACCCGGAGGGGCAGGTTACTTACCCCATCGAAAGCGATGGGACGGCCGGGCTACCTACCGGCTCTGGCACATCGTATGTGCGTTGCGTTTTTATCCTTGCCTTCTATATAAAGTGCAAAGCACTATATAGCTAATTTTCTTTCTAAACCAAAGTTTTTGTTTTATTCGTGTAGGAAAACCTTAATATAAATCTTTACCCACGAGCCTTTCTTTTCCTTTGAGGTAATCTTACCGAAAAGGAGCTTCCCGGCATCCATCAGGCGAGCAAATATTACATTATCCTGCTTCGGTACATAACCGATTTTTACACCGTCAGCAGTCTTTATGACAATCGCTTGCTTATCATATCGGTTATCGGGTTCTCTGAAAAACTCAAGTCTGTCATCGTTATTCAGATGTGGCTCTAATTCTTCGATACCCTCAATATGGGTTGTCCCGGCTACATATGTATCAAAAAGAAATATATCTTTTTCAAAAGGTTTGGGTATGGAAAGCTCTCCGCCTTTGCCGTGCAAGAGTCCTACAAGTCCGTTGCCGCCGGATTTAACCAAATCTCCCATTATCTCACCTCAACATTTCTTCGATTCTCGACTTATAAATAGAGATAAGTTCGTTATACTGTTCAACAATATTTTCAAGTTCTTGTTTCTTCTGCTTGGTTCTCTCTGTATCCTCAAGAATATCCTTCATCGTGTACGGATACTCTGATTTGATATTATCAATACTCTCTCTTATAGATTTCAGAAGTCCCTGTAAACGCTCTCGTTCTTCGACAAGCTGTGCCATAGCGTCCTTATGCTGTTCAGGCAGCGGATTGTTTCCGACCATTTCGCCGATAATCCTCAATGTTTCCAAATCGCCGCTTTTATAGGCTGATACTGCATTATCAAATAATTGAACCTGTGCTTCTGAAACATCGGGGTTAATATCAGGGTGTAATGCCTTTACTATTTTACGATAGAGCTTTTTAAGTTCCTTGTTATCTTCGTCAGACAGAACTTCTGCCTTACTTCGTTTAAGAGCGTCATTCATCCTATCAATCTGCTCGTTGAGTTGTTTTTGATACTCTGCAAATTCGCTATCAAGAGTTTCCTCAATAGCAGAAATAATGACCTTTTCCTGTCTATTTTTCTTTGCCTGAATCAATTCGATTTTGCGTTTCAGTCGCAGAGCGGCACATTGAGCTTCATACGCCTTATACTCAATACTGCCGAGTTTTAGCATATATTCTGTCTCTATATTCTTACAGATAACGAATTGAAGCTCGTCACGCTCCAGCAAAAGCATTGACAGTTCTGTACGCATTTTTTCTACTTCGCTTTTCAGCTTTTCAAAGTCAGGGAATACAATAACATTACCCGATGAAGATACTTCTGTCGTCGTCTCGGCGTTTTCTTCTTCATCGTTCCTAAACATCATATACTCTGCGGCACGACCGGCAAGTCTTTTTCTGATTTCTTTTTCGTCCATTCAATCGCACCTCGCTTTACAGAACATAACCGACTTTTGATACGCCAATTACCCCTCGTCGTAAAAATGTAATATCTAAAGTGTCCGGCTCAAAAGTATCCGTTTCAAAGGTATCAAATGAAAATCCTTCCGGTTCAAATGTATCATACTGGAAAGACTCATATTCAAATGTTTCTATTCCCATTTGCTCAATAATCTCTTTTGGCAAGGTATAATCTTGTTCTACAAGACCAAACATTGTAAATCCTGAGTCCACACAAAATGATACAACCGCTTTATATCCGATATTGTAGGTAAAAGAACCGATGATTGAACCAACAAAACTACCAATCATATAACCTAATACCGGTACTTCTATGAACGCCTGAGAAATCCCACCGCCAATCAATGAACAAGCTGAAATATACATATCTCTGACAAGCTCGCCCGAAAGCTGAGTTCTTGTTTTCTTTCCAAGAGCAACTTGAAAAGCATTTTTGATAACATTCATCGTCAGAACAGTTACCGTACCAACAATCGTCGGGTCAACAGATTTAAGTGCTTCTCCCAAAAGTCCTGCTTTACAGGAAGCTGTAATAGCTGCTGACACACTTCCTCGGATAAATCCTTCTGCACCACCTGATACTGCTGCAAATCCTATCTTCTTAAACTGCTCAGCGTTGATTTCTCCGTTTTTCATCAAATAATCTATTGCCTTGATTATTTCCGGAGCAACTTTCAAGACAACAGAAATGGTAGCTGCCGTAAGCCCGGCTTTGAACGCCTGTTGAATAATGTAGTCGTATTTGATTAGTTCTTCGGTCGTAAGTCCCAATTCGTCTGCATTTATTTTTCCCTGTTTCGCCAGCGTTGCAAGAGCTTCTGCTTCCTTTTTTGAAAGTGGAATGGATTCAGCTCCTTTGTCGTCACTAAGGCGGTCTTTTAACAAATCAAGCGTTTCTTGATAACGATAAACCTGTTCCGGTCGCCTTGCAGCTTCGGTCTTAATCATTCGCTCAAGATACTGTGTTGCTTCTTCCAGTTGGTCACGGGGTATGATACGAATTTGCCCGGAGTAAATAGGGTCATTCAAAACATTTTCTGCATTATCATAACCTCTGCTACGCAAGAAATCTTCTAAATTATCTGTTCCTCCGTGGCTCTGATACTCCTTAAACCTTTGAAAAACACTTACAGCCTGTGCTTTTGCACTCGCTTGACCGTCACTATAATATTTTAGCCCGTACTTGTCTCCAAAGTTAGTTGAAATATCAGTTGAAGCGAAATCGTGGCTTCTATCCACAAAAGCTCTGTTTGATGAACCTTTCAGTGCGGAATCAATATTAAATGTTCCGGTATGCCAGAACTCCGCAACATCGCCTTTTAGCACATTAGAAGCAGTCTTAAAACCCTCCAAGGAATTCAAATCCTGAACGAGTTTATTTATCTCATCATTCACAGACGCAACATAGGAATCAGACATAGTGGCTGCGGCATAAGCAGAAGCATTTTTTTCAAAATATGTATATCCCTCTTCAAATCCAACCATTATGCTTCACGCCCCTTTATAAACCTAAAAACTTGCTCAGGTCATCTAAATAGAATTTCATTACAGCACAACTATATTGCTGTTCTTTAATCTTGCTGTTAAGCGTAAATTTCTTTACCGCCATCACACCGGCACCAATACCGGCGATTGGAACTAACGCTACCGGTGAGATAACTGCCAATGCTCCTGCTTTAGCAACTCCCGCAGCTCCAGCAACTCCCGCTGCTCCTGCGGCAGTACCTGCTTTCAGAGCTTTCTTATCTTTGCTCTTAATTAACTGCTCAACATTCTGCTGATAGTTCTGAGCGTATGAAATAAAGTTCTCATATTTATCAGCTTCAACGACTTTCTCAACAGAAAGCACAGCCTGCTTTCCAAGCCAGCCATATTTCATTCCAAATTCCGCAAACTCCATATTCATATGGGAGCTTTTTTCTTTAATAAGTTTATCCTGTCCGATAAAAAGAATGTATTGATTAGATGATAGCTGTGCGGCATTAGCTTTGTAGTCCTTTTCAAGCCATACCTGAGCAGCAACCTCTCCATCTTTTGTTCCTACTGTTTCATCTTCTGTATCATCTTCCAAGCTGATAAGCTGTGCAAGATAATCGCCGTATTGACGGCATTTTTCTTCACATACAATAATTAGCTTTTTCATTACATTAACCTCACTAAGTTCTATTATCATTCAAATTCAAAGCAGGAATGAACTATCTCATCTAACTGTCTCCGTATTTCTGAAAAATCACAATCCAAATCAAGCGTTTTTACTGAAATTGCATTACCGCCCATTTTGTAATTGTTGTTCGGTAATACCAATTCATCGGTCTTTGCATAAAGCAACATTCCCGATACATTGCCGGTGTTCTCTGTATCGAGGTTTTTAACATAAGTGAAAATCTGATACAGATTGCCTGAATGCAAAGTGTTTACATCATACTGCTTTTGCGTTGTATGAGAGTAATATTTTGCATCAATTACCAATGTCTTGTAGCCTTGTTTCAGCATAATATCGCTCTGCATAACCGGCAACATTTCTCTGTATCCGTCATCAGTATCCCACGGAATTTGAGAAGCCGACGCTTTTATTTCAGGATGTTCCTTCCTGTAATACTCAAGAATAAACTTTTCATATAGCCTGCACATACGCTGTTCATCAAGGAAATCCATCAACTTTGTGCTTCCGTCAGATGTTGTCTGCAACAATCCTTTAAGTATCAGGTAACAAATCGAAATCAGCATTTGGTATGTCTGATTGTTCTTGTTAAATTGCAGCTTCCAGTTTATACTTTCTCGGCTCAATGGCTCTACCTCTGAGAAATAGATGAGAAGTTTACGAAGCTGTTTTTTTCTGTCCTTGCTGATACTGCTTCTTACAAGAGTATCCATAGTCGTGCGGATAATTCGATTCATATAAGAGTTTACGGAAAACTCGTCATAATTACACACCAACTGCTTTTTCAGCATTGATTGCTCTTTTACCGAAGCGGAAATATCTATTTTGCCACGGAGAGCTGACAAGGGCTCTGTTTGAAGCACATATTCTTTACCTAATCCTCTTTTGATTTGCAACGAGACTCCCTTAATGAGAATGGCTGCACATAGTTCAGCGACATTATCAAATTCTTCCGTCGCCACCTGTTTATATCCCTGCTCATTCAAGACTTGAAACGCATATGAAAGCATATAGTATATGTTTTGTATGCGTATCATTTTATTGCACTCCTTAAGGTTGCAGACCAGTCTCTTACCTTTGTCGGTTCATCAAACCAGTATTCCTTGATTAACGGTATCACTTCATACTCCACAACAGATTTGAGCCATTCATCGGTAATTTCATCGTCGGTACAGAAGTAACTATGTCCAATTCTGAAACCGTCTCCTAACGACTCGTCTGATGAAATTGTATTGTTAAGGGACTCAACAACGGTTATCAAGCTTTCCAGTTTTGGAGAGTTCTTTTCCGCCAAGTAATTCTTGAAACCTTCCGAAGAAAAAGCCGGTGCAAAATCAAAGAATGCGAACCTTCTTCTTAACGCATAATCCATAAGTGCAAGGCTTCTGTCCGCTGTGTTCATCATTCCGATAATTCTCACATTCTGAGGAACTGTGAACCATTCGTTTGAATAGAGCAGTTTTATCTTTTCGCCACGCTTGTCTTTCTCAATCAACATCATCAACTCGCCGAGTATTTTACTCAAATTGCCACGGTTAATTTCATCAATGATGAAGAAATAAGGTCTTTCATTATCTTCTTCCGCTTCCTTGCAGAACTTGTAGAACGCACCGTTTTCAAGTTCAAATCCTTCTTTTGAAGGTCTGTATCCCTGAATGAAATCTTCATAAGAGTAGCTTTGATGGAACTGCACCATTGCTACACGGCTGGTGTCTTTCTGTCCCATTATGGAATAGGCAAGTCGCTTTGCGGCGAAAGTCTTGCCCACACCCGGAGCACCCTGCAAAATAACATTGTATTTTGCTTCAAGCAATTCTGTCAGGGTGTTATATGTATCTTCGTCCATATACACTTCATTCAGAAAATCGTCCTTTGAATATGGCGGATACTTGATTTCTTTCTGTTCCGACACTTCTTCCGGCGAGTCTTCTGCGAACAAATCAAGGAGCTTCTGAACATAATCAGGATAAGCCGATATGTTGGTAAGTGTTTTCATAACAGCCTGTCCGGGGTGTTCCCATTCGCCGTTATTCTGCCAGTCAACTTTTCTTATATGTTTATATGTGTCTCTTGATGAATCGTAAATATAATCGGAAGTCACAACACCTCTGCCGATTATTTTGTGCATTCCTTTTTTAACGAAAACCACATCGCCGACTTTAATCTCGTTTGCAAACTGCCATAGGCAATGAGCATTATTCTTGTAGGAATAGCTTGCGTCATAGACTTTCTTCATAAATTCTTTGATTTCTTCTTTAGAAGCAAAGTCTTTCAGGTTGGTTACTTCGTCCCAGCCTATCCCCATAATGCCATTCTTGAAAAACTCGTCCCACATACAAGCATTATCGCCGGGAGAATAAATCCAGTAATCTGTTTCCTTCACATTTGAGTCAACGGTTTTTGTCGGAGGTTCTTCCGGTTTTTCCGCTTGGCTGCTTTTCCACGCACAATAAGAAAGTTCAGGGAAGCTGTGGTATTCGTATTCTTTCTGATTGAGAGCATTTTTTGCCTGCTCACACATAAACAGATAACTCGTTCCGTCAGGCAAGCCTTTATTTATATCAGAGAAGATTGTTGTAAAATAGTGCGGCATATTATCGACATCAGTAATAAAGGCTCTGTTGGTTGAGTCTAAATTGATGAAGGTATAGGGTCTTACCCAATAAAGCCCCATCGTAATATTCCACTTAATCATCTTCTGCTTTGTTACTGTGTCATAGGCAGCAATGAAAGCGTTTTTATTTTCTGCGGAAGCTTCATCAGAGTAGGCAATCGCTTTTTCAAGTAAATCCCACAGATTATCTATATCGTGTTCTCCACGGTTTCCCTTATATGCGAAGAACCACGCACTTAAATTCATTACGACAGGAATACCGTCAAATTCTGTCGGAACAGCAGATTTTATTGAAAACTGTTTTGCAAATTGCTCCAACAAAGCAATTCGATTGGCATTGGTAATTCCTTTGTTAAATGAACCGAAGATAGTAAAAGGGCAAATATCCTCGTATGTTTCTTTGCCTTTTTCCTTGAATGGGAAGTTCATTCCTGCGTCTGAGAAAATAGTTTTCAGTTTTCCAATTAACTCGCTACGGTTGTTTTTATACTCCAATAGAGCAGTAGCCAGCTCCATATAGAAGTTTGTCCATTGAAATTTAATATCCATAATCGTCCTCCGTCACCTTATGCGTCCATCATATTATCCGTCCATAGCTCACACTGTGTCATAACCGTCTGAACAGCGTCCTCCATACCTTCCGGCGGATACTTGTGCTTTTTCAAAAGTTTCTTGATAAGCATACGCATTTTTGCTCTTGCAGACTCACGCTTTTGCCAGTCTATCGTTTTGTTCTTGCGGAGCGTATCTGCAAGCTCCTTTGTAATGGCAATCAGTTCATCGTTTTCGTAGAAGTCCTTAATTGCCTGTGGTTTTGTTAATGCGTCATAGAAAGCAAGCTCATCAGCAGTTAGTCCGAGCTTGTCGCCCTCTTTTTGTGCTGCGGCAATTTGCTTTGCCAATTTCAGCATTTCTTCGATGACTTCTTCATTGGTGAGCATACCGTTGAGATAAGCATTGAGAGAACGCTGCATAATTTCGCTGAATTTTTCGGACTTAACCACATTTGTCCTGCGATAGACCGACACCTGCTCCGCAATCAGTTTTTTCAAGAGTTCAACAGCAAGGTTCTTTTCCTTCATATTTGCGACTTCCTGAAGGAACTTCGGGTCAAACAGAGAAAACTCCTCTTTAATGTCTGAGAACAGGTTGATAACGCCGTCGCTCTTGATACTCTGCTTCAAAAGTTCATTGATTCTTGCGTTCATTTCCGGCAAGGAAATCTTCTTTCCGACGCCTGTATTTGTCAGCCTGAGTACCAATACACGCACGGACTCGAAGAACGCTGCTTCAAAGCGGCTGTCCTCATCAACCAAAGATGAACAGAGAGACAACGCCTGATGAAGCATAAGGGCTTCCTTTACAAAAGAGTCCTTCTCATCAACTCTTTCTCTGCCCATAATGAAGTTGACAGCACCACTAATAGTCTTTGCTCTTTCAAGGTCTGTGCCGTTTTGGAACTTGGAATAATCATATCCGTGGAATTTGTCACGGCAAACAGACAGCTTTTCCAAGAACTTCGGATAAGCAACCTTAGCAACATCGGTATCGCCGTAGTTTTTCTTATCACGGGAGGTATAGTCATTCATTGCCTGCTTTAAGGCGGTGGCAATACCTACATAGTCAACGACAAGTCCGCCTTCTTTGTCTCTGAACACACGGTTTACACGGGCGATTGCCTGCATAAGATTGTGTCCAGACATAGGCTTGTAAACATACATTGTGGCAAGAGACGGCACATCAAATCCGGTCAGCCACATATCAACAACAATAGCGATTTTCAAAGGACTGTTATTGTCCTTAAATTTCTTTGCAAGCTCGTCCTTATGGTGCTTGTTTCCAATAATCTGTCGCCATTCTTCCGGGTCATTATTACCGGAGGTCATAACGACTGCCACCTTTTCCGTCCAAGCAGGGCGAAGCTCCAAGATACGCTTGTAAATCTTCATAGCGATAGGGCGGGAATAGGCAACAATCATTGCCTTACCGGTCAACAGGTTTTCACGGTTATTCTCGTAATGGTCGAGAATATCGCAAACCAAAGAATTGATTGTATTATCATTTCCGAGAACAGCTTCCATCTGTCCAAGCTCACGCTTGCTCTTTTCAATGACTTCCTCATCTGCATTGGCTGCCATAATATCATACTCGGCGTCAATCAGTTTTAAGGTTGCTTCATCAAGGTTGAGCTTAATTACACGGCTCTCATAGTAAACCGGGCGTGTAGCACCGTCCTCGACAGCCTGCGTCATATCGTAGATGTCAATGTAATCTCCGAACACCTCACGGGTACTGCGGTCTTTGGAGGAGATAGGCGTGCCTGTAAAGCCAATGTATGTAGCATTCGGTAAGGTGTTACGGATAATACGGGCTGTACCGATAACACGCTTTGCAACATCTTCGCCTTCTTCGTTCTTTGTAATCTTTATTTTCTCGGCAAGTCCGTATTGACCTCTGTGTGCTTCGTCAGCCATAACAACGATATTATGGCGTTCGGACAGAGGCTCGTGGGACTCCTCAAACTTTTGCATTGTGGTAAAGATAATTCCGTTTGCCTGTCTGCCGGCAAGCAGAGTTTTCAAGTGTTCACGGCTTTCTGCGTGCATAGGCTCTTGTCTTAAAAAGTCCTTGCACTTTGCAAACTGTCCGTAGAGCTGGTCGTCAAGGTCGTTTCTATCAGTCAGAACAACGATTGTCGGGCTGTCTAATGCTTCCTGCAACAAATGGGCATAGAACACCATAGAAAGCGATTTTCCGCTTCCTTGTGTATGCCAGAACACACCGCCTTTACCGTCGGTAACGGTAGCGTGTTTTGTGGATTCAATCGCTTTTCTTACCGCAAAATACTGATGGTAGCCGGCAAGAATTTTGAAAGTATTGATACCCTCATTAGAAAAGCAAATGAAGTTTTTTATAATATCGAGCAATCTTTCTTTTTGGAATATACCCTCAAAGAAAGTGTCAAACTGAGCATACTGCGTGTTTTCATAGTCTCCGTCTTTGGTTTTCCACTCCATAAAGCGGTCTTCACCGGAGGTGATCGTACCCGCTTTGGAGGTCAACTGGTCGCTCATAACGCAAATAGCATTGTAAATGAACATAGACGGGATTTCCTGCATATAGTTACGGAGCTGCCTGTACGCTTCGGAAGCGTCCGTTTCTTCACGGGAAGGAGATTTAAGTTCAACCAATACAACAGGCAAACCATTCAAAAAGAGAATTACATCGGGGCGTTTATTGCTGTTCTCAATAAAAGTCCATTGGTTAGCTACGATAAAGGAGTTATTGTCGGGATTTTTGTAGTCAACAAGATAGACGATAGAGGAACGCTCCTCGCCGCCAACAAAAAATCTTACAGGAATACCGTTTTGCAGATAGTCCATAAAAACGGCGTTTTTCTGCACAAGCTCTCCGTTTTCAAAGTTTTTCAGCTTGAACAAGGCGTCCTGAATGGCGTCATCAGGCAACCCTCTGTTCAAACGATACAGAGAGTCAATCAGAACCTCCTCATATAACGGGCTGTAAAAATCCCTTTCAATATCGGGACCGTATGCGTACTCGTATCCCAAATCGTTTCTAAATAGCTCGATTACAGAGTTTTCATAATCGGCTTCGGTATATAATCCCGGCATAAATCTCTCTCCTTTACAGATTTATCATAATATAATTCTCAATTTTTGTGGTCTCCCGGCAGGCGACATATTGTAAACAATAATTTAGCGGCTTAATCCTTGAGCTTGTGATATTGCTTTTTCCAAGCTCTTGACGGTTTTTTACAAATACAATCCTCCGAGGAAAAAGCACAGACATTTGGTAATCCGTTGTTCCCGCATATATCTGGATTGTTTGCTCTACAACCGTAGGTTTGCAGTTCGGTATCTTGTGGATTAAGTGGTGCATTAAACGGTATTGAGAGGTCTTTCTTATTCATAATCCACCTCCGACATATCAATTTCACCACTCATAAGTTTGGGAAGTAGCGAATCTCTTGTTTCAGCAAGTTTCTTGTTCTCTATTCGATTTGAGATAATCAAGTCATAAATTGGCTGAAGCAATGCTCCGATTCGTTTGTAGTCCGCTTCATTAGGTATGAGCACTTCTGCTTTTGCAAGTTCATCACGTTTGATGTGACCCATTGTTGTAGCTTTATCAGCAGCAACGGCTATAAAGCGGTCAAGGTGGTGCTTTGTCCAAGCATAATAAAACCACTTATCATACTTGATTGATGATACCTTAAACAGATGTTGGTTCAAACCACAAAAACCGCCACACCAAAAGTCGACCAGCAGACTGCCTGACCAAGAGAAAATTACATCTCCATCGTGAATGATATAGTCACTTTTAATGCTTGGAGAACACAACTCGCTGTTATCATCACAACAACCTTGACGAAGCTCTTTGATTTTTAAGACGGGAATACCTATCTCGTTAGCAGATGGACGGTGTTTTTGCATAGCAAGACCGTTAAGATAGTCGGCAATGTCTATAAGGCTTGCCTGTTTCCAACCATCAGGCAATGACTGCAATGATAAAAACTCATTTGCAAAGATTGCCTGAGCTTGCTGCTCTAAATTATTGTTTATGCTCTCATTTGTTTTTATTTTTTCATCAAGTTTTTTTAGAAATATTCCAATTTTCTTTTGTTGTTCAACACTTTTTGGTACACAGATAGGTAATGTGTGAATATGATTTCTATTGAGTGTTGGAACAGCACTACCTCCTGCATAATTCGCCAAGTCCAAAGTTTTTAGAAAATAGAAAACAAAAATCGGGTCGTTTCCTTTGTAATCTTTAACATATAATGTTGTATTATGTGACCAAGTCTTCCCATAATATATAAATGGTTTTCCGACATTACCGCTTCGTCCAATAGTAATTGATGGCTCATTTGTTGTATACTTGTTGTGGAATCCAATAATACCATTTGAACCCACTACGGGATACTGTCCCTGCTGCATTTGGCTTTTGGGCAAATCGTGTCCTCTTTGAAAAGTAACTAAATCCCCCAAAGTACATTCAATCCATTCAGGCATAATCGTTTTCCTCTCTATCCAATGTATTTTCGATGAGCAATCTTAACATTGCTCTGTTTGACCATTGCGTACTGCAAGGTCGTATCTATCTTCCTATGCCCCAAGAGCTGTTGTAGTTGCTCAATAGGCATTCCTTTATCTATTGCCATAGTTGCAAGTGTACGCCTGAACTTGTGTGGGTGTACTTTTTGCAATCCTAACTGTTTTCCAAATTCTCGCAGACGAACCTCAACTCCGCCGATTTTCAGCCTTTCATGCGGCGATTTCAACGATACAAACAGTGCTGGATTATCGTCCGTTCTGCTCTCTAAGTAATTCTGCAAATGTATCTTAGTTCGAGCGTCAAAATAGACCACTCGTTCCTTGCTGCCTTTACCAAACACGATACATTCTCTCTCGTTAAAATCAATGTCATTGCGGTTAAGCAACACCATTTCGCCAACACGCATACCTGTTGAAGCCAGCATATCTATAATTGCCAAGTCTCTCAGTTCTGTACAGTTGTCCCTCATAAGCTCCAACGCTTCATCGGAATATGTCTCCTTGATGTTTGTGCCGGTCTTTACTCTATGTATTCGTCTGACCGGACTTTTCAGTATGTAATCCTCGTCCTCCAGCCAAGAAAAGAAGCTGGACAGGATACGGCGGATATTGTCTATCGTAACCTTGCTTGACTTCTTCTTTTCCTGATACTCAGTCAGGTATCCACGAATGTCATCCGTTACAATGTGCTTAACATCTTTGTTCAGCTCATCGAGCATTGCTTCAATGGTTGTCTTGTAGTATTTAAGAGATTTCTCGGAACAGCCCTCAATTCGCTTTGCCGATAAGAACAGCTCTACATAGTTCTGTTCCGAGTTACTCTTTTGATTTTGCTTCTCAGTTACCTCATACTTTGCAAGGGTATATTGTAAAACCTCCTGCAACTTCTCATTTTGTGCGTTATTCAGAAAAGGTAACATTCCCTGAATAACATCTTTGATTAAATCTTGTTTCATAGTCAATTCTCCTTTTAATAATTCTTAGAGAACGACTATGGGGCGGAAGTCCCCCGATATTAACTTCCGCCACCCACGGAAGTTATGGGATATGTTATAAGCTAAACAATAATTTAGAGCAGCAATCTAAAGCTCTTTATAAGGATTGGTTTTTTGATTTTACTCCGTTTTTAACCGATGGCAATCTTCCTGATGGCTGGAGACTTGGTACTGTCGGCGATATTATTCAGCTTCACGACTCTAAGCGAGTTCCTCTTTCAGGTGCAGAAAGAGACAAAATGGCGAAGATTTACCCTTATTACGGGGCTACATCAGTGATGGATTATGTTGACAACTATCTTTTCGACGGCATTTATCTTTTGCTTGGAGAAGATGGCACGGTCGTGGATAGTTTGGGTTTTCCAATTCTCCAATATGTCTATGGACAATTTTGGGTCAACAATCACGCTCACATCATAACAGGTAAAGAGGGCTTCTCGGTTGAAGAACTGTATTTATTCTTCAGTTTGACAAATATTAAATCAATCGTTACCGGAGCTGTTCAGCAAAAGGTTAGCCAACAAAACCTAAAGAAAGTTCCTGCTATCATACCAAGTAAGGACGCTTTGAGCGCCTTTGATGAGCTAATTCAACCAATTTTTTCTCAAATCCGTAACTTGAGAGATGAAAATGCCCGGTTAGCCGACCTAAGAGATACTCTTTTACCTAAATTGATGTCCGGCGAGCTTGATGTCTCTGACATTGACATTTAAGCCGCTAAATTATTGTTTATCGCATTGTTCAGTTCGATTTTTTCATCAATAGATTTTAATATGCTTGAAATCCTTCTTTGCAACTCAATATCCATTACGGGTACTTCGTATTGCATTATGGAAGTTTTATCACCTCTCGGCATTTTTGTCCCTTTTGAGGTAGCCATTGAATAAGCAAAAAACTCATCATTTGCAAGTATGTAGTAAAGGAAGTCTTTGTCCGTATTAGAATTTGCTGCAAATACTAACACATCATTTGAACACCCACCATCATACTTTGCTTTCCATATCTTTTTGAAATAAGGTCTAATATTTGAAACCAGCACATCTCCTTTTCTATACTCCTGCGTAAGTGGTACAGTTGGCAAAGAACTTGCTTCCGTGATTCCACCCTTATTTGGTAGCATATTTTCAGTAGAAATATAATTATTTGTGTTTAATCTATCGACCGAAATTTTACCTCTTCTAAAAGAACAAATATCTGACAGTTTACACTTCATACCCAATCGCCCCCAGTTTCTTACGGATTTCGTCCTCTAATTCGTGGGACTTTGCAAACATCTCAGATAATTCGGAGGTAAGGCGAGCCATCTTTTCTTCAAACGGTTCTCCGTCATCCTCGACTTCTTCAATGCCGACATATCTGCCCGGTGTCAAGATGAAGTCCTGCTTTTCGATTTCCTGAAGGTCGGCAACCGCACAGAAACCCTTCACATCTTCAAGTGTCCCTTCTTGGAAAGCGGTAAATGTATCTGCCAGCTTTTGAATATCCTCGTCCGTAAAATCTCTGTGCTTGCGGTCAACCATATAACCCATCTTGCGAGCGTCGATAAACAGCGTTTTGCCTTTTTGCTTCTTGTTCTTTGAAATAAACCAAAGTGTTACCGGAATCGTAACGCTGTAAAAGAGCTGCGTCGGCAGAGCAACAATACCTTCCACAAGGTCAGCCTGAATGATATTCTTTCTGATTTCGCCTTCACCGCTGGACTGAGAGGACAACGCTCCGTTTGCAAGCACAAGACCAATCTTTCCGTTCGGTGCAAGGTGATGTATCATATGCTGAATCCACGCATAGTTGGCGTTTCCGGCAGGCGGTGTTCCGTATTTCCAACGAACATCGTCTTTGAGTTTTTCCTGTCCCCAGTTGGAAAGGTTGAACGGCGGATTTGCCATAATGAAATCTGCTTTCAGCGTTTTATGTAAGTCGTTAAAAAATGTATCCGCCTGATACGGACCGAAATCGGCATCTATGCCACGAATAGCCATATTCATTTTAGCCATCTTCCAAGTATCGGCATTAGACTCCTGACCGTAAACGGCGATTTCTCCACGCTTTCCGCTATGAGCCTGAATGAACTTTGCACTCTGTACGAACATACCGCCCGAACCGCAGCAAGGGTCATATACACGGCAGTTTTTGAACGGTTTTAGTATGGCAACGATTGTTTTTACAATACTTGCCGGGGTGTAGAACTCACCGCCTTTAACGCCTTCATAAGCGGCAAATTGCTGAATGCAATACTCATAGGTTCTGCCGAGAAGGTCTTTGCTTTCTTCTGTGTCTCCCATATCCATATTGGTAAACAGGTCAACAACATCACCTAAAACACGCTTGTCCAAATCAGGGCTGGCATAGTTTTTAGGAAGCACATTTTTAAGGGTGGTGTTTTCTTTTTCGATGGCTCTCATAGCGTCATCAATAACCGTACCGATTTCCGGTGTATGAGCAGCAGAAGCAATCTTACTCCAACGAGCGTCCTCCGGCACAAAGAAGATATTATCTTCTACATAGGCGTCTCTATCGTCCTCAAAGCCGTCGCCCTCAGCAACAAGCTCCTGATAGCGTTTTTCAAAAGCACTTGAAATGTAACGCAGGAAAATAAGACCTACGATAACCTTTCTGTATTCTGCTGCGGGGATATGCCCCCAAAGGACACACGCTGCGTCCCAAATCTGTTTTTCAAAGCCGATATTGGCGTTATTTCCGGTAGCCATAACACAAATCCTTTCTCCATTTATTATAACGAAAACTTATCGTCGCAAATATCCATTATCATTTTAGCAATAGTGGTGTCCCATAAAACGGACTTATCACTTATCTTCGGGTAAAACTTCCATAATATCATCAACAGTACAATTCAAAGCTCTGCATATTTTAGCAAGGGTATCTGTTGTAACGGCTTCATCATTGCCCAGTTTACGCATTGTGTATTTTGTAAGCTCTGCGGTTTCCTGTAAATCTTTCTTTTTCATATCTCTGTCCAGCAAAATATGCCACAGTTTCTTATATGTAACTGCCATTCGTGTCCTTCCTTTCAGTGTGTTTCAACGAGAATATAGTAACTCATTAAAGAGTATAGCACAAAACACTCCGATTTTCAATATAATTACTGCTATTTCGCACTTTTTCGCTTTAAGGCAATCTCGACACCAACTATTCGTTATATTAAAAAAGAGGTGCGATTGCACCTCAACTACACAGCTTATTCTCTTGAACCATCAGGGAGATAGAAGCAATGACCTTTTCCACCGGAGGTTCTTTTCCGTCCGGGGCTATCTGTTTCCAAAATGCCTGTGCCGTAGGGTCTGTGCTTTTCATAGCCGCCCTGATAGCAACCCTCATTTCATCTCTGATTTCTTGTTCACTCATTTTATGTGCTTTTGCAACTTCCTTAATTACGTTCTTCAATACATTTCCTCCTATGTCTTATGGTGAGTATCTATCACTAACAGTTATAGTTATAGCACAACCGATTTGTCGAAGTCCCGCAATACTTGTCGAAAGTATAAATTTTTTCTCATCAAAAAAAGAAAGCCCGCTGATTAAGGCGAACTTTCGTGATTTATGGTGCGATTTGCTTTGAGTGTTTTAATAGGGTATCAATAACCTCATATATCTTGCTTCTATCTTCGGGAGCAAGCTTTGCAAGTTTTTCGTTTAGTATGGAGTTCTTGACGGTATATCCCGTTTCCAAAACATCAGCAAGAACCATATCAGATGATACTTCCAAAGCGTTTAGTATCTTAATAAATGTTTCAAGTGATGGAATTTTCTCTCCACGCTCGACCATACCGATATAATTTGTTGTTAGTCCGGCTTTCTCAGCTAAATCCTCCTGACGGAACTTTTTCATAAGACGATACTTTCTGATATTCTTGCCGATTGTATCAAGCTGCATCACATCACCCCCTTTGGTGTACTTCTATAACTATTAGTATAGATTATGCTGAAAGCGATATACACCAACTTCACGGAAGATAAAACAACTATTAGTGATGATTTTCAAAGAAATTTGTGTTATAATGTCTTATGTCAGGAGTGATTTACAATGGCTTTGGAAACAACAGCTACCTTTATAGGTCATAATGAATGCTTTGGATTATCCGCAGAAAAGCTCAAAAACACAATAAGAGAGCTTATCGAAAAAGGCGTTACAGATTTTCTGAGCGGAGGGCAAGGCGGCTTTGACAGGTTGTGCGGTCGCTGTGTCTATGAACTCAAAAAGGAGTATCCGCACATCAAGAACTATATCGTTATCCCTTATCTCTCTTTCAATGTTTATGATAAGGAGCTTTTCGATTCGATAATATATCCCGACGGATTTGAAAAATACAATTTCAAATCAGCCATTCCCGCAAGAAACAGATATATGGTGGATAATTCCGGCTATGCAATCTGTTTCGTCACTCATTCTTGGGGCGGTGCTGCCAAGACCTATGAGAGAGCCAAGAAGAAAAAACTCCAAATAATCAACTTAGGAGCAAAAGAGGATGGGGAAAGAAAGAGTGATATTCAGTAATCGGTTTGACCGACCGACGCTTGAACAAATTGAAGAAGAAATGAAAAAAGAGAATTACGATGATAACGAAAACTTGATGTCAGCGGAAGAATTTCTTGAGTTTATGAAACAAAACAGAAGGACTGTACCCAATGAAAAGCGTATAGCAAATAAAGATAAATTTATATGGGCAGTCCGTGAGTTATCGGAAACCTTTGAAATTGACGCAGATTTGAAAGAGGACGATGACGGATATACCGCATCTCTCTATATGAACTATGCTTCATATACTGGATATATTAAGAAACTGCTGGGACTTATTTTTATTCTGTCCGACGATTTTTCTATGTTCAAAGCAAAAGATAATAGAGACAGCGATTTGTTGATATGTTTTACTTATCACACGCACAATGTCTATCTGAAAGATAAAGAAATAACTGATTTTGAATAATGTACTTGATGGCTACTCAATCGAGCAGCCATCTTTTTTTAATATGCCGGAATACCGTATCCGTAGATAACTGAGCTTCCGACAGGGTATGTTTTGGTTCTGCAAGTATCACCGGAATTACCCTCAACGGTATAGACTGTACCGTTTTCGCATTTCTGAACGATACCGGTGTGGTCTGTCACACCGTCGTCCTCCCAGTCAAAGAAGATGATTGTACCGGGCGAAGGTTCATACGAACCGTCTGCCCATTGTCCTCGGTCTCTGAACCATTGAACGCCGTTTACGCAACCGGCATACTTCGGGATAATACCGGCGTCGATATATCCGCACTCGTTGGCACACCAAGAAACGAAGCAGGCACACCATTCTACACGGGAGTCAAATCCGTACCAAGACCAGTAAGGCTGACCGCCTACATTACCAACCTGAGACAGAGCAACCGTTACGATTTGGTCGTCGCTGTATCCGATACCGTAAAGCACCTGAGACCATAGCTGATTGTTTTCGTCCTGCAATAGCTCGGCAAGATAATCTTTCTGCTCCTGATTAAAGCCGTACATAGCTGCCATTTCATCAACGGTCTTGTGCGATACCGTGATATACAGGAAAGTTTCTGTTACTGTGGTTTCGGTCTGTACGATGTTGCCGTGTCCGTCGTCGCTTTCTTCGATTTCGGTGTGGGTTTTCGATTCCGTTCTGGAAGAAATATCGTTCATCTCCCAAAAAATATCCGACAGTAGCTGCTTCTTGGTTTCATCAACCGTAGCAACCTCCATCGGATTATCGGGGTCGGTATTTACTTTAACGGAATAGACCGCAAGAACTTCTTTCCACACAGCTCGGCTTCCGCTCATTTCAAGCACATCATAGCTTACGGAGTTCTTTTCCTGCTCCAATCGGTCATCATATTCTTGATTGATTTCCTGAACGACTGTCTGCATTGACATTCCCGTGCCGGAATCCTCTCCCGAAAAGAAGATACCGAACACAGAACCCGCAATTAATGCGACAAGGCATAGAACAATAATAACTACCACCGCAACCCAACCGCCGGCATCGATGGCGGCAACAAGACCTTTTACCGCCGCTATGATTGCTTTTACTGCGGCAACGGTGGCTTTGGCTGCGGCTTTAATCGTAGCGGCAGTTGCTTTGGCTGTGGCTTTTGCTGCCTGTGCCGCTTTCTGCGAAGCCTTAACCGTCGCCTGAGTTGTTTTCTGTGCCGCTTTCGCCGCTTGCTGACTGGTTTTTATCGCAGTCTTTGCAGTCTGTTCAGCCGTCTTAACTGATTTCTGTGCGGTTTTGGTTGCTTCTTTTCCGGCAAACTTAATGGTTTTCTTTCCGGAGGAAGTGGCAGACTGCTTTATGGTCTTTTCCGCCTTGTCAACAGTCTTAATCGCAGAGCTTGTGTTATGCGAAGCCTGTTTTCGTAAAGACTGCTCGGCTCGCTGCTGCTTGAAACGCTGAATACCGTCCTTTGCGGTGCGGATATTCTCTTTTGTGGTTTCAAATCCTTTTCGTCCAGCCTTATCGAACGCATAAGCACCATCGTGAACCACCTCGTCAATACCGCTTTCCAGCTTATCGGAAGCATATTCCTCGGCAGAACTGCTGTTGGCATTTACCAACCGTTCCGCCCTTTCTTTTGTTGCGATATACGCCTGCTTCATTCGTTGGGTTGCGACGGCAGCCTTATCTATGGTTCGTATCGTACCTTTTGCATTATCTTTTGTTTTAATATCAGCCATACAATCCCTCCTTCCTATGCAGGCTGAACCACTTGTTGTGTTATTCGTTAATGAGCTTCGTCACTACAACAAGTCTGCCGTTTGTCCGGGAATACTCACAGGTGGAAAGGGTCAGGAGCTTGTCGCCGTATTCGGCGGTTACACCGGTATCGTAAAGCGACAGTTCTTTGCACTTCTCAACATAGGCAGTGAAATCCTCGGCGGTGTCCGCATTGACGAACTGATAATATTTGAAGCTGTCGGGACTATCCGTATATACTACGGTTTTGAACACGGCAATTACTTCATAGGTCTGTCTATCGGTCAGCGTATCAAAGGATACTGTTTTGTGCTTTTCCCAAAAGCTCTTGTCCTTGAATTTCATAAGACCGGCGAACATAGAGCCGTCGTTCATATGATGACCGTAGATAATGATATTGTCGCTTGGCAGTTCCATATCGCAGTTTTCCTGAACATAAGGACAGCCGTAGTCGGTGTATGCCTTATCAAAGCCGTGCTTCAGATAGAAGTTCGGGTTGTCCTTTGACTGCATAACCGGATAATTGATTTTTGTGTCCTCAACCTTAATCCAACCGACCATATCGTTGTTTTGCAGATAAAGCTCCTGATACTCTGGGATAAAGGTTTTTTCTTCGGAGTAGTTCATCGGCTCTTTGGTTTCTTCAGGCTCGGTCTCCACAACCTCAATCAGATTGTCGTACATCTCCGCCTGCTTTGCAGAGTCGTAATAGTGCTTGATGAGAAAACCTGAACTGACGGCAAATACAATACTGAAAGCACAGATTATGGCAATATAGATTTTGTTTTTCATAGGTGTTTCCTTTCTCATATACAGAATAGGGCAAGGGTTATACACCCTCGCCCGGTTTGGTTGTCATCAGCTTATACAGTTTCGTATTCTTCGGGAACTTATTTGCAAACGGCACAAGCGAACTGCCGACCTTAATCAGTCCGTGTCCTGCGTCAACATTCGTGATATATGAAAGCTGGAGGTCGGAAATGTTAAGGAGCTTGGCAAGCTCAATTCTGTCGGTTGACGCCTGATTGAGCATAATCAAAAACTCGCTGTTTGCAAGCATAGTTCTTGCCGTATGGCTCTGCAAAAGGTCGTCCACATTCTGCGTAATGCCGGTGGCGTAAGCACCGTACTTTCTCACACGCTTCCAAAGAGTAAACAGGAAGTTTGCGGAGTATTCGTGCTGGAACAGAAGATAGATTTCATCAATGAAGATGAATGTCTGCTTACCCTTAGCACGGTTCTGTGTAATACGGTTCAGAATAGAGTCAAGGACAACAAGCATACCGATAGGCATAAGCTGCTTGCCGAGGTCAAGAATGTCATAACAGATAAGTCGGTTATCCGTATCAACATTGGTCGGCTTTGCGAAGGTATTCAAAGAGCCGTGTGTAAACAGCTCGATAGCAAGGGCGATTTCTTTTGCTTCCGGCTCGTCCTGTTTCAAAAGCTCCGCACGGAAGTCCTGCAAGGTAGGAACAGTACCGGTATATCCTCTCTGCTGATAGTCTCGGTAAATACTTGCCGTACAACGGTCGATGATAGATTTCTGCTTTGCTCCGAGGTTTGTGCCGCCGATAAGCTGTTCGCAAAGGGACATAATGAACTCGGATTTCAGGATAACCGGGTTTGCACCGTCGCCGTATTCCTTGTTCATATCCATTGCATTGATATGGCTCGGAGAAGTAGCGGAAATATTGATGATTTCGCCGCCGAGAGCCTTTACAAGCTGCGAATACTCTCGCTCAGGGTCTATGATAATAACATCTGCGTTGGAGGAAAGAATGATATTTTCAATCTCTCCCTTTGCCGCAAAGGATTTACCGCCGCCGGATACGCCGAGAATAAAGGAGTTACCGTTGAGTAGCTGTCTGCGGTCGGCGATAATCATATTTTTGCTGATAACATTCTGACCGTAGTAAATGCCGTTTTCGTGGTAAATGTCCTGAACCCTGAACGGAATAAATACCGCAAGGCTTTCTGTGGTAAGGGTTCTGAATGCGTCAATCTTGCGTGTTCCAAAGGGCATAGCCGTATTCAGTCCGTCCATCTGCTGATACTTGAGAACGGCAAACTGGCACAAATGCTTTCTTGCCGTAGTAAGCAGAGCTTCGGTGTCGTTATCAAGCTGTTCTTTGGAGTCCGCAGTATGAACCATAGTGAGTACAGCGAACATCATTCGCTGATCACGAGTGGTAAGGTCATCAAGGAACTCCTTCATTTCCTTTTTCTGCTGTTCCATATCATAAGGAACGGTAGCGGAAAAGTTATTGTTCTGATTCTGCTTTCTCTGCCAGTTGGTAATGTTCGTCTCAACCCCAAGCAGTCTGCTCTCTGCTTCTCTCACCGCTTCATCGGTAGGAACGGGTACAATATCAATAGACATCATCAGGTTGCGATTCAGGTCGGTAAGCTCGGCTACCATACTGTCCTTGATATAGGAAGCGTACTCACGAAGAAAAAGGACTCTCCCGTAACGGTTTCCCATTTTGAAGTAGTCCTTTTCAAATTCCATTGTATCCGGGCAAACATAATCCTTGAAATCGTGTCCCTTTTTTCTCGTTTCCTTAATATTGAAGTGGTATGCGGTTTCCTCACCGACACGGAAGAAATCGTGGACAACTCTCAGTCTCTCATCGGTTTCAAGCTCCACACATTTGCTTCCGAGTCTTGCAAAGTGGGCTATCAGGTCAGCACCGACACGGGCAAAATAGGTTCTTGCGTCCTCCACGCTCTTTTTGTTGATGGAGATAGTAACATACTTATCCTGAACGATTGCATTTGCACCGGTCGCCTTGTCGAGAAGCATTTTGTTATATTCCTCTCGGTAAACATCAAGCTCATCGCCGGTTTCGGGGATAAAAATGGTTTTCTCAAAGTCCAAACGGTTAAGCCGTCTGTTGTTGATAGTCAGCTTTGTAGTAGCTCCGCTGTCAAGAGAGTTGAGAAGCTCGGAGTATTCAAGGAACATTGCTTCCTTGTCCTCACGGCTTGCTACGGCAAAGTTAATATCCGTGAACTTGAAGCTTTTGGAATACTTATCCTTGCCCACACGGAAAATACCGTCATCATAGATTGCGGTAATGGGAATACAATCCTGTACGCCCTTTGGTACTACAAACTTTTCTTTATCCTGCTTTAACAGGTTTGTAAGGGTTTTAATCATTGCTCTTATAAGCCTCCTTCTGTTTTTGTTCGATTGTCGGTTTCATCAATTCGTAATAGGTGTTGGTGGAATGAAAAACCAGCTTTTTCGGCATAAGGAACTCGGACTTAATCCACGCCCATATAAATTTCTCAGCCGTCATTCCGTTGTATTTCACAAAGCCAAGAGCCGCAAAAGGGGCAGCTCCCAAAATGCACACCCACGATACGGTTTCTGTTCCGAGGTACGGTTTTAGGAGGAAGTAAAGTCCTACCGCTACCGCACAGGCAAGAACAGAAAAAATGAACTGTCTGAGCGACAGTCCAAAAAACATTGACTCTGTGTAATTTCGTATCTCTCGGTTAATTTTGACTTCCATCAAAAGCTCCTTTCTCTGCGATATGCTTGTTTTGCGTGACGGATTTCATCAGAGCAGACGCAGGCGTCAGCAAGGCAAATTACTTCGCCGTTTTTCTTTCCTCCGTAATACACACAATATTTGCAGTCGCAGTCGGCAGGCATATAGCCCTGCCATCTATCATTATTATTCTTGTTTTTCTTCATCAGAGAACCTCCCGTTATAAGCCCATCATTTCACGGATAATTCGGTCGCTCATCTTAACCGCACCGACAAGCACAAGCATATTGAATACCAGTTCGCCAATATATGCCCATACCTGAGTAACGGCTGCTGCGTCAGGGTTCACTACCGGTGGCGTAGAAGCAAATAGAGAGAAGATGATACAAGCAAGTACAATTACTGCTCCCTCAAGCAAAACGGCACAGTAGCTCTTTATAAAGCTCTTACCCACATTCTGCGACGGTTCTCCGGCAAAAGTGGAAAGCGGTATCGGAGCGAGAGCCGTGTACATATACAGCTTGAAAAATCGTCCGTACACCGTCATTATCATAATGAACGACAAGACTGTTATAAAAAGTCCGCCGATAAGAGTAACCGCCCACAATGGGATACTCTCAAAAAATCCGCAGCTTTCAATGGTTGTTACCATTTCAGCAGGTAAGGTTGTTTGATTGGGCGTACCGAATCCCGCAGATGTCATAATGGTTGAAATCGTACCTTGTACGATGTTGAACAGGGCAAGCATAAGCTCCAGCCCGTAGGTAATCACACCTTTGGCAATGGCAAAGCGGATAAACAGTTTTAATGCGTGTTCCGGTTTCTTTACATCGGTAAAACTGCCGCAGGTGCGAACCACACCGACAACAAAAAACAAAACAAGCAAAGCAAGACCGATAGCCTGAACTGCTCCGTTAATATTCACCATTACAGACCAAATACTGCCGCCTTTGAACTCCTGCGGCGAAGTGGTTAGCAACTGCCATATTTCCGATAGCTTGCTGTTCCAAGTTTCAAGGGCATTTTCGAGGTTCTGAACTACCCAGTTATCACTCATCTGTTTGCACCTCCTTTAAGATTAGGGGCATACCTGAAATGCCAGGTATGCCCCATAGGATAACTGTGTTCTCTTAACCGGTAATAAGGGTCAGGATTTCCTTTGCAAAGGTAATGATGATACCGCCTGCAAGGGTCAAAAAGCCGTTGGCTCTCTGAGACGGGTCGTGAGACTTCAAAGAGAGACCGACCTGAACGATACCGAAGCCAAGCAGGATAAGACCGATGGCACGGATAAGTCCGAAGATAAAATCGGACAGATTGTTGACTACGGTAATCGGGTCACTGGCGGCAAAAGCGGTAACGCTCATGCCGCAAACAAGAGTTGCTGCTGCGATTACGGCGCAGTAAGCACGGAAGCCTTTCTGAACCTTTCCGGTCATAGGCAGCTTCTGAGTAGTTTTCTTTTCGTTGTTCTTCTTAAAAATGTTCATTGTGTTTTCCTCCGTTAAAATAAGTTTTTATTTACTTCAAAATCCTCATCGGATAGAAGCTCGTAATTGGTTTCTCCGTAGCTTTCCTCTGGAAGTTCTTCCGGGTTAATAGAAAGAACAGAAATTGATGAGTGCTTGATGGTCACTTCGCCGTGTTTATATGCAGAAGCCTTTCCATCGGTTGTAAGTGCCACATTCGGGTGCTTCAAGATGTCATACTTGAAGTCCATAACGGGGCGTTCTCCACGAATAAACAGAATTGCATATTGGTTATCAAGCATACGAACCTCATCAGGGGTAAGAAGCTCTCGACCGCTAATCTGATAATTTGTGGAGTAGTTGCCACTTCGACCAGTACTCTTTCCGAAAGTGTTGGTATCAATGGTTTCCTTACCGAGAAGCTCGGACACATATTTGTGGGTGCTTTGCTCGTTACCTCCGAGATATAAAAACTCGTCGCAGTTGCCGACAATACTTTCCCATTGCTTTTCAAACAAGGCTTTTAACTGAGCCAAGTTCTGCAAGATGATACTTACCGACACTCCACGGGAACGCATAACCGACAGTATCTTGTCAAAGTCATCGGGCAGGCTCACATTCGCAAATTCGTCCATCAGGAAATGAACGGGAACGGGAAGCGAGCCTCCGTGAATATGGTCGGCAGCATAGAACAACTGCTGAAAAAGCTGTGTGTAAAGGATAGATACCAAGAAGTTAAAGCTGGAATCGTTATCCGGTATCAAAGCAAACAGAGCGACCTTTTTCTCTCCGAGTGACGGAAGGTCAAGCTCGTCTGTGGTGGTTAAAGAAGCCAGACTTTCAAGGTTGAACTTTTCCAGTCTTGCCGCAAGGGTTATCTGTATGGACTTTAAGGTTTTCGCCGCACCTGAATGATAGGAACGGTAATACTTCAAAGCAATGTGGTCGGGATTTGACATCTCCAATTCCGCAAACAATTCATCAAGGGGAGAAGGTCTTGTGTCTTCCTCGTCCTCAATCGCACCGGCTCTGAGCATTTCCATTATCATTGCAAAGTTCTGTTCATCTTCGGGTGCTTCGTAATGAAGATAAAATACAAGTGCAAGCAGAAGCATTGAAGCCGAGGTATCCCAAAAGGGGTCTTGTGATTGACTTCCTTTCGGAGTGGTACTCTTAAAAAGATTCGTCACGAGCTTTTGCACATCGTTGTCATTCTGCAAATAGACAAACGGGTTATAGCAATGGCTTTTCTCCATTGAAATCAAATCGAGAACACGGACTTCATAGCCTTTGCTTTCAAGCAGCTTTCCGGTATCTCGGAGAATTTCGCCCTTTGGGTCAAGAATGACAAATGATGTGTTACACTGCATAAGATTCGGCTTACAGTAAAACCTTGTCTTACCGGCTCCCGAACCGCCGCACACAAGGGTGTTTAAGTTTCTTCGGTGTTTCTTAGCATTGAGTCCGATACAGACATTTTGCGTCATCAGCTTGTTCTCTGAAGCCGGAGACTGTCTGTATTTTTTGTTTACGGCTCTTGCGTTGCCCCATTTTGCAGAGCCGTGTTCTTCACGCCTTCGGTAATTCTTCTGTGTTGAGAAGTAAATCCCGATACCCATTGCATAGCAGAGAAGCAAAACGAGGACAGTTTTTAGGCTGTCCTCGCATAGCTCAATATGGAATGGGTTGTTGAACGCTGTTAATAGGCTCGGCAGTATTTCCGGCAATCCTCCTTTTACAGAGGGTGCAATCAGAAGTGCCAGCCATACGACCGGGATAATACCGATGACGGAAAGAATAATCGCAGACTGCCTTTCGTTATCTCGATTCACAGGAGCGTTCCTTTTCGATAACTCTGAACTTTTTCTTTGGGGCAGTTCCGACCTTGATGATAAGGTCGTCCACCGCATCGGTAGATTTGCCCTCGTTCATCAAATCTGTTTTCTCGTCGTTGAGAGAACGGATAATAATGCCGTGTTCATAATCGTCCAATGCGATATGATACATTTCTTCCTTCGCCATAGTATCACCTTATCTTTCGTAGTCTTTGCTTCGTTCCTGCTTTTTCTTGTAAAGCTCATCGGAAACACGGGAGTGAATATCCGCCATCGCATTTCTCGTTTTGGAAAGCTCATAGCGAATGTCCTTCGGCTCTTTGCCGGCGAGCTTCTCAGGGATACGGTTGATAGCAAAATTTTGTGTATCGACGCCGTACTTCTTGCAAAGCATATAGCCGATACATACCGCCTGAAAGCCCATATCCGCTCTGCTGTAACTGTCGCTGTTGATGGAGAGCTGTGCGTGGCCAAGCTCCTGTGCTACGCACTGAGCGACCGCTACGCTGTCTCCCACATCACGCTTTACATACAAGGTCTGTTCCTCGTTGTTGTAAAACGCCGCCATATTGGGATACGGAAGCTCATTTGTCGCTTCCACTTCAACCGGGGAAGAATCAAGCATAACGGTAATGAGTGCTTTCGGGTCACGGTTGACAGTCGGTGCAGGCGGTCTTTTGCCGTTGGTCTGAGAAACATCAAATACCTTTTTTACATTGTAGGAAATGCCGGTTGTACCGTCTCTCTTGGCATACTCGACAGGTTCAAGAATGGAAATGCTTTTTGCACCTTTCTGAATTTTCACATTATCCTTGCTCCAGTCATCAAAGTTTTTAAGCTGGCTTGCTTCGGGGAGCTGCTTGAAAATCAGAAGTGCGTTGACCGCAGAGTATCGGTCAAGACGGCTCTGCGTATCAAGGAAGGCTTTGAACTTTTCCGGGTCGGAAACGATAGCCTTTGCGGTGTCGTCCGCCATCTGATATACGGCTTCCTTTTCAGCCTTCATCTTCTCGGCATATTCCTCTTTGGAAAGTCTGTTTCTCTGCTGTCCTGCCTTAGCAGGAGTAAAATTGTTTGTCATTGTGATTACCTCTCTTTCACATTTTTGCTTTTAGGTTTCGGCTGCTGGTGTACGGTCTGTGCCGGTGCTTTCTTAACCTCCGGCTTTGATACCTCCGGCTCTTTGCGTTCTGCTTCTTTCTGCTGCTTGGACTTTGCCTTATATCGGTCAAGCTTTGCTTTTACCGACGGCTTTCTCTGTCTGTCGCTTACAGTACCCTTATCAGTTTGCATATCTACCGGCTCGGAGTCGTGCCTTGACGGAGGGTTTTTGTCCGTTTTGGCGACTGTGGGGTTTGACTGGGAATACCCCTCTTTCTGAATAGGTTTTCTGACGGCTTCCTCAGTGATGATTTCGTTTTTGGTTTTCGTCGGCTTGTCTTTTTCCAAAGCTTCACGCTTTTCGACAGCCTTCTGAGACTCGGTGACAATCGCAGCCTTATCAACTTTACCGAGTTCAAATCTCTCAACGATTCTCTGAATTTTGGAAGCGTCCTCTGCACGGGCAATAATATCAATCGGTACATTATCGCCCTTTGTGTTTTTATCCCTGAGTACGCAGTATAGAACGCCGTAGCGTTTTGCCTGCTCGGTAAACTTCTTCAAGTCCTTGTTGGGGATAGAAAACACCTTCAGCTCCTTGCCCGACTTAATCATATTGGTAAGTCGAGCCTTGCCTTTTGTTTTCTGTTCCTGTTTGAGAACAGAGACTAAAAGAACGGCAATATTCTTTGCTGCCGCTCCGCTTAATTTTGCGGCTACTTCAAAGCCCTCAAGCGATAGCCTGACGACCTGTTCCGCCGCATCACCTCCGTTTGTCATTACGGTTCTGCTCCTTTCGTTCGTGTTTTTCTTCGTAAACTCTAACTGTTTCAAGGTTGGCTTCGATGACCTTTGACCTTTCGGCTATGTCATCACAAAGACCGACCTCTTTGCGGAGAGTCCACAGCTTGCTCGTGATTGCCGTAATCTGCTCTTTGACATTTGATAGCTCATCGTCACTCAAATTTCTTCTTAACTGTTTTCGCAGGTGCGTTCTATCGTCTGTCAGGGATTTGATTTGCGACAACACGGACTCTTTATATGAGAAAAGCTGTTCGTCGGTAGAAATGTTCTCCCGTCCAAGCAGCCTTGTCTCCTGAGTGATTTTATCGAGCTTCAGCAAATTTTCTTTCAAAAGATAGTGAAGCCTTGCGGTATTCTGTTTTTTGTACTTCGGCAGATAACCCAGCTTATAGCAGTAATGCAGATACAGCCCATACAGTCCGCCGACCTTTTTGATTTTGTGTTCTCTTGTGGGCAATCGGTATTGTCTGGCTCTTACCGTTTCCTTTGCAAAAGGAACGATGAGAACCTTTTGATTTTCCGTCAGCCTACGCTTGATTGCGTCCTCTGTATAATTCTCTCCGAGGGATTTAAGTCGTATCGGCTTCTTGTACCCTTTCGGAACAATCGTCCAATACTTTCGGCTGTCGCTGAGACAATGCTCATAGCCCATCTGCGTGAGAATATAATCAAAGGTCTTTAGGTTGGTGCTGTGTGCAATCGCTTCATCAATGGCGTCACGAGTAATGGAGTATCGGCTCGGCATACCGGCTTGCTCCTGCTTGTAGTAATAAGAGGATTGCTTACTGCGGTTCGGGTTCGGATTATAATACAGTCCGTACTTTTCACAGAGACGGTCGGCAACCAAACGGAACTTGAACCACGCTTTTTCATCTCCCCATAACCGCTTGCCGTCTACAAAGGAAACGGAGTTGATTACATAATGGCAGTGCAGGTGCTTCGTATTCAGATGAGTAGTAACCACCACCTGAAATCTTTTGCCCCACACTTCGTTTGCAAATTCCATTCCGATTTTCTGTGCCAGCTCCGGGGATATGTCCTGTTCCTTAAAACTCAGGTATCCGTGATAGGCTTGAATGCCGTCGTCTTTGCCGTATGCTTTTTTCACAGATACAAACTGGTCTCTTGCGGTCGCAGGGTTGCAGTTGATACCCTCAACGAAAAATTCACGCTCGGTTTTTTCTTCGTCCTTTGCGTAGGCAAGCACATCACGGAGAGCCTGATACTGTTCCTCGGTGTAAATATCTGCCGCAGTCTTTTCGGGATTGGCGGCATAGTCGATTACCTGACCGAGCCTTGATGTGACCGACCACAATTTACTTACTGCCATTTCATATCGCTCTTATCGGGTCTTAAAAAAATACGCTCCACATCAGCCTGAAACTTATGCCAGCGTTCGGCTTCTTTTTTAAGCTGTGGTGCGTCCACAAAGCCAAGCGTGTTTGCTTTGGCGGCAAGCTGATTGATGTTGTTGCCGATAGCTGAAAGCTCCCGCATAACATCGTAAAATCTTTCGTCGGGCTTTTCTCTCGGCTCGTATCCTTTGAGAAGCAAACGGATAAGACCGCCTTCGGAAAGACACGCCCGTTTTGCTTTTTTCTGCAAATCCTGAGCTTCTGCCTTGTTCATCAGAATGTGCTTTTCAATGTTTCTCTTGCTCATTTTTATCGCTGTCCTTTCTGTAAATATAGTGCCTGTCCCGATTTATCTGAAACAGGCACATTGTTGTTACTCCGAAAAAGCCGCCTATGATTAACCCGGCGGCGACCAATACTATCTCCCGCATTGCTTATGCTCCTTTCTTGCTTGGGGTATTAGGGGCAACCCCTAACGAGTGTACCGTTTTGGACATTCCTGTCCATAAATGGTCTGCTCGCTAAGATTATGCAGACACTCAGGGTTGCCCCATAGATTGACTCTTATCTCTCCATATCCTTTGAGACAGGCTTATATGGCTTTGCTTCAATGCCGTCCAAAGACTTGTAAAATCTCTCCGGGTATTTGAACTTTTCCTCATACTTACGAGCCAGTTCTTTCGGCATACTGAGAAACTTTTCGGACTCAATCGGTGCGTAAGCGATGAAGAACTTGCCGGCAATAATGTCAAGCATTTCACGGTTGCTGTCATCTTTCACATAACATTTTTCAATCTTCCAACCGTCCTTGCCGCCGTGTTCATCAGCCATATATGCTTCCAGTCGCACACATTTATCCGAGCCGTCGAGGGAAGAAGCATAGATAGAATATCCGCCCATACCCTCAATGAAAGCCTTGTTGTTACTGCTAACAACATAGGTTCTTTGTTCCTCTGTGTAAGGCTTGTCAAAGCTGTCAGCCGTAAAAACAATATATCCGGTCGTGTGGTTTCTTTCTTTTTCTGCCTGCCGGAAATGAGCTTTCAACTGCGGATAACTCATCTCAACGTTCTCAGGTTCGGAATAAACCGCCCTGTTCAGCGGCATACCGTTCATCTTTCCTGCCTCGTTGCAGATGATGGCAACCTCGTCCTCAAAGGGCATATATTCTTCAATATCTCCCTCCACAAGAGACTGCATTGCTTCAAGCGTATCCTCAATTTCAATGAGCTTCGGATACCTGCCCGGCTCAACAAGAATGACGGAAATCTTCTCCGGTGCTTCGACCTTTTCAAAGGTGTCCTTATGAATATTCAAAGCAATGGAGCTTCCGTTTTCCCAACTCATATGAATCTGTCCGGCGTCGTCAACGAACTTAACTGTTCCTTTCAGACCGTATGGCATTTGACTTTCGCCAGCCATTTCAGTGAGTACAATCTGCGTACCCTCCGGGTACATTTCTCTGATTTCTTTTAGTTTCATCGTGCAAAACTCCTTTCGGTTTTATCTTTTATCCCTAAGCGTTTACATAGAAAGTCGTTGACATCTTTCCCGTATTTGGGAGGGTCGTCAACGACTTCATACTTATCTGAGAGAATAGTCTGCAACGCTTTGGTAGCTTTTCTTCCGGCAATATCATTGTCCAAATGAAGAACAATTCGCCTGATTGTTTTGTCCTTTTCAAGCAGCCTGCCGAGTGTAACAGGCACTTTCGAGTCCTCAATTTTCTGCTTTGGGGAGTACACTCCCGCAAGAGAAACAAGGTTAAACTGTCGCCAGTCTTTGCCCTCCAGCTTCATCAAAGTTGCATAGGAAAGCAGGTCAATGGCACACTCAAAAAGATGAACCTCTCCGGTGTTTTCGGCAGTCAGGCGGAAAGAATATTGCTTTTTACTGCCGGTGCAGTCGCCCATAATCCTTGATTGATTTGTTGCTCTGTATGCGGCGTATTTAGGTTCTTTGCTTTCGTCATAGCCGATAAAAACAGCATTGTGATACGGAAGCGACTCAATGATTAGCTCCTGTTCCAAGCAGTAATTGATGATTTCATAATCAATCCCACGCCCGAAAAGGTAATCAAATACCACATCGGTCGTAGGGCTTTTTTCAGGCAGAAGCAAAGGCTGTTCCTCATAACTTTTGATATTTTCGCAAGTCGGAAAGCTGACTGAACCGCTTCCCATAATGGTCTGAACCGCCCCGACAAAATCCATTCCACGGACTTTGATAAGGTAATCGAGGGCGGATTTGCCCCCGATACCTCTCGACCACCACATCCATTTTCCGTTGGAAATCTTCAAGCTGTCGTGGGTTCGTGTGGTGTAGGTGTTGCTTGAAAACTTGACAAGCTCGCCCGGTTCATACTCTCTGAGATAGGTTAATAAGTCCATTCGTTTCGCTTCGGTTATGACTTCCGGTGCAATATACGGCATAGGTATCACCGCCGTTCTACATCAGCAAATCGGCAACCGCTTTCTGTATCGGTTCGTTGATACTGAGCTTTGCAATGATGATAAGTATCTTATCAACAGGGCAGCCGATGTCATTCCAAACAGTCCACGCACCTCCCGCAAGGTCATCGTTTTCATACAAGGCAATGATTTCTTCCGGCGAAAATACCGTTTCAATGCTCTGTCGAACCAACTCTCCGTAGAAAGAAAGCTTGGCATTTCTAAGTGCAAATTCTGCTTCTTTTGCGGGCGGTTTGCTTCTTTTTAACTCGTGATATGCTTTATCAAGTCTCCTGACCACAACCATCATCATTGCGTCAAAAGGGTTGATGATTGCTTTTCTGCAAGTGCAGTTTTCTCTTTCTTTGTCGGGTGTCATTTTATCGTTCATAGGTTTTCTCCTTTCGTGTGTTCGGCACTTCGCCCTCATCGGGTTCGCCGCCGACAATTTCGTTTTCTCGCTTATCCATATTGAGCAAGATATTCAGCTCGTCCAATCGGGCAAGCTTTGTCTTGAGTTCTTCCTCTTGGATAAACGGTTTTTGGACTTCTTTCTTTGCGGTTTCCAACTGATTTTTGGTGTTCTCAAGGTCGTTTTCCGCAAGCGATAAGCTCTCGGCAAATCTGTCAATACCGTTATCAAGACGGATAATATTGCCGTGTGCGTCATCGCCGAGAGGAACATTTCTGCTTGTCGCACCTTTCAGTCGAACCTCATAATTTCGCTCTGCGGTATTAAAAAGCAGCTCCGTTTCAAACCCTCGGTACTTGCCGAGAGGAATAGGGTCGGGGCTGTTCATCTGTTTGCAGGCTTCAATGATAGCTTTACCGGCGTCGGCTTTTTCGGAATAAAAAACACCCTTAACCTCCATACCGACAAAGCGGTCGTCCGTTGGTTTCGGGTGCTGTTTCGCAGTTTTTACATCTTGCTTCAAGCCTTCAATGCGGTTTTCCAAAGCCGTAATTCTCTGCGGATAATATTTGATTATCTTATCTTCCAAAGCGTATCTTTCAGAGAGAAAGTTGGATTTTAGGAGCTTCAGCTTTTGGACTTGAATATCCAAATCCATCTTCTCCTTAATATACGGATTGCCGGTGGCAAGCATTTTAATCTCTGCATAGGACAGAGCGGTTTCATCAATATCCTCGGCAGAACGCACCGGAGATTTGCTCGTCATAATCTGACTGGCGAACTTTTGCTTTCCCTCTACAAGCTGATAGAGGTATGCGTCAAAGGTCTGCTCCGTTACATAGCGGTAAATATCTACATCGGGGTTTGAGTTGCCCTGACGGATAATTCGACCGGAACGCTGCTCCAAGTCTGACGGTCTCCACGGGCAATCCACATCGTGAAGTGCGATAAGTCTGTCCTGAACATTCGTGCCGGCTCCCATCTTTTGCGTAGAACCGAGAAGCACTCTGACCTCGCCCTTACGGGTCTTTTGGAACAGTTCTTTTTTCTTCACATCGGTATCTGCTTCGTGGATAAAGCGGACTTCGCTTTCGGGAACACCACGCTCAATGAGCTTCTTTCTGATGTCGTTATACACCGAAAATGTGCCGTCGTTCTTTGGCGTTGAGAGGTCGCAGAACACAAGCTGTGCCGATTTTTTATCAGCTGTTTCCTCCCAAATACGGTAGATGTTATCGACGCAGGCGTTGATTTTACTGCCCTCAAAATCAGGCAGCATATCGTTGAGCATACGCTGGTCAAGTGCCAACTTTCTGCCGTCGTTTGTGATTTTGAGCATATTATCTACACTCGAATCCACACCGCCGCCACGAACTTTCTCGGCTCGTTCCGCAAGGGAAGCAACCATTTCTTTCTGCATTTCCGACGGCTTGACCGCAACATTGTGGAAGTGTGCTTCCGGCACAGGCAGCTCCAGCATATCAGCCGTCTTAATGTCGGCGACCTCCTTAAACATCGCCATAAGCTCCGGAAGGTTGTAGAATTTTGCAAAGCGGGTTTTTGCTCTGTAACCAGTTCCCTCCGGGGTAAGTTCAACGGCTGTTACAGTTTCTCCAAAGGTACTTGCCCACGAGTCGAAGTGTTGCAAATTGTTTTTTACAAGCGTGTTGTACTGCAAGTATCGCTGAATGGTATAGAGTTCCACCATACTGTTTGAGATAGGCGTACCCGTTGCGAACACAGTTCCTCGTCCGCCTGTAAGCTCGTCAAGGTATCGGCATTTCATAAAGAGGTCGGAGGATTTCTGAGCTTCCGTCTGAGCGATACCGCCCACATTACGCATTTTGGTGTAGAGATAGAGGTTCTTGTAATAATGGCTTTCGTCAATAAAGAGCCTGTCCACACCAAGTTCTTCAAAGGTAACAACATCGTCCTTGCGGCTTTGGTCGTTGAGCTTTTCCAGCTTTTGTTTCACGGACTTTTTAGACTTTTCAAGCTGTTTAATGGAGAAATTTTCTCCACGGTTTCGCTTCAAATCCATAATACCGTCTGTCAGTTCTTCAAGCTGCTGCTCAAGAATTGCCCTTTGTCTTTCAATGGACATCGGTATTTTTTCAAACTGAGAATGACCGATAATCACTGCGTCATAATCTCCCGTAGCAATTCGACCGCAGAACTTTTTACGGTTCTTCGTCTCAAAATCTCGTTTTGTTGCCACGAGAATATTCGCCGCCGGATAGAGCTGCAAAAACTCCGCCGCCCATTGTTCGGTTAAGTGATTCGGGACTACGAACAGCGACTTATTGCAAAGTCCAAGTCGTTTGGACTCCATAGCGGCGGCTACCATTTCAAAGGTCTTGCCCGCACCGACTGCGTGTGCCAACAGCGTATTGCCGCCGTACAGAATGTGTGCAACCGCATTTTTCTGATGTTCACGGAGTTCGATTTCCGGGTTCATACCGTTGAAAACAATGTGGCTTCCGTCGTACTCACGGGGTCTTATGCTGTTGAACTTTTCGTTATACATCTTCGTGAGTTTTTCTCGGCGGGTAGGGTCAGCCCATATCCAGTCCTGAAAGCCCTGCTTTATAAGTTCCTGCTTTGCCTGTGCGATTGCCGTCTCCTTTTTATTGAGAACGGCTTTCTTTCTGCCCTCGTCATCTTCGATATAATCAAAGATACGGACATCTTTCAGGTTCAGCGTTTCCTCAATTATCTTATAGGCATTGATACGGGAAGTACCGTATGTGCTGTACGCCTTTACATTGGAACGGTCATAGCTCTTTCCCTCAATGTTCCATTCTCCGGTAAACTGAGAGTAGTGAACCTTGATATTCCACTGTGCATAGCGTGGGGTGTCGAGAAACTCAAACATAAACTGTTGGAAAATTTCAGGCGGAATCCAAGTCGCACCGAGCCTTACGGAAATCTCGCTTGCTGTCAAATCCTTTGGCTGCACCTTTTCAAGTGCCTGTACATTGACGGTATAATCTTCGGGATACAGTGCCGCAGACCTTTTGGCGGTTGCCAGTTTCTCACGAACATTGCCTGACAGATATTCGTCTGCCATCAGGTACTTCGGCTCATAAGAATTGCCGTACTCATAAAGGGGATTTAAGAAGATTACACCGTTTAAGTCAGCGAATAATTCTTCCTCGCTTTTGCCGGACAACTCCATCATATATTCCATATCAATGGCTGCTTTTTCACCCATAGAGACAGCGAGAGCTTCGTCTGCGGTGTCAACCTCTGTTACCGGCTTGTGCGGTTTAATCGTCCTTTTGAAGAACATATCCGCCTTGCGTTCCAGTTCGCCATCTTCGTTGATGACCTCAAGAGCAGACAGCAAAGCATAGGAGCTGTCATCTGAAAAGGCAGAAGTATTGGCACGGCTGTTAATCAGTCCGTACTTCTTTGTAAAACTGTCATACAGAGTGTTCAGCTTATCCTGTGCCTGTTTGATTTCGCTGTCGGGGTAATCCTCGGTTTGCAGTTCAATCAGGTTGCGGACGCAATCTCTTATCCCAATCATACCCTTAATACGGTTCTCGGCGGTTGCCGATACCTCCACCGGGGACATACGGGAGTTCTCTCGGAAATAGATTTTATCGTCCAAAACCGTGTATGAGAAGTTCCTTACCGTAGGGTCTGCCGGTATAGAATTATCTTCTTCCTCCAACTCGTCGGCAACTTCGTATTCGGAGATTTCTCCGTGAATGTTTGAAACAGCTTCGTTCAGAAGCTCCGAAAGGTCGGCGTTTTCAAACGGCTCACAGGTTGCTTCCGGTCCGAAGCGACCGCTTACCATTTTCATTTCGCCGAGTATCATTTCCGGGTGCTGAACGAAATATGAGTTCATCCTTATACCGTTTTCGTCGGCGTCAAGATGAACCCAATCCGGCTCAATATCTATGAGCCTGTCTCGCTTTTGCAGAAACAGAATATCGGATACGACCTCTGTTCCGGCATTGCCTTTGAAGGTGTCATTCGGAAGTCTGATTGCTCCGAGTAGTTCCGCCCTCTGTGCGATATATTTACGCACATTGGAGTTTTCCTTGTCCATAGTTCCTTTACTTGTCACAAGAGCCATCACGCCGCCGGGGCGTAATTTATCAAGCGATTTTGCAAAGAAATAATCGTGAATGAGAAAGTTGTACTTGTCGTATCGTTTGTCGGAGACTTTGAAGTCTCCGAAAGGCACATTGCCGATAACGCCGTCAAAGAAGCTGTCAGGGACATTTACTTCCTCAAAGCCCTGTGCCGCAATGGAAGATTTCTGATAAAGCTGCTGTGCGATACCGGCTGAAATGGTATCAAGCTCCACTCCGTAAACCTTTGCGTTTTCCATTGACTTAGGCAGCATACCGATGAAGTTACCGATACCGCAGGACGGCTCAAGCAGGTTGCCCTCCTGAAATCCCATCTGTTCCAACACCTTGTAAATGGCGGTAGATACTTCGGGCGGAGTGTAAAAGGCGGTCAAGGTGCTTTCCCTTGCCGACGCATATTCCTCCGGCGTTAGGATATTTTTCAGCATTGCATACTCGGTATGCCAAGCTCCTGCTCGTTCGTCAAAGGCTTCGGGAATACCGCCCCAACCGACATATCTCGACAAGATTTTCTGCTCATCGGGTGTCGCAAAACGGTTTTCGCTTTGACAATCTTTCAAGACCTTAATCGCCGCATAGTTCCTGTGAAAACGCTCTTTTTTGTTCACTTCCTCAACCTGATTATTGGCAAGGTCAAAGTTGTGTCGCTCCGACATCGGAATATCCGGGTGGAGGTCAAAGCTCTTTACCTTTGACTTTTTCTTTTGCTCCCAAGCGGGTACAATCGGTTCAGGTTCTTTCTCTCGGTTGTCCTTAACTTCAACGCCGTTGTGTTCGGATAAAACCTTAAAGTCATCAAGCAAGTCAGGTCTGATACCAAGCACAGAGCCGTCATCTTCGAATATAAAGGCTTCATCAACAAGGAAATGATAAAACTCTGCACCGTGCCATTCGTTATCGTTATCTCTTGCAACAAGACCGTTTTCATCATAGCTGAGTTCAATGTCGTCAATCTTTAATCTGCCAAGCACGGAATAAAGAATTTCTGTTTCTCGGTCATAAACCGGGACTTCTGTTGCCGCAGCCACAAGGCTCTGCATTGTCGCTTTGGTGCAGCCTGTGAAATCAGGCTGTTCCGAAAACTGACTTTCTGCGTCCTCAAACCATTCGGAACCTACATCGGCAAGCTCCTGATTTGCAATACTGCCGAGGTAATCAAAGAAGTCCTCAGCCGACTCATACTCCCGTGCAGCTTCCTGTATCTCGTCAAAAGAAAGCGTATTTGTAACATACTGACCTCCGGCATTGCTGTCGGGGTTATAGTACATCCAAGTTACACTTTCATTGTCCCGGTCGATAAAGAAGGCGTCGTCATAACCGGTTTTCGGACTGAAATCCTGTAAGGTTTCGATATCGTTTTGAGCTTCATTTTCGCCTGTAACGGCTTTTTCTTCCGTCGGTAATACACTGACCTTCAAGTGGTCGTTCATCGGATTTTCTCGCACTTTACGGTCAAATTCTTCCCTTGAAAGCTCCTTGTTGAATAGGGGCATATCAAAGTCATAGAGCATTACACGGTTTTCGTCAAAGGACAAAATCTCATACTGCGAAGCCCCGATATATACGCTGTCGCCGAGGTGATATTCATACTGTGCTTCCGGCTCGTCCTCTTTGTTTTTAGGCTCAGGCGGTGCGGTAGAGAGTATCTCTCGATTTTTTCTCTGCTCTGCAAGCTCTGCTCGCCGTTCTTCCTGCTTTTCAAGCCATTCCGGGTACTTTTCTTTTTCCTTTGGATTTAAGTATCTGTCCATACGGATAAGGTCTCCGATACGCTTTTCCACCTGAGACCAAGAAAGTGTAATGTGCGGCTTGTCGCTTCCGATACCTTTTGAAATTGTGATACCTTTTCCGTCGTGCTGTTCGTCAATGCCCGTACCGATGATGACCGGATAAGAGCCACCCCACCCGTATTCGTTTTTCAAGAAGTCGGCGTTTTCTTTTGCGGAAAGGCTCTTTTCAAACTGCTCATAGATACGCATTTTGCCCTCGGAAACTCCGCTTCCACGAGTCAGTACAGCGTCTATGACTTCCTGAGAAAAAGTAAAGGCAGAGGTTTTTTGTTCCTCTGCCTGATTGCCCATTATGAGAGTCAACTGACCGTCCATAGACGGAAGCGGTTTCATTGTATCGGTCAATTCTCCCAAAAGTCTCATTGCTTCAAAATGCTGTGCGATAACACCCCAGTCATAGAAGCTCTGAGCGGTTCTGTTTTCGTATTCGCCCTCCCACAAGTGGAGGACATTCTGAAATGTTTTATACCCCACAAGCCTGCCGTCTCTTAAAGTAAGCTGGGTGTAATCGTTGTTGAAGATACCCTTGATATATTCGGTACGGGTCGCTTTGTCCGTTTTTCTCTCATAGAAGTCTTTGATTTCTTCCTTTGAAGCGGACAAATGCGGGGTAGTGCCGAGTATTTCTCGGATAGTATCATCGCCACCGAAAAACGGCAGGCTCTTGTCCTCGTTGTTTCTGTCGTAATACTCTAAGCGAATACTACCTGATTCTTCACGATTTCCTGTGCCGAGTTCCTGATGTTGTTCATCAGGCGAACCCATTTCATCATATCTTCCGCTTTCATCTGCTCTGTCAGCCCGGCTTTCTCTGCCATCTGCTTCACGAGAGTTTCCTCCAGTTCGCTCGCTCTCTGCTGAACCTCCGCCAAGTGACTGTTCAGAATCCCTTTCGTCAGAAGATTGTAGTACTGGATTTTGTGATGCTCCTTCAGATAAGTTCTCCTCATCTGCGACCATCTGCCGAGAGTCACTTCCGTCTGCTCCGGCAGTTTCAGGTTCGGAAGATTGTAATCTCCCACCATCGTGTATGTGATTTCGCTCATTGCTTTGACTCCTTTCGTCTTTGATGTCTTTATTGTATTCGGATTGCTCCTGTTCATCAATTATGCGATTTTCCTTGCTGAGCGTGCTGATTGTTCTGCTGACAGGGAGCAACGCCATTTCAGCAATGTCGCTTGTAGCAATGCCCACCGCATTGAGAACTTCCTGTGAATTAAAGCTTGAAATACCGGCAAAGTCACCGGGAGAATATACCTTGTCTGCGTCCAGTCCCAATCGAGCCATAACCATATATGACACGCTGTTTCTGACAAGTTCCAAATACAAGGCGTTTGCTTCGTCGGCAGACAAATACTCAATATCGCTGCCTGCACCCAAACTCATAAAGTCGGAGATATAGTCTGCGATGTTGTCCTCGACGGCATTGGCTATGCTCTCTTTGACGACATTTTCAATACTCGTTGTATCGTTTACCGCACCGAAAGTATTTTCAAGCGTTTCAATAACCTCTGCTTCATATTCGGGTCTCATCTCCCAAATCGGAACAGGGCGGGAATATCGGCTTTCGTGGGTATCCGATATATCAAAGTAGTGAATCAGTCTTTGACGGCTTCTGTCTGCGTCCTCAAATACGGCAATACCTTTTGCCCCTCGGTTTACCCAGCGACCGAAAGTGCCGTTCCATCGTTCGATTTCAAGCACGGCTGTTGCGTCGGGTCTTTGGGCATAAATAAGAAGCTGTTCATCAAATCGGAGCCTGAAATTTCTGCCCGCTGTTTTCAGAAACGATTGCCAGTTTACCGGGTTGTCTGTAACCGCAAAACAGGTTCTTTCATATAGCTCCGAAATCAGGTCGAATTTTCTTGCCACCTCGTCTGCACCTCCTTATCGTGATTTTTCTTTGTCCTTTGCAGGCTTTGTATTTTCTTTTGCGGCTGGTTCTACGGTATGACCGTTTCTCTCGCAAAGCTCGGCAAATTCGCAGATGTGGTAGAGATTTGTGCCGACCTCCAAATGGTAGTCATCAATATATCTGCAAGTCCTCTCCATTGTTTTGCCGTCGCCGAGCTTGATTGAAATTTTCTCTCCGTCCGCAATGCGAAACTGCTCCTGATAGTGCGGGTCGATAAATCGGATACCACGCTCAGCATTTTTTAAGTGGCTGTTCAGCCACTCTTTCTGATAGCAATAGCAGTACAGATTGTACTCGCCCCTGTTGGGGTTAAACCTCATAAGATAGCTGTACTTTTCCGTATCAAGACGAATGCCGTAGTGGTTGCGGTCGTCATTAAAGGAACTGTCGGGAGTGGAATAACAGTAAGAGGACATAGCCTTTCTGCCGGACAAAACATCGCCTTCACGCAATCCGTTTATCACATCGTCAAATTCAGCCTTAAATTCCTCGGTTTTCAGGTCTTTCCTGAAATCGTTCCAAGACGTCCAAAACTCGTTCCCGGCAGAACCGAAGTCGGCTCGCAAATATCCGATAAGACCGGTCTGCATAGAGAGCTGCTGACTTTGGCTAAAGGTGTATTTACGCTCTGCTTCGGTCAATACTCTGTAATCCATTTTCATCACCTCGCTTGTTCGTTAGGTTGTCTTTGCTTTGGAATAGAAAAGCCATATACTCCGGCAATATCATCGCCGAGCCTTTTGGTAACTCGTGTGATGTCGGCTCTTGTGGCTTTTCTGTTATAGATTTTATCTTGCAGATTTTCAATCTGTGTATCGGTAACACCGTCTTTGAATACACGGTAAAGATAATGGTTTGTGCCGTCGTGATGAACGGCGTCGGCTCGAAGGTCGCCGTACTTGTCCACATACCATTCGGTGTAATCGGTGTCGGAATAAAGGCAGTCCTTAATGTTGCCTGAATCAATCATCTTGTATCCCGACACTCTGCCGTTCCATCTGCCGAGGTCGCCGATAACAATAATCGGCTGTGAAAGCTGAATATCAAGATTTACTCGTTCATCATATAGGTTTTCGGCATTGGATTTTACCATAATGTCGTACAGTTCATCTTCGGGGTAGTTAGGGTACAATTCTTCTAACGACTCTCGCCAATCATCAAGGTCAAGGTTAAGGTCACTCCAAATGATATGGCGGTCATTCTGTTCCTGCCTGCTCATCAGTGCCACCTCCCAAATAAGAGAACAGCTTATTGGCTTTGGTCTGCTTCTGAAGCTCGATAATCAGGCTCATATCCGGAATAGTGATACCGGGAATTTTCAAAATGCTCTCCATATCAAGCTGCTGCAATTTCTTTTCCGTATTGCAGCCTGCGTCAAACAGTTTTGTCAGAAGCTTTGTTTTCTGCTGAAAAGTGAAATTCTCCTTCATTGCTTTGTCCTCCTTATCGTTCTTTGTCTTTATTTCGCTTTTTGTGCGAAAGCTCTTGTGCCTTTTCCTTTGCCCATTCAGGCAGACACTCAGGCTTTACCTCGCCCATTACATCCATTCTTTCGTATCGGGTTGACTTTCCGGTGAAGATTTGTGCAAAACACGGCACTTCCACGGCTGTTCGCAGACGCACCGAAACCGCCCGTAACATAATAGAGTTGTCTGTCAGCTCTCTGAAATTCGGGTTTTAATACCTTGGGGTCAATGGCAATGATTTTGCCGTTGATGTCTTTGGAATAGTGGTCGGGGATACAGTCGGCTTCCGTTATGAGCGTGATTGGAATATCCAGTTTTTCGACCTGTTCCTTGAAAAGCTCCGCTTCATTTGCCACACGGCTACCGAAAAGGTGTACGATTTCGATATAGTCATCACTTACCATACATTCCGAACACAGTTCAAACAGGTCGTTTCGTTCCACAAAGCCACACAAAAATTTATCACCGTTTGTGCTTTGCTCGTTGGAAGCCAAGATAACTTCCTTTTCGCCCACATTGACCGAGCAAAGAACAGTGTATTCACCGATTTTTCTTTTTTCCTCGTTCATATCCACACCTCAGCTCACTTCAATCACAATTCTGATGTTTCCGCAGTCGCAACCGCCACACTGCCTTGACAGTTCGGGAAACAGGGATTGCACCCTCTGTCTTGCTCTGCGGATAGTCTCAAAGCACGGTAAGCCGTACCCTTTATAGTTGTTGACTATATCCTCAAGCGGCAAATCGCCGACTTTCATATAGCTGTATCGGTTGTAATAGCAAAGGATAAGCTGCATATCGTCATACCTTGTTTCGGGGCATTCCCTAAGTATTGCAAGCACCTTGCTGTCAACCGTCTTTAGCTTGTTCATAATGCACCTCCGTAAAAGAACTGTGGGCGAAGTTTTCACTCCGCCCACATAAGCATTCCTTATTTCTTTCTGTTCTTAATCTGCAAGAAGATAAAGCCGCCGATAATAAAGGCGACCAATACAACTGCTACGATTGTTTTAGCGTCCATTACTCATTGTCCTCCTTCTTCTTTTTTCTGTACGCAACAATGGCTGTGCCTACAATGCCGAGGGCAGAAAGCCCCGCAAGTGCAGTCCACAAGCCGACATTGCTGTTATCTCCGGTCTTTGGCGTGTCTCTCAGTTCATTGTGCATTTCCACAACGGTAGTAGAGCTAACCTTTACGGTTGCAATCTTATCCGCAGGAAGCACATAGGAAGCAGAGACAGAATCCTGAACCTCGGAAATGGTGTAATCTCCGATACGAAGTCCCTCGATAATGATTTCGCCGTTCTTATCGGTCGTGAAGCTACGGTCGTAACCGTTTACTCCCGTTACTCTGAAAGTGAAGCCTTCAACTTTACCGTCAGAGGAAGTCTTAACGATTTTCAGGTTTCCTTTCATTGCCGTGTTAATAAAGCCGGCGCCGGCTTTGTTTTCTACCTCGTATGTGGTTTCATCTTTTTCAATGAAAACAGAGTACACACCCTTATCAAGTTCAAAGCCTTCCGGTGCTTTGGTTTCTCTTACAAGGTATTTTCCGTAAAGAAGCTCCTTCATCTCGTAAATACCCGTAGTTGTTTCAGTAAGCGTACCGATAAGCTCGTCACCGTCGTCCAGTTTACCGTCGCCGTTCACATCTTTGTAAACCTCAAAGGTTGCACCTGTCAGCTTGTTATCCGGGTAATCTTCATCAACCTTAGTCAACTTGATATTGCCGTGAACATACTCATTGACGATTTCAACCTCAATGACCTGACCGACCTCGGAGATTTTAACTTCATAAGAAGTTTCATCAAGCACAAAACCCTTCGGCTGCTCAATTTCTCTTACAAGCCAGTTGCCATACGGTACTTTCTCAAAAGAAAAACTACCGTCTTTTTCAGAGGTAGCAGTCATCAAAGCATTTTCTTTTGTAAATTCTGTTTCATCAACCTTAAACAGTCCGATAACTGCTCCTCCGAGTTCTTCGCCGTTTTCGGTAATCTTCTTACCGGAGACAGAACCGTAGATGAGCTTGTTTTCAATCGGCTTGCCCTCATTGACTGCAATCTCAACTGTTTCGGTATCCTGTCCCGCATAGCTGAAAGTAAACGGATACTTACTGTCGGAAAGGATATAATGCTCGTCGGTGGCAAGCTCCTTTACATAGTAGCTTCCGAAAGGAAGGTCGGTTTTGATAACAGCCTTGCCGTTCTCGGAAAGAGAGATAATCTCAATCAGACCGTCTGCCGGGATAGAAGTACCGCTTACTGAAACAAGTTCCTCAGCAGCGAAAAGTCCGAAGCTGATATTCTTCACTTCATCGCCGTTGCCGATATTGAAGATGTCGTTCTTTTCGATAGCCTTTTCAAGACTTACCGTAACCTTTTGTCTCTCGTTTACAAAGCTAGTTGCCGTTTCGGTCACGGCGACTTCCTGACCTGCGTAGGTAAGCTCGACCTCGTGTGCTTCCTTGTTAATAACCATACCCTCCGGTGCGGTGATTTCAACTACCGTATATCTGCCAAGGTAAAGTTCCTTACTCTTGGCAAGTCCGTTTTCATATGTGGTAACAGTATCTACAACCTCACCCTTTGCATAACGGAGTGTTCCGTCAGGAGTGATAATATCTTCTGCTGCGGTAATCTCATAAACCGCACCTGCAAGACCTTTCACTTCATAGACAGGCTGATAAATCACATCGGCGTTTTCCTCTCCGGAGATATTTACCCCTGAGAATACCTCGCCGATCTTTTCAATGCTGACAGTACCTTTCTGTGCCATATTTGGCTTATCGACCTTAATCACGGTAATACCACCCTCATCGGAAGAATGTTCCTCTGCCACATCAAAGTACACCGGTGTGCTGTCAAGCACATATCCGTAAGGAGCCTGAACCTCAACAAGGGAATATCCCTTGCCATATTCCAGTTTCTCCGGTGTAACAAGCTGTCCGTTTGCGTCGGTGTAGAAAGTATCAATCGTTGTCGGGGTAGGATAAGTAAAGGTCATTGTTACCTGATTACCATTAGGGTCAAAGATTTTGAAGCCTGCACCGGCATACGGAATGTTTTTACCGCTTTCTGCGTCCACCTTGACAACCTTGATATAGCTTTCAAAGTTTGCGTTGTTGATAAGATAGCGGTAGGTCTGTCCGTTTTGAGCAATGAACACATCAAAGTCTTTCATAAGCTCACGACCTTCCCAGCCTGCGGTCTGATGAACGGTATATACACCATACGGCATATTCTTTGTCTGACCGAAGCCGTTTTCATCACAGACAATGACATCTCTTTCATCTTCTTCTGCTGCGTCAAAACTGCCGGAAGATTTGAGATAGATTTCAAAAGTTGCTCCGTTTTCGGGTGTTTCAATCTGAGTGTCTCCGTTATCGGTATGCTTGATGATAGCGATATTGCCTTTCATAACCTGTTCGGTAACATCATTTGCTGTCTGATTGTGTTCCACCGTATAAAGCTGCGGTTCTGCACCGACCTTATGGATTGTGGTATCAAGCAGATAGCCCTCGGACGGAGTGATTTCACGGATTGTCCAGTCGTCATCACAGATATATTCCTTTGTGGTAAATTGACCGTTCTTATCCGTTACATACTTGTCCACAAGGGTTTCGCCTTTATAGATACCGTAAACTGCTCCGGCAAGGGTAGCGTCGCCCTGCGGTGTTCCTTCCTCACGGTCGCTCTTTGTTACAGTGACGGAAAACTTTTTGAGAATGTTCGTAAAATTGCGGGTTGTAACATCTTTCCAGTTAATCGGTGCGGTCTGATTTTCAGGCACAACATAACGGATAGCCGTATCCACTTCTTCAACAGTGTAAGGGGTAGTACCGCTAATAAGCACATCATTGAAAGAAGCAACACCGTTCTTATCTGTTACGGCATACTCATCTACGGCAATGCCCGAAAGTGAAGTGCCGTAAAGGTGGAAGGTAACGCCTTCTACAAGATTATCCTCGGAGGATTTGATTACCTGAAGATTACCTCTCTTGAGAACATTATTGAAATTGACCTTGGACACCTGACCAGCAACAACAGTTACTCTGTGAATTTCCTGCGGTACATATTTGTCAATAGACTGCTCTGTGACCGTGTAAACACCGGGCATAAGGTTATCAAGCTGGAACTTACCGCCGTTTGCAGTCGTTACAGTCTGATTGACGCCGTTACCGCTGATGGTAAACTGAATGCCGTCAACCTTTCCGTCCTCACTTGTCTTTACAATCTGACAAGAGCCGTAGCTGACCTTCATTTTGACAAAGCCGCTGACAGGGTCGCTGACCTCCTGAGCATAAGTGACCACATCTTGAATACCGTTGCCATTCTGATGGATACCATCAGACCATACAACTACACCTCTGCGGACACCGTTTTTCTTTGCGGCTGTGATGGTAAATTCCTTGCTCGGAGCTTTATCCATAGAAACAGTCAATTTGTTTCCACTGACAGAGAACGAAACACCGTCAATACTTGCCGAGAAGTTGTAGTTGCCAAGCACACCGTTTGTGTCGGTGAGAGTAGCAACATACTTACTTCCGTTCCATTCAAGCTCGTGTACCTTTGCAGAACCGCTTGACCTTGTGCAGAAGCTCGGCACTTTGGTGTGATTCTGAACACTTGTTACCATACTGTTGTAGTAAGACAAGATTTTACTGCGGAGTGGGTGTGCAGAGCTTACACATTCAAGCACAGCGTTATACCCGCCGGTAGAAACGTGATTAAATCTTGCGTCTCTTTCACCGACAATCGTTTCCCAAATCAAAATCTGAGTGGCATAAGCGTGTGCGATACAGTTTGCGTCGCTTTCGTTCTGCGACTTCCAGCTTGTCGAAATACCTCCACGATAGCCGTACTGCAAGATACGACCGATAAGCAGGCGAATATCATCGCCGGAAATAGTACCGTTCGGACTGATATTATTGAAGAAGTTCTCGTCCTTTTCAGTAAGAGTATCTCCAGTCCGCTGACCTGTACCCGGTTCAATACAGTAGGCGATATTACCCGAATACGAACCCATTGCACGAAGTCCCGTGTATTTCGTGGACAAGCCTTTCCAACCGTTCATATAGTTGAGATTGCCGTGTCCCCATTCGCCGTTGTTATTGGTATCTCCGCTTCGGGGATAATCGACAAGGTACACATCGGCTTTTTCTCCAACGGCTGCAAAGGCTGTCGTTGCCCCAATGCCCATAAAAGCAGTAAGGCTCATAACCGCCGCTAACACAAGCGAGACGGCTTTCTTGAATTTTGTTTTAACCATTGCGTTTTCCTCCTTGAAATGCAAAAACGCACCGATTTAACTCAGTGCGTCTGCTTAAAATTATTTTGTTTTAGCAGTAGCCGATATAGATGTTGTACTCCGTATCGGATAGCTTTTCTGTCCATATCCACACAGCGGTAAAGCCTTCGCTGTTCTTGTATCGGTTCAGTCTGCTTTCAATATCAGACTTGATACCGCTTCGGTTAGGATTTGCGGATATGGGATTGTCCCAACATTCTGTCGCCGTGCTGTCAAGAGAAAGCCCTATGCTTACCGCATACTCTTTTGCGTAACTTACATAAGGGCTGACATCGAATGTCTGCTTGGGCGGCTCTGTCGGTTTCGGTTCTGCCGGCTTCTCAGTCGGCTTTTCAACCGGCTTTTGTTCGGCAGTTGTCTGTTCTTTTGGCTGCTCCGTTTGTTTTTCAGGTTCAGCCTGCGTGGTTGTCTGCTTTGGTGGTTCAGCCTTTGGCTTTTCAGTTACAGGAGTTTCAGCCGGTTTTTCTTCCGCCGGTTTTGTCTGAACCGTCGTAACCGTTTGACTTTCAGCGGTTGACTGGCTTTCTTCTGCCGTAATCGGTGTTTCTTCCTGAACTGTCGTGATTTCCAGTTCTTCTGCCGTATCTTCCTGAGAGTTTGTTTCAGCATTACCAGCCGGAAAAGAAGTCTCTGTTTTCGTAATCTCCTGTGCAGCTTCTTTGGCTGTGTTACCGGTACAACCTACGAGAAAAATCATCAGGCAGGCAAGAACACAAGGTATCAGCCTGTTTTTCATATCCATCGCTCCTTTCTGCCTTAATCGTACTCAATCAGGTAAAAAACATCAAAGGTGCGAATAGCTGAACTTTTTATCGTAGCAGACATTTTGCTTTTGCTCCAAATGTGCGAACCCTTTTATAGACAGCTATATGTTATTAGAGATAGATATACTCAAGGGAGATAGAGTATATTTTTCAGCAGGTAAATAGCCGGTATATATAGGGGTTAGAGTGTGAGAAAGGGGGAAGGCTATCGGCTGTCACGGTCGGCTCTGCTTCGCAGAAACTTGTTGTAATGCTCCAATGCCTTGCACACAAAATCCTCCGTTTGGCTTATGGGAATATTTTTCGGGATAAGCTGTCGAACCCTGTCGCCCCTCAAAACAATTTTCTCCCTTTGGTTTGGTTTTTCCTCCGACATAATCGCTTGGATTGCTTCGGTTGTGAGCTTGCCCTCCTCAAAGAACTTTCGCATACGGATTGTTTGGTCGTGGGACGGAGTTGCGTCGTTCAGGTCGATTTCATCAACCACATCACGCTGACTGTCCTCATCGAGAAAAGACAGTTCAACCGCCGGTCGCATTTTAATTCGCCCCTCGTCAACATATTCCAAAAGTTCAGGAACAAGGTTTGTAAGGCGAATATATCTCTGAATTTGCGTATTACTGTCTTGACCTTCTGCCGCTAACAGTTCTCTTGATTTACCCACCAAAGAATCGTGTCCCACTGGGACACCATTTTCTTTACTCGGTCTGCCTGCTTGCCTTTTCATTGCTTCCAAACGCATTTTGTAGGCATAGGCTTTTTCAGAGGGAAGTATCTGCGACCTTTGGTAGTTGCTCTCAACCATTAAAATTGTGGCTTCGTCTCGGTTCAGTTCAACGACTTCACAACGGAGCGTATCAAACCCGGCAAGCTCACAGGCTCGCTTTCGTCTGTGTCCTGAAATGAGTTCGTATCTGCCGTCCTCTTTCTGCCTTACCGTCGCCGGAGTAATAACCCCTCGTTCCTTAATACTCTCAATGAGCTGTGCCATATCCTCGTCATCACGCACCTTAAAAGGGTGGTCGGGGAAATCGTCAATTTCAGCCAAGGGAATATCTCGGATTTTTGAAAGCTTTTCTTCATCTCTCTGTTCCTGCGTTGAGAATAAGTCATCGAGCTTCGTGAGAGTGAAGTCGCTCTTTCTTCCTGCCATCGGCTAACACCTCCTTTGTAAATTCGGTGTATGCCTTTGACACCGTGCTGCCCGGTTCATAGGCAAAAATGCTCTTGCCTTTGGAAGAAGTCTCTGCGGCTTTTACGGCAATCGGGATATATGTTCGATACATCTTGATTTGACTTCCGAAGTTCTCTCTCAGAGCTTCCACCGTGCTTTTGGCGAGGTTGGTACGGCTATCCACCAAAGTGAGAAGCATACCGTCAATCTCTAAGTTCGGATTGATACGCTTCTTTACTCGTGAAATGGTCTGTACGAGCTGCGTCATACCCTTTGCCGGTAAATACTGAGCCTGAACAGGAATAATAACGCTGTCTGCCGCAGATAGAGCATTGATTGTAACCATTCCGAGAGAAGGCATACAATCTATAAGGATATAGTCGTATTTGTCCTTCACTTCGCTGAGATAATTTCTCAATGCCGTTTCTCTGCTCATTGCGTTGACAAGGTTAAACTCCATTGCTGAAAGCTCAAGGTTTGCCGGAACAAGGTCAACACCTTCGTCGTGGTGCAGAATACCGACCGTAGGGTCATTCATCGTTTCGTTTATGACATCTGTGAGTTTCGTTGCAAGCGTGATACCCAAGTTATCCGTATCCTGCCAACCGAGACAGGTGGTTAAGTCGCCCTGTGGGTCTGCGTCAATGAGCAATACTTTCTTTCCCTGCATTGCAAGACCGACACCGAGGTTTACCGTAGTGGTCGTCTTTCCAACTCCGCCTTTTTGATTGCATATCGCAATCGTTTTGCAGTTCGACACTTTGTGCGTCCTCCTTTCGTAAAATTCATAGCCATCGCAGTATGGCTATGTACTTGACCGGCTCATTTCCTAACCGGTCGGGCAATATTTGTTCTCAACACCCCTTGCCAAGCAAAAAGCTCACGGGAAGTCACTAAGGAACAGACTGCTAATCTGTATCATAGGAATTTCACCTCTGCCGGGTACTCCGCCAGCTCCGTAGAGAAGTATCATTATCCTTCTGACTGTCATCGCCGTAACAGGGGCAACCTATTACTTATACCGGGAATTCTCGCTGTTCTGCAATGCAGAAGTCTCGGCGTACCCGATAAGGTGGCTAAAATCATCAGAAATAAAGTCTTAGTGAATGACTTATTCAGTTGTCAAAGTACAAGTGAAAGGCTTCCATTTTCGTGGTTCGGAATTAACCCCTTCACTTGTTTGAAATGGGAGAGCGTTTTTGGGGGGTGTTTTTTCAAAATTTCTTGAAAAAATTTTTTTGCAAACAAAAAAGCCGTCTTTCTCACTGTTATCAGCGAAAAAGACGGCGGGTAGAAATATTCATAATTTTGATGTATAATGGAGAATCAAGAGTAAGACAAACCGGAAGTTGTGGAGGTAATTATCAATGAGAAATATTTACGATAATAGTGAATTTTTTGCCGCATATGCGGAAATGGGAAGAAGCAAAGATGGTCTGAAAGCTGCTGGAGAGTGGCATCAGTTGCAACCGTTATTCCCTAAATTACAGGGAAAAAAAGTTTTGGATTTAGGATGTGGTTACGGTTGGCATTGCAAATATGCCGCACAAATGGGAGCTACTGAAATTCTTGGTATTGATAGTAGTCAAAAAATGATTGCAAAAGCAGTGGCTGATAACTCTGATGACAAAATCAAGTATAAAGTTTGCGGTGTTGAAGAATACATTTATCCTGAAAATACTTATGACCTAGTTGTTTCTAACCTGGTACTGCACTATATCGAAAATTTAGCTAATGTTTATCAAAAGGTGTATTGCACATTAAAAGTAGGTGGGTATTTCCTATTCAATATTGAACATCCGACTTTCACCGCAGGTGTTAATGAGGATTGGATTTATGATGAAAATGGGAAACCTAAATATTGGCCAATCGACAATTACTATTACACAGGCGAAAGAGAAACCAATTTTCTTGGTCAACGAGTAATTAAACAGCACCACACATTAACGCAGATATTGAATCCACTTATAAAATGTGGTTTTCAAATTGAGGCTATTGAGGAAGCAATGCCTCCGGCAGATATGATGGGTATGCCGGGAATGTGTAATGAAATGCGTAGACCTATGATGTTGTTGGTTATGGTTAAAAAGGTTTAATAAACAACTTTCAGTTTGTCGGAGTGACGGTATATAATCAAAGACCGCTTACATAGTGTAGGCGGTCTCTTTTTTTGCTTATCTATATTTGATTTTAAGTTTTCTTTTCTTGGCTGAAATTACCATACAGAGAACATCGTCAACACCATCGGTGTATCTGCCTTGTGCTATCAGGCTGTTCTTCAAACGGATAAGTGATTGCATCACTCTCCTGTATTCGTCATCGGAAAGATATAAATGATATTTCTGTTCTTTCAAAACAACCACCTCCTGTTACCGCAATTATATTATAGGAAAGGGGATAGAGATAGTTTGCGATTTCTGCGTGACCAATCATAAATGAACAAATTAACAGGGTAACAACCGCCTTGTTCATTAGCAAGAATTTTGCTCGTTTTTTTGTCCCATTAGCAGAGAGGGCATTTTCATTAGCAAAATGGCGAAAATCCTGCTAATTTTTATTAGCAAACCGTACACCTGAAAGGCGGACGACATTAGTCCTAATTTCCATTAGCTGACGGAGAATTTGCTAATGAAAATCTGTGAATTTTACGATTTTTCTCTTTTTCTGTAAAAATGAAAAAACGCCGGAAACCCTTGATTTTACTTAAGTTTCCGGCGGAGTTTTTGGCGTTCCCGAGGTGATTCGAACACCCGACCTACCGCTTAGGAGCACCACGCTACGGTGTCAAACACAGTTAAGCGAAGTGCTCCTAAGTCAAGTAAAATCAAGGCTTTTTTCGGTTCCGAATCCCGTCCGAGACAATCCTTGTTATTCTTTGTTATTAGCTGTACACCCCATTTTGTTAGCAAACCTTTGGCATTTGCCACCATTTGGGGAATGTTCACGAGAAAGTTCGAAAGCATAAATATCGATCACCGGAAACCTCTGACAAAACGGAAATGGTGAAACAATATTCAATTTTTCGAATCATTCTTTTTACAGATTTATTATACTACAAGAATACTAATTTGTTAAGAACTTTCGTCCACAACTATTTCTGCATACTCTTTGCAAGAGAGGATAGAAGAGCAGCCATTTCAGGATTAGATAATACTTTTGATAGCAGCTCGGCATCCACCCCGTCCGGTACCTGCACTGTATTAGCTGCTTGTGCTTCATGCAGCTGCGGATCTAAGTTCTTTTTATTATAGAAAGCATCTTCAAATAATTCCGCATTTCTTCTTCTGTCATCATCTATGATATGAGAATAAACATCTGTGATCATATTGACCTGAGCATGACCGGAATCCCCCTGAACAGCTTTGATATCTCCGCCATTGAGTTTTAATTTGTAAGTAACACTGGTATGTCTTATACTGTGAAACACAACAGGGGGAAGATCGTGTTCTTCAATCAGCTTTTTTAATCCCTTTCTCACAAAAGATCCACTGACAGGAAGTCCATAAGAAGTAGCCATGATCAGTCCATAATCCTGATATTCTTCCCCCAGAACTTCTTTGATTTCCTTCTGAGAGTTTTTCCAGTCTATGAGCATCATTGCCACACTCTTTGGTAAGAAGATTTTTCTTACGCTACTATCAGTTTTTGGAGTTTTTAAGATACGAACGGTTTTGCAACGTTTGCTTTCTTCCGGAAAAATCAATAATACATCTTTTCCATCTAATTCCTTAACAGCTTCTTTTGAAACACGCTGCAGCTCCTTATTCACATATATGTAGGCTCTTCCTTCTTGGATTGCTTCCGGAGAGATATCTACACAATCCCATGTAAGACCCAGCAGTTCACCAATACGAAGTGATCCGGCAAATGCCAAATTCAATGCAAGTTTTGTAAATTCATCATCACATACTTCGATTGCGTACATTAATTGTTCTGCTGTCCAGATTTCTCTTTTCTTTGCTTTATGCTTTGGAACTGTCGCATGGATACAAGGATTCTTTTCCATAAGCTCCCATTTTACAGCTTGATCAAAAGCACTGCGAAGAAGCTTATGGATATCTCGAATAGTACTTGTGCCTACCGTTTCATTTAATCTTTTTCCAAAGATCGGATTGATTACTGCAGGTGTTTTCAGCAGTGTTTGGTAATACTTCTCCATAAATCGGGTATTGATTTCTGACAGTTTGGTATCTCCAATAATAGGGATAATATAATTCCGAATCAAGCCTACATTACCTTCATATGTAGATAGTGCCCATTTATCTTTTCCATATAATACGATATACTCTTCAATCAGTTCTTTGAGCAGCTTGCATTTTGGAACAGAGATGATTCCCATCTCAGCTCGGTATTCAATCTCTTTCGCTCTTTTCTTTGCCTCTGCCTTCGTGTCATATGTTTCCCATTTCTGTCTGCGTTTCCCCTCATTGTCATTGTAATGGTAAATCACGCAAAACTTATTACCTCTTTTTTTAATTGATGCCATGTATTATTTCGCCTCCATATTCTCTCTGTAATTTAACCAATCTTCAAATTCTGCTCTAGGTATTCGAACCAACTCTCCAATTTTTAAAATTTTGTAATGCCCTTTATTTGCCCAATAATCAATGGTCGGCTTTGACACTTTCGCAAGCATAGCAGCTTCTGCTCTGGTCAAATAGTTTTTATTTCCATTTCCTCTTCGAACACCGGACTTGAAGAGATTCTTTCTTCTGAAATCTGCCAGTGCCATATTTTCTTCTGCGGCAACTTCTGTATATTCATTGCGGGCATCCAAGTGATATCGATCCTGTCCGTCTAAAAATCTCTGAAAGCTTTCTTTCGTAATTCTTTTCTTATCTGCAATTACCACAAAATCAAAGAACTCTTTATAATTGGGATTATTCAAAATGGAATAAACGGTACTTCGTGTAGTCCCAAGTAATCGTGCCATTTCCGGCATCGTAATTGTTGCAGCTTCTGCAGCCAAATCTTTTTCACGATCAGCTCTGGTTCGGTAACGTGACTGGCTGGCATACCATTTATCAAATGCTTCTTTGGGAATACGCTTCCAATAATCCACCGTAACAGTTTCAATATTTTCACGTTTTAAGATGTCGTATAAGACACTGTCTGTGACACCAAGTTCCTGTGCTAACTCCTGTGGGGAATAAGACCATGCTTTCAATTCTTTCCCCGGTTCATCGCCATTTACTTTTTTGTATTTCACCTGATTGGCATACCATTTTTCAAAGCTGGCAATATCAATCCAAGTCTTTCCCAATACAACTTTTGTTTTGAAAAATCCTTTATGAAGCAGCCAGTAGCGATCCGTCTTCTTTATTCCAAGCAGATCACCCATTTCATGGACCGTCATGATTGTTCGTTCTTCTGATTCTTTTCTTTGATAAAGACTATTCTTTGCAATCTCATTTGCGACTTCATGAAATTCTGCATCCATCTGTTCACTGATCACAAGCCATATCCCCCTTTCTGTTTCATGTAATATAACGCATTTTGCGAAATAATTTTAGTCTGTCAATGATGGTAAAATCATTTCGACCACAAAGAGAGCTTTACTCAGATTCTTCATTTTCATCAAGCCAGGCATCAAAGCTTTTCTTAGAAATTCTGTATTTGCCTCCAACTAAAATCCAACGAAATTCATTCTTCTTCAAAAGATCATAAACAGATGGTCTGCTCACTCCTAAAATTTCCTGTAAATCTTTCGCTGTATAACATCTTTTTTCTGACATCGTTCATTACCTCTTTCTTTCATATAGAAGGAGAGTACTTACTCCTCTATATATCCCAATCTGGAAAGAAGCTTATACAACATGTCTTAGTAAATATTTGTCAAAATAAGAAAATGGCAAAAAGAAAACCTCCGTATGGAACTGAATCATACGAAGGCATCTTGAAATACTTGTTTTATTTAGTTTTTATCATATCGAAAAACTGAAATTTCTGGATGAGTATAATATGCGGAAAATAAACTTAACTCCATCTTAAATATAGTGCTGAGTTTCACTGCCATTCTTTAACACCATTTTCACCACACCAAGCAATGCTGCAAACAAAACACTTGCAACCGGCCATACAATCCATGTAATATCCCAGCTCATCGTCCAGAAGCTCCATGCAAGGTAAATCGCTGTAGTCAAGCACCAATATACACCAGAAAACGTGTCAGTCTTTTTCTTAAACAATTTTTCTTCTTTTGTATATTCGCCTTCCTGAAGAAGGGTATCGTAACTGCTTTTTACCATCCCAACACGAACCAACAGATTCACTCCTATTGCAAGTATGAATAGCAGTAATCCAACGGAAAGACCACAGTAATAGTCAGACGTTTCCAGGGATCCGGCAATAATTGTCGGAATCACTGCCAGTATACAAAGCACTACCCAAACAGCTGTTCCTCTGATAAAAATCGGTTCATAGGAATCTTTTTTTTCTCGTACTATTCCAGATACACCATACTCTGTTTCAAAGCACTCTTTTTCAAAATGTTCCATATGTGATTCTCGCATTCCATATGTAATAAACAAAAAGACGGCTGCCGCAACCATTCCAAGCAAAAAAACACATCCAAATACTGTTGCCAGAGATTCCGAAACATGAAATACGCCATCTTCTGCCATTGTCACAAGAACAATCAATAATATTGGACTTGAGATACACATACTTGTTGCGTTTGCCACTACTTTGGATCCATTTCTTTTCATGTCAAGAAATTCATTTGCATTCTCCATAGTTACTTTTTTCAACGGTTCTGCATAGCTTTCAGTACTTTCGTGATAGGTGATATTTTCTGCTTTCATTTCATCTTTTAATAGGTAATCTGTACTAACACAAAATAGCTCCGACATCTGTAAAATTCTTTGCAAATCTGGAACAGCTCCTGCACTTTCCCACTTAGATACTGCCTGTCTGGATGCGCCCAACTGATTGGCTAGTTCTTCCTGTGACCATCCATTCTTTTTTCTTTCCTCTGTAATCTTATCAGCTAAAATCATTTTTTTCTCCTTTTGCAGATTTTATGAGCTCAATATAACCGTTTTGCTGTTTGCATTCCACCATTTCAGGCTGTAAATCTGTCAACCAGCAGTTGCAAATCACAAAAGGACTCGATGAATCCCTATTTTCCAGCAATACAAGCAGGAAATTATTTATCATCTGTATTGTTTTCCTTTTTCTTATGAGTCGAACCCAAGCAAAGAAATGAATAACCAAGACAAAAACCGGATGAAGCTTAAATTTGATGATCAGCACCAATAGAACTACGATTCCGACCGCCGCAGCGATCATCAGTCTCATTGGATCTGCCACAAAAGTTGTTTCTTCCATTTTTCCTTTGAATTCATCTGATGTATTTACCATGTATTCTATTCATCAAAAATGCAATACTGTAATTTTCTCTAAATTTTTGTATCTGTTTTTGTACATTTTAGCATTTTGACATTGAACCCGAAACACATTATCATAGGAAACAAGAATGATAACTATTAGAAAGGAGACCTTATATGACACTGCAGCAAATAAGATATTTTATCAGCGTAGCTGAGTCCGGCTCTATCAGTGAAGCAGCCAAGCGTTTGTTTACAGCTCAGTCAAGCATTTCCAGCGCTATTAAGGAAATAGAAAACACATATGACATTACCGCATTTATAAGAGAAAGCACAGGCGTACGTCTTACCAGAAGCGGCGAAGAGCTTTTAATTGAGTTTAAGGGAATTCTAAGCCGTCTTGACTACCTGGATGAGAAATATAACGGTTCCAAAAAACGGCCTTTAGGTCTGTCCGTTTCTGCCCAGCATCACATTTGCGGCATGGCCTCTTTTATTTCTGTCATCAATAAGTTAAATGAACGCTATGGTTCCTATCACTGTGGTTTTTATGAATGCCGTACCTCAGAAGTACTGGATCGCGTAGAACGGGGACTGGACGATTTGGGAATTATTTTTTTCACAGAGCATAGCAAAGGACAGATGATTCAGGAATTAAGAAATCGTGGTATTATTTTTAATCACATTGTTTATCAGACAGCTCATGCTTACATATGCCAAAACCATCCACTTGCCAATAGCCAGGAAATTAATATTGAAGAAATGATACAATATCCTTTTATTTCTTATGATCGTTCACCTGACACGAACCCTGTTTATACTGATATTATCATTCCAAATTATCAGGTAAAAAAAATAATCCATGTTTCTGACCGGGCAGCTTCCTATTCTGCTATGCGTTATTGCCATGGATTTGCTATTGGAAGTGGTTACAGATCTTTTGATAGTAATTACAGCGACATTATTTCTCTGCCTGTCAAAAACGGAGTTCGCCTTGAGATAGGATGGATTTTGCGTCAAAAGCATACACTTTCTGATACCGCCAGCCGTTTTGTGGAGCTTTTAATGCAGAATGAAGCTGTTTTTATGTAAATAAAGATCCGACGATTTTCTTATAAAAAAATAATGCAGTGAGAAAACCCCTTTCTTGATATAGTGAAAAAAGCGATGGCTTCCCATCGCTTTTTTGTATGTTCGCAGAAACCAGCTCTCATGTTATACTTACAACGTAAATTACTACGCACCTGCACAGAAAAAAAGTAAGGAGTTTCTTATATGGAAAAACTAAAGATTGTCATCAAAAAGTACTGGAAAATTTACCTTGCCGCTCTGGTCATTTCCGCAGTCTGTGATCTGATCGGAACCGTTAAGCTTAACATTGGCGTTGGTACACTTACTCTGTTTCCGATGGTGTTTGCCGTCATATTCGGAGGGCTTTTAGGGCCGGATATTTTTAAAGTATTCAAAACTGAGGAATGTAAAATAGGCGGAAGTCTGGTCCTTGTGGTTTTAGCACCTTTTATGGCTAAAATGGGCATTTCTTCCGGTGCAAATCTTGCAAAACTGGTTTCAGTGGGTCCTGCATTACTTCTTCAGGAATTCGGAAACCTTGGAACGATTCTTTTATCTATGCCTCTCGCATTATTGCTTGGTTTAAAGAAGGAATCTATTGGTGCATGTTACTCAATTAACCGTGATTCAAACCTTGGATTAACTACAGATATTTTTGGACCGGACGCTCCGGAAACAAAAGGAACCTTTGCAGTTTATATCGTAGGTTCTGTAATCGGAACAGTATTTATCAGCATTCTTGCAAGCGTTGTAGCTTCCTGGAATATTTTCGATCCTATTGCTCTTGGTATGGCCAGTGGAGTAGGAAGTGGATCCATGATGACTGCTGCTGCCGGAACATTAGGTGAAATATACCCACAGCAGGCAGAAAATATTATGATTATGGGTGGTGCCAGTGATATGCTGACCGGTATTACCGGAATTTACATGGGTACTTTCGTAGGCCTTCCTCTTGCCAAAAAATTATACGCAATTTTAGAGCCTAAGATTGGACGCAAAAATAATCAGGAGGTTAAATAAATGGTCAGAAAATACTTCGTACAGCAGCTTGGACTGCTTCTCATGGTGTCTGTGATTATAATACTTACAAATATAATTGGTTACAAAATGCCTGTAAAAGATTCCATTATTGGAGTTCTTTTACTGAGTGCTATTTCTCTTATCGGTCTTACTATAAGTAAATTTATGAGCCGATTTGTTAAGCTTCCTTCTATGATGTATGTATCCCTTCTCGGGCTGCTTCTTGCATGTCCTGTTTCGCCGGTAAAAGATATCGTAGTTGTAACTACAACTCCTGTTGCATTTTTAGCTCCGGCTACAGCACTTGGTGCATTTGCCGGTATTTCTCTGGGAAAAGATTTAAAGGATTTTACAAAAATGGGATGGAAGCTGGTATTGATCACTTTATTTGTAATTACCGGAACCTTTATATTCTCCGCTCTTGTTGCAGACATTGTTTTGAAAATGACAGGAGCCATTTAACAATCATATGAGATGAAATGAGGTAGATTATGGAAAACTATGATATTTTAATCAAAAATTGTCAGGTTCTGAATCCTGATATGAGCGTTTCATCCACCTGTTCCGTAGGAATTAAAGACACTTGGATTAAAAAAATCGGTTCAGCAGATGAATTCGTTGATAGTGTTGCCACAGAAACACTTGATGGAAAAGGTAAGCTTGTTATGCCAGGTTTGATAGACGGTCATACACATACCTGTCAGCAGCTGTTAAGAGGTCGTGTTGCTGATGAATATCCTATGGTTTGGACTCGTTTCCTGGTTCCCTTTGAAAGCAATCTTCTCCCGGAAGATTCTTACGTCAGCGGACAGTTAGCCTGTCTGGAAATGATCAAAAACGGAACTACTGCTTTTGCTGATTCCGGCGGTGTACATATGGAACGTGTAGCTGATGCAGTTATAGAATCCGGCATGAGAGCCGCAATAGCGAAATCCACAATGGATATGGGCAATGCTATTACAGGCGCAATGAAGGAGACTGCATCTGAAGCTATAGACCATACAAAAGAGCTGTATAAGAACTATCAGGGAGCCGGCGATGGCCGTGTGGATATCTGGTTTGCTATTCGTCAGGTAATGACCTGCTCCAGAGATCTCATCACCATGGTAGGTGAATGTGCTAAAGAACTTCATACAGGCATCCATGCACATTTATGTGAGCATAAAGATGAAGTTAGCTTTTGCCTGCAAAATTATCAAAAACGTCCTGCTGAATTTTTAGATGAAATGGGAATTTTGGGTCCAAATCTTCTGACCGCACATAATGTTATGCTGTCAGACCATGATATTGCATTGATGGCAGAACGAGGAGTAAAAATGATCCATTGTCCAAGAGCCAACCTGGCAAATCATGGCTTCCCGAAGGCTCCTCAGATTCTGGAAGCTGGTGCAAGTGTAGGTTTGGGTTGTGATGGAGCTGCTCCTTCCAACCTGGATATTTTCGATGAGATGAAGGTTCTGCGTTATTCTATGCTGGCTTATTGGGGACTTCCTTCTTTTAATCCGGTAGTTATGACCTGCCCGACTCTTTTGAAAATGGCTTCTCAGGGAGGAGCAAATGCTATCGGACATGGCGATATTCTGGGATCTGTAAATGAAGGAAAGAAAGCTGATCTGATTCTTTTAAATATTGATCAGCCGCATATTACACCAACTCAGAATCTTGTAAATACTATTGTAGATGCTGCAAATGGACATGATATAATCGATTCCATCATCAATGGAAAGCTTGTTATGAAAAATCGTGAGGTACTTACATTAGATGAAGAGCGAATTCGCTTTGAAGCTACACAGCATATGAATGAAATCATAAAGAGAGCTTATTAAAAAAAGCAAAAGACTGCTATACCAGAATTTATCAGAGCCTGGTGGAAGTAAAAGAGGCTGTAAAAAATCTTGTGTCTTTGGAAAGTGGAGACTATGAGAAAATCTCTGTAAATTAGATTCTTCTATGATAATGAAGGGTGAAAAGCTTACAAATCAGGCTTTTCACCCTTGTTTTATATATAACAGTTACTGCCAGGCATGTCATTTCTTTGCACAATAAATACACTTGTCACAGCTATTTGCAATTGTCTTAGGCATATCACCGCCTTCGACATAATCTGGATTATTAATGCGTAATGGACAGGTTTTGACTCCACCAATCTCGGCGGGAATAGGACAACGTCCGTCCATTTTCATATCGAATTGTTTCTTCATCTCATCCTGTTTTACTTTCTCATAATCACCACAACTAAACATAAACAACGAAACAATTTGATTCATACGTTTTTTCTCTCCAAACTCTGTTCAATTACCGCTTTACCATTCTGTTAATCCTCGTCAAAATTCAAATTTGCAGTTCCTATCACTTTACAATTTCTTCATCATAAAGCATTTCAGAATTTTCTACTAACCACTCATAATTTTTTCTCCAAGACTCTCGCATACCTTGTTTATTTCTCCAATGGAAGAAGTCTCTGCGGCTTTTACGGCAATCGGGATATATGTTCGATACATCTTGATTTGATTACCGAAGTTCTCTCTCAGAGCTTCTATCGTGCTTTTGGCGAGGTTGGTACGGCTATCCACCAAAGTGAGAAGCATACCGTCAATCTTTAAGCCCGGATTGATACGCTTCTTAACTCGTGAAATGGTCTGAACAAGCTGCGTCATACCTTTTGCCGGTAAATACTGAGCCTGAACAGGAATTATTACGCTGTCTGCCGCAGATAGAGCATTGATTGTTACCATTCCGAGGGAAGGCATACAATCTATTAAGATATAGTCGTATTTGTCCTTCACTTCGCTGAGATAGTTTCTCAATGCCGTCTCTCTGCTCATTGCGTTGACAAGGTTAAACTCCATTGCTGAAAGCTCAAGGTTTGCCGGAACAAGGTCAACACCTTCATCGTGGTGCAGAATACCGACCGTAGGGTCATTCATCGTTTCGTTTATGACATCTGTGAGTTTCGTTGCAAGCGTGATACCCAAGTTATCCGTATCCTTCCAACCGAGACAGGTGGTTAAGTCGCCCTGTGGGTCTGCGTCTATGAGCAACACTTTCTTTCCCTGCATTGCAAGACCGACGCCGAGGTTTACCGTGGTGGTCGTCTTTCCAACTCCGCCTTTTTGATTGCATATCGCAATCGTTTTGCAGTTCGACACTTTGTGCGTCCTCCTTTCGTAAAATTCATAGCCATCGCAGTATGGCTATGTACTTGACCGGCTCATTTCCTAACCGGTCGGGCAATATTTGTTCTCAACACCCCTTGCCGAGCAAAAGCCCACGGGAAGTCACTAAGGAACAGACTGCTAATCTGTATCATAGGAATTTCACCTCTGCCGGGTACTCCGCCAGCTCCGTAGAGAAGTATCATTATCTTTCTGACTGTCATCGCCGTAACAGGGGCAACCTCTTACTTATACCGGGAGTTCTCGCTGTTCTGCAATGCAGAAGTCACGGCGTACCCGATAAGGTGGCTAAAATCATCAGAATTAAAGTCTTAGTGAATGATTTATTCAGTTGTCAAAGTACAAGTGAAAGGCTTCCGTTTTCGTGGTTCGGAATTAACCCCTTCACTTGTTTGAAATGGGAGAGCGTTTTTGGGGGGTGTTTTTTCAAAAATTTCTTGAAAAATTTTTTGAAAATAAAAAAAGCCGCCTATTTTCCTCGTAATTGAGGTCAATAGACGGCGGGTAGAATTATTCATATTTTTGGCATATAATAAAATATCGAGAACAATATACATAGGAAGTCGTGAGGACAAAAGTATGAATTATAAAATACAACTGCTCCCGCTCAAAGAGTGTGATAAGGAACAGTTTATCAAAGATAATCAGGAAGCATTTAATTACGGAGCTACCCAAGAATTTGGACTGAGAGATAATCACTTTGAAGAAGAAGGACAGATTATTTCAAAAGATACCATCGAGCAATCAATAAAAACCGGACAAGCATATAGAATTGCTGATGATGAAGGCAAATATCTTGGCGGTGCAGTAGTTAAAGTGGAGGGAACAAAGGGTGATTTAGACCTTCTGTTTGTATCTCCTGATGTTCACAGCAAGGGAATAGGATATGCCGCTTGGTGTGAAATAGAAAAGCTCTATCCGGAAGTTAAGGTTTGGGAAACGGTAACCCCGTACTTTGAACAGCGTAATATACATTTTTATGTTAATAGATGCGGATTTCATATTGTTGAATTTTTCAATAAATTTCATCCGGACCCTAACGACACCGAAACGACTTTCGATGAAAACGATGAACAGTTTCCCGACGGAATGTTCCGCTTCGAAAAGAGAATGTAATTAAGAATATTCCCGTTTTATCAAAGAATATCTGAATAATTAAGACCGCTTACATCGTGTAGGCGGTCTCTTTTCATATTCAGATATATTTGATTTTGAGCTTACTTTTGTTGGCTTTAAGCACCTTGCATAGAACATCGCGGGCCCCATCGGTGTATCTACCTTGTGTTATCAGGCTGTTCTTCAAACGGATAAGTGATTGCAACACTCTCCTGTATTCGTCATCGGAAAGGTATAAATGATATTTCTGTTCTTTCAAAACAACCACCTCCTGTTACAGCAATTATATAATAAGAAAGGGCATAGGGGTAGTGTGCGATTGCAGCTTGACAGCCCTAAATGAACAAATTAACAGGGTAACAACCGCCTTGTCCATTAGCAGAAATTTTGCCCGTTTTTTTCTCCAATTAGCAAAGAGGGCATTTTCATTAGCAAAATAGCGAAAATCTTGCTAATTTTTATTAGCAAGCCGTACACCTGAAAGGCGGACGACATTAGTCCTAATTTCCATTAGCTGACGGAGAATTTGCTAATGAAAATCTGCGAATTTTACGATTTTTCTCTTTTTCCGCAAAAATGAAAAAACGCCGGAAACCCTTGATTTTACTGGGTTTTCCGGCGGAGTTTTTGGCGTTCCCGAGGTGATTCGAACACCCGACCTACCGCTTAGGAGTAGACCCGATACGATGAAACCAAGTGCAACACAGTGCAAGAAAATCCTTGGAAATACAAGGTTTTTCACTGTTTCAAATCCTATCTGGTATTACGCTTCATAAGCGTTTTCATAGGGATTTTACACCGTCCAATTGGCTCGAAATTAGCAAGGCTTTCGATTTTCGGTGGACGTTGCAAGTGCAAGCAAATTCCTCTATGTAACTTCTCGTGATACGAAATGATAGGAAATCCTATTCATTCTCGTGCGGAGGCGCTGATGTCTTTAGACACTATCTTAGTCTGTTTAATATATCATTTCAAAATAGATTTTTCAACCAGCATTATTAAGAAATTCAAAGGTTTTTTCAGACTCAATGATTCTATGTAATTTAGACCCGCCGAAGCAGGTCTTTTTTTATTTCAGCATGATCTCTCTGTCCTCAGCACCGAGCATATAAGCACCCTTGGCAAAAGCATCCCTCGCCAGAAGCTCTGCTACATGAACCCTATCGAACAGCATCCAGATTTCCTTCTCTTTCGGAGTCAGTTCATGGCTATGGTCAAACAAATGCTCAAGTCCCAATCCTTCAAGCAATGCCGACTTTGCTGCATTGTATTCTTCGGCTCGGCCAACATATTCGTCGTTCTTTTCCTTGGAAAATGCTTCAATATTGTCAGCTCTCAGATGCTCGTAATACTCGTCCATAAAGATTCTATCCATACTCGTTGACCTCCAAAACAAAAAAATAAGGGCAGACCCTTTTACAGCTATTGTAGTTATGTAAAAGGATCTGCCCTTGCAGTTATTATAATGTTTTTGCCAGCGACTTCAGGAGTGCTGCCATTTCCGGATTTTGCAGAAGCTTCAGAAGAAGTTCTTTATCATCAGCGGAGCTTTCTGTTGCAGCTGATTGAACCGGCTCAGGTGTTGCCTGTCTGCCTGAGTAGAACGCAGCTTCCATTCTTTCAGCGTTCAGTCTGCGGTCATCGTCGATGATATGGGAGTAAACATCCGCTACCATCTTGACCTGTGCATGACCGGAATCGCCTTGAACGGATTTCATATCGCCGCCGTTCAGCTTCAGCTTGTAAGTGATACTGGAATGTCGGAGACTATGGAAAACCACTTTCGGCAGTCCCTTCTCCTCAATCAGCTTATTGAAAGCACGGTTGATAACCTGCCCCTCAATCGGCTTTCCATTGGAAGAACAGAAAACCAGATTGAAGTCTACGAACTCGTCACCAAAAAGGTCTTTCAGTTCTTCGATGTCAGCCTTTCGCTGTACCAACATTTCCGCTACGGTTTTCGGTAAGAATACCTTGCGGACACTTGTTTTGGTCTTAGGAGTTTTGAGAACCAATGCGGTATGCGTACTGGCGAAGGTCGGCGGGAACTTGAACATGATGTCTTTACCGTCCAGATCTGCCATCGCTTCACGATTTACTCTCTGCAACTCCTTTTCAACGAAGATGCTTGCCTGACCAAGTTCAATACTGGTGGGGGAAATGTCAATACAGTCCCAGGTAAGCCCCAGAAGCTCGCCCATTCGCAGGGAACAGGAGAAGGCAAGGTTGATAGCCAGACGAAGAATATCATCGTCACAGGCTTCCAGAGCCTTCTGGAGCACTTCTGCTGTCCAGATGTCCCTGGTCTTGTGTTCTTCCTTCGGCAGCGTAGCGTGCTCCACAGGGTTTCTGGTCATCAATTCCCACTTGACCGCCTGATTGAAAGCATTTCGCAATGTCTTGTGAACCTCTCGGACAGTATGCGGAGTCAGATATTCTGTACGGGCTTTTACATACTTAGAAGAAACCGCTTTGACAGAAAGCAAATCTCGGTAATACTTGTCCATGATTCTCGGTGTGACATCCTCCAGCTTCATATCACCGATGAGGGGACGAATATAGTTTGCAATCAGGCTCTTTCTGCTTTCATAGGTAGACATCGCCCAGGTGTTCACACCATAGATTGACATATACTCATCCAAAAGATCATTGACGGTTTTAGCAGAAGGGGGAATAAAGGTTCCGGACTCCTGCTCATATTCAACCTGCAACTTCCTTTTCTTTGCTTCGGCATTCGTTTCAAAGGTTTCCCACTTCTGACGCTTGTTGCCGTTCTCATCGGTGTATGTATAAACCACAGAATACTTCTTTTTTCTCTTAACGATAGATGCCATGTAATCAGCTCCTTTCCTGTCTATCTTCCGCTAACTGGTAGCGGGTCTGATTGTGATACCATTTTTCAAAGCTCTCTTTGGTAGCTCGCTTATACCTGCCAACCTTGATAAGCTCAAAATCTTCATTGGCAACGATATAGTAAATGGTCTGACGATGTACCCCAAGCATTCTTGCCATTTCCGGCAGACCGTAGGTGGATGCCATAATATCTGCATCCAGTTCCTGATCCTCTACCGTGCGGTAATCGGTTTGAGAAGCATACCATCTTTCAAAGCTCTCCTTTGTCACTCTGCGCTTGCCCAGGACATCGACCACATCAAAATGCCCTTTGGCAACCAGTTCGTAAGCAGTCGCTTCTTTCAGCCCAAGGCGCTGTCCAAGCTCCTCCATTGAATATGTAGTTTTCTTCAGTTCCTCGCCGGGAGGGGTTCCATCGACCTTCTGGTATTTGAACTGATTGGCATACCATTCTTCAAAGCTGTCGATCATCACCCTCATGGTGTTGCCGACAAGAATGGTTTTGAAGTAATTCTTCTTAATGAGCCAGTATGACTCCGTTTTACCAAGACCGAGCATCCTGCCCATTTCCGGAACAGACATACTCGTGCGTTTTCTCATTTCCGCCATCGTACAACCTCCTATGTAAAAAATGTAGCCATGTGTTTCTTGTCATGGCTACATTTTATCGAACTCTCAATATGTTTTGAAGTTTGTCGCCGGGTTGTACGACACCCTTGACAAATCTTACATTTGATGATCCAACCACTCATCAAAACTCTTTTTGGAGATTCTGATACTGCCACCGATGCGGACGCTATGGAAAACTTTCTTTTTCACAAGGTTGTATGCGCTGGTTCTGCTGATGCCCAGAATATCCTGAATCTCATCAACCGTATAGGTTCTCTTATCAAACTGAACTGCGTTAGCAGCCATCGCTTCTTCGGTGCGCTGATTCATGGCAGCGATTCTTTCTTCAAACATTTATGTTCACTCCTTCGCTCTCTTTGCTTTATGTTTTGGGGAACGCTTTTTCAGCTGTTCCATTGCCAGGCTGACGGATAAGGCTTTCTCAATCGCTACCATTTCACGGGGCGTTACCTTACCTAAGTAATTATCAATCCTGCTTTTATCAATGGTACGAATCTGTTCCAGCTGAACAACGGACGCTTCTTTGAATGCAGGATTGTCGTAAATAACAAAGTGCGTCGGCATATTCGCTTTCTTATGGATTCTGGTGGTGACCGTTGCCACAATCAATGTGGGAGCGTGTTTATTACCGGTATCGTTCTGAATGACGATAACCGGACGGATGCCGCCTTGTTCCGACCCAACTACCGGGTCCAGATTGGCGCAATAAATATCACCACGGCAATATACCCAATTTTCTTTCATCATGTGCCATGACCTCCTTTCGTTGGGTATGTAATAACTGACTGCCCGAAAGGAATCAGGCAGTCAGTTCAAAAGTCTATGTGTCCCATATTTGCCACGCACCCCTGGGAAAGAGGGCTTACACCCTCAGGGAATCACCGAACGACTGATTGCGAATCAGTTCCATAGGAATCTAACCTCTGCCGGGTTCTCCGCCAGCTCCGTAGAGAAGTATCTTTAATCCTGTTGCTTTCATGGCCGTATTGGGAGCAACCCAATATTTACAAGCCAGTATTGATCGCTGGCATCGGGAGAGAGACAACTGCTTAATTTATAGAAGAAAGTCGTTCTGTTTCTCTGTCCGATACGTCACGGCGTACCGCTGATGTGGCTGATGCTCTCGCACCGGCAACAGGAACGTATTCGATGACTGTGTATTCAGTTTTCAAGGATCAAGCAGCCGATTTTCTTTGGCTGTATCTAAATTGTACCTGTTCCTCATGCAAGTTTTTATTGCCTCGTAGGTATAGTTTTGAGGTTATTCACGTCCTAAAAATATGTAATCAAGGGTTGTCTCAAAGCGCACAACCAATTCGATTGCCAAATCAATAGAGATACCTCTGTTGCCGGTTTCAATTCGTGCAATGGTGTTTGCGGCAACACCTAACTGCTCCGCAAGCTGTTCCTGTGTAAGCCCATGTTCCTTTCTCAAGGCTTTAATTCTTTTTCCGCTTTCAACCAAGTCGTAATACATTTTCATTCCTCCGTGTTTTTGAATTTGTGAAGTTGCAAAATCAAAAACAGAGGGAGGAGATCGTGCTCGGTTCTCAATGCCCTTTGCCATCTGCCTGTCCTCCTTGCAGGCATAAAAAAAGAGCCGGAGTAAATTACTCCAAGCTCTCGTTCATGCCTTTGTGTTAAAATGAAGGAAGATAGGCAGGTATAAAAAAAGCCCCGTACCCATTACAGGTACGAGGCGTAACTCTCTATTCAATTTTATGCCGCCATCTCCCAGCATAGCCATTTTAACACTGGACAAGTCGGACTTTCAGTATGGAAACCGTCGTATTTTCATCGGATTTTAGTCGGACTAAAATCCTGTCTTAGCACTCACAATAACACAATGCTTCTTCCTCCCTGGCACTTTCCAGGAAATCTTTCAATTTAGGAATGGCTGTTCCCCAAAGTGACAGACCAAATAACAGTATCGCTTCTTTCTTTCGGTCATAGTAGGTGCTGCGTTCCATATTCAGCACCTCCAGCATTTCTGATTCCCTGTACTTGAAGCGGTTGAGATATGCCTTTGAAATAATCTCACAGTACAGAGCGCCTTTATCCGGATATTCTCTGATTTTCAACATAGCCATATCTACCAGCTCAATGATCCACTTTGTCTCAAATAAGCTGCGGATGCGTTCTTCAAATCGTTCTCTCGCTTCATCCGGAGCAAAGTTCTCCAGATAAATCAATGCACCATCTAAGCTATCACCGTAAGTACAAATAAGGGTATCACATACATCATTCGCACGATCAATGGTAGACCAGCACACCTCTCGATATATGGATAAAATCAGCTTTGCTCTTTCATACAGAACCTTCTCGTCAATGTTCTGCATCCGGCAAAGCATTCGAATATTGCTTAATACTTGTGTATTATATCTGCTCATTCAGAATCTCCTTTCAGCCTAATCCATAAAATAAGAATTCCTTTCTAACTCCTGTCACTTGGCTAAAGGGAAACAAATACCATGGGACAAGAATGACTATAACTTCCGATATTTGATAAAAATAACAGAAGTGAAATCGGAAGTTCTTGACTTTATAAAAGTTCCGATATATAATTAAGTGGAACTAAAACTTCTGTTCTGATTCTCATTATAACATTTTCCAGAAGTTTGTCAACAAATAATCGGAAGTTACGAATAAATATTTTTTGAAAGGAAGGACACTACCATGACATTTGGAGAAAAAATTAAAGAAGCTCGTTTGGCTATGAACCTATCTCAAACGGAGCTTGCCCAGATGACCGGCATCTCCGAAAGATCCCTTTATACTTATGAGCAACTCGGAACGCTCCCCAGAAAAAGCAATATCAGAAAACTTGCTGAAGCGCTGCATATCTCTGTGTCCTATCTTTTGGACGAATCTGAAACGGATAGCCAGAGCCATATAGATCAGGATATGTTTATTTTAGAGGCAAAGGAAAACTTCGGTTCTAAGGGAGCAAAAGAAGCTCAGGAAGTGCTGGGGCGTGTAAATTCTCTGTTTGCCGGTGGAGAATTGGACGAGGACGCAAAAGATGTATTCTTCCAGGCGATTATGTCAGTTTATATGGACTCTAAGAAAACAGCACGGGAAAAGTACACTCCGAAGAAATACAGAAAGCATAAAGATAAAGAGTAAAATCCTCAAGCACAGAATATGTTTTCTGTGTGCGATTCGGAGGTGAAGCAAATGAAAACGGCAGAGCATATCATTGAAACTGTCGATAAGCTTGTGCGAAAATATCACACCAGAGACCCTTACGAGTTGTGTCAGCTGTTAGGTATCAAAATCCATTATTACGATTTACAGAAGAAATTGAAGGGCTTCTTCTATTACCAGTCCAGACAGAAGAATATCGTGATAGATCACAATGTGAACGGTATCCTGGAACGTATTTTAGTCGCACATGAATTAGGACACGCTGTCCTGCATACGAAAATCGCCATGATGCACGGCTTTCAAGAAATGGAAGTTTTTGATGATAGATCAATCGAAGAAAATGAAGCAAACTTCTTTGCGGCAGAGCTTCTGTTAGAAGATGGAGAAGTTCTGGAATGCCTTTCGGAACACACATTTTTTGAAACGGCTAAAATGCTCTATGTACCGGCAGCATTATTAGACTACAAATTCAGCCTGCTCCACGAAAAGGGGGAGCTGGTAAATTCGATGTATATTCGTAAAGCAGATTTCCTGAAAGAAGATCTTCATGCCTACGATAACGACATTAGTTATGGCGATATATGAATATCTATTTTTATATCTTTACAGAAAAAGTCCACCAGTACGATGCGCAGTGCATCATGACTGGTGGACTTTTTAGTTGTCATCAGGAAGTCAAACAGGCTTATCGTCCGGAAGGTCAAAATCAGCATCCGTACATTTTCTGATAATGTGTTTTGTTTTGTCCATCGGCAAAGGCACATTTTCCTCTGCAAAGTATTCTTTCTTTACGACTTCAACGACTGCTTCGTGATTATCTTTGCCAGCAGGAACGATCACAAAATCGCCCACCTGAATAGAATCGTCATCCGAAATATAATAGTAGCTCTTACACCCATCTTCAAACTCTACGCTGCAATAGATAATATCATTGTCACAGCGCCGCACCTTTCCATACACAGACGGGTTCATAATTTCACCCCACCCATAGAAAGACATAAATTCAAAGACGGACTCCATAAACTCCGCCCAATCGTCCGGAAGCCCCTTTTTATCGTAGGTTCCTTGAATGAGCTTTTCATTGCCCTTTTGAGAAATAACCTTAATGGTGTAGTCTATGGTTTCAAGCGGGTCAACCACTACATTCTCCGGGTTTCCTTCTATATGGTCAAAGATGCTTTCTGCATCCATATCTTCAAGAAGGCTTTCAACCCCGCCCTCAACTTTGTATTTTCTGCTTACAGAACACCCAGAACCGATATTCTGAATGTGTTCAATACTTTCGCTCTCTCTGTCCACAATTAAAGACTCTGTATAATCCCAGACAGCGTATTCTGCGTGTTCTGAAATAGGAACTTTTGGCTTGATCTTTGTGATACGATGATAGTTTACTTCGATTCGATTCACCATATCAGGCTTATTATTCCCATCAAAGGCATACAAATCAGGCATTTTCAAGCTGTCACGCAGCAGATCTGACAGGTCAATTCCGTCCACTTCAAAAGACGAGCATAACGAACCGCTGAACTTATAGACCTTTCCTGCGGTATTGGTCAGCTCCATATTCCAGTTTCCAATATCAGTTGCAAAAACTTCATCGTACCCATTGCTGAAATACTCTGCAAACGCAGAAAAGATTTTGTCGGAAGCCGCTTTATCAATTTTCAGATTCTGACTGTAAGCTTTTTCATATCGACCATCTCTGCGCTGTCCGAAAACATACGAAGAAAACCATACTTGTCCTTCTGCATTGAGGGTTATGTGCTGTTCAACTTCTTCGTCTGGTTCCGGGCAAGGCCCATAACCAAGCCGATTGGAAACAAGCCGAATCTTTCTAAGTTCTCCTTTGAACAGGAAGGGATTCTCGCCGGAAAGCAGGGCAAGGCGGCTCAATGCCTGAATAAACCACGAACGATTTTCGGTGTTCAAGATGGCTGCTGCATCGTATGCCCAATGATTAAAATATCGCCATTGGGAATAGATTGCCGACCCAAGCAGTTTAATGTCCGTGACCTCATCAATGATACGATTTAGCGCATCACAACTGCTTGCTGCATCGCCATATTTTTCTGAAAAGGCATGGCCGCAATCCATCTGGAATCCCAATGCCTGACAATCATCAGCCAAGTAATGGTCAACCAGCTCTATGTAGCTGATTTTCTGATCTCTGAATTTCTCAATCCACTTTGTGGCGAATAAGTGTACTTGCTCTAAATACTCCATTGCGACCTCCTTCCGAATCGGATTAAAACTCCTCCCATGTCCGACCGTTCAGGTCATTTGCGATTACATCGGTGTTAGGCATTGTTTTATATCCGAACATATCAGCAAGATTGAAGAACTTGCTTTTTTGAATCGGGTTCTTACTTCTTTTTCTAAAGTCCATCGGGTAGAACTTTTCAACGATGAAATATCTATGGCTAATCGTTCGAAGATTATAGCCATAATTATCTGCACGACGGATTGCCTCGTTGATGCGTTCAATCTCATCTGCGGTAGGTTCAGCTCCGCTTTCGGCATGATAAGTCATGCTGCCGTTATTTTCAACTGCGATGATGGTCTTTTTCAGCTTACCAATGGCACGGATACTCTTGTCCTTATACAAGCCGATATATCCATGTTCTGAGAAGTTGCGGGACTCCTGGTCATAGAACAAATCCAAATCCATATTATCCTGAAAAGTTGTACCGGCTACGATTGCTCTCATCCATTTATAGCCATCCGGTATCAGCTTTTCATCAAAGCAATACTTCTTGAAATCGTCTAAAACGGCGATGATTTCCGTATCTCTGTCGTCAACAATATCCTCCATAGCGTCCACAAGCTGCTCGAATGTCAAGTTGACGTGCTTGATCGGATGGATAAGCCGAGTTGCATTTTCGCTATTATACTTTTTCAGTTCAACCGCCAGTTCATCAAACAGTTGCGGTTTCATCGGCTTGGGGTCAAGGGTGAGCAAAACCTTTATATCCTCAGCGCCAAACTGCTCCAGATGATTTACAAGCTGCTGCTTATAAAACTGATTGTAGAGCTTTGTTTCCACCACTATTTTGAAGCTCTTTTGGCTGATAACCGCATCCGGAACACTATCGTCACCAACGACCTGCAAATCAAAGGTAATTTCCGGGCTTTCGTCCTCTCCAAGAATAAGGCTGTTCAGCATAGAAAAGAACTTATCAGCGTTATAGTTATACAAACGAGAGAGCATCAGCATGGTGTTTGAGGTATCCACATTCTCTTTGGAGTGGTATCTCTGAAAATAATGTATCTGCATATCGCACCTCCTAAAACCCATCTGCCGTTTCGTCTGCGTTACCGGGTCAGTTGATAACTCAATTCCAGCAAGGGCTTGATTTCATCTGCCGAGACTGTACCATCGAGAAGAATGCTGATCCAATTCTCTTTGTTCATGTGGTAGGCGGGGAGGAATCCCTCTTTCATACGCAGTGAACCTATCATCATCGGATCGCACTTGATGTTCAGAACATCAACCGTTTTATCTTCTTGCAATCCCAGCTTTTTTGCATTGACTTCAACCACCAACGCAAACCACTTTTTATTGTTCTTATGGCGCAAAACACAATTCCAGTCATTCCACGGGTAATCCGGTTCTGCTCCATAGATTTCTTTTGCCCATTCAAATAGTTCTTTTCGTTCCATTGTTTCCATCCCTATATGATAAGGCGATACACCATAGATTAGGCTTCCATCACGTTATCTGTCCAAAGCTCGCACTGTGTCATTACGGTCTGAACAGCATCATCCATACCCTCCGGTGGGTATTTGTGTTTCTTCAACAGTCGTTTAATGAGAGTACGCATTTTGGCACGGGCAGACTCTTTGCGCTGCCAGTCAATCGTTTTATTCTTACGAAGTGTATCTGCCAGTTCTTTTGTAATCGCAATCAGTTCTTCATTTTCGTAAAAGTCCTTGATTGCTTGCGGTTTCGTAAGTGCATCGTAGAATGCCAACTCATCTGCTGTAAGACCAAGCTGTTCGCCCTCTTTGTGGGCTTCTGCCAGCTGTTTTGCGAGTTTCAGCATTTCTGCAATGACTTCTTCATTGGTGAGCATACCATTCAGATATGCGTTGATAGCTCGCTGCATAATCTCGCTGAACTTTTCGGACTTAACCACATTCGTTCTACGATAAATAGATACCTGTTCTGCTATCAGTTTTTTCAGCAGCTCGATTGCCAGGTTCTTCTCTTTCATTTTGCTGATTTCCTCAAGGAACTTCGGATCAAACAAAGAAAATTCCTCTTGCATATCAGAGAACAGGTTAATAACACCCTCGCTCTTGATGCTCTGCTTCAAAAGCTCATTGATACGAGCGTTCATTTCAGGCAGAGAGATCTTCTTACCGGTTCCCGCATTGGTCAGCCGCAGCACCAGGACACGCACCGATTCAAAGAACGCCGCTTCAAAGCGATCAGCTTCACATACCAGAGAGGAACAAAGAGAAAGAGCCTGATGAAGCATGAGGGCTTCCTTGATAAAGGTGTCTTTTTCTTCTTCCTTTTCACGGGCGATGATATAGTTTACCGCACCGCTGATGGTCTTTGCTCTTTCCAGATCGGTTCCGGTAGTGAACTTGGTGTAATCAAATCCATGGAATATATCACGGCAGACACCGAGCTTTTCGATAAACTTCGGATAAGCGACTTTGGCAACATCCGTATCACCATAGTTTTTCTTATCACGGGTGGTGTAGTCATTCATTGCCTGTTTTAATGCGGTAGCAATGCCTACATAGTCAACGACCAGACCGCCTTCCTTGTCACGGAACACACGATTGACACGGGCGATTGCCTGCATTAGATTATATCCGCTCATCGGCTTATACACATACATAGTAGCCAGGGACGGAACATCAAATCCGGTCAACCACATATCAACGACAATGGCAATCTTCATCGGACTGTTGTTGTCCTTGAATTTTTTCGCCAGCTCGTCCTTGTGTCGCTTATTGCCGATAATATCATGCCATTCTTCAGGGTCGTTATTTCCGCCGGTCATAACAATACCGACTTTCTCCGTCCAGTCAGGGCGCAGCTCCAGAATCCGCTTATAAATCTTCATTGCAATCGGGCGGGAATATGCCACGATCATCGCTTTGCCTGTAAGCAGACCTTCACGGTAATTCTCGTAATGGTCAAGAATATCGCTGACCAGAGAGTTGATGGTGTTGTCGTTGCCCAATACGGCTTCCATCTGTCCGAGTGTTTTCTTGCTCTTTTCAATAACCTCCGGATCAGCATTATGTGCCATGATTTCATACTCTGTATCAATCATGTGCAGCGTAGCTTCATCCAGATTGAGCTTAATGACACGGCTTTCGTAATAGACCGGGCGGGTTGCGCCATCTTCGACAGCCTGCGTCATATCATAAATGTCGATGTAATCGCCGAACACCTCACGGGTGCTACGGTCTTTCGAGGAAATCGGAGTTCCGGTGAAGCCAATGTATGTAGCGTTAGGCAAGCTGTTTCGGATAATACGGGCAGTACCAACAACACGCTTGGCGATTTCTTCGCCGTCCTCATTCTTGGTCATCTTAATCTTTTCGGTTAAGCCATACTGTCCACGGTGGGCTTCGTCTGCCATAACGATGATATTTCTGCGTTCAGAAAGGGCTTCGTGAGATTCCTCAAACTTCTGCATGGTCGTAAAGATAATACCATTTGCCTGACGACCGGCAAGGAGATCACGCAGATTCTCACGGCTCTGAGCGTGCATCGGGTCTTGGCGCAAGAAATCCTTGCACTTTGCAAACTGTCCGAAAAGCTGATCGTCCAAGTCGTTTCTATCGGTCAGCACAACGATGGTTGGGCTATCCAAGGCTTCCTGGAGCAAATGAGCATAGAACACCATCGACAGTGACTTGCCGCTGCCCTGCGTATGCCAGAACACACCGCCCTTACCATCGGTAACGGTAGCTCGTTTGGTTGATTCGATTGCTTTTCTTACGGCAAAATACTGATGATAACCCGCCAGTATTTTGAAGGAGTTCACACCTTCATTGGAAAAACAGATGAAGTTCTTTATCAAGTCAAGCAGGCGTTCCTTTTGGAACATTCCCTCAAAGAAAGTATCAAACTGTGCATACTGCGTGTTCTCGTAGCTTCCATCTACCGTTTTCCATTCCATGAAGCGATCTTCACCGGAAGTAATTGTACCGGCTTTGGAGGTCATCTGGTCGCTCATAACGCAGATGGCATTATAGATGAACATGGAAGGGATTTCCTTCATGTAGTTGCGGAGCTGCCGGTATGCCGCAGAAGCATCTGTTTCTTCTCTGGATGGCGATTTCAGTTCTACAATAACAACCGGAATACCATTCAGGAAAAGCAGAATATCCGGGCGTTTGTTGCTGTTTTCAATGAAAGTCCATTGATTTGCTACGATAAAGGAGTTGTTGTCAGGATTCTTGTAATCAACAAGATAGACGATGGAGGAGCGTTCCTCGCCTTTCTCAAAATAGCGCACAGGAATACCATTTTGCAGGTAGTCCATAAAAACAGCGTTTTTCTGCACCAGTTCGCCGTTTTCAAAGTTCTTCAACTTAAAAAGTGCATCACTAATAGCGTCCTCCGGCAGAGAACGGTTCAAACGATATAGGGAAGCAACAAGTTCTTCCTCATACAGAGGATTGCGAAAATCCCTCTCTATGTCGGGGCCATACAGGTAACTGTACCCCATGTTCCGGAATAATTCGATTACGGAGTTTTCATAGTCCGCTTCGGTATAAAATTCTGACATATGCTTTCGCTCCCCCCTATATCAATGTAAGCTGTTTTCTCAGTTGCTTATCATTCTTTTCTTGTGACACTGCATCATACGATGCCTTGAGCTTACCTAATGCATCATACAGTCTATCCCGATATTCTTCTTCTGAAAACATTTTCGATAACACTTCTGAAGTATTAGGATGTTTTCCGTTTTCTTCTTCCATCTTTTTAATAATAATCTGATACTGATACATTACAGCCAATACACTTTCGTAATCTCTCAGAAAATTGCTATAAAGCGACGTAACATTGCCTTTGAAAATAAGTTCAAATTCCATTGCCATATTTCTAAGTTCTTCTCGTTTTTGCAAAAAATCCTTATGAAATGGCTGTTCCAAGGGATGCTCTATGGCTTCTGCTTGCCCCTCCATATATGTATTGTTTGTAAGCCATATAAAAACAACGTCATTTGCAAACTGAGGTTCTGCTTTCCTTTTCTCCGAAAGGAAAACGTAGTTTTCTTTGCAAAGGGAAATAATGCTATTTGCCATCATATATGCTTTCAAGCGGCGATCAAACAGTTGCTGTTTATTACTTAGTCGTATTTGGTGAACCGATACACATATCGCAATGACAGCTGCAACAGATGTCATCACGGTACACCAAAAATTCCAATCTCTAAGCATAGATATTTCTCCCTTCTACAAATTTTAAACGAAAATTTAGCGGCTTAAATGTCAAGGCTGGAGACATCCAGTTCTCCTGACATAAGACGAGGAAGTAAAGAGTCACGGACAGCCTGCAAACGGCATATTTCATCGTAATTATTACGGATTGCAGCATCCATAGGGGCGACTATCTTTTCAAATTCCTCGATTGTCTCATCGGAGGGGATAAGAATTGGCATATCATTCAGTGAATTACGATTGATCGAGCCGAAAACTGTACCTTCACCATTGAATACATCCAACTGTTTTCTGAGCGAGAACATCGTGTAAAGCACAAAAGACTGATGGTTCGTTTTAGAATGAATAGCTGCAAGCCCCCGACCGATGCAACAGTCTGTATGAGCAATATTAAGGTCTCCGACCGGTGCTCGGACACTCATCAGGATGTCATTTGCATAAGCCATTCGCTTCGGCTCGGTGGTATAAAGGCGGATAGTTGGAAATCTAAAGCTGAATTCTGCACGACCTTGAAAGAAGATTGTACCTATGCCATCCTCATTATAGCTGCTGCCGCTCGGGGATTGACCCATAGTAATATCAGCAATGTCTCTTAGAGATCCTTCAGCCCAATCCGGACTCGTATTTTCGATAAACATTTGCTGATAAATTGCTTTGGCTTGCTGCTCTAAATTTTCGTTTATCGCATTATTCTGTTTGATCTTGGTATCAATGGAGGACAGAATTTCCACCAACGCATCCTGTTTTTCTCGCTCTAATTCGGGAATAGGCATTTTACCAAGAGTTTGTGCATTTATGTTTCCTCTTGTGCTACCGGTATTGAAAGAGTGAATCCAGTCTTTGTACTGTTGTGACAAACAGAAGTATTTTACATACTTTGGATTTATTTTCGACGGGTCAATGCTGAACTTAATCAAGAAGCCCGCATACACAAACTTCCCATCAGAACCATCATAAAAGTAGTTTCTTCCCGTACTTGCTCCAGTTCGAGCAAAGACTATATCATTGGGTTGCAATAGGTACTCGCAGGCTTTTTCGTCATCAACAGATTTCAAATCGGCCATATTCAAAGTGCCATCATCATTTATATCCGTTATTCGCAAGTAAGTGTAGAGGTCACCAGAAAACGGCACCGCAGAAGCACCTATGCCATAATAACCCCTACCATTAACTGAAACATCTGAAAGCGTAATTGTTTTCATATTTTCGTTCTCCTAACCTATGTATTTGCGGTGAGCAATCTTTACATTGCTCTGTTTGACCATTGCATACTGTAAGGTCGTGTCTATTCGTTGATGCCCCAAGAGCCTTTGCAGTTGCTCCACAGGCATTCCTTTGTCAATCGCCATTGTAGCGAGGGTTCGTCTGAATTTGTGCGGATGTACTCTCGGAAGTGAAAGTCGCTTGCCAAGTTCACGCAGCCTTGTTTCTACACCGCCAATCTGCAATCTTTCGTATGGTGCTTTCAGCGACACAAACAGGGCGTTGTTGCTATCCGTTCTCTGTGCAAGGTAGTTCTGAAGGTGGATTTTGGTTCTGGCATCAAAGTAGACCATTCTCTCTTTGCTGCCTTTACCAAATACCACACACTCTCGCTCCTCAAAGTTGATGTCATCCCGATTGAGCAGAACCAATTCGCCTACACGCATTCCGGTTGATGCCAGCATATCAATCAAAGCCAGATCACGCAGAGAATCGCAATGGTCACGCATGGTTTCCAGCGCTTCATCCGTGTAGGTTTCTTTGATAGTCACAGCCGTTTTCACCTTGTGAATCCTGCGTACCGGGCTTTTCAAGATGTAATCTTCATCTTCAAGCCAGGAAAAGAAACTGGATAAGATTCTGCGGATGTTGTCAATCGTAACCTTACTGGATTTTCGCTCTGTCTGATAACCGGTCAAATAGGAACGCAGATCATTGGTTGAAATGTGCGTGATCCCTTTTCCAATTTTCTCAGACATGGTTTCGATTGTCTTTCGGTAGTAGGAAAGTGACTTTTCGGAACATCCCTCAATTCGCTTTGCCGAAATAAACGCATCGGTCAATCGTGTGTTTTCTGTGCTTGCATCCTCAGCTGTACTATCAGTTCTTCGCTGAATCTCATATCCGGAAAGATTATGCTTCAACACTCGCCGTAGCTGCTCTGCCTGTCCATTATCGAGATATGACAGCATATCTCGTAGCACATCATTTACAAATTCATCATTCATAGTCTATTCTCCTTTTATGATTAGGGAATGACTACGGAGTGGCAATCCTCAGTATAAACTCCTGCCACTCGCAGAAGTTATGGGTTAGGTCGTAAACGAAAATTTACAACAACAAGCTCGTGCCGTATTTCAGGCGTGGTTCATTGATTATGAACCATTCGGTGGTGCGGCTCCGTTAGCTTGGCATCCATCCACATTGGGACAAATTGCAGAACTAAAAACCGATAGTTGGTCGCCAGCCAAAAATCCTGATGTCATGGTCGAGCATTACAGTATCCCCGCATTTGACGAGCAACATTACCCAGTATTTGAGATCGCAGCTGGAATTAAGAGTAACAAGTACATTCTCAATTCAAATTCAGTGATGATTTCCAAACTGAATCCTGATACCAAGCGTATATGGAGACCGTTGTGCCTTTCGGCTCATTCCGTTTGCTCTACGGAATTCATTGTTTATGAGGCAAAGAAACAAGAACAGCGAGATTATATTTACTCGATTCTTGATAGCACTCCGTTCCTTAATCATCTTTGCTCTCATACAACTGGATCAACCAATAGCCGTCAACGAGCAACACCAAAAAGCACTTTAGACTTTACTTTGTGCTTGCCTCCTGATTCCATTATCGAGGATTTCTGCCAAATTGTTACTCCTATGTACGATTTAATTGCTTCCAACATTGTGGAGAATCAGTCGTTAGCAAAAACAAGGGATAGCTTACTTCCTCGATTGATGTCCGGCGAGCTTGATGTCTCCAACATCCAGATCTAAGCCGCTAAATTTTCGTTTATATTAGAATTTACTTCGATTTTGTCGTCAATAGCCTTCAATATGGAAGTAATCTGTTCCTGAATCTCTTTTTGCGGAATCACGACGCTCATTCGTTTTAGATCCGCAATCGTTACATGCCCCAATCCTGTTGTCTGCTTATTGGTCGCTATTTGCGTAAAGTAAGGTTTTAGATACTTCAAAGTATAGTAGAGAAAATCTTTAGTAACCAATTCACTATTTGCAGTCACCTTAAATATGTGCTGATTCAGCCACCCATCTGGCAGACGATACCGAAAAACATCTATTGATGTTTGAGGATTTCCAGACCATGAAAAAAGAAGATCATCCCACTGAACAAAAACTTCTTCGCCATAATCGCCCTGCGTGAACGATGTGTTAGAACTAATGCCATTATTCAGTTCTGCGATTTTAATAACCGGTAAGCCCTTATCTGAAAAATCTATCTTTTTGAATGCAAGTCCATTTTTCCAAGTCGCAAGATCGAACAACGAGTATCTGATTCCCTGGTAATCTGATTTAACCCGAATTATTCATG
>NZ_QOHO01000160.1 GCF_003432035.1 Lacrimispora amygdalina
CAAAACATGCAGGCGCCTTCCGGGCGCAGGCAGGGAAAAGCCCCTTATAGGGGCAGAGCAAACCACCGGCTAAGCCGGTGGTCATGATTATCACTATCAGGACAAGTATGAACTGTTAAGCTGGATTTATTATAATGAAAACTTTGCCGCTATTGCAGAAGATATCAGTCTTGAAAACTGGAATGAAAAAATATATGAGCTTTTAAATAATATGAGGCGTGAAAAAGTTTTCTATATGAATACCATAAAAGAACAGGAGCATACATTTGAGAGTTATCTGTATGAAATGACAAAAGCTTTGTTTTCGGAAGCAATTGAGGTCCTGGATGAAAAGGGAAGACTGACATATGAAGAACGGGATTTCGATGCAGGATTTTATGCCTACGGTCTGTGCGGAGTTATCATGGACTGGGTGAAAGAAGGGATGAAGATGGAGCCGAAAGAGGTATCAGAACGGTTAAAAAGCCTCGCCAGAGCCACAGAACGGATCGGATACATTCGCAGCCAGGCGGAGCTTTAAGCCAGTTTCTGAATAATCAGATTCAGGCATTCCTCTATGGAACAACGTTTTATCATAATGAGAAGATCATCGTAAGTAAAAAGTTCACTCGATGCAGGGCTGAACTTCAGCAGTAGTTCGCTTAAGTTGCGGGCGGTCCGTTCCGGAGCCTTCTGACCATTTTTCAGCTGATGAAGAAGCGCGGTTCTTAAAACGCTTTCCCTTATATGTTTGTGTAATGTACCCGACATGGATTGCCCTCCTTATTCATTGTCTTTATTGTAAAAGAATATAATAAAAATTACGATAGACAATATAGATAAACCCGAATTATTCATGAGAG
>NZ_QOHO01000161.1 GCF_003432035.1 Lacrimispora amygdalina
CCCCAGATATTATTTGGATAAACGTATAGATTGCTGCGCTGGGCTTCCCGTATAATCATTCGATTGATTTGAATACCGGTGGCAGCAGTAAAATTCCCTCTGGTATAAGCCCATTCCATGATCATGGCAATTATTCCGGCAGTATGCGCAGCGGCAGAGCCTGTTCCTGTAAGCGTGCTGTACTGAGCCTGTGGTATTGCACAGGTAAGCTGGTATCCGGGAGCTGCAATATCTGGTTTAATGAGACCGCTTCTTGTATAACCTCTTCCAGATTCAGCAAGTATGGTATTATTGTACTGATTATAGGCAGTAACAGTCAGAACGCTTATAGCATTTCCCGGTGTGGTTATTGTTGTATTAGGATCCCCGATCAAAAAAAATGTTTCATCGGAAATCAGATTACCAGATGGAAGCCAGGAGTGAAACGAAAAGGGTTCATTTTCATTATTACGAACCCGGAGCTTCCAGGTTCCTGGAACAGGATTTTCAAACCGTATTAAAATTACTGGATCTCCGGAAATGCTCTCGAAGGCAATATTGTTAA
>NZ_QOHO01000162.1 GCF_003432035.1 Lacrimispora amygdalina
CAGGTGTAGGTTCCATCCTTTAAAGAAGAAGGCTTCTCAGCTATCTCCGGTACAGTTTCTGGTTCCTCTCCCCTTGCTCTTGCAAGTGCCTGATCCACTGCCTCTTTAATGGCATTGCTGCTGAGAGTCGCTCCAGAAACGGCATCCACCTCTGTTGACTGCTTTGCAAGAATGGAATCCGTTAATCCTGGCAATACCATGCTGAGAAGAGTTTCCTTTTCTCCATTTACAGCAATGGAATCAATCGTTTTTCCTGATACTGTTACATCTGCGGTGACAATCCCGCCGTAGCCTCTCGCAGTACCTGTATAGGTACCCGGAACATAGATTTCCGGTCTAACACTGCTATCAATCGCCTTATAAAGTGGATCTGTTCCAAAAACAGTAGCGCCAGCCAGTAAAATCATAGCCCCTAATCCAATATACCCGTTTCTTTTAGCATTTGCGTTACTTTTATTCATATTTCCTCCTGCTTTTATAAAGTTTGACTTTATTTTAACATACCCCGCAGGACTACGGCAATGATTTTATAAAATTTTAATTATCTTTGGAAGGAATCAGGATTATGTGTTATAATG
>NZ_QOHO01000163.1 GCF_003432035.1 Lacrimispora amygdalina
GAATACCTCTTTTGTTGTAAATAAAAGAAAATTTAACCAGAGGTGAGCCTTTTTAAAAAAAAAGAAGGACACCGCAAACAGGCTGGGGATTTTTTCACAACTCCAGCCTGTTTGCGCTATCCAAATTCAACAAATTTACACATTTTAAATAGTTTCTTAAAAAAATTGTAGACTTTTAAGTATTTATGTAGTATATTAATTAATAGATTCGACGTATTTTTACAACAAAAGAGGTATTCCGTTGTATTGTGCGACTAATAGATCCAATTGCTCCAGTATTTTCAAATGTGCATGACCACTTTCTTTTGTGTAAATACGGGTAGTATTCACATCACTGTGTCCCAATATATCTGCAAGCCTCGATAAATCCTTCTCCATCATATAAAAGGTTCTGGCAAACAAATGACGAAGGTTATGAGGATATATCTTTTCTTCCGCAACTCCGGCAAGGCTTCCCAATGCTTTCATTTCCCTCCAGATATTGCTTCTGTCAATGGCTTTTCCATTACGGGTAATAAATATCATACCGGATATAATATGCCGCTTCTTTGCGTACTCTGTCAACACTTCGCATAATTGGCGGGTCAGAATGACGGTTCTTATCCTTCCTTTGCATTCAACCTCTGCTACACCGTTCCTCACTGCTTCAATTGTAATAAAGGGAAGTTCGGAAACACGGATGCCACTGGAGCAGATCGTCTGCAGGATCATGGCCAGACGTTCATTTTTATTTTCCTGTGCTGCTTTGACCAGCCTTTTATATTCAACTTTATTCAGCTCTTTCATCTCTGTACAGAACACACTGCTGCTGACCTTGAAAAATCTCACCCTGCAATCCGGCCAGCCGCTGTATTTAAAAAATCCATTGACTGCGGCCAAAGCTCCGTTGGCAGTTACAGGAGAAAACCTTTTTCGAAGCTGGGCTTTCCATAAGATTACCAACTCTTTGTTTATGCTCCTTCCTTCCAGAAAGCATGAAAATTGTTCCAGATAATACCGGTATTTTTGAATGGTCACCTGGCTCTTTTCCTGGCAGTACAGCCATTTACAGTATTCTTCTATTACGCCTTCTGTTATAGTTCTTACTTCTCTCTGATTCTTTTTCATAATTCCCTCCATTGTCTGCTATTGATATAATTAGAATTGAAAATGTTTTATGTGCTTCAGTATCTGAAGATTATATCACTTATATGCAATATCGAAAGATTTTTGTGATTCAGATAGCAGATATTGGGATTTTGTAAAAATATGTTTTCAGAAAGGGAGGGATTTTTGCTGTTTTTATAAAATATAATAATTTTTCTAAAAACCCCCCTAATACAA
>NZ_QOHO01000164.1 GCF_003432035.1 Lacrimispora amygdalina
CCTATGCGCGGCCGCGCCGCCTCAGGGCGTGGTCGCCGGCGGCACCGCCGCTTCCGGCACCCAGATCGCCACGCCGGCCGCCTTCTTCTGCGTGGTCGGAATGCCGACGCTGAGTCCGCCGCCGCTGTGGCGGCCGAACGTGCCCGCGCCCACCGACATGCCGACCGGCGAACCGCTGCCGCCCACGCCGACCAGGACCACGCCGTTGGCGCCCAGCGCCGCCGCCTCGCGCTTCAACCGGGCCACCGCCGCATCGGTCTGGCCCTGGGTGCCGAAGCCGACCGCACTGGTCGCTTCCAGCGTGGGCGATTTCGACCGAGCCCGGCGCCGGGCGGCCGTAGATGCGCACCTGCGCCGGATCGATCGGCGCGCGCGCCTCGCCAAGCATGACCTTCGAAGTGCCGGCGCAACCGGCCAGCGCGACGGCGGCCAGCGCGACCGCGGCAAGACGCAATTTCATGGCGGGCCTCCCCTTGGGTGGCGGCATCTTCCGCCCCAGGGCATGAAAATAGCCCCCCCCCGGTCGCGGGGGGCCCGCCTCCGGCCGCCGCGGGATCCCCCCCCATCCTGCGTTCCCCCCGGCTTTCCC
>NZ_QOHO01000165.1 GCF_003432035.1 Lacrimispora amygdalina
CCGTAATTACTGTGAGCCATCATGACGCCGATGGAGCCTGTCCGGGCGGTCTGCGTGACCAGACGCCGGGAGGCGGCACTGGCAAGCAACTGACCTGCACTGCAGTTCATGTCGTTGGCAAGCGCCCATACCGGTTTTATGTCACGCACACGGGCGATGATGTCAGCGCAGTCAAATGCCCCCGCCACCATCCCGCCGGGCGTGTCCATATCGAGCAGAATGCCGTCCACCATCGGATCGCTGGCAGCCTGTTGCAGACGGGCGATAATGCCGTTGTAACCGGTCATCCCCGAGTACGGCTGCAGCGCCCGCGTCCGGCTGACCAGCGTGCCGGACACCGGCAGCACGGCGATGCCGTTCATGACCTGATAACTGCGGGCCTGTCGTGGTCCGTCATCATCACCGGATAATGCCAGCGTCGCGAGTGCCTCCTGGGCAGTCAGGCTGTCGCCGGACACCGCATCCGTCAGGCTGCTGATCCCAAGCTGGCCTGCAAGCGCACAAAAGAAAACCCGCGCATAGGCGGGTTCAAGCATCAGCGGCTCATTAAAGGCCATGCTGGCAATATGCGGGAGATTACGCAGCTCTGCTGTCACTCTTCTCCTCCTCTGTTGATTGTCGCAGCCCGGATTCAAATGCTGCAGCCGCCCAGGCGGGCGGTTTAAGACCGGCTGCACGGCGCTCCATCGTTTCACGGACCTGCTGGGCAAAAATTTCCTGATAGTCGTCACCGCGTTTTGCGCACTCTTTCTCGTAGGTACTCAGTCCGGCTTCTATCAGCATCACCGCTTCCTGAACTTCTTTCAGACCATCGATGGCCATACGACCGGAGCCTATCCAGTCGCAGTTCCCCCAGGCACTGCGGGCTTCCTGAAAACTGAAGCGCGCTTTTGAAGGTAACGTCACCACGCGGCGAACGATGGCCTCTTCCAGCCAGCACAGAAACATCTGGCTCGCCTGACGGGATGCGACGAATTTTCGCCGCCCCATAAAGTACGCCCACGACTCGTTCGCACTGGCCCGTGCCGTGGAGTAGCTCATCTGGGCGTAATTCCGGGAAAGCTGCTCATACGAGACACCCAGCCCGGCAGCGATATACCGCAGCAGTGACTGCTCAAACACGGAGTAGCCGTTATCCGTATCCTGAGCCGTCTGCAGGTTCAGTGAGTCACCCGGCATCAGGTGCGGTACTTTTGCGCCTCCCAGCCGGACCGGCGCTGCGGCGTAATAC
>NZ_QOHO01000166.1 GCF_003432035.1 Lacrimispora amygdalina
GTTGTGTACATCGACATAAAAAAATCCCGTAAAAAAAGCCGCACAGGCGGCCTTTAGTGATGAAGGGTAAAGTTAAACGATGCTGATTGCCGTTCCGGCAAACGCGGTCCGTTTTTTCGTCTCGTCGCTGGCAGCCTCCGGCCAGAGCACATCCTCATAACGGAACGTGCCGGACTTGTAGAACGTCAGCGTGGTGCTGGTCTGGTCAGCAGCAACCGCAAGAATGCCAACGGCAGCACCGTCGGTGGTGCCATCCCACGCAACCAGCTTACGGCTGGAGGTGTCCAGCATCAGCGGGGTCATTGCAGGCGCTTTCGCACTCAATCCGCCGGGCGCGGTTGCGGTATGAGCCGGGTCACTGTTGCCCTGCGGCTGGTAATGGGTAAAGGTTTCTTTGCTCGTCATAAACATCCCTTACACTGGTGTGTTCAGCAAATCGTTAACGGCATCAGATGCCGGGTTACCTGCAGCCAGCGGTGCCGGTGCCCCCTGCATCAGACGATCCAGCGCAGTGTCACTGCGCGCCTGTGCACTCTGTGGTGCTGCGGCCAGAATGCGGCGGGCCGTTTTCACGGTCATACCGGGGG
>NZ_QOHO01000167.1 GCF_003432035.1 Lacrimispora amygdalina
AGATGTGGATAATAGACAGGGTATAAAAATAGTAGTAATGATTCTGTAAGCATAAATTTTAGTGAGAACAGCTATACGCTTACTATAAAAAAACCAGAACCTCAATATGCGGATACTATGGAAGAAGCTCTTCAAATAAATTCTGAATATTTTTTTCAAGATATCCACATATGAATAAAGTGAGTGATATTATTAAAATATTAGAAAATGATAATTATGCTACGATGTTTTATCATGTAGATGGAGGATTAGAATCAGATGGAATTGTGGCTAGTAAATTTATGGTTAGGACAATAAATGAAAAAAAACAATATGCATTAATTTTAACAAATCCAGAAACTGTAGGTGGTAAGTGGAGATCTAAACCATTAATAACTGCTCATCGGTCGGCTCCTTTATATGATTTATTGGCTCAATATAGCATTAATGATGGAGAACGATTTATATTTGGTAGTTTTGGAACTGATAAAGTAAATACTCTAAAAATAGAAGGTCAGAGTCCAACAGAGATAATTGAATATAATGCAAAGGGGGAGAAAGAGTACTTTTGGTATTATGAAAATTTA
>NZ_QOHO01000168.1 GCF_003432035.1 Lacrimispora amygdalina
GTATCAGTCATTTCTCGCACATTGCAGAATGGGGATTTGTCTTCATTAGACTTATAAACCTTCATGGAATATTTGTATGCCGACTCTATATCTATACCTTCATCTACATAAACACCTTCGTGATGTCTGCATGGAGACAAGACACAGGATCTGCACAACATTGATAACGCCCAATCTTTTTGCTCAGACTCTAACTCATTGATACTCATTTATAAACTCCTTGCAATGTATGTCGTTTCAGCTAAACGGTATCAGCAATGTTTATGTAAAGAAACAGTAAGATAATACTCAACCCGATGTTTGAGTACGGTCATCATCTGACACTACAGACTCTGGCATCGCTGTGAAGACGACGCGAAATTCAGCATTTTCACAAGCGTTATCTTTTACAAAACCGATCTCACTCTCCTTTGATGCGAATGCCAGCGTCAGACATCATATGCAGATACTCACCTGCATCCTGAACCCATTGACCTCCAACCCCGTAATAGCGATGCGTAATGATGTCGATAGTTACTAACGGGTCTTGTTCGATTAACTGCCGCAGAAACTCTTCCAGGTCACCAGTGCAGTGCTTGATAACAGGAGTCTTCCCAGGATGGCGAACAACAAGAAACTGGTTTCCGTCTTCACGGACTTCGTTGCTTTCCAGTTTAGCAATACGCTTACTCCCATCCGAGATAACACCTTCGTAATACTCACGCTGCTCGTTGAGTTTTGATTTTGCTGTTTCAAGCTCAACACGCAGTTTCCCTACTGTTAGCGCAATATCCTCGTTCTCCTGGTCGCGGCGTTTGATGTAGTGCTGGTTTCTTTCCCGTTCATCCAGCAGTTCCAGCACAATCGATGGTGTTACCAATTCATGGAAAAGGTCTGCGTCAAATCCCCAGTCGTCATGCATTGCCTGCTCTGCCGCTTCACGCAGTGCCTGAGAGTTAATTTCGCTCACTTCGAACCTCTCTGTTTACTGATAAGTTCCAGATCCTCCTGGCAACTTGCACAAGTCCGACAACCCTGAACGACCAGGCGTCTTCGTTCATCTATCGGATCGCCACACTCACAACAATGAGTGGCAGATATAGCCTGGTGGTTCAGGCGGCGCATTTTTATTGCTGTGTTGCGCTGTAATTCTTCTAGTTCTGATGCTGAAT
>NZ_QOHO01000169.1 GCF_003432035.1 Lacrimispora amygdalina
GTTCCCAGAGTCGCCGGGGCCAAGTCAGGGGGCGTATTCCAGAGTGTCCTGGGGGCTGCCGCCATTGCCGGATCATTCTTTACCGCCGGAGCCACCCTTGCAGCATGGGGGGCAGCCATTGGGGCCGGTGGTATGACCGGCATCCTGTTTTCTCTCGGTGCCAGTATGGTGCTCGGTGGTGTGGCGCAGATGCTGGCACCGAAAGCCAGAACTCCCCGTATACAGACAACGGATAACGGTAAGCAGAACACCTATTTCTCCTCACTGGATAACATGGTTGCCCAGGGCAATGTTCTGCCTGTTCTGTACGGGGAAATGCGCGTGGGGTCACGCGTGGTTTCTCAGGAGATCAGCACGGCAGACGAAGGGGACGGTGGTCAGGTTGTGGTGATTGGTCGCTGATGCAAAATGTTTTATGTGAAACCGCCTGCGGGCGGTTTTGTCATTTATGGAGCGTGAGGAATGGGTAAAGGAAGCAGTAAGGGGCATACCCCGCGCGAAGCGAAGGACAACCTGAAGTCCACGCAGTTGCTGAGTGTGATCGATGCCATCAGCGAAGGGC
>NZ_QOHO01000017.1 GCF_003432035.1 Lacrimispora amygdalina
ACGGACAATTTCACTCTGCACTGGCAGAGGTGGAACAGGTATAACAACACTTTCCATCTTCTTTTTAGACACATTAAATCGTGTTACACCGCTGGCAGTTTTCTTGATTTGTTTTCGTAAGCTATCAGAACGAAATAGATATTTTGCAAAGCCGGGCATAAGAATATCTGGATTGTTCAGTCTAAAACCGAAGCTAAAGCTATTCAAATACAGCTTTTCGTCTGTTCTTTCAGTAAGTACCGATGACATACCACATTCGTCTGGTGTTTCAGACGAGCCTGTGAACAAAATATCTCCATACTGAATGGTATTCTGCTTTTCATTTACTCCAATTTTAACTTTTTCCGGCACATCTATTTTTAGTGCCATGTTGGTAAAAACATTCATGTAGGTAATAAATTTAGCATTACCATCTGTGAAATCCGCTTTCGATTTTCCGCTTAATCCCCCGTAAAATGAGCCAAGTTCTCCTAAAGTCTTGAACTGAACTCCATCGGGGCAATGTTCTGAAATTAACTGCTCCAATTTGCTCATTATCATTTCACCTCTGCTATTTCAGCCAATGCTTCCTTTAACTTCTTTCCATTGCCATCTTTCCATGCAACCAATCCATTAGTGCTGCTTCCTGTAACAAAATTAGCGGCTGTAGAAGCACTCTTGAATGTAATATCTTTTTTAACAACTCCATCATTCACTGTTTCATTGCGGTATTTTTCTACCGTGTTTGCACCCCTAAATTTATCAGAATATGCAATGCGGTCACACACCGTTGAACCTTTCAAAACTGTCAACTCTTTTGTTTCTGCATTATATTCACCAGTTGCATTCACACCACTTTTTTCTCTTTTCAAATAAACACGCATTTTTTATCCTCCGCTTTCTGCTCTTACTTTTCTGTAAGGCTATTCTCTAAGTCAGAAATGATATTTTCTATTTCTGTTCTCAATTTATTTTCTCTTGCAACAATTTCTGCTATTTCGGCATTAAGAGCAGTAATATCAACAACTGCTCTTGTGTCCTCTGCCTCAACATAAGTTGTTACCGAAAGATTATAGTCTTGTGCTTCCACTTCTGAATTAGGAACAAGCCGTGATACATAGTCCTTGTCAGCCCTTGCAACAAATGTATCTATGATTGAATTGATGTTATCATCAGTCAATTTATTGCTATTCGTGACTTTGACACATTCTTTTGAAGCGTCAATAAATAAAGTACTATTCTCTGATTTTGATTTTTTAAGAACCATTATACAAGTTGCTATACTTGTTCCAAAGAAAAGATTTTCGGGTAACTGGATAACACAATCCACAAAGTTATTGTCGATCAAATACTTACGAATTTTCTGCTCTGTGCCACCACGGTATAAAACTCCGGGAAAACATACAATAGCTGCTGTTCCACTTGTAGCCAGCCACGCTAAAGAGTGCATGATAAAAGCAAGGTCAGCTTTCGATTTTGGTGCTAATACGCCAGCCGGAGAAAAACGAGGGTCGTTAATCATCAGCGGATTGCTATCGCCTTCCCATTTAATTGAGTATGGTGGATTAGATACAATCGCTTCAAAAGGCTCATCGTCCCAGTGCTGGGGACTTACCAATGTATCCTCATTCGCTATGTCAAATTTATCGTAATCAATATCATGCAAGAACATATTGATACGACAAAGGTTGTAAGTGGTTATATTGATTTCCTGTCCGTAAAAACCTTGTCGAACATTGTCCTTGCCCAAAATCTTTGCGAATTTCAGAAGCAGTGACCCCGAACCACAAGCGGGGTCATATACCTTGTTAACTTCTGTTTTTCCTACAATCGTTAGTTTTGTGAGAAGTTCTGAAACTTCCTGTGGTGTGTAATACTCGCCGCCGCTTTTACCAGCATTAGAAGCATACATTCCCATCAAAAACTCATACGCATCACCAAATGCGTCAATCGTATTGTCTTGATAGTTACCGAGCTTCATTTCTCCAACGCCATTCATCAGCTTTACAAGCCTTTCGTTGCGTTTGGCTACTGTACCGCCCAGTTTATTACTATTTACATCAATATCCTCAAACAAGCCTTTGAAATTGTCCTCGCTGGCACTTCCTTGTGCCGATGCTTCAATAGCACGGAAAACAGCTTCTAATGTTTCATTTAAGTTTTCGTCAGCAGAAGCATTTTTGTGAACATTCTGGAATAGCTGGCTCGGTAAAATGAAAAAGCCCTTGGTCGTAACCAAATCTTCTCTTGCTTGCTCCGCTTCGTCATCACTTAATGTTGCATAGTCAAATTCAGTATTGCCAGCGGCTATTTCTCCTTGATTGATATAATTTGTTATGTTCTCGGAAATGTAGCGATAAAACAACATTCCCAGAATATACTGTTTGAAATCCCAGCCATCTACACTACCACGCAAATCATCGGCAATGCTCCAGATTGTGCGATGTAGTTCGGCTCTCTCTTGCTCTTTTTTGTTATCCGCCATTATTGTTGCTCCTCCTCTGTATCGGTAAACTCCATCACATCGCCCACATTGCAATGTAGGACACGACAGATTTTATAAAGACTTTCCATTGTGACTTGCTCGTCTTTATTAAGGCGAAGTAGCACATTTCCACTGATACCGGCTGCTCGTTGCAATTCAATTTTTTTCATTTTTCTATCAATTAGCATTTTCCATAGCCTGTTATAGCTAATTCCCATCAAAGACACCTCCTCAAAATGGTTTATATTGCTTACATGAACAATTATATCACTTTCTCGTGATATAGTCATCTGTTTTCTCTGTGAACAAAATTGATTTTGCCTTGAAAATGATGTTTTTACTTTGCCAAACCTGTAAAGCCATTCTTTTTCGCATTCTCGCTGGCAGCTCTCCGGCGTTCCTCGCTGTATGGTGCAACAAGCCGGATAGACACTCTGGATTTGTCCAGCACATAGGACACTCCGCCCTCGCTATTGCTGTTTTCCAGCTTGCAAAGGGTAGGGTACTGCTTGCTGAATTTCTCCAATCTCCGCTTGAGGTCTGCATTGTAGGTAAATATGCTTGTTGTGGTATCACCCTCGCTGGTAAGCACAATCGTCTCTTTTTCGTATTTTGTCAGCTTCATTTGTGGTAGCTCCTTTCATTCATCGTTCTGTGTTAAAATAGCAAGTGAAAAGCCGTCCTTTTTGATATAAAGGGCGGCTTTCGTCCAGTAAGCTATCTTACTGGTTCAATATTCAATTTTGCGGGTCAGGACTTGATAAAATCACGCAGTAGATAGTTTAATTCCGCTATTCTCACAATGAACCATTCAGCGATATGTGGAATGATGAAGATTGCAAAGCTAAGTATAAATATCTGCAAGGCTTCTTTCCCAGTGGCAACTCCTGTTACCAGACAAGCAAGGGCAATCATGAAGAAAGCTCCGGCAGCCAGATTGAACAGGACAGCGGAAAAGCCTGTCACGAAGATACCCACCCACTGTATCAAGGTCACTATAATTACCACCGGCAATGCCAGCAGCTTAAAGAATAGCTTAATCAATATCATGGTGTCCTCCTTTATTTTGGCAGATAGGGAAGCTCGCTGACTTCCTTCATCATCATAAGTCCCAGTGCAAACCCATACTTAAACTGCTCGATTGTTTCAATTTCCATAGCTGTATAAATAGTATTTTGAAGTTCATTGAGCTTGGCATAATCTTCCTCACTCATGGTACTCTGGAATGAGTTCATCAAGTCTGTAATTGCTCTTTTCGCCTTGGAATACTCCTCGCTATGTGGTACTACTTTCTCAAAGGGATAAAGCTCCCCATTAAATAATGCTTCCATAATCATTTGCTGAACCTCTCTTTCGTCATATTAGGTGTAAATCATTTCATGTAACACAATTTCCTGTGCCCGGTTCTGAATGCTATTCATACACTGAACCCACATGAGCTGCTCTCTGGCTTTCATTTCCTCGGTCACGCCCTCGGCTTCTTTCATCTGCCGGATAATGGTTTCCAATCGGCTCTCTGCCTGTTCGTTAAGGTCTGCCAGATATGTCCAGAGGGTACAAGAAAGTGTCATGCTCTGATACATAGCCGAATGAACCTCTTTCATATAATCCCTGTACAACCGTCCCCATCGACCAATGGGGCGGTGTTCCTCCGGCAGTTTCAGCACTGGGATATAGTAATCGCCTACAAGCACATATTGAATGCCATTTTCATAGATAACTGGTTTCAATTCTCTCATGGTATCCTCCTCATTAAGCTGTCTTTGATTTTTTCTTTTCGATACATCTTCGGCTGGCTTCGCAAGAATAAGCTCTCTGTTTCGCAAGTCTTTCCGCTGCTTCTGGGTCTGTTTCAGCCTGTTCAATAAGCCGAAGTCGGTCAGCCGTCCTTTTCGCCGTATGTCGGCGGTCATACTCTTTCCGGCGTTCTAACATCATCTTGGCATACTCTGGATCACTTGCCATGCGTTCCTCCTCTTTTTGCTTCTTTCTGGCTCTGGCTGCGGCTTCCTTCGCCCTTAGAGCTTTCAGCTCCTTTGCCGCTTCTGGGTCAGTCTTGGCTTGCTCCACCAGCTCCTTTCTGGACAGCTTCACCTTTGCGTGCTGCCTTTCGTACTTTTCCTGTGATTTTGCTTTCTGCTTCTGTGCCACCTCTGGATTGAGGGCGGCTTCGGCTTTACGCTTTTCCCGATATTTGCGGCCACGCTCACGGTTCTTAGCTAAAAGCTCCTCATATTTTTCAGCAGCCACAGGGTCAGTTTTGGCGGCTTCTCGCAATTCTGCTTTCTTTTTCTGCTGTTTCTCATAGCTTCGCTTTGCTTTGGCTTCCTGTCTGGCAAGCTGCTCCGCCTGTATTTCCGCAATCCGCTGTTCCTCGGTAATCTGGGGCATTGGTGGAAGGAAATTCCCAATAAAGTTGAAATGAATATCAAGCTGTTGCTGTCGGTAGATGGTTCTGCCACCAGTTGCGGAGTGAACCACCACCTTTTCAATAAATTCATAGAGCATAGCGTCCGTCAGCTCGGTTATGTCCTTATATCGCTTCACAAGTGCTATGAACCGATTGGCTTCGGCTTTCTTAGCAAGGGTCTGCTCTGTGTTTGCTTCCATTTCAGCAATCTTATTCTCCAGAGTAAGCTGTTCCTCGTCATATTGGTTGATGAGTTTGCGGAACTGCCTTTCCGGTATCTTGCCAGTCATATTGCTCTCATACAGTCCTTTGATAAGAATATCCAGCTCTGCAATACGCTTTTGAGCTGTTGTGAGTGCTTTCTTATCAATGCTGACCGTTTCCGTTTGCTGGCTGTCCCACTGGGTCTGGAGCTGCTTTGTAAACTCTGCTTCGTTCTCAATGACATATTGTGAAACCACTTGCACCGCCCTTAGAATTGCCGCTTCCAGAGCCGATGTTTTGATGAAATGAGAGCTGCAATCCCTATACACATTCCTGTAATTACTGCACTGGAAAGCGGAGTCGGAGTCATATTCTTTTCCACCGTTCTTGTGCTTGCTCTCTGGACTGGAATAGCTCATGCGTCCACCACAGTCCGCACAGAAGATTAAGCCTGACAAACGATGGGTATATGTGCCATTGGGCAGCTTCTTCGGTTTTCTTTTCCGTAACCGCTGTACCTTCTCCCATAAGTCCTGTGTAATGATTGCTTCGTGGGTATCACGAAAAATTATCAATTCATCTTCCGTGGCTTTCCGGCGTTTCTTCGTCTTGAAGTTATCGCAAATGCTCTTGCCCAGCACCATATGACCGAGATATTCTTGTCGGTCTATGATATAGCCGACTGTGGTGCTATTCCATGTGTAAGGCTCATGATAGGAGTGATTTCGACAATTTTCGGGATAATATTTCTCAAAATATGCCGATGGTATCAGTATCTTATCTGCTGTGAGTATCCTTGCCACTTCCTTTAAGCCGATACCGCTGGCAACCAGCTCAAATATTCTGCGTACCACTCCGGCAGCTTCCTCGTCAACGAGAAGTGTCTGCTTATCTCCGGCTTCTCGCCTGTATCCATAGGGAATACTGCCACTACAACGCTTTCCGTCCTGCATTCTGGAACGGAAAATAGACTTGATTTTGTTGCTCGTATCCTTTGCATACCATTCATTCATGATATTAAGGAATGGGGTAAAATCATTGTCAGAGGGTTTGGAGCTGTCCACATTGTTATTGACCGCTATAAAGCGGACACCTTTGTTTGGGAACTGAACCTCTGTGTAAAAGCCTACTTGGAGATAATTTCGCCCAAATCGGCTCATATCTTTTACTATTACAGTATCCACATGACCAGCTTCGACCTCTGCCAGAAGGGCAGTGAAGCCGGGGCGATTGAAGTTTGTACCACTGTAACCATCGTCAGAAAAGTGCCGAATGTTCTTAAAACCGCATTGTCGGGCATAATCTTCAAGATATTTCTTCTGGTTTGAGATACTGTTGGATTCGCCTTGCTGTTCATCATCTCGTGATAATCGCTCATATAATGCGGTAATTTTGATTACGTCCTTCTTTGCCATCGTGCCGACCTCCTTCCCAATGTATTAAAAAAAGCATTCAGACGAATGCTACACTTTTCTGTCCTATTGTATTGTAACCCTTGGGGTCAGTGACCACATAGGAGCTGTGCATCTGGAGAAGGTTTGGCTTCAACCAAAAGCGAGTTTTACCAGAACCTGAACCACCGATAATCAGAACATTCTTATTTCGGGCATTGGCAGGATTCTTCGGACGATTGCTCATCATCAGCCGCTCCGTTTTCGTCAGAATTACATTGTCCTCAAACTTTGGTGCAATAAACGGCTCAATATCTTTTGCCGTTCCCCAACGAGCAGAACCGTACTCAACATTGTGCCGGTACTTCTTTGCGTTTTTGCCTTTTAGATAGACAGCCAGCCGAAGTCCTGCACCGCAGAAAATACCAAGCAGCAAATCCAACGGGTGAAAGCTGGGTAGCGGATTGTTCAGGGCTATCGGAAGGGCATTAAAAAAGCTGAGGATTTTCGCAGATGAATCTGCACCCTCAGCCAATCTCCATGCTTCTCCTAAATTCGTAGCGAACAACCCTACCAGAAAATACGGTAAATTCAGAATCAGGAGCTTTTTAATTTTTCTCTTATCCATTACAGATCACGCTCCTGTTTCTTCTCTCGAACCTTCTTCGGAATCGCTGCGACAATTTCCTTGAACTTCTTCAGCTGCGCCAGAACGCTCGGCTTTTCATTCTTGGTTAATGCCCTTGCCTGATGTTCCTTGCAGATCGCATCCAAAGCATCTGCATCTTTGGAACGAACAAAGACAAGAAACCGGGGAGGATCAACGGACTTATCTTTTCTTACGGCAAAGTCCACGCCGTACTTCTTGGCGAGCTTTTCAAAATCACGGATACTCTCTTTGTCGATCTCAACATTCGTAGCACCCTGATTCTGTCCCAAAAGCTGTTTCACGGATTGCTTTCCATGAACGCCAGGATCTCGTGCCTTTTTCATCTTCACTTTTTCCCGGTGCTGCAAATACTTGCGGATACCAACAATGATAGTGCGCCCTGTCAGCTTGGTTGTGCTGATCGCCAGGTTTACTGTCCTGTTTTCAACTTCTTCCTGCATGATTCATCACCTCCTGCAAGCAGTAGAGTGAACAGATCATCGTGCCATATCCCTGTGGTCGTAATACAGATTGCCCTTGGCAACTGCGGCATGGCTGATAATTTTGATATTGCCAGCTTTCTGGTTATCCAGAGCCTTCTGATAACCCACATCGCTCAAATACAGGCGATTTCTTTCGCCTTTCCAACCGACAGGCGATTCATCGGTCAGCACATCAAAAATAATCATGTGCTTGGTGGCTTCATCAAATCGTGCCAAGTCCATATAGGTATGTCCCTGGTACTCCTTGGCACCATCCTGAATCCGCTTTCGCTCCATCAACTCTCCAATCGTCGAATTTCTTTGCATAAGAACCTCCTTACAGAACATCTCGGTCAGGGTTACTTTTGTGGGGAACCGAATCAGCTTTGACAGGTGCATCTTCTTTCTTCACCATGTCATCCGGCAGGGGAAGCGCCATAATGCTGCGCCCCATGCGTACAAAAGTCTCAGGCCGATGAAAGTGTTCCTCAAACTGCTTCATCAGTTCCGGGGACAGAGAACAAAAATCATCCTCGCCCAATCCCACAACCAGAAAATCACCGGCGATAATGTCATAAATATCGCCGTCATCATCACGCAGCGCACGGTTCAGGTCTTTGCCTACGAGTTTACCTTCGTCGTGCATCACCAGTGCAACCGGCTCATTGAACGGATAAGTTGCCTCAATATCGCCACCTACGGCTTTCTGCAAATCCTCCAGCTCACAGCCGATCTGCACAGCCTGCGGATACATGAACGGCTTTACCAGTAACACATTCATGGTATCTGCCTGTTCTTTCTGAACCTCCCGTTCCTCGGTCGTGCCGAACGCAACACCGGTAAAGTTTTCAGAGTCCAGAATGTACTCCGAATTGTAATAAGCAGCTCTAACCTGTTCCTCTGCCGCATCGTGAGATTCAGCTTGCACCGTAACCGTTTTCTCCAAGGTTTCGGTAATCTTCACATCGTATTCTTTCAAGTTTTGATACCTCCGTTTCTTTGGAAATAAGAAAAGCGACCATCCATGAACCTGTTACAGTTCATAAATAGTCGCATCCGCATCGGCTAAAAGCTCGAACAAGCAAATATCGTCCAGTTCGCAAATCAGGGAACCCATGTCGAAGAAAATATCGTCCTCGCATTCCACCGTAGTAACCACGCTGCGGTGTTCGTTAAGACAAATGGCTTCTTCCTTGTCCATCGTAATCGTGGACATACAGGACACCACATAGAAGGTCATATCTTCTGCTAACCACAGCTCCTTGCTCTGAATCGTGCGAACTTTTTCATCGCCGCTCATATCTTCTACATAGGACAGAAGACGCACGGCTCTGCTGTTCAGAAGTACCGTTCCCTGATAGTCGATACCCTCACCAGCAGAGGACAATACTCGGTACTCGCAAACCATCTCGGCATTTTTCTGGAACGACCTTGCCAGAAGCGTAGGAGAAATATCATCGAACTCCTCACTGAAATTTACGAGCATATCTACCATATAATCAGGATCGCAAAGGTCGTAGAGTTTTTCCAAAGCGCCCTGAATGTTTTTGGGTGTAAACATTTTTTTACCTTACCTTTCCATTGATTTTTCTCTTTTTTTCTGCCACTGTTCCAAAAGCTGAATGATTTTATCCTCCATCTGCTTGTTGGTATAGGACTTCGGGAAGTATTTTCGCAACGAATCCGTTTTGAAGGTTACTCTGTCCAGCTCTCCCTTCTTGATTTCATTCATAATCTCGCACATCGCATCCAGCGTACACTCGCCCTCCTGTGCGAGCTTTTTAATTCGCTGTGCTTGCGAAAGGGAAGGGGCTGCTTGAGCATAATCCATTGCTGAAAGAAAATCCTGCTGTTCTTCACTTGCCAGGTAGGAAAGCTCCACCGCAGGATTGAATTTGATCTGACCCGTATCTACCATATCCAGCAGTTCCGGAATCAGTTCGGTCAGACGGATATACCTTTGAACCTGCACACGGCTATCGCCACTTTGTTCAGCAACCTGATTCACCGCCCACGACTTCTGCCCAAGTTGGGCAGAAGTTAAATCTGTCCGTTCGCCCTGATGTTTAATCGCATCCAGCTTCATCTTGTAGGCAAATGCTCTTTCGCTCGGAAGAATGGTTTCTCTCTGCAAATTCGCATCGACCATCAGAATAATGGCTGCATCATCGTCCAGGTCACGAACAATCGCAGGCATGGTTTCCTTACCCGCAAGCTCCGATGCCCGGTGCCGCCTGTGACCAGAAACGATTTCATAACCACCGTCGGGGTCAGGACGAACAATCGCAGGAGTGAGAACTCCGAAATCTCGGACGCTCTCCGCCGTTTTCATCATTTCTTCATCATCAACCACACGGAAGGGGTGTCCCTCAAAGGGGTGTAGCTCAGAAAGCGGAATTTCCTGCACACGCTCCTGCTGGGCTTCAGCTCTGGATTGATCGGTGGAGAAAATATCATCGTACCCCTTCAAGCTGATGTTTGCGCCTTTTCTCTGCATTGTTTAACACCTCCTTCGTCAAGACTCGGTAGGCATCCGCCACTTTTCCTTTCGGATCGTGCTGAAAGATACTGTGTCCTTCGGCACTGATTTCTTCTGCACGAACAGAGCGGGGAATGTCGGTCTTGTAAACCTTCAGCTTTCCTCCATAGCTCTCCCGAATCAGATTGCTGATGTCTTTGGAATAGTTGGTGCGGTTGTCTACCATAGTCAGAAGAATCCCTTCAATCCTCAGTTTCGGGTTGATTTGCCTCTTGACCTTGTTGATGGTTCCAAGCAACTGTTCCAGACCCTTTGCAGGAAGGTATGCTGCCTGAACCGGTATCAGCACATTGTCGGCAGCTGCCAACGCATTGACGGTCAGCATCCCCAAAGACGGCATACAGTCCAGAAGAATGTAATCATAGTTCTGTTTGACCGTATCCAGGTATTGCCTGAGAATGGTTTCCCTGCTCATGGCATTGACCAGTGCTACCTCCATACCTGACAGTTCAATGTTGGATGGCACCAAATCAACGCCCTCCGGATGATGAAGAATCCCTTCATCGGGAGCAATGGGGTTTTCCATCATAATCTTTCCCATCAAATCGGAAAGTGTCGGAGACAGATCATCAGGGCAGGGATTGCCCAAACTGACCGTCAGGGAAGCCTGGGGATCGGTGTCTACCAGAAGCACCTTTTTTCCTTCAAGAGCCAAGCCAACGCCCAGATTCTCGGTGGTGGTGGTCTTTCCAGTGCCTCCTTTCTGATTGACCACCGCAATGATGGTTGCTTTTTTCGACATTTTTCGTCACTCTCCTTCCTCTCGCTTCATTTTCAATTTCTTAAATCCTCCTTCCAAATATCCGTGTGACATATCGTGCCGAACAAGAGCATCGTAGTAGGTGTCTATTGTCGTCGGCGCATTGTATATCGTAGTCAGCATATACTGACGGATATTTCTAATCTTTGTAGTGTTCTCTTTGAAGCAGTCCATAACATATCGAATGTGTTCGACATTCAGTTTCATAAACCGGCTGCGGACAATTTCTGCCGGACGTTCCTCTGCACCAATGCGAATCAATGGTCGCTTCGTGCAAACTGTTTCAACGATCAACTCCAGAATGTTATCCAGCATTTCGGAATCGTAAGGGTAATCCTTCTTCAACAAATCAATACTGAGCTGATCCGAGAAATAATCAAAGTATTCTTGATACCGGTCATTCTCGTCCATCATTCCACCATTTCCGGAAGGAAAGATAGAATCAGTATCACTAAATTCAGTATTTTTAATATCAGTATTATTACATTGTGATTTCGGAAGTTCTTGAGTTGTGATTTCCATTGTTCCAGAATTGTGATTTTCACAATTCAAGAGTTGTGAATCCACAGCAGAGATAAAGTTCTTCACATAGATCAGGTTGGGCTTTCCCAAACCCTGGCGCTTACGTTCAATCAATCCTGCTTTCTTCTCAAGTTCACTGAGCAGCTTGATAGCCTTTTGTTCAGCACAGTTCAGAGCCATCTTCGCTTCGTCGATTGTAAAAATGATATACACTCGACCGTTTTTATCTATCCAACCATTCTTGGCAGACAGGCTCATGCGGTCAAGCAAAATGCCATACAGCATCTTGGCATCGGCAGAAATATTCCAGAACCTCTCGTTCGTGAACAACACCTTCGGAACTCGATAGAATGTGAATAGATCGGATTGCTGACCGTAAAAATAATCAAAACTCACACGGCTTCACCACCTTCTTTCTGCGGAAAACTTTCTGTTGTCAGCGGAATGCTGCGGAAAGTCGTATCCGTCTTTTCGTAAGGACATCGGGTAAAATAGCAGAAGCGGTATTCCTGTTCATACACATCCATATCAACGAAGCCCCACTTCACGCATAACCTTCTTCGTACACCAGCCAATGCACGGGTGATCTCGCCCATAGGGACAGCCATCACATTCCGACTTGGGTTTCGGTGGCAAAGAGATTAAGTAGTAGCAATTATTTCTACCCAGACGGCAACCCTTTCTGCCATTCGTCCAGAAGTAGCAGTAATGACAGTCGCTCGGCTTGTCTGCGGTATAAACAGGCTTGCTCAAATGAAACACCTCCAATCTCTTGTATTTGCCCATGGTTTTGGGCATAAAAAAAGAGCGCCTATCCATTCCCGATGCGGGGCAAATAGACGCTCTATGTATATAACGATATTCAATTTTATCTGCTATAACTGCATGGTACTCAAAACATCCGCCTTTTTTGATTAGCTGGATTTTTGGCACGATTTTGGGGCTGATTAGCAGGAAGGGCATTTTCATTAGCAAGAACAGCCCGTTTTCTGCTAAAAATTAGCTGGCGATTTTGTCTTATAACAACCGTTCGATTCTGGAGGGGTTGTCAAAAATCAAATTTTGGAGTAGAATTTTATCTCATACAGTGAAAGAGCTTTTTCGTGCCTTTTCATATAAGAAAAGCCGAAAACCCTTGAAAACAAAGGCTTTCGGCGTTGTTCACTGGCGTCCATAAGAGGATTTGAACCTCCGACCCCACGCTTAGGAGGCGTGTGCTCTATCCAGCTGAGCTATATGGACGTGTCTGATATATGATTATAGCCCGATCAAAGTCGAACTGCAATCCCTTATTTAGTTTTTTTGAGGTGGCCGTTGTAACGCAACCTTAGGAGGCGGTCGCTCTATCCAGCTGAGCTACGGAAACATATCTGTGCTGCAGGCAGCCTGCAGCACAGTTCAAAACTTATTATATGCAAATTTAAAGAATTCGTCAAGTCATTCTTGGATTTATTCCTCTGATTCCTTGAATTTTACAGTTCCCTGCATCCAGATCTGTCCTTTGAATCTGCGCCCGATTTCCGGTGTTCCTGTTAAATCTTTTTTCGCTATGCCGACATGGAATATTAAATCACTGCACTCAAGAGTAAAATCGTATACCTCTTCTTCCGTAATCTGGTTCTTCATCTCATCAATTTTTATGATCTCACCAATTACAGAATACTGGTCGCATTCTACACCGCATGGCATAAAGCACGAATCAATAATCGAATATAAGTCTTCCTTCATCACCCGTCTTGATGCCTGGGAATAGAGATCAATATCTTCAATCGTCAATGTCTCCATGGCATCTTCATCACCGTTCTTTGCGGCTTCTAACAGATTATTGCGGTCCTTAGCGGCTACTCTCGCTTTTTCTCTCTGAATATCTGACTTCTGAATGGGGAGAAGAACCTTTCCACTGACTGCAAGACCTGTAAGGCATGAATAACTGGTATCCATGGAATGATGGTCTATGATCCGTTCTCTGCATTCAAAGGAATTGTCTATATAAAAGATCAGAGAAATTCCAACTTTATATTCGTCTAAAAGCCCGGCGTAGGTTTCCCGTTCCGTGTGACGCTGAATGGAGCATGATACTTCCGAAGTTATATCACTGCTTTTTAAATAGGGGTAATAGTACATTCTTTGAAACTTCCCATCCCGGTCCATCTCTCCATAGATGGCAATCCCCATCCCGGGCGCCACTTCTCTTCGGATTTCACACAGATTGGACTCCTCGTCAATCTGTATCCTTCTCATATCGGACAGATCTTCACAGAGCCTGTCTAACAGCTTATCAATATCCCTGTCTTTTTCATAAAGACTGAAACCAATGGTTCTTAAGAATTTATGCATAGAATCATCACCTGCTTTCTGTTTTTCTAAGATATTTTTCAGGAAAACAATAAGGCGAAGAATACTCCGCCTCAAGCCTTACGGTTTATTATATACTAAAACATTTGAGAATTCCAGTAAAATTTTTGTTGTTAATAAATTCAAGTCCGTACCTTCCAAAAACAGGTACGGACCTGGTCTTATACGATACCCTGTGCCATCATGGCTTCAACTACCTTCTCAAAGCCGGCAATATTGGCACCTGCCACATAATTTCCCTTCACACCGTAGCGTTTTGCAGCTTTTGCAGTCTTCTCATAGATTCCCACCATGATTTCATGAAGCTTCTTGTCAACTTCATCAAAGCTCCAGGAAAGCCTTAAACTGTTCTGGCTCATCTCCAGTGCAGAAGTTGCCACACCGCCTGCGTTAGCTGCCTTACCAGGCATAAACAGCATTCCATTCTCAAGGAAGAAATCTGTTGCCTCTCTGGTAGAAGGCATGTTCGCGCCTTCCGCAACTGCAAAGCATCCGTTGGCCTTCAGCGACTTCGCATCCTCTAAATTCAGCTCGTTCTGAGTTGCACAGGGAAGCGCAATATCACAAGGTATGGTCCAGATCCCTTTTCCTTCTGTATATGCGACAGAAGCAACTTCATTGGCATATTCTTTAATCCGTCCTCTGCGTACTTCCTTAATTTCCTTTACTACATCAAGGCGAATGCCGCTCTTGTCATAGATATATCCATTGGAGTCACTTAAAGCAACAACCTTTGCCCCCAGCTGGATCGCCTTTTCCGATGCATAAATTGCCACGTTACCGGATCCGGAAATAACCACATTCTTTCCTTCCAGCTCTCTGCCATTACGTCTGAGCATCTCGTCAAGTATATAAATGAGTCCGTAGCCAGTTGCCTGGGTACGCACCAGAGAACCTCCGTAGGAAAGTCCCTTTCCAGTCAGAACTCCCTCATAAAGCCCGGTCATGCGCTTATATTGTCCGTATAAATAGCCGATCTCTCTGGCTCCAACGCCAATATCTCCCGCCGGCACATCCTGATCCGCACCAATGTATTTGGATAATTCGGTCATAAAACTCTGGCAGAACGCCATGACCTCTCTGTCTGATTTGCCCTTGGGATCAAAATCTGATCCGCCTTTTCCTCCGCCGATGGGAAGACCAGTTAAAGAATTTTTAAATGTCTGTTCAAAGCCTAAAAACTTTAAAATACCCTGATTCACAGAAGGATGAAGTCTCAAACCTCCTTTATAAGGCCCGATAGCACTGTTAAACTGTACCCGAAATCCTTTATTCACTCTTACCTGTCCGTTGTCATCTACCCACGGTACACGAAAAGAGATAATACGTTCAGGCTCCACCAGACGCTCTAAAAGTGCGGCTTTTCTGTATTTTTCTTCATTTGCATCAATGACAATGCGCAGAGAATCAAGAACTTCCTTTACTGCCTGGTGAAATTCTCCTTCTCCCGGGTTCTGCTTTACGACTCTGTCATAAACTTCATCCACGTAAGACATAATTTTCTTTCCTCCTAAGATAATAAATAATACCATATTATTAATAAAATAAAGTTATTCCTAATGTCAAAACAAGGCCGGAACTCCTTAAAGTTCCGGCCTTATCTCCCCGCCATAACTTTTTAAAATTATAGCAAGTTAATTTAGTAAAGTCAATAAACCATTTTCTTTTAATTATTTATCTGGCTTCTTTTTTTTATTAATAGCCGCATAGAGTGCCAGCATGAAGCCTGACAGTGCTACCATAACCTTTCCGGCATTAGACTTGCGCTCCCCTGTCTTAGGTAATTTTGCCAGAGGCACGTTTCCGTCATCAACCGTGACCATATCAATCTGGCTTTCACCCGGCATGTTTGCCAAAGGCACCGGATCTGGTATAATTGTTACCGTGCTTTGAGGCGAACGGGGTGTCGGACCATCATCATCGCTACCTTCGCCGCGTATTCTCTCATCCTGAATGGTAATTGTAAAGCTGTTGATCCCATCAAGAGTCAGAGGCGGAATACTGGAATTAATCATGTATCCGGACGGCGCTCTGGTTTCAATAATCGTATACGTGTCTGCTGGCAGCCGCTTGATCAGATACTGCCCGCTGCCGTCTGTTTCAAATCTGGAAGCCTCTTTTTCATTCGCTGTATATCCTTCGAACGAACCATTATTAAGCTTCACATAACTGCCCTCCGAGGTTTTCATAATAAACTGTGCCCCGCCCAGTTTGATATCAGCAAACACAGCATTTGTCTTAACCACAATCACCTTTGACGGCTGATTCTCAATCGCACCCTTTGTCTTTTCAAATAAAGAGGGTTTTACATAAAGCTCACTCTTTTCAGACTGGCTTAAGGTAAATTCACTACTCCACGGCTGAGTACCAAGCAAATATCCTTTTGGCGCTTTCGTCTCTGTGATCCGGTACGTTCCATAAGGCAGGTTTGTGATCTCTGCCTTACCCGAAAGGGTAAATACAATGGAATTACCAGTCACATTTTCCGGCGTCCAGGCTGCTCCATCAGAAGCTGCCAGCCTGCGGTAACTGTCCCATGCTCCCGGAACCACGGTAGATAAATTGGTCAGTGTGAATTCTGCTCCTTCCAATCTCTTATTGGTATCTTCGCTGTCTACCTTTTCCAGGCTCAGGCTTCCTGTACTGATCTGATTTGTTACTGTTAATGCCACCTCTGAACCATTGTCTACAGTGACAGCTTTGCTGTTATCCTTTAAGATGCTGACCTTTCCTTTTTCGTCCACTCTGATGTAGAACGGTTCAATAGTATCATAACGGTCAGACGCATCCTCCCTGATCTGGTAATCTCCGTGTTTTAAGCCCAGGCTTAAACTGCCGTCATCTCCTGTAACAAAGGTTCCGCTTCCGGCATCCTGCTGCGTGTGGAACCGGCTGGCCCCGAATATGGATAGAACTCCGTTATCTTCGTATTTTCCAGGTCCAAGAATATGGAAGCTGATTCCACTTATACTTCTTTGCAGATTATCCGTTTTCTTTATCTTTATAACAAATTGTGCACGGTCATTTACTACCTGGTTATCAGCCGTCAGCTGAGCCGTTTTCTGGTCTTCTGAAAGAATAAAATCAAATTCTGCCTTACCGTTTAAGCTTAAATAACCTTCCGGAGCTTTCTCCTCTTTCAGCGTATAGGTACCATAAGGTATCCTTCCAATATCAACGTGGCCATTAAATGCTGTAAACCGAATGCCGGTTCCATTTTTTTGCACATCACGGATTCCCATGGTGCCCAGTTCTTCTGCGCTCATCTTAAGAAGCTTTTCTGTGAAGTCTTCAAATGCGCCTTCTACCTGGGTTGTTTTCTCTGTTAAAGAGAATTCAGCCGATGGAAGAAGTTTTTCTGTTACTCCATCCACCTTATCAAAGGTCAGACTTCCTGTTCCGTAATCATTGAAGACAAGCTCACTGCCATCTGCTGTCACTATGCTGGCTTCACTGTCTGCCTTTAAGGTGACTTCATAGACCCTGCTGCCTGTTTCATATCCAGACGGAGCTGTCTTCTCTTTTACATAATAGGTTCCAAGAGGCAGCATCTGGGACTCTCCCATTCCATCATTTCCTGTTGTCATAGTACCGGCAAGTGCTGTTAATCCATCATCGGAGTAAATCTCAAATACAGCTCCTGAAAGATGCATTTCATGGTTATGGGATGCAGCCTTGTTGATCCTTATTTTAGCCCGGTCTCTCACATCATATACTGAAATCCTGTCTGTATTACCGGTTTCCAGTACGGAAACTTCCGTATCTGCAGTCACACTGTAGTTTTCCGGTGCTTTGATTTCTTTTAAAATATAATTTCCTGCAGGCAGTCGTTTTACCGTTACCGTACCGTCGCTGCCGGTTGTAAATACAGATCCCTCCTCTTTTTTGTCTGTCAGTCCGGTATACGAGTTGTTTCCGTCAAGTGTCACATACTTCCCTTCAGATGTCATTAATACAAATTCCGCATTGGAAAGCAGGGCATTTGTTGACTTATCCCGTTTTTCAATGATCAGCTCATGGGGTGTATTGGCAACCGCACTTTCTCCAGTCAGGCTGATACCTTCCGGTTTTTCCAGCTTAAATTCTTTTGTAAAGCCATGGCTGCCCCCAAAGAGATATCCGCTGGGTGCCTGGGTCTCTTTCAGTGTATAGGTTCCGTAAGGTATCTGTGTTAAAATTCCCTGCCTGGAATTTTCTGTCCCATCAACCCGGAAGTTTATAGAAAGAATACCTCCATCTGTTCTGGTTGTTACGGAAGAAACGCCAAGTCCTGTCACATGTTTCAAATACTCTTCAAACGCTCCTTCTACCAGAGACGTGCCGCTCAGTTCAAACCATGCTCCCGTAATCAGGTTCTTACTTTCCCCATCCATTTTTTCAATGGCAATTGGTGCAGTCAGTACCTTATTGGTCACTATAACATTGATTTCATTCTGTTCCTGACTGTTAAGGACGATTTCCGGTCTGTCTTTTCCATTCAGTAATGAGACAGCTCCGTCCTGACCGATCCTGACGTAGAACGGTTCTATGGTCTGGTAACCAGATGCAGGAAGCTCTGTAATCTCATAATCGCCGTAAGGCAGATTCCAGGTAACAACTCCCTCGTCACTGGTCTGTTTTACTTCATAGCCGGAATGATCCGGATCATTTATTTTAAACTTATTTCTGATAAATGGGTTCCAGGTACTGCTCTCGTACTTTCCTGGTCCTGAGATGGAAAATGAGATACCCTTTACTGCATCATTTCCGGCATTATCCGCCTTTCTGATGCTTAAACTGTATTCTGTTCTGGTATTCTCAATAACGTTTCCTTCTATTTTGCTTAATTCCGCTTTCTGCCCTTGGGAACTGATTTCAAATCCGGTTTCTCCCAGCTTCTTTGAGATATCATATCCGTCAGGAACCTGTAGTTCTGAAAGAGTATAGCGCCCAAGCGGTATTCCGGTAATGTTTACCAATCCGTCCGTAACCTTAAAGCTAACGCCCTGCTCCGTCTCCTTTACGTCTGCTATTCCCATGGATACAGCATCTTTTTTCATGGACGCAATCAGTGCACTCCATGCATCTTTGACCACATCACTCTGCTTTTCAATCTGGAACACGGCACCGCTAAGCTTCTCCCTGGTGAGCCCGTCAATCTTTGTAAATTCCAGTGACCCGGTTATATAGGAATCCTCTACAGTAACCGTGCTCTTTATTGGATCAGCCTCAGTCTTAAACTCCTTGCTCTTAAGAATCCATGCCTTTTGTCCCTGGACCTTATAGGAATCCATGGATACCATATCCCCGGATACAGCATTGGCAATCTGGTAACCTGCAGGAGCACTGTCTTCAACTATTATATAGTTCATGTAATAAAGAAGCTCGCCTGCGTTCCATACTGCTTCACCGTCTGTAAGGGCTGTTTCGCCGGCTGCTGCCGGACTTTTAAGCACACTGGAATCGGTGATCTGTGAATTATTGAAGGAATCCATTTCCTGGTTTGTAAAAGGACCATATACGGTAAAATGAGCTCCTGCCACTGGATTTTGTGCTTTGTTTGTTTTCTTTACCGTTACGTTTCTATACGGAACAAAGCCTATGTCCTTGGTTGTATCATATTCCCCTGATGTTGACCATAAGAAGAAATCTTCTGAGGAATATCCATTTTTCGTTTCATTAAAGTTGCTGTCACGGCTTTCATTGTAGTTTACTCCGCCTTCCAGCAATGTCTTTGGCAGTCTGGATCTGCCTGCCTTTTTATTTTCCCCGTCTGGCAGCATGTTAGGTTTGGCAAGCTTCAATACCAGATCCTCGAAACCTTTTGGCATAGTCCCCTCACTCACTTCAATCTGATAATGAGACGGATCATCTCCCTTTAAACTGGTTAACCGCAGAGACTTGCCGCTGTACCACTCATCCTCCGTACTCTCTGTGAAATCTGAGCCGGTGAGTCCATATGGCTTCGCAGGTGTCAGATTGTCAAATAAGAATCTGGCATCCCCGGTTCCCGGTTCCATGGAAATCTGGTCATCCCCGTTTTTGCTGAACTTCAACAGGCTGACATTAAAGTAACCGCTCTGAAGCAGAGGGAACAAATCTGTAAGTAGATGGTCATTCTTTATGCTTTCATTCTGTATTCCGTTGTTGTCATCATCAATCCAGATTCTGCCTGAAACCTTAACATTTCCAGGAACCAGAAGCACCTGGACGGAATTGCTGGTCTGTACCTGGGAGAACTTCTTTTCCTCACTCTCAAGGCTTGCTTCTTTATAGCTGTAGGCTGTGGCAAAATCATTGACTGCATAGCCGTAAGCGGCCTCTTCCAGCTCTTTTGCCGTACTGTAAGGCACGACTGTCTTATACGTAACAACCAGGTTCTCCCCTGGTGCCAGATAAAATTCAGGATCTGTGATCTTAATGCGGATGGCGGTAGGATCACTGGAACTTCCGGACCAGAATCCGGTGGTATTGTCATTTAACATCGCATTCTTTCCGGCATTTGCATCATCCTTACTTACAAATGCTTTATTGGAATACGAAATCTCATAATCAAATCCCTGAACCTTTCTTCCCGAACTTCCTGAATCTTTTCTGTTTTCAATTGCGATAGACTGAATGCTGTCATACTTCAGCCGGAAGTCACTGAGCCTTCCAAAATTACCTGTACTGAAATCTCCTTTCACCGGCAGGATATCCATAAGCTGCAGCTGGCTGACATAATCCTGTGCCGATGCATTGTTTACCATGAGCCGGTATAATACAGTTCCGTCGTACTGTGTAAGTTCTGTATCCTCTGCTGTTTTTGCTACCTTTCCTACCGTAGTTCCTGATACATATCTGGTATCTAAATTTCCTTTTACCTCTTTATAAAGCTGGATACCAGTTCCGGTGCTCATGGTATTTTCTGCTGAATCAGAAGCATAACCGTAGCTGCGGTATTTTTCATCAGGCAGTAACGCTCCGGCGGGTAAATCACTGCTGGGCCACTTGGTTCCTGAGCTGGTATTAATCATAAAGGAGGCTCCGGTATGGTTCAAAGAAAATGCCGGCTGCAGTACATCGCTGGTTACGAACAGAGTATTTAATATGTTTTTACCATAATTAATCCCGAATTATTCATGAGAGGG
>NZ_QOHO01000170.1 GCF_003432035.1 Lacrimispora amygdalina
GCCTCGTCGAGGATCAGCGGCGACTGGGCGCTGACTTCGGCGCCGTCCCAGACCGTGCGGCCGGGCGTGCGCATGGCCAGCGCGCGGGTCGCGTTGGTCATGCCCGCGTCGGTGAAGCGCAGGTTGCTCACGTTGTCGTAGGCCAGCCGCGTGTAGACGTCGGGCAGCCCGGCCAGCAGCGCGCCGCTGGTCTTGTTGAGGAAACCGGAGAAGCCCAGGCCGTGGCCGATCTCGTGCATCACCACGTTGAGGAAGTTGATCGCGCCCGGCGGGGTGTTGCCGTCCAGTCCGTAGTACCAGGAGAAGGACTCCAGGCAGCCGGGCTGGCCGAGGTTGCCGTTGAACTGCGAGGCGATGTCGCCCGGGTCCTGCGGATCGGGCACCAGGTCCTCGCCGGCGATCGCGTCGCCCAGCGCGGAGGGATACAGCACGTTCGGATCGACGCCGGGGAAGTTGTAGACGATCCAGTTCGGCCCGGCCGAGCCGAGCACGCCACTGGTCGCTGCGCACGACAGCGGCGCGAACGAGGCGTAGACCTTGATGTCGACATCGCTCTGCAGCACCGAGCCCACGAGAC
>NZ_QOHO01000171.1 GCF_003432035.1 Lacrimispora amygdalina
GGGAGTTGTGCTTCACGAAGGAGGCAAACAGCCGGATGGGCGTGGGGAACCTTGACCGGCTGATGCGCGGCGATGCCACCGGCGGTCATGTCGGTACACCGGGCAGCATGGCAGACAGCCGGTCGCAGGAGTCCGGGACGTTGGAGCAGAATAACCATGTGGTGATTAACAACGACGGCACGAACGCGCAGATAGGTCCGGCTGCTCTGAAGGCGGTGTATGACATGGCCCGCAAGGGTGCCCGTGATGAAATTCAGACACAGATGCGTGATGGTGGCCTGTTCTCCGGAGGTGGACGATGAAGACCTTCCGCTGGAAAGTGAAACCCGGTATGGATGTGGCTTCGGTCCCTTCTGTAAGAAAGGTGCGCTTTGGTGATGGCTATTCTCAGCGAGCGCCTGCCGGGCTGAATGCCAACCTGAAAACGTACAGCGTGACGCTTTCTGTCCCCCGTGAGGAGGCCACGGTACTGGAGTCGTTTCTGGAAGAGCACGGGGGCTGGAAATCCTTTCTGTGGACGCCGCCTTATGAGTGGCGGCAGATAAAGGTGACCTGCGCAAAATGGTCGTCGCGGGTCAGTATGCTGCGTGTTGAGTTCAGCGCAGAGTTTGAACAGGTGGTGAACTGATGCAGGATATCCGGCAGGAAACACTGAATGAATGCACCCGTGCGGAGCAGTCGGCCAGCGTGGTGCTATGGGAAATCGACCTGACAG
>NZ_QOHO01000172.1 GCF_003432035.1 Lacrimispora amygdalina
GCCATATTCTGTGCAATACCATCAAAGGTCTGCGTGGCTGCACTTTTTACCTGCGACATACTGTCCGTGGCGCTCTCTTCCCACTCACTCCAGCCGGACTTCAGGCCTGCCATCCAGTTCCCGCGAAGCTGGTCTTCAGCCGCCCAGGTCTTTTTCTGCTCTGACATGACGTTATTCAGCGCCAGCGGATTATCGCCATACTGTTCCTTCAGGCGCTGTTCCGTGGCTTCCCGTTCTGCCTGCCGGTCAGTCAGCCCCCGGCTTTTCGCATCAATGGCGGCCCGTTTTGCCCGTTGCTGCTGTGCGAATTTATCCGCCTGCTGCGCCAGCGCGTTCAGGCGCTCCTGATACGTAACCTTGTCGCCAAGTGCAGCCAGCTGGCGTTTGTACTCCAGCGTCTCATCTTTATGCGCCAGCAGGGATTTCTCCTGTGCAGACAGCTGGCGACGTTGCGCCGCCTCCTCCAGTACCGCGAACTGACTCTCCGCCTTCCACAAATCCCGGCGCTGCTGGCTGATTTTCTCATTTGCTCCGGCATGCTTCTCCAGCGGCCGGAGTTCTGCCTGAAGCGTCAGCAGGGCAGCATGAGCACTGTCTTCCTGACGATCGCCCGCAGACACCTTCACGCTGGACTGTTTC
>NZ_QOHO01000173.1 GCF_003432035.1 Lacrimispora amygdalina
TGATAAATGCACTTCCGAGTCACAGGAGAATGGAATGGAGAGCCATTCAACAGAGTTATCGAAGCGGAGAACATCAACGACTGCTACGACCACTGGATGATATGGGCGCAGATAGCACATGCAGACGTAACCAATATTCGAATTGAAGAACTGAAAGAACACCAAGCCGCCTGATGGCGGTTTTTTCTTGCGTGTAATTGCGGAGACTTTGCGATGTACTTGACACTTCAGGAGTGGAACGCACGCCAGCGACGACCAAGAAGCCTTGAAACAGTTCGTCGATGGGTTCGGGAATGCAGGATATTCCCACCTCCGGTTAAGGATGGAAGAGAGTATCTGTTCCACGAATCAGCGGTAAAGGTTGACTTAAATCGACCAGTAACAGGTGGCCTTTTGAAGAGGATCAGAAATGGGAAGAAGGCGAAGTCATGAGCGCCGGGATTTACCCCCTAACCTTTATATAAGAAACAATGGATATTACTGCTACAGGGACCCAAGGACGGGTAAAGAGTTTGGATTAGGCAGAGACAGGCGAATCGCAATCACTGAAGCTATACAGGCCAACATTGAGTTATTTTCAGGACACAAACACAAGCCTCTGACAGCGAGAATCAACAGTGATAATTCCGTTACGTTACATTCATGGCTTGATCGCTACGAAAAAATCCTGGACAGCAGAGGAATCAAGCAGAAGACACTCATAAATTACATGAGCAAAATTAAAGCAATAAGGAGGGGTCTGCCTGATGCTCCACTTGAAGACATCACCACAAAAGAAATTGCGGCAATGCTCAATGGATACATAGACGAGGGCAAGGCGGCGTCAGCCAAGTTAATCAGATCAACACTGAGCGATGCATTCCGAGAGGCAATAGCTGAAGGCCATATAACAACAAACCATGTCGCTGCCACTCGCGCAGCAAAATCAGAGGTAAGGAGATCAAGACTTACGGCTGACGAATACCTGAAAATTTATCAAGCAGCAGAATCATCACCATGTTGGCTCAGACTTGCAATGGAACTGGCTGTTGTTACCGGGCAACGAGTTGGTGATTTATGCGAAATGAAGTGGTCTGATAT
>NZ_QOHO01000174.1 GCF_003432035.1 Lacrimispora amygdalina
CCATGCAATATGCCATTGCAGGGTGGCCTGTTGCTGGCTGCCCTTCCGAATCTTTACTTGAACGAATCACCCGTAAATTACGTGACGGATGGAAACGCCTTATCGACATACTTAATCAGCCAGGAGTCCCAAAGAATGGATCAAACACTTATGGCTATCCAGACTAAATTCACTATCGCCACTTTTATTGGCGATGAAAAGATGTTTCGTGAAGCCGTCGACGCTTATAAAAAATGGATATTAATACTGAAACTGAGATCAAGCAAAAGCATTCACTAACCCCCTTTCCTGTTTTCCTAATCAGCCCGGCATTTCGCGGGCGATATTTTCACAGCTATTTCAGGAGTTCAGCCATGAACGCTTATTACATTCAGGATCGTCTTGAGGCTCAGAGCTGGGCGCGTCACTACCAGCAGCTCGCCCGTGAAGAGAAAGAGGCAGAACTGGCAGACGACATGGAAAAAGGCCTGCCCCAGCACCTGTTTGAATCGCTATGCATCGATCATTTGCAACGCCACGGGGCCAGCAAAAAATCCATTACCCGTGCGTTTGATGACGATGTTGAGTTTCAGGAGCGCATGGCAGAACACATCCG
>NZ_QOHO01000175.1 GCF_003432035.1 Lacrimispora amygdalina
CGCACATTCTCTTTCATACTTCAGGAGGGGATAAGGTCATCTATGTTTAGGCTATGGCGACAAGAAGAAGTGGCAGAAAACCCTGGGTGGTCAGTACGGCTGCTGTACATAGATGAGATTAACACTGCTGATATTGAATTTATAAGAGAGTCAGCCATGCGGTGCGATTACCTGATGGGGACACTCAATCCTGATGTTCCGAACTTACCGGTCTACAAAGAGTATATTAACTGCTCCCGTCCGCCTTCTGAGTGGGAGGAGGAGACACCAAAAGAGATACTGGAAGAATTGAGCGGGGAACCAATACCCGGTTGTTGGATATTGAGGACTGATTGATTTGGGATACTGTGATGACAGGAGCACTTTCTGCTCTCGATGAGTTTATGAAAATATGGTAATAACATGGCGGGGCACTGCCCGCCATGTGCAATACAAAAAAATTGACAGAAAACGAAGAAGCTTTATGACAGTTAAAATGAGCACAACTACGACACTCATCTGATCAGTAACAAATAATTATTCAAAGAAGTTTTCATAAGAAGGAAACCTCTGCAACAGCTGTTCATGGGTTCCCTGATATACGGTCCCTTCCTTTATATATATTATCTCGTCAGCATAATTTATCATACTTAATTTATGTGTGGAGATAAACACAGTCTTACCTTCTAAAATACCATTTGGACCAATCAGATTATTCATGATCTTTTCTTCATCAATAACATCAATATTACTTGTTGCTTCATCAAGTAAATATATTCTGGCATCTTTAATCAGGCATCTTGCCAGACAAATCCGTTGTTCCTGACCACGGGACAGGTTTTTTCCTTTTGATATCTCAGTTGCCCATTTTTGCGGTAGTCTGTTAATAATATCCTCTAATCCTGTAGCCTGGCTGATGCTGGCCAGTCTTTCATTTGTACATTGCTGGCCGAATAATACATTTTCTAATATACTGCTGTCCAGAATAGATGTGTCCTGGTCAAGATATACTGGCTTATCCTCATTAGCAGAATCAAATATTACTTCACCTTTATAATCATTAAAAAGATTTGCTAAAACCTTTAATAATGTGGACTTTCCGCTTCCGGATATTCCTATAACCGCATACCTCCTGCCCTTTTTAATCTGTAAATTTACATTTTCAAGACATTTAAAATTACCGTAGTAATATGACATATTTTCGACATGTATTTCCTCATCATTATTCAAATTGGAAACTTTACGCTCATTGTCCTGCATAAAATTTTCATCTAATAATTCATTTGTTTTATCTATATTTGGCAGTACGGTATATAAAGAATTAAAAGCCTGTCCGATTGTTATTACATTTTGAACTACTAAATATAGCAGTGGTAATAATGCCATCTGGCTGAAAATATCAGTATTTCTGTTGCAAACTATGTTTATGATACTAATTACTATGGGAACAACATATGTATAGATATTTGTTAATACACTTTGAATGCTTTGCAAAATGACTAACTGACCGTAACGCTCTGTCTGTTCTTCATTTTCATTATGCCATTTTTTCATGAAAATGTTGCCGACATCCAAAACCTTAATAGTTGAGATTGTCCTGATTATATTTTCACTTGTTGTATTGAGTTTAATCAATTTTTGTGTATATTTATTGCTCTCCATATATATTAGTTTACTAATCCCTATATAAAATATCAAATATAAAATATTAGCAGTCAGAAAAAGTCCCCCCAAAAATAAACTCTTCTGAAACAAAGCGACTTGAACTACAATAATGGTACATAGTGCTATAAAAGATGGGACTATTTTGAATAGCAGGGCGTCTTTTATCATTCCTCTTGCGTTGATACGATATAATAAGTCACCATTGCTTCTGAATGTAAAGAACTTGTAGTTTTTACTTATAAGTTTATCAACGAGTCTGTTACCGTATATCTGTTCATATAATATATTAAATTTTTTTGTTAAGAAGCCCTGGATCATACTGCCTGTCCCTAATAGGACAACCGCAGCAATTAATATTAAGGACAGATTTAAGTAAGAGTCGTTCTTACCTATTGCAGAATACATATATGAATAGCTCATAGCTACAATTTGAGTAAAAATTGAAGTAATTAACAGTCCAAATAAAATCGTTATTAATTTAGTATTGTTTAAGAATCCTAATATCTCCCGCTGCTTTACTACCACATTTTTTACATGTTTCCGGGTTTTAGTAATTTTTATAACAACACCGCTATAGATACTTTTAAACTCTGCATGGGAATAAGCGATTCTTCCTATCGCCGGATCAATTCCAATAAATTTGTTTTTGGTTACTTTATTGATAATAATAAAATGACCGTTATTTACATATGCAATGATAGGTAATATTGTCTGGTTGAATTTTTCGCTCTCAACTTTATAACCTTCTACGGAAAAGCCATATTCTCCTAATGCCTCTTTTAACTGCAGAACATTGCTTCCGGCCATGGACAATTCTACCTTTTCCACCAACCGGTAAACTGGAATTCTGCACTTAAATGTATCCATAATCATCGCTGCACAAGCAAGAAGACAATCCGATTGATTTGTCTGCAAGATAACTTTCATACTGACTTCTCCTTTCTATATATTTTCTATTGCCAATACAGAAGGTAATTTCAAATTTTTATAACGGTTCAGTAAATATTGTATTCCAGATTCTCCTACCATAAATCCAATCGCATTGATAGCGCCTGGTGCTCCTATACAACTATATCCTTGTTTTTGTGCATCCTCCATGGTCTGAATAATATAATTTTCCTTTTCAGGTTTTTCTCCCAGTACCTTCTCATACGAAAGGATGAAATCTATAAAAGCAAAATTTCCATGACATAAAGAATAGTTTTGAGAATTTAGAACTTTGCTTTCGATTACTTCTCTATACTGAGCCAGAAGATTATCCAGGTCTGATTCACTCATTCCGATTATTCCATCATTTATAAAACCCCATTTCTTCCAAATTAAACGGGAATACATGATTCCACAAGAACCATGACACCAAAAATGAGAATATGTATCCTCACTGCTCCTTAAGTCCTTCCACATATACTTTCCTGTATATAGCCGCTGTTCCTTTTCCCATAACCCTCGTGCCAATGTTATCAGCGCTTCCTGTTTGGCAATTCTGTTCATACACATAATGGATGTCATAATACCTGAATATCCATGTGCAAAGCTGGCATAATTAAAATTTTTATCCATAACACCAGTATCAAAATCAGAAATAAAATATTCCGCTATTGCCGGTAGAATTTCTTTTGCAAAATCGTCTGACTCATACCTGGCAAAAAAATAGATAACTGCTGAGTGCAGACCTGATAAAGTATCATAACAGTTTGTTTTTGATATATTATTTTTCACTAATTTTTTAATTTCCCTAAGAAACGTTTCATCATATTTTATGATTCCGGTCTCCTTAATTTTTGCTATAAAAGCATAGATTCCGGTCAGACCGCAGAAATAAGAAATATTATAATCGTTAAACATCCCCATATGATAAGCTGTTTTAATTGTATTATAAATCATCTCTATAATCGATTTTGTAAACTCATCTTTATTAATTAAATATTCAGAAAGATACATATAACCGATTCCTGTCAATCCGGAATATAATGACCAATCTAATACCGCATATTCCAATTGTTCCTTATCATTTACCATAAGCCCGATCCAACTGATTGTACCGTCGTCACCAACAATCCGGTTGTCATCAATATTTTCTCTCAGTGGTTTATTATTCTCTGAACGTATTTCTTTTTTATCGCTCACCCTCATATCTTTATATTCAATCCCCAAAGCGATACTCGATGTAATTG
>NZ_QOHO01000018.1 GCF_003432035.1 Lacrimispora amygdalina
CTTCTGTTTTCAAAGTGCTTTGCATCTCGCAGAAACGCTTGTCTCTTCTCAATGCTGACGCAGAAGGAGGGATTTGAACCCTCGCGCCGCTACTAACGGCCTACTCCCTTTCCAGGGGAGCCCCTTCAGCCACTTGGGTACTTCTGCAGTTAGCTGATTTCTATGTTATTAGCGGCTAAAACCTGCCAACGGAGAGGGTGGGATTCGAACCCACGCGCCCTTGCGGACAAACGGTTTTCAAGACCGCCTCGTTATGACCACTTCGATACCTCTCCAAACGCGCTTTTACATTTTAATAGAAGTTTGTGTTTTTGTCAAGCACTTTTTTCTATTTTTTCAAATCTCTTGGAGCTTTTTTCTCTCAATTACCGTCTTCATCAGCGGCAACTTCGATAGTTTATCATTGTTTGTATCATCTGTCAACATATTTTTACATAATTTTCAAATAATTTTAAACCCCTCTACAAATACTCTAAAAGACGTTGCTTTGCCCGCTCAGCAGTGCTAAAGTTTTCTTCTATTCCCGTTATATAGTACAGCGCATCCTGCCATACTTTTACTGAATAATCCATTGCCGGAATATCAGAAACAACGAAACGGAACCGTGCTTTGGCTGTGCTTCCCCGCAGATCAGATAAATACATGCAGCCTAATTCTGACGCAATCCGTTCCAGCAGGCCTTCCCTGGTGCCTGTATCCGTCTCATTCCTGCTTTTTCCAGTTTCCATCTATTGTACCTTCTTTCCTACTTTTCATCTGATGAAACAGCTGATACTATCTAATAGCCACGCAATCCTTATAACGGATTTCTTAGCCTGATCATACATTGAATACTTTATATAAATAATAATATTGTAATGAATGCAACATGTCAAGTGATGGAATGCATTATTTACTACACATATTCCATTTAATGCAATACTATGGAATCAGGAGGAGTTACCCATGTATATAGACTTCAATTTTTCCAAACGCCTCTCAGAGCTCAGGGCTCAAAAGGGTGTATCTGCACGTGATATGAGTCTTTCTCTCGGTCAGAATCCCACATATATTCATAAAATAGAGAATGGACGGGCGCTTCCGTCCATGATGGGCTTTTTCTATATATGTGAGTATCTGGATATTGAACCAGCCGAATTTTTTTCCCGTGACATAACCAGTCCTGCCAAAGTCAAAGAACTTATGGAGGACGCACAGCATTTAAATCGAGAGCAGCTTGAACACCTTCATCTGATTGTCAGGGATCTGTTAAAAACAGGTGGAAAAAAATAAAAAGGAAGCTGCTCCTACAGCATTCCTTTTATTTTTTCCCATATATTCTGTTAAGAAATACACTGGCAATCTCTAAGTCCTCTGGTGTAGTTACTTTTATATTGGTATAGTCACCCTGTATTAACTTCACCTTTTCTTTCGTCATGGTTTCTACCACCATGGCATCGTCCGTAACCCCTTTTTGGAAAGATTCTGATTCCATCAGTCTGTTATAGGCCCTTAAGACCAGATCGTACCGGAATGCCTGAGGTGTCTGGATCTGCCAAAGGCTTGTCCGGTCCGGAGTCAGGGCCGCATATCCGTTTTCATCGGATATCTTAATGGTATCTTTAACCGGCATTCCCACCACACACGCCCCGTATGTGATCGCTGCAGTTCTTGACGCATCAATGATTTCCTTGGTGACACAGGGTCTTGCCCCGTCATGGATAAGAACGTAGGCACAGTCCTTTACTGCCTTCAGCCCGGCATAAACGGAATGATATCTCTCACTCCCGCCTTCTGTCACGGCAGATATTTTGGAAAATCCATAACGGTCCACGATTTCATTCTGGCAAAATGGTACCTCACCCGGACCTGTGACCAGAACAATCTCATCTACGGAACTCTCTTCAAAGGCTCTCAGCGTATGATAAAGAAGAGGCTTTCCGCACAGCTCCATATACTGTTTGTGGATTGTACTGCCCATACGGGAGCCTTTTCCTGCTGCCAGCACTACTGCTGCTGTTCGTTCCATAGGCCCGTTACCTTTCTCCCAGTTTTAAATTGGGAACTGCATTTAAATCCAAGCCGGCCCTGGCTCCGTTAATAAATTCATAATAGGCCGCGGTTCCGATCATGGCAGCATTATCAGTACAGTAAATGGGCGACGGATAGTAAAAAGCAATTCCATTTTTTTCGCAGGCTTCTTTCATGCCTTTCCGAAGAGCGGAATTAGAAGCAACTCCACCCGCTATCGCCACTTTTTTAAATCCATATTCCTTTGCAGCCTCTACTGTATGGGAAACCAGAACATCAACCACTGCATTCTGGAACGATGCCAGAAGATCCGGTATATTCATTTCCTCTCCCATCATATTGGCGTGATTGATGTGATTTAAAACTGCAGACTTCAGCCCGCTAAAGCTAAAATCGTAAACATTTCCATCTACTCTGGCTCTGGGGAATTTAATCGCCTGAGGATTTCCCTCTTTTGCTGCCTTATCAATCTTTGGTCCCCCTGGATACCCCAGCCCCACTGCCCTTGCTACCTTGTCAAATGCTTCGCCTGCTGCATCATCTCTGGTTCTTCCAAGTATCTCAAATTCTCCGTAATCCCGTACGATCACAAGATGGGTGTGGCCTCCTGAAACAATCAGGCACATAAAAGGCGGTTCCAAATCGGGATGCTCAATAAAATTAGCGGATACATGACCTTCTATATGATGGACACCTACCAGTGGCTTATCTGCTGCATAAGCCATCGCCTTTGCTTCTGCCACTCCTACCAGCAGTGCTCCCACCAGCCCCGGACCGTAAGTAACCCCGATGGCATCCATATTCTCAAGGGTAAGTCCTGACTCCAGAAGCGCTGATTCTATGACCTGGTTGATCTTTTCGATGTGCTTTCTGGAAGCAATCTCAGGAACCACACCCCCATATAACGTATGAAGATCAATCTGGGAGGAAATGACATTGGACAGAATCTCTCTTCCGTTCTTTACCACCGCTGCTGCCGTCTCGTCACAGGAACTTTCAATTGCAAGTATATAGACATCTTCTTCTGTATGATTCTTCTTCATCGCCATTCCCTCATTCCTCATCAAATTCCAGTTCCAGCGTCCAGGCATCTCTCGCGGCTTTTGCCCTTGGGAAGATCTCACGGACTTTATCCATAAAATCCTCCGGTCTGGTTAAAGAGGGACTGTAATGGGTCAGCCACATCTGTCTGGGCTGAGCTTCTTTTGCCAGTCTGGCAGCCTCGTAAAATGTCATATGGCGGTATTCCCTTGCCTTTGCCTCTTTCCCCTCTTCTCCGTACATGCCTTCGCAGATGAAAAGATCTGCATCCTTTGCATATTCTGCAATGACGGGGACGGGTCTGGTATCTGTGCAGTAGGTCACCTTAAGCCCGCGCCTGTCCGGTCCTAAAACCAGATCAGGGGTCAGAATTGTACCATCATAATCAATGGTCTCTCCCTTCTGAAGACGACTCCAGAACTTTTGAGGAATCCCTGCTTCTTTGGCTCGGTCCACATCAAATCTTCCGGTCCTTGGAATGGAAATGGAATAACCATAGCAGACAACGTTATGATTGACACGGTATGCATCAATTACGTAAGGTGCCATGGTTATCTGCTCCCTGTTTTCAGAGAGTTCGATAAATTTAAGTTCAAAAGGCAGCTCCGGCGCAATGGTACGAAGTGCTCCCACCACACGCTCAAGCCCTTTTGGACCAATCAGCGTTAAGGGTTCTGTCCGTTCTGCATTCCCCATTGTCAGAAGAAGTCCCGGAAGACCGCTGATGTGATCCGCATGATAATGGGTAAAACAGATAATATCAATGGGTTTTGGGCTCCAGCCCTTTTCTTTTAAAGCAATCTGGGTTCCTTCCCCGCAGTCAATCAAAAGATTGCTGCCGTCACACCGCGCCATCATGGCCGTCAGCCAGCGGTATGGCAGAGGCATCATGCCCCCGGTACCCAGCAAACATATATCCAACATAGAATTTCCTCGCTTTGTCTAGGTCAATGAGCAGCACAAAAAAACTGCCTCATAAAATCATAACACAAAGCAGAGGGAATTAGCAACTATAAATATTCCAGCTGTTCCTCTACCTCCACCGGTATCTTAAACTCAGATATCAATTGATCATAGCAGTTTTCACACAAATCAAAATGATGGATCTCCCCATCTTTCTCTGAAAAGAAGTCCCACGCATGGTTGATACTGATAACCCCTTCCCTGGCAATCCCTTCTGACACGATAATTTTTTTGCCGCAGCAGTTGCAAACAACTGTTTCTAGCTGACCGCCGTTTTTGTACTTTCTCATCTTACTCTCACCTTTCCTTTTACCGCCCATGCTTTTCTTTCCGGGCATAATGGTATGCCTGCAAGGCGTTCCTTTTTCGCATTTTCCAGAGAAATCCCTTAATTCCCCTCCCTGCACACCGGGATAGAAAAAAGGGCATCCTTACTGGATACCCCTACATTATAAACGGTGTTATGCCTTATTTTTAGTGGTAAATGTTTCAAATATCGCGGCAAACCATAAGGACTGCATTTTCACATGGATTGAGGTAGTAATGCTTTCTGACCCCTTCCTCTGTAAATCCATAGGATTTATAAAGGTTTCTCGCCCGGTCATTGCTTTCCCGGACCTCTAAAAATATGGATTTCACCCCGTTTTTTCTGGAATAAAAAACCATCTGGTCCATAAGTTTCTTGGAAAGGCCCCTCCCCCTGTATTCTGGGCGGACTGCAATGCGAAGCAGCTCACATTCATCTGCAACTATCCGGAAAACACAGTATCCGGCTGGTCCTTCTTCCCAAAGCACAAGCCAGGTATCAAGACTGCTTTTTAAACCGTTTTCAATCATCTCATAAGACCAGGGATCAGAAAAGCACTGCTTTTCTATTTCCAGAACACCGGATATATCCGCCGGCGTCATTACATGAACCATCTTATTCTCCTTTTAATGCCTCTTCTCTCTCACGCTCTGCCTGAGGCTTGCGCAGATAATCGGGAGCATGCTCCGCTGCAGTGACCGTCTTCCCCTGTAAAAAGAGACGGGCTCCATAAGCGGCTACTGCACCTGCCCGCTGTCTGTTTAAATGAGCCGGTGCAAATTCAAACGGAACCCTCATGAATTCTTCTATACTTTCTTTGTAAGCTGGAACTCCGTCTCCTGAGAAAATCACAGGCTCTCCCATGGAATTCAGTTCTTCAATTAAATCCCTTATGTCCATAGCGCAGGACTCCTTCCTAACTAAAAAGCCCTTGCGGTTATCATAAATACCGGTATAGACCTGATTCCTTCTTGCATCCATAATCGGGCATATAATAGAAGAACTGCCGTAGAACTGATAAGCCATGGCATCTATCGTAGGTACAGAAATAAGTGGTTTTTTAAGCGCCAGACCCAGACCTTTTCCTGTGGCAGAACCAATACGAAGTCCGGTAAAAGAACCGGGTCCTGCAGAAACCGCTATGGCATCTACCTGATCCAGGCTTACCCCGGTCATGGTTACAATCTCGTCAAGCATGGGAAGCAGTGTCTGGGAATGAGTCTTTTTAAAATTTACCGTGTACTCCGCAGTCAGTATGTCATCCGAAAAAAGGGCAACGGATGCAACAAGAGAGGAGCTCTCAATTCCTAATATGTTCATTTACATTCCCTCCACGGTGATTTTTCTATAGTCAAATCCTTTATTTAAATCTTTTTCAATTGTTACTGTGATGACCCGTTCAGGAAGAATCTCACTGATCAGTCCGGACCATTCAATCAGGGTAACACCTTCCCCGTAAAAGCAGTCTTCATAACCGATTTCGTCCATTTCGCTCACATCGCCAATGCGGTATACATCAAAATGGTAAAAAGGCAGACGCCCGTCGTCATATTGTTTCACTATGGTAAATGTTGGGCTGTCCACCGGTTCAGTAATACCAAGACCGGCGGCAAACCCCTGGGTAAATACGGTTTTTCCTACTCCAAGATCTCCATTTAAGCAAAATATGGAGGAAGGATGCGCTTCCTCTCCCAGTTTTTTTCCAAGCTCAAAGGTTTCTTCTGGTTTCCAGCTTTCTATAACCATGACTTATATCCTCTTTCGCCTCTCAGGAGGCAGATTTTCTTTCATGAATGCCGTTAATTCCGCGGCCTTTTCGCCTGCGACAGAATCCGGAAGCAAATAGGCATGAATCCGGTCCATATAGATAATCAGCAGTTTTCCGACTCTCTTCACCATGATCACATCTTCCCACAGTAATTCCAGCTTCTCCTGCCCCTGGGTTACCACAATCCCTTCCGCTGAGAAGGAAAGAGTCATACCATCGCGGATCACAGATCGTTTTGCCTGCCTTGCTGCCTTCATATAGAGAACAAAAGGCTGCCATACTGTAAACATCAGAGCACAGACTATAATAAGAATCCGGTAGGAAAGAGTTGCTGTTGACCAGGTTGCAACCAGCACGTAAAGAGCTGCAGCACTGAAAAGGAAGCTGAAAACCCCCTGGAATCCCCGGTATGAATGATACATGGAAAATTTCCAGAGATCTTTTGCTGTAAGTTTCACATCTAACACAAGCGGATTAATTTGTTCCACATTTTCCTCCTTTTGTACAGCGGTAAGCTGTATCTTTTAGAATTTCATGGTAAGAGCAATCCTCTTTTTGGGAACATCTACGCTTATTACCTTTACTTCCACGATATCTCCTACACTGACAGCTTCTAGCGGGTGTTTGATGAATTTGTCTGATATCTGGGAAATGTGAACCAGTCCGTCCTGGTGAACGCCGATATCCACAAAAGCGCCGAAGTCGATTACATTTCTCACCGTCCCCTTTAAAACCATTCCTGGCTGTAAATCCTTCATCTCCATAACATCGGTACGTAAAATTGGTTTGGGCATCTCATCGCGGGGATCTCTGGCCGGTTTTTCCAGTTCCTTTACAATATCCCGAAGGGTGATCTCACCAATCTCCAGTTCCTCGGCCAGTTCTTTATAGTTATGAATCTTCTTACTGATTCCGTTTAATCCTCCGTTCATCAGTTCTTTGGCCTCATATCCCAGTTTCTTCAGCAGTTTTTTCGCAGCATCATAGGATTCCGGATGTACGCTGGTAACGTCGAGAGGGTTCTTTCCTCCCTGAATTCTCATGAATCCGGCACATTGTTCAAACGCCTTTGGCCCCAGTTTTGCAACTTTTAACAACTGGCTCCTGCTTTCAAACGCTCCGTTCTCCTCCCGGTAAACCACAATATTCTTCGCAATGGGTTTTGAGATACCTGATATATATTCCAGAAGAGAGGCAGATGCCGTGTTTAAATCCACGCCTACTTTATTCACGCAGTCTTCCACAACGCCCTGCAATGCCTCACTTAAATGCTTCTGGTTCATATCATGCTGGTACTGGCCGACACCAATGGACTTGGGATCAATCTTTACCAGTTCTGCCAGCGGGTCCTGCAGCCTTCTGGCAATGGATGCTGCACTTCTCTGGCCCACATCAAAATTAGGAAATTCTTCTGTTGCCAGCTTGCTGGCGGAATAAACAGAAGCTCCGGCTTCGTTGACAATGATATACTGAACCGGCTCCGGAATCTCCTTTAACAGTTCCACAATGATGGCTTCCGATTCTCTTGAGGCAGTTCCGTTTCCAACGGAAATCAGGGAGATACCATATTTTTTAATCAGCTTCTTTAAAACTGTCTTGGCTTCCTCCACTTTGTTCTGAGGGGCAGTGGGATAAATTACAACCGTATCCAGCACTTTTCCTGTCTCATCAACCACAGCCAGTTTACATCCGGTACGAAAGGCCGGATCCCAGCCGAGAACCACTCGTCCTACGATGGGAGGCTGCATAAGAAGCTGCTCTAAATTCTTACCGAATACACGAATTGCTCCGTTCTCCGCTGTTTCCGTTAAATCGCTTCTGACCTCCCGCTCAATTGCCGGTGCAATTAGACGGTCATAGCTGTCCTTTATCACTTCCCTTAATACAGGAGAGGTAACAGGGTTGTCCCGGATTATCACCTGTTTTTCCAAATATCTGAGAATCACTTCTTCCGGAGCCAGAACCTTTACAGTCAGAACTTTTTCCTTTTCGCCTCTGTTAATGGCAAGAATCCGGTGACCTGCCGTCTTCTTTAAAGGTTCCTCATAATTGTAGTACATCTCATAAACAGATTCTGCTTCCTCATCCTTTGCAGCCGACGAAAGGCTTCCCTGGTTCATGGTTGCATTCCTGATGTATGTGCGGTATTCCGCATGATCGGAAATCCGCTCTGCCAGAATGTCCTTTGCTCCATCAATCGCCTCCTGGGCAGAAGCAACTCCTTTTTCCTCTGAAATGTAGTCAGATGCAGCTTCCAGAAGGGGAGTTTTAATCATCTGAAGTATGATCAGATCCGCAAGGGGCTCTAATCCCTTTTCTTTGGCAATGGTGGCCCTTGTCCGTCTTTTTTGCTTATAGGGACGGTATAAGTCCTCCACTGCAACCAGGGTCTGGGCTTCCAGAATCTTTTTTTCCAGTTCCGGTGTCAGCTTCTCCTGTTCTCTGATGGATGAAAGGACCTGTTCTTTGCGCTCCTCCAAGTTTCTTAAATAACGAAGCCTTTCATCCAGGTTACGCAGAACCTCATCATTTAAAGAACCGGTTGCTTCTTTCCGGTATCTCGCGATAAAAGGGATGGTATTTCCCTCATCAATGAGTCTGACTGTTTCTTCCACCTGGTTTCTGGAAATGGAAAGTTCTTCCTGCAAAATCTTTATTATATCCATGCTGTACCTCTTATTTTTCATAGTTGGTTCAATTCAACTATTATAATTCATCATTCCCCGTTATGCAATACCCGTCTGGACACAGCGGTCTTTTCGTGCTACAATCATACAATACAGATTCAGATCAGGAAAATCCTGGATGCTGTCTGTACTATTCACAAACGAGGTAAACACCAATGGGAGAAAATTATAACAGCAATAACGGAATGCTTCCGCAGACTCCGAATACAGGTTCGTTTTTTGCATTCTGGTCTGTCCTTTTCGGCGGTCTGGGACTGCTTACAGACTGTCTTCCCTTATTCAGCATCTGGAATCTGCCGGCAGGTCTTATTTTTGGTCTGACAGGCATCGCTCTTGCCGTTTTATCAAAGAAAGGAAAGCCCTTCAGCCATCAGGCTCAGCTGGGACTGATTCTTTCCATAATTTCTGCTGTCTGCGGACTTTTACTGGCATTGTTTATTATATTTGTCTATGATGTCATGGATACCAATACCCCTCTTGGGCTGTATTTCAGACAGGTATTTGAAGCAACCACCCAGGCACTGATGCCGACGGGCGGTGCCGGCAAATAATCAGTTCAAAGGCGGCAGTAAGTCTATACCTTTTACCACCAGCATATAATTCTTGAAAATCCAGTTTATAACCACGATTCCTGCTCCAATAAGAACAAGTATCCGTTCCCGCTTTCTATGATCGAACGGATGCTTTCTTTTTTTTGACAGGAATCTGATGCCCATATCTATCAAAAGAGCAAAAACAGTATAAAGGACCAGCGGATGATATTGAACACTCATCCGCAGGTCCCCCTGTAACAAAGTCCGGACTGCCCTTGTTCCCCCGCATCCGGGGCAATACAGCCCGGTAAGGGAATGAAAGATACAGACGGATCCTATTTTCCATATTTTTTCTAACCAGATCATTGGTTCCACCTTAATTTAATCTGCAAGATCAAAGGCATCATGGACGGTTCTCATGGCACGGTTTACGTCCTCTTCGTGGATCAGGACTGTGATCCTTATTTCAGATGTTGCAATCATCTTGATGTTAATATCGGCGTTATAAAGTGCTTCAAACATCTTTGCTGCAACTCCCGGATTACTGGTCATTCCCGCACCGATGATGGAAAGCTTTGCCACATCTTCCTCGCTGGTTACATTCTGGGCTGTAATCCCGTCTCTGTGCTCATTTAACAGCTCCATGGTTTCTTTTAAATCCTGCTTCGCCACCGTAAAGGAGATATCTTTTCTTTCTTCTCTGCCAATGGACTGGATAATAATATCAACATTAATATTGTGTTTTGCCAGAAGATTAAAGATTTTAAATGCTACTCCGGGCTCATTCTTAACCCCGATCACTGAAATACGGGCTACATTTTTATCCGCGGCAACTCCGCTCACCAGCATTCTTTCCAATTTTGTTTCCTCCTTGACGATGGTACCTTCTTCTCTGTTCAGACTTGACCGCACAACCAGCTGTACTCCATAGCGCTTTGCCATCTCTACCGAACGGTTATGAAGTACTTTGGCTCCCAGAGAAGCAAATTCAAGCATCTCATCGTAGGAAACCTCCAAAAGCTTTCTGGCATCCGGAACGATCCGGGGATCGGCCGTATAGACTCCATCCACATCGGTGTAAATCTCACATGCATCCGCATGGAGAGCGGCTGCGAGCGCCACTGCTGTGGTATCCGATCCTCCCCGTCCGAGAGTTGTCAAATCGTCATATTTATTAATGCCCTGAAAACCTGTGATAATAACGATTTTCTTCGCTTCCAGTTCATGCTGGATCCGCTCCGTATCAATTTTCTTTAATTTGGCCATCCCATAGGCTGAGGAGGTATGCATGGCGACCTGTGCCGCATTTAAAGATACAGACGGTACTCCCAGAACATTCATGGCCATGGACATCAGTGCCACGCTCACCTGCTCTCCGGTTGCCAGAAGCATATCCAGCTCTCTCTTTGGAGGATTTGGATTTATCTCATGGGCTTTGGCGATCAGACCGTCCGTTGTCTTTCCCATAGCGGATAAAACCACAACCACCTGATTGCCTTTTTCATAATCCTCAATGCAGCGTTTCGCTACGTTGAATATTCTTTCTTTGTCTGCGACGGAACTACCGCCAAATTTTTTAACAACTAACATTGATGCCTCCTGGCGAAAATTAAATTTCTGCGCGGATGCGCTGTCTGATTCCTGACAGCTTTTTCGCTCTTAAACTGTACTCCTCCTCAGTCATAACCTCTGTCATGACTGCGAATTCATCCATGTGGTCCAGTTCCGTTACCTCTACCTTTCCAAAAGCAGCCTCTGCTTCAGCAAGACGCTTTGCCGCAATTCCCTTAATTCTTACAAAATACCGGAAGGAAACGCTGTCCATGGAAGAGATCTTTAAGCTGTTTTCATCCCAGCCCATCTTCACATGATGACCAGGATTCTTAAGGGCTTCAATAATATCTGCCACAACAGCGCTGGCTGTAGGAAGCTTTCCGGCTCCGCTTCCGTAAAACATGGAAGTGCCCAGCATATTCCCCTTTACCAGAATGCCGTTGTATACATCGTTTACCGAATACAGCGGATGTTCCTTTCCAATCATGACCGGAGCTACAAAGGCATGAACTGTATTGTCACTGATTCTGCTGGATCCGAATAATTTGACAGAAGTTCCAAGAGCTTCCGCATAACGGAAATCCACATCCGTTATATTTGTTATCCCTTCTGTATAAATATGCTCGTAATTCACTTCGTGTCCCGCAGCCAGTGCTGTTAAAATGGCTATTTTCCTGCAGGTATCATGTCCTTCCACATCTGCCTCCGGATTACGCTCTGCATACCCCAGCTCCTGGGCTTTTCTAAGTGCCTCTTCAAAGGTTTCTCCGGCTTTGTCCATCTTGGTCAGTATGTAGTTGGTTGTACCATTTAAAATGCCTGTAATTTCTTCGATTTTTTCACCGGCAAGTGACGTATACAAAGGACGTATTATGGGAATACCGCCTCCCACACTTGCCTCAAAGAGAAAGTTAACCCGGTTTGCTTCTGCTATTTTTAAAAGCTCCGTTCCATAAGCTGCCACCAGAGCCTTGTTGGAAGTAGCTACATGCTTTCCTGCCTGAAGGCTTGCTTTCACAAAGGGATATGCCGGATTTAAGCCTCCCATGGTTTCGATTACCATGGATACCTCCGGATCCTTTTCAATAACGGAAAAATCATGAACAATTTTGTTTTCAATCGGTGTACCGGGGAATTCTCTTAAATCAAGAATATACTTTACATTCACCGTGTCACCGGTCTGTCTGGCAATGATTTCTTTGTTCTTTTCCAGAATTTCAACAACACCTGATCCGATGGTACCATAGCCCATAACTGCAACATTCATCATATTCTCACTCCCTGGCTAAAATTTTTACGTAGTGGACTCCATTCTTTTCTTCCATATCCTCAACCATCTTTGAAACATTCCCTGTCGTTTCAAGAACCTCCACGCTTAAAGTGAGGGTGGCAACGCCATTGACCGGAATACTTTGATGAATGGTTAATATATTCGCGCGGTACACAGCTACCACATGAAGCAAATCAGAAAGAAGACCAGGCTCATCATCCATCTGCATGACCAGTGTAATGGTCTTTCCCTTTGCATTGTCGTAGAACGGAAAGATATCATCTTTGTATTTATAAAAGGAACTGCGGCTGATTCCAACCCGGTCAGTTGCCTCCTGTACAGTGATAACCCGTTCCGATTCCAGTAATTTTTTTGCCTCAACAACTTTCAGCAATACTTCAGGTACAGCTTTCTGCTTTACCACAAAATATTTACTTTTATCTTCCATAAAAAAATATCTTCCCTTCTGTGTCCGCATCGGAAATACATCTGTGCTCATAGGGAAGATATTATCATATTTATACATGGTATGCAACTATTTTTGTATTTATTTTCTTCGGTATTTAAAAAAATGCATGAAAAAACCTAGATTTCTGCTGAATCCTCACCAGCTTTTGCCCCGGTGCTTAACCAGCGGAGATATGCATACATAAACTGGTCTAACGCTCCGTCAAGGACACTGTTTACATTGCCTGTCTCTGAATTGGTCCTGTGATCCTTCACCATCGTATAAGGCTGCAGCACATAGGAACGAATCTGGTTTCCCCAGCCGATTTCCGTTACATCTCCACGGATTCCGGAAAGTTTCTCCGCATTCTCCTGCTGCTTTAACATATAAAGCTTTGCTTTTAACATCTGCATTGCCTTATCCTTGTTCTGGAACTGGGACCGTTCATTCTGACACTGTACCACAATTCCTGTAGGGAGATGTGTGATACGGATGGCAGAGGAAGTTTTATTAATATGCTGTCCGCCTGCCCCGCTTGAGCGGTAGGTATCAATTCTTAAATCTTCATCATTGATATCCACATCAAGGTCTTCTTCAATATCCGGCATGACATCGCAGGATACAAAGGAGGTCTGACGCTTGCCGGCCGCATTAAACGGGGAAATACGTACCAGACGGTGCACCCCTTTTTCTGATTTTAAATAGCCAAAGGCATTAACACCATTGATCTGTATGGTTACGGATTTGATTCCTGCTTCATCTCCGTCAAGATAATCAAGCACTTCTGTCTGAAAGCCTTTTTTCTCCGCCCAGCGGCAGTACATGCGGTAAAGTATGCTGCACCAGTCACAGGATTCGGTCCCGCCGGCGCCGGCATTCAGTCTTAAAATAGCGTTATGGCTGTCATATTCACCGGAAAGCAGCGTATTAATGCGCATCTCCTCCAGCTTTTCCTTTAATTCAGCAAGCATCTGGGCTACTTCCGGAATCAGAGAGGCATCGTTTTCTTCATTGCCCATCTGGATCATGACTCCGATGTCTTCAAACTGCTGCTCTAACTCCTTGTAGCTTTGTACGGTATCCTTTAGATTCTTTGCCAGCTGAACAATCTTTCCTGACTTTTCCGGATCTTCCCAGAAGCCCGGCTCCTCCATGGACTTGTCTAACTCATCGATTCGCTTTAACTTGTTATCTAAGTCAAAGTGAATCCCTCACTTCCACTAATGGTTTTTCATACATCGATAATTCGTATTTGTACTGATCTAATTCTACCACTGTGTCACCCACTTTCGTTTTTTAATTTATAAATATAAAATTGGGGTCCGTCCCGGTAAGGGAGCGGACTCCAATCTCATAAAAATACTATACTGGTTTGCGTCCGCAGCACTGTTTATACTTTTTGCCGGAACCGCATGGACATGGATCATTGGGATAGACTTTATTATCAGCCTTCTTCACCGGTGCCTTCACTGAACTGTCATCTTTATTGGTTCCTGTCACCTTGGCAGCAGGCTCGCGTTCCACCTTCTGCTCAACTCTGATGTGGAAGAGGATCCGGACAGTATCTTCCCGGATAGCAGCTGTCATCTCATCAAACATCTGATAGCCGCTCATCTTATATTCCACAAGGGGATCTCTCTGTCCATAGGCCTGAAGGCCAATACCCTGGCGCAGCTGATCCATATCGTCAATATGGGACATCCATTTATTATCAATTACTTTTAAAAGAATGACACGCTCAATCTCACGGATCTGTTCTCCCTCAGGGAACTCTGCCTCTTTGGTTTCATAAAGCTTAATAGCTTCTTCCTTCAGCATATGCTTCAGCTCATTCTTTCTCACTTTTCCGTCTTCCGGAAGGGTGACTGGCTGAAGGGGAATCACAGGAAGGAGAAGGGTATTTAATTCATTCAAATCCCATTCTTCCGGAGACTGCTCTTCACTGATGGACAAATCCACAGCATTCTCAACAATATCAGTGACCATCTTTAATACAACGTCACGCATGTTGTCCCCGTCAAGAACTTTTCTTCTTTCTGCGTAGATCACTTCACGCTGTTCGTTCATGACCTCATCGTATTTTAATAGGTTCTCACGGATGCCGTAGTTGTTGGTCTCAATCTTCATCTGTGCCTTTTCAATGGCATTGGAAAGCATCTTATGCTCAATCTGCTCGCCTTCCGGCACACCAAGAGCATTGAACATGCCTACAAGACGTTCGGAACCGAAAAGACGCATTAAATCATCTTCCAGAGAGATATAGAATCTGGACTCACCAGGATCTCCCTGACGGCCGGAACGTCCACGGAGCTGATTATCAATACGGCGGGACTCATGACGCTCTGTACCGATTATCTTCAAACCGCCTGCAGCTTTGGATTCATCATCAAGCTTAATATCCGTACCACGGCCTGCCATGTTGGTTGCAATGGTGACTGCCTTATGCACACCTGCATCAGCAACGATTTCCGCCTCAAGCTCATGATACTTTGCATTTAAGACTTTGTGGGGAATGCCTCTGCGCTTTAACATACCGCTTAACATCTCAGATGTTTCAATGGTTATGGTACCAACCAGTACCGGCTGACCCTTTTCGTAGGCAGCTGCCACTTCATCGCATACTGCTTCAAATTTTTCTTTCTTTGTTTTATAAACTGCATCTTCCTGGTCAATACGGGCAATCGGACGGTTTGTCGGAATTGAGATCGCATCCATTCCATAGGTGTTCCTGAATTCCTTCTCCTCTGTAAGAGCAGTACCCGTCATACCTGCTTTTTTGTTGTATTTATTAAAGAAGTTCTGGAATGTGATTGTGGCAAGAGTTTTACTCTCTCTGCGGACATTCACATGCTCTTTTGCTTCAATCGCCTGATGAAGGCCGTCAGAATACCGTCTGCCGGGCATAATACGTCCTGTAAATTCATCTACAATCAGGACTTCATCATCTTTTACCACATAATCTTTATCTCTGAACATTAAATAGTTGGCACGGAGAGCCAGAATGATGTTATGCTGAATCTCTAAGTTCTGCGGATCTGACAGGTTCTCGATGTGGAAGAACTGCTCCACCTTTTCCACACCCTGTTCCGTTAAATTTACAACCTTGTCCTTCTCATCCACAATAAAATCACCGCTCTCAGTGATTTCTTCTCCCATGATGGCACCCATCTTGGAAAACTCTCCGGAAGCTTCGCCCTTCTCCAGCTGGCGTGCAAGAATATCGCAGACTTCATAGAGCTTTGTGGATTTCCCGCTCTGTCCGGAAATAATAAGAGGAGTTCTCGCCTCATCAATTAAAACAGAGTCGACCTCATCAATGATACAGAAATCTAAATTTCTTAAAACCATCTGTTCTTTATAGATGGCCATGTTGTCTCTTAAATAGTCAAAACCAAGCTCATTGTTGGTTACATAGGTGATGTCACAGTTGTAAGCATCACGTCTCTCATCTGAGTTCATGTTGTTGAGTACAACGCCTACTGTCAGACCAAGGAACTCATGGATTCTTCCCATCCACTCCGCATCACGCTTTGCCAGGTAGTCGTTAACTGTTACAATCTGTACTCCGTTCCCTGCCAGTGCATTTAAGTAAGCCGGGCATGTTGACACCAGAGTCTTTCCTTCACCAGTCCTCATCTCCGCAATACGTCCCTGGTGAAGAACCACACCACCGATTAACTGCACACGGAAATGTTCCATATTAAGAACTCGCCTTCCGGCTTCTCTTACAGTTGCGAACGCTTCCGGCAAGATGTCGTCAAGAGTTTCTCCTGCTGCCAGTCTTTCCTTAAAAAGCTTCGTGTTGTTTTTCAATTCCTCATCCGTAAGTGCAACCATGGTCGGGCGCAGAGATTCTATTTTATCCACAATGGGATTAATAATTTTCAATTCTCTTTCACTATGAGTTCCAAATATTTTTTGAACCAAGTTCATGATTTATTCTCCTACTCTATCTTTCAATATACACCGTACAATCCTGTATATTGTAGCACTAACCTGCTTTTAATTCAACGAATTCATAAAAAATTAACATTCTGGTAATAATCAGACCATTTCTTGCCAGGTACTTCCATTTTCATCAGCAACCTCCAGCAAATTCAGCTGAAAATTATGGTTAACCTGACACATTGCACAAAAAATTTGTTCGATTCCCGACTTTTCCACATTATCCACATTGGATTGTGTATTTTTCCCCCATTTTTATCCCCACCACTAACCCTCGCATTTGCGAAAAAAAACAGTTATGCACCGAGTTATCCACATTATCCACATTTTTTCTCCACATATTCCCAGCATTCCCACAGGAATGACAGATCCACACATTTTTGTATACTTGTCATAAAATTTTCTTTTTCGACGAAAAATTCCATTTTTCCCTTGACATTTTTTTTATCCTATCTATAGTTTTTCAATAAATTGATAAAATAATAAGAAGAGACTTTTTACAAAATCTTTCCTTAAATTATCTTAAAATTTTACAGAGAGATTGAATTATTCTAATAAATATGCTATACTATAGCTATCTCAAGAAAAAGGAGCTGATGACCTATGCGTTTTACAATTACAGGAAGAAATATTGAGGTGACAGCAGGGTTACGGGAGGCAGTTGAGGACAAACTTGGAAAACTGGACCGTTTTTTTGCACCTGCTACAGAGGCAACAGTAAGACTCAGCGTGCAGAAGGAAATACAGAAAATTGAAGTAACTATTCCAGTGAAAGGACATATTATTCGAGCCGAAGAATCAAGCACTGACATGTACGTTTCCATCGATCTGGTAGAAGAGATCCTGGAACGGCAGTTGAAAAAATATAAAAATAAGTTAATCGACAAAAAATTAAATGCTCCCTCTTTTTCAACAGCATTTTTGGAAGATGAAACAGCCGCTGATGATCATGTGGAAATTGTCAAAACAAAGAAATTTGCGGTAAAGCCTATGGATCCGGAAGAAGCATGTGTACAGATGGAGCTTCTGGGACACAACTTCTACGTATTCCTCAATGCAGATACAGACGAAGTGAATGTTGTATATAAAAGGAAAGGCGGTTCTTACGGACTGATTGAACCGGAATTACTATAAAATGAAGTCAGACATGGGTGGAAACCAGAATCGGTTTCCACCCTTAATTTTTGCATGCCGTACCACTGCATAGCAGGACACTCTGGCAGCATTTCACAACATTTTACTTGAACTTTTATAACATCAAATGTATCCTTAATGTGGCTTATTTTATTATGTGATACTGAGGTACAGATTTTGATTAAAATAGCGGTATGTGATGATGATGACAAAATGATACTGGAATTAAAAAATAAGATATCCGGTTATATGAATGAAACCAGTTATAAAGCTGGGATATATGCTTTTTCCTGTGCAGAAGATCTGCTTAAAAGTGATATATTATTCGACATTGTTTTCCTTGATATACAAATGGGCGGTATGACTGGTATGGAAGCAGCAAAGCGGATCCGGCAGTCCGGTTCCGAATGCTTTCTTATTTTTGTAACAGTTCTGAAGGAATATGTCTATGATGCCTTTTCCGTAGAAGCATCCGATTATCTGCTGAAACCGATAAACAGCCTGTCAAAGCCTGCAGCAGCGAAAGCAAAACACCGCAATTTCTGATACTTAAGACGGTTAGGAAAGGTGATTTTTTTATGATTGAAATTGAGAACAGCCGTTCCGATGATAATGTGCCAGTCAAAGGTTCCGGAATCGGACTTCAAAGTATAAAAGCAGTGGCCGGGAAATATCATGGTACCGTCCATATTGAGAAAAATCCCCAAACCTTTCGTTTAAATGTACTCTTTATCATTTCACAACAATCAGACTGCATCTCAATGCAAGGCTCTTGAAACTTCATGATATGCTTAATATATTCATAGTATCTCAGAAAAAAGGAGGCATTGCTATGAATATCAGCAATATAGGAACTTTCCCACCTCAATACCCGGCCGGTGCAGAGGCAGGCCAAAAACCAGAGCCGGCCAGCACCAGTGATATTGAGCAGCAAATAAAAGAATTGGAAAAGGAAAAGGGGAAACTGGAAGACCAGCGGGATAAAGAAAGAAATCCTTTCGCATTACAGCAAAGCAGCAAATACAAAGATCTGGAAAAAAGAATTAAGGAATTGGATGGGCAGATTCAGCAGCTGAAAGGTGAGGCATCCTCCGCTCAGAAAAAATCAGATAACGGGAGCCAGGAGGCAGTCTCTGGCAGAGCCCCCTTTGACACCTATATTCCTGAAAACCAGGAATATAACGGTTAGTAAAATCCTCCGGTAAAGGTCATAAATTCCCTTATCGGAGGATTTTAATATTGTGAGTTTATTTACCGTATCGTGTCAGATAACGCTCTACGCTTGTAATTGCATTGGCTCCGTCTGAAACTGCAGTGGATACCTGTCTCAGCTGTTTGGTTCTTACATCACCTGCTGCAAAAATACCTGGAATATTGGTCTCGCAGTCTTCTCCTGCCTTAATATATCCATGATCCATCTCAACAAGGTTATCAAAGGCTTCGCTCTGGGGATTGATTCCCACTGCAATAAATACGCCGTCAACGGAAAGCTTGCTTGTTTCTTCTGTCTTGGAGTTTTTAATGGTCAGTGACTCTACCTGATCTCCTCCCTCAATCTCTTCGACTACCGTATCCCAGATGATTTCAACATTCTTCTGGTTAAATAACTGAGTCTGCAGTGTCTTTGCCCCCCTCAGTTCATCTCTTCTGTGAATTAAGTACACCTTTTTGCACATTCTGGAAAGGAATATGGCGTCTTCAATTGCCACATCGCCTCCGCCTACAACGGCGGCTACCTTGTTACGGAAAAATGCTCCGTCGCAGGTTGCACAATAGGAAACACCCATTCCGGTCAGTTCCTTCTCTCCAACAACGCTGAGCTTCCGATACAGAGCGCCGGTTGCAATAATAACCGATTTTGTCACATAGGACTGTTCCTGGCCGACAACGGTGAATTCTCCGTCTGCTGCCTCGATCCGAAGTACCTCGTCTGTGACAAACTCAGCTCCCAGCTTTTCTGCATGTTCCCGAAACTTCATACCTAAGTCAAATCCGTTAATTCCGGGAAGTCCCGGATAATTATCCACCTCGTAGGTATTGAGAATCTGGCCGCCGCTGGCGACTTCTTTTTCAATCACTACCATCTTAAGTTCTGCTCTTTTTCCATATACAGCAGCGGTAAGACCTGCCGGACCTGACCCAATGATCACAACGTCATAAATCTCATTCATTTTATCTACCTGCTTTCTTTAATTTGTAATACAGATTCTTTTGTCTTCATTATATCTCACCCGACTTTTTGTATGCAATGCCCTCGTTGCATTTTGATGCAGAATTTGTTAAAATAAAGGCATCATATACCGACAGAAAGGGTGGTTTTATGTCTAGAAAAACAGTACTTGTAACCGGCGCTTCCCGCGGAATCGGAAAGGCCATTGCTGTCAAATTTGCAAAAAAAGGATACAATGTGGTCATTAACTGTCTTCATAATGAAGACCGCCTTTTGCAGACCAGGAAGGAACTGGAGTCTTATCAGATCTCCTGCCTCTCCTATATGGGTGACATGGGAGATATGAATAAGTGCCGGGAACTTTTTCAAATGATTAAAAAACAGTTTGGTCCTCTGGATGTTCTTGTTAATAATGCAGGTATCTCCTACATCGGCCTCCTTCAGGATATGCCGGCAGAAGCCTGGGACCGTATCATTCGAACCAATTTAACATCTGTTTTTCACTGTTCAAAGCTGGCGATCCCCGGAATGCTGGAACGCAAACAGGGAAAGATCATAAACATCTCCTCTATCTGGGGTGTCTCGGGTGCGTCCTGCGAAGTAGCCTATTCCGCCACCAAAGGCGGTATCAATGCATTCACCAAAGCTCTTGCCAAAGAACTGGCACCAAGTAATATCCAGGTCAATGCTGTAGCATGCGGTGCCATCGATACAGAGATGAATCAATTCCTAAGCGAAGATGAGTTAATCGCTCTAATCGATGATATTCCCGCCGGAAGGCTGGGTAAAGCGGAAGAAGTGGCAGATCTTGTCTTTCACCTGGGTTATAAAAACTCCTATCTAACCGGTCAGATTATCGGTCTTGACGGAGGTTTTATTTAATAAGCTTTCCACATTCTGATTCATGATTGATGCGGTGCGGTGAAGAATCTTAAGATCTTCTTCGGGAATTTCCCTGTGAAGTTCTTCCACAAAGTCCTTCCTGCACCGCCTGATCCGTTCCACAATCTCAAGGCTTTTTTCTGTAAGCTTAAGACGGACCAGCCTCCGGTCATTCTTATCCCTGTCTGCTGTTATATATCCCTTCTCACAAAGAGAATCTACAGATCTAGCGATCAGACCCTTGGAGATATTTCTGTATTGCGCAATCTCCGAAGCACTTTTTAATCCCTCATTATTTGCCAGAAACATCATAACGACTATTTCATTGGGAGTAAAACCATATTCCGATACGGACTGGCTGCAAAGCTTCTGATATACCTTATCGATTTTTACAAAACATGCCAGACAGCACTCTTCTTCCTGTCTCATTCTTTCTCCCGGCATACTGGTAACAGACTCATTCATAACAACACCCTTACTAAATCATATGAGAAAATTCCTGCGCTGTATACTGGAACAGCTGTTCCAGCGCATTTAATAGTTCACTATTGAACCGTTTACTTTTGAAGTATATCTCACATAGAAACATCTGTCAACCCCGAACAAGAAAAAACCCGGAAAAAGATCTCTTTTTCCGGGTAATGGTTTTTATGCTTCTGGCTTTTCAACCTGTACAATAGCTGATTTCTGCATTGGAATTCTGCAGTTTTTGTTGTTGCCGAATTCAACGATAACCGTATCATCAGTCATATCAATAATAACTCCATAAAATCCGCTGCTGGTTAATACACTGTCACCGATTGCAATGCTGGCGAACATCTCCTGCTGTCTTTTTTTCTCTTTCTTCTGTGGTCTGATCGCAATAAAATACATAAAGCCAAAGATTACTGCAATGTAAATTACCCAGAAACCCATGCCCATCGTACCGCCTGTTGCTAATAACATAACCGTTTCCTCCTTATATATCGATCTGCCGTCTGCCTGTCCTAAAAGAGGGCCTTATGCCCCGGATCCACCGGTCATCATGCCGGATAGCTTCCTCTCTTTATATTCTCCATAACGGTGATTCTCGATCGCTTCGCGAATCTCTTCCATCATTGTATTATAAAAATACAGATTATGCAAGACACATAATCTCATGCCCAGCATTTCTTTTGCTTTCAATAAATGCCTGATGTAAGCTCTGCTGTAGGAACGGCAGGCAGGGCACTGGCACCCTTCTTCAATCGGCTTATGATCCAGCTCGAATTTGGAATTAAATAGATTTAATTTTCCAAGGTTTGTATAAACGTGACCGTGACGGCCGTTTCTTGACGGATAAACACAGTCAAAGAAATCCACGCCTCTGTCCACAGATTCTAAAATATTAGCCGGAGTGCCTACCCCCATCAGATAAGTGGGCTTGTTTTCCGGAAGATAAGGCACCGTCTCATCAAGAATCCGGTACATCTCCGAATGGCTCTCTCCTACCGCAAGACCTCCAAGGGCATATCCGTCAAGATCCATGGCAGATATGGTCTTCGCATGGGCGATCCTGATATCTTCAAAGGTTCCTCCCTGATTAATGCCAAAGAGAAGCTGATCTTTATTAATGGTATCCGGGAGTTCATTAAGTCTTGCCATCTCAGTCCTGCACCGCTCCAGCCATCTGGTAGTACGGTCCACACTGTTCTGCATATATTCTCTGGTGGCGGGATGAGGCGGACATTCATCGAATGCCATTGCAATGGTAGAAGCTAAATTCGACTGAATCTGCATACTCTCCTCAGGTCCCATAAAGATCCTGTGTCCGTCAATGTGGGACTGGAAGTACACGCCTTCTTCCTTTATCTTTCTCAGACCAGTGAGAGAAAATACCTGAAATCCGCCGGAATCCGTAAGAATGGGGCGGTCCCAGTTCATAAACTGGTGAAGCCCGCCGAATTCCTTAATTAACCGGTCGCCTGTGCGCACATGAAGATGATAGGTATTGGACAGTTCCACCTGGGTTTTGATCTCCCTGAGATCATCCGTGGATACAGCCCCTTTAATCGCTCCTACCGTTCCCACATTCATAAACACCGGCGTCTGGATTGTGCCATGCACCGTAGTCACTTCCGCCCTCTTTGCACGGCCGTCTTTTGCAATGATTTTATAGTTCATTTACAATTCCTTACTTTGTTTTTTTGCTGTTTTTAGCAGTTACTTTTGCGGCTGAATTCTTCTTGTCCTTATTTACAGTCATGACATACCACAGAGATCCCGTGATGCAGACGGAAGAGTAAGTACCGCATACAATTCCCACCATGAGAGGAAGTGCAAACTCGCGAATGGAGGATACACCCATAATATACAGAACAAATACCATGATAAATGTGGTCAGAGAAGTATTAATACTTCTGGTAAATGTCTGGGTAATACTTAAGTTAACGATCTCAGAAAGTTCCATCTTAACCTGAGTCTTCAGATTTTCGCGGATACGGTCAAAAATAACAATGGTAGCATTAATGGAATAACCCACAATCGTAAGCATACATGCGATAAACGTGGAGCCCACCGACCATTTTAAAATCGCATAGAAGGTAAGCACAACCAGCACATCATGAACCAGTGCCAGTACCGCACTGCCGGCAAAGCGGATGTCCTTAAACCGGAACCAGATATACAGAAGCATACAGATGGTAGCTATGATAACCGCCACAATTGCATCCCGCTTCATTTCCTGGCTGATTGCTCCTGAAATGCTCTCTGCGGTAATCTTCTCTTCTTCCACGCCAAAGTGATCCACCATGGATTTATTCAGAGCTTCTCTCTCTGCTACAGTCAGTGTCCTTGTCTTAATAATAACCTCATTGGTACCTGCTACCTTCTGAGTCTGAACATCTGAATCTTTGGTTACTTCCTTCACAACAGGAACCACCTCAGAAGATATTTTGTCCAAAGACAAATCTTCGTTAAATGTTACATTGGTGGAGGTACCGCCTTTAAATTCCATACTGTAATTTAAAATATTTCCGGTCTGGGACTTATTCACGCCAAGCCATGCAAGTCCAAGAACAATCACCAGCAAAGATGCGCAGAACCAGATCATACGTTTTGAAACGAAATCAATGGGCTTTCTGTCCTTCTTAATTCCATACATCTTTTCCTTGTCAAAACCTAAATTAAACAGACTGTTTAAAACAAACTTGGTCACAAACAGCGCAGTTATCATGGAAAGAACAATACCAATAGCCAGAGTAGAAGCAAAGCCCTTTACTGTACCGGAACCTCTCCAGAAAAGTACCGCTGCCGCAATCAGAGTGGTAACGTTCCCATCTATGATGGCAGACAACGCTTTGTTAAAACCGGCCTGAATTGCCGATTTAACCGTTTTTCCATATCCGATCTCTTCCTTGATACGGGTAAAAATAATAACATTTGCATCCACCGCCATACCAATGGAAAGAATAATACCTGCAACTCCCGGAAGAGTCAGAGTCACCTCAAATGCTTCCAGCAGAATTAAGATAACACCTACATAAATAGATAATGCTACTACTGCAGCGAATCCCGGAAGCAGATAAACCAGAATCATAAATACGGCTACAATTGCAAATCCAATCGCTCCTGCCTTTAAACTGGTAGTAATAGCTTCCTGTCCAAGCTTAGCACCCACTACATTGGAACGCAGTTCTTCCAGTTCCAGAGAAAGAGATCCAATGCGGATAGTAGAAGCCAGAGTTTCCGCTTCTTCATAAGAGCTCATACCGCTGATCTGGCACTGTCCCTGGGTAATCGGTTCCTGAACCACTGGGTTTGAGTAGATCTTTCCATCATAAATAATCGCAATCCTCTTCCCTACATTAGCAGTCGTTGCATCGCCGAAGATCTTTTTTCCTTCATCTGTAAATGTCAAATCTACCATGTATTCCTTGATGCCGTTATTCTCAGTAATAACAGGTTTCGCAGTTGATACCTGATTACCATTTAAAATAACTTTTCCAGCCTCATCTGTAAATGTCAGAGAGCCAGGTTTTCCAAGCTCTTCCAGAATTGCATTGGCATCAGATACGCCGGGGATATCAACATTAATACGGTTGTCCCCTTCCTGGTACACCTCTGCTTCTGTGCTGTAGTTCTGAACTCTCTGCTGCAGCTTGTAGATTGTGTCTTTCATATCCTCGGCACTTGGTTTTTCTTCCTTTGCCTGATAGGTAATGCTGACGCCCCCCGCCAGATCCAATCCAAGCTTAATGTCACCCATGGTGGTATAGCCGAAATAGCCGAACAATCCAACCATCGCCAGTGCAAAAATCAGCCCTAACAGGCCCTTGCCTTTGTTACTTTTCATGACTTTTCTCCTTCACTTTTGGAATAAACAAGCTTAAGTCTGAAAGCAAGTTCTTTCAGTCTTATTCTTCAGCCAGTGCTGCCTTAATCATGATTGCACACTCAATACGCTTCTTCTGCATCTCGCAGCCGATATCATACGCATCCGTAATGCTTCCATGAAAATTATAGGAGTTGGCTGCACAGCCTCCGCTGCAATAAAACCTTGCAAAGCAATCCCGGCATTTGTCTTTCGCATAAACATTGCAAAGCTTAAATTCATCGCGGATCTGTGTGTTTGTCACACCTGTATCTACATTGCCGAGAAGGAACTCTTCTTCCCCGACAAACTGGTGGCATGGATAGAAATCCCCCCAAGGGGTAACTGCCAGATACTCTGTCCCCGAACCGCAGCCTGATAGTCTCTTTGCTACACAGGGTCCCTGAGTCAGATCAATGTTAAAGTGGAAGAAATTAAATCCTTTTCCTTCCTTCTGTCTCTTAATATACTCAACAGCCAGCTTATCATACTCCTCTAAAATTGCCGGAATATCCTCCTGCCTGATGGAATAATCCTCATCTTCCTGAGCCACAACCGGTTCAATGGACATACTTTCAAAACCAAGATCAGCAAATTCCAGCACATCTTTGGAAAAATCCAGATTATTCCTGGTAAATGTTCCGCGGATATAATAATCCTTTGTCCCTCTCAGTTTAGCAAACTTCTGAAATTTAGGAACAATCAGTTCATAGCTCCCCTTACCATTACGGAACGGCCTCATCTGATCATTGACTTCCCTGCGTCCGTCAAGGCTCAGCACCACATTGCTCATTTCCCGGTTGCAGTATTCCATAATCTCATCATTCAAAAGAACGCCGTTGGTCGTCATGGTAAAACGAAAGTTCTTATTATATTCTTTCTCTTTTGAGCGTCCGTATTCAACAAGCTGTTTAACAACGTCCCAATTCATCAAAGGTTCGCCGCCAAAAAAGTCCACTTCCAGATTCTTCCGGTTCCCGGAATTAGCAATCAGAAAATCCAGCGCTTTCTTTCCAACCTCAAATGACATCAGCGCACGGCGTCCGTGATACTCCCCTTCTTCCGCAAAGCAATACTTACAGGCGAGGTTGCAGTCATGAGCAATATGTAAGCAAAGTGCCTTTACAACCGTTTTTCTCTTTTTAAAATCAACCACATAATCATGGTAAATATCCCTCGTAAACAGTTCCCCTTCATTAATCAGAAACTGAATTTCTTCCAGAGCCTCCCTGACCTCAGCCTCTTCATAGGTCCCGGAAAGTTCCTCTAGCACTTTATCTTCCGCTTCTTTCGGAAGCGCTGCAGCCTCTTCCATATCCGGCACCAGTTCTGCCGCAATTTTCACAGCATCATACATAACCGGATCGACCGAATGAACAGAACCGCTGTTGACATCCATAATAATATGGAAGCCATTATTAATATATTGATGGATCACCTGTATTCTCCTTAATTAAAATTTAACCCGTAATCATTTTAGCAGACAAGCGAAGCAACCCCTACCGTCTAACGACCGTAGGGGCATATGCTTATCTGCCTTATGGCTGTTCTATACAGTTTTATACTAACGATTGCTGTTCTCGCAGCTCTGGTTTCCTACTGTACAGGATGTTTTGCAAGCTGACTGGCAGGATGTCTGGCATTCACCGCAGCCGCCTTTTTTCATAGATTCTTTTAAAGTACTGGAACTTAATGTTTTCACGTGTTTCATAAACTTACACCTCCTGTATTTGCCTAATTCTTTGAGATTATACCACATGTTTTTAACCAGTGCAAGATGAATTGCCCCCTCCGGCAGGTGCTCAAACATTTTTTTCTACCGCCAATATATTCGAATATCCTCCCTGATGGACGAATATACTGAACCATAAGACAAGACATAAGGAGTAATAACATGGAAAAATCAAAGCTTCAGGTCACACTTAGAAATCTGCTTGTCACCTACATATTGACCGGAGTCCTGCTGGTGATCCTGGCCTTAGCGCTTTATAGATTCCGGCTGAAGGAAGGTCAGATCCGGCTGGGTGTCAATGCAGTTTACATCATCACCTGTCTCTTTGGAGGTATTCTCATGGGAAAGAGCATAAAGCAGAGGAGGTTCTTCTGGGGCCTGTTACTTGGTCTTTTGTATTTCCTTGTGCTGTTTGCGGTTTCCTTTATGCTGAACAGGGGGATAAACGGGTCGATGAATCAGATACTGACTACGATGGCGATCTGCGCAGCCAGTGGGACTGCGGGGGGGATGCTTAGTTAGCGGGGATGATGTGTTTGAGATGGGAAGACAGGGGGGGCTGGCGGAAAATGAGGAGTCCGGTCCCCGGATACGCTCATGGTTTCGGGCGGGATAGGTGTAAGGGAGAGAAAGCACGGAAATAAGGACACCGGCACCATTCATCGGGTTTTCCTGATGAAAACCCGATTCAGGGCGCCTAAAAAACGGACTTTGTGAGTCCGTTTTTTGTCCTCATTTCCGTACTTTCTCTCCCTAACACCTATCGACGCCCTGCAAAATTCGCCGTATCCGGGGACCGGACTCCTCATTTTCAGTCAGACGCGTTCTCTTCATCTGGAAAAAAACGTCTCGGACAAGACGGGATAACCAGCATCTTCGCTTAATGAGTATTGAAAACGTGGAGGGGATTGGCTTCCAGTGGGTTTTCAGCGGCGTCGCGGGAAACAGGACAGAGGAAGAGGGGCTGAGACGGTTTGGAGGCGGGTTAGAACTTCTTAGGCCGGGCAGGTGCAAAAAACATGGGCGGAAATTGGCTTCAAAGCCAATTTCCGAGGAAACCCTGAGCGCGAATTTCTTTCAGAAATTCGGGTGAAGTGTTTCCGGTCCCATGTTTTTTGTGCCTGTCCGGCCTTAGAAGTTCTCCCGCCGAAACTCCGTCTCAGCCCCTCTTGCTCTGTCCTGTTTCCTCACACCCCTAAAACCCCCTTACGCCTGGTGAGGCAGGTACATCCTTACTTTATCAATCCTGTTCTTATCCAGGGCTTCCACCACCAGCCTGATATCACTGTAAACCACTTCTTCCCCCTGTTCAGGAAGACGATCCAAAATTCCGATTATCAGTCCGGCTATGGAATCGTAGTCATCTGATTCCAGTTCCAAACCAAGTCGGTCATTTAAATCATCAAGCTTCATGGAACCTTCCACCAGATATTCAAACGGCGCTACTTCTACAAGTTCGTTCTCTTCGTCCTCATCGTATTCATCCCTGATCTCTCCTACAATCTCCTCCAGTAAATCCTCAAGTGTGATCATGCCGGCTGTTGCTCCGTATTCGTCAAGTACAATGACCACATTGTTACAGGTCTGGCGCATCTCTATCATGAGTTCAGCCGTTTTCTTGTACTCATATGTATAGAGAGGCTCTCTTAAGAAATTCCGTATATGAAAGCCGGTACTGTTGTCGTTTAGAAGAAGGTCTTTCATATTGATGATTCCGATTACATTGTCATTGGTATCTTCGTATACAGGTATTCTTGTGTACATCTCTTCACGGAATATATCGATGAGTTCTTCATAGGTGGCATTCACGTCTACCAGCGTCATGTCGATACGGGGTATCATGATGTCCCTGGCTACGGAATCTCCGAAATCGAATACATTGTTAATCATCTTTCTTTCTTCTGATTCAATGACTCCCTCTTCATGACTTACATCTACGATGGTTCTAAGTTCGTCTTCTGTGATGGAATCCTGCTTTCGGTTTGGGTTGACGTGAATGAAACGCAGAAAGCTGGAAGAGAGGATGTGCACCACATAGATAACTGGTGTCATCACTGTCATAAAGGGATATATAATTTTTGCATACTTTAAAGAAATTGTTTCGGAATATAAGGTCGATATGGTTTTAGGGGAAATCTCACCGAAAACCAGAATTACAAGCGTCAGAATGCCGGTACCAATACTGATCGCCTTATTCCCCCAGATACTCATGACCAGCGTGGTGGACATGGAAGAGGCGGTTAAGTTGACCACATTGTTCCCTACGAGAATCGCGCTGAGCATCTTGCCCTGGTTCTCCAGAATCTTTGTAAGCGTAATGGCATTTTTGTTGCCTGCTTCTGCCAGAGTTCTGACCCTGATCCGGTTCACCGTCGTAAGTGCTGTCTCAGCGGATGAGAAAAATGCTGATAATCCAACTAAAATAATTAACATAAGCAACTGTATATAGTCACTCGAATCCAAAAAAATCAACTCCTGTTTTATAATATTTTATGAATGATTGTACAATAGAAAAACGGCTGTGTCAAGAAGACAGCCGTTTTTTTAAGTTCAGCGTTCTTTGAATGCACGTACGGTTTCAATGATGATGATAAGGCCGGCGCCCAGAAAGATGAAGAAATCTCCCAGGTTAAAGACGACTTTTTTCAGCTTTCCGTACTGAATACTGAAATAATCCACTACGTAATGACGGACCAGACGGTCGTAAAGATTGCTGACTGCTCCTCCGAGAGCGATTGATAAGGAAAGTTTTTCTGCTGTCTTTCCTTTGCTTCTTAAGAGGCATGCAAGCATTCCTCCGATAAAGGACGCAACTGCCAGGGGAATCATGGAAACCAGCTCCGGATGTTCTTTTAAGTAACCGAAGGAAAAACCAGGATTATGATTCTTGTATAGAAGGATCTTTCCGCCGCTTTCTTTTAGTTCTTTTGGGAAATCATCGTCGTTTTGCTGTTCAATGGACTGCTTGATAAATAGATCGAGAGCCGCAAGGATACCTATGATACCGATATATAGCATGTTTCACTCTCCTTTCTTCTTATCCTCTCATCTGAATGAGGGGACCTCCGTTCTTGTCTAAGTAAGCTCTTGTGATAATGACGGAACCGATGTTGGGGTCCTTGGGAATCTCATACATGATATCCAGCATAAAGCTTTCAATGATGGCACGAAGTGCTCTGGCACCAGTCTTTTTCTTTAATGCCTCTTCTGCGATCCACTCCAGTGCGTCGTCTTCAAATACCAGCTTTACCTCATCAAGTTCTAAAAGCTTCTGATACTGTTTTAATATGGCATTCCTGGGTTCGTTTAATACCCGGACCAGCAGTTCCTTTGTTAATGTCTCTAATGTGACAGTGATGGGCAGACGTCCGAGAAATTCCGGGATCATTCCAAATTTTCTTAAGTCTTCATTGGTCACGCGGGACAGTATGTTGGAATCCTTGTCATACTTGTCTTTTAATTCGGCAGAAAATCCCATGGAAGTCTTTTCTTTGAGCCGCTCTTTGATGATGTCCTCCAGATCAGGGAATGCTCCTCCGCAGATGAATAAGATGTTATCGGTGCGGACAGTCGTCATCGGAGTCATGGCATTCTTCTGATTTGCACCTACCGGAACTTCAACGGTACTTCCTTCCAGAAGTTTTAATAGTTCCTGCTGGACCGACTCTCCGCTTACGTCTCTGCTGCTGGTATTCTTCTTCTTTGCAATTTTATCGATTTCATCGATAAAAATAATTCCGCGTTCTGCCCGTTCTACGTCATTGTCCGCTGCAGAGAGAAGCTTCGATACCACGCTTTCAATGTCATCGCCGATGTATCCTGCTTCGGTTAAGGAAGTGGCATCTGCGATTGCAAGGGGGACATCTAAAAGTCTGGCCAGCGTTTTTACCAGATATGTCTTGCCGCTGCCCGTGGGCCCGATCATGAGAATGTTGGATTTCTCAATCTGAATGGTATCCTCGTCTTTCTCTAAGGCGTCTGCTAAATATACCCGCTTATAATGGTTGTAGACTGCTACGGATATAGCTTTTTTTGCCTGTTCCTGTCCAATGATGTATTCGTCAAGCTTCTGACGGACTGTATGGGGAGCCGGTATGTCTTTTCGCTCCAGCTGCTTTTTTGGTTCCTTATCTGATCTTTTTTTGATCTTCTGTTTTTGGGGAATCTCTAAATCTTTGTTTAAACTTCCAAGATCGTTAAGGTTGAGATTCATGTACGGCATTCCGGGGAGCTTGCTTAAGTCAAGACCTCCCTGAGTGACCGAATCAAATGCCTTCTGCATGCAGTCATGGCATAAATTCATACCTCCCGGCATGGATACCATGGCGCCTGCCTTACTTTCCGGCCTTCGGCATACGTAACAGATTTTTTCGTATTCTGATTCGTCATCTTTTTTTTCTTTATCAATATCAGAGTTTTGGATCTTATTATCTTCCATCTTCTCCTCCAGAAAATCTTTATCGTTCAAAGTATAATCTCCTTTTATCTGTAATTCTATTCGGTATATCCAATTATTATAAAGCATTTAAAAGACTCCTACAAGAGGAGACTGACAGTTTAGATTTTTTTAATGAAATAGAAAAAACTCCTGAAATTCCAATCAGAATTTCAGGAGTCCGTTCTTTTTGCATTATTATCCCTGCTGGTTTGTATCTGCAGGCTTTTTGCCAAGTGTAATGTCAACATTACGTTCTACATACTGTCCGTTTTCAAGAGACTGTACCGTAAGAGTAACGGTTGTTCCCCCTGCATAGTATTTAAGCATGCCAGTCAAGTCATCATAGGTTTTGATTCCCTGCCCGTCAAATTTGGTGATAATGTCTTTTTCACGGAGATCTGACTTGGATGCTGCTCCGCCTTCCACAATTTTATAAATAAATACGCCCTGTGGCATACCAAGCTGCTGGCTGGTGGTAGAATCAATGTTCTTGCACTGGATTCCCAAGTAGCCCTGATCGTTGTCTGCAACCTGTGTTCTGGTCTTTTTTGTCATCAGACTGTCAATGATTGTCTGTGCTTTTGAGATGGGAATGGCGTATCCCATACCTTCCACTTCTGTGGAGGAATATTTGGCTGAGTTAATGCCGATTACTTCTCCCTGCATATTTAAGAGGGCGCCGCCGCTGTTGCCGGGATTAATGGCTGCATCGGTCTGAAGCAGATCACGGTTGGTTCCGTCTTCTGTCTGTACAGAACGGTCAAGTGCACTGATATAACCTACTGTTACGGACTGTCCGTATCCAAGTGCATTGCCGATGGCAATGACTCCCTGCCCAACTTTTAATGTATCGGATTTGCCCAGTGAGGCAATCGCTATTTTGGATAATGTGTCAGAAGAGATGTTCTTTAAAGGAACTGCTATTACTGCTAAATCACTCTCTGCATCGGTTCCCTTAATCGCCGCATCCACTGGTGTCTGGTCAATAAAGGTAACTTTCAGTTCACTGGCTCCCTGAACTACGTGGTTGTTGGTGACAATTAAGAGTTCATCGTCGTTTTTACCAACAACAATTCCGGAACCGCTTCCCTCTCCTTCCTGCTGCATGGGACCAAACCATGTCTGGCTTTCATAGACAACCTTGCTTGTTATGGCTACAACCGACGGCATTGCTTTGTCAACAATAGAAGATACGTCATTGACTGCAGAAATACTGGATGTATTTGATGCCGGAAGAGAATTATTCGCTTGTGTGGACGGCACGGTCTCCGCACGGCTGATCTCCACTGAATTTTTCTGTGCATAGGAGCCTGCTGCCCAGTTGATTCCTACGATCGTGCTGCCTGCAACAATTCCAAATACCAGCGCACTGCCTACAATTCCTGCTGCTTTTTTGGCAAAACCGCCTTTTTTTCTTTTCCTGCCGTCTTCCTGATAAGGTATCTGGTCCGGAGTTCTCTGATAACGGTATTCCTGATAATGGGGAATGCTGTTCTGAGACTGATTCTTTTCCGGCTCCGGATCTCTCATAATAAAATTGGTTGTTACGGCTTCTTCTTTATTGGCTTCCGGATTTGCCCGGCCTGTTTCAATGTTGTTATTTTCGTCATACATAACATCAATCTCCTTTCATGTATGTTTGTTATCTCTTCTGATAATCAAAGTCTACCAATGAAATGTGACCATTCTGTGATAAATCTATATTGAATATGTGAAATGAAAAAATCCCTGCAAAAAGAGCTTTTTTGCAAAGCGCTGTAAGCAGGGATGGGTCATTTTTAATTTAATATTAATTTGAAGGCGGTGCAGGAACTACTACTGCATCTGTTGTGCCCCCCGGGACAGTCGCTGCAGTGGTTGGAGCCGTCCCTGCCTGCTGTGTCGCCTTAGTTTCTCCGGGACCTGGAACAGTCGTCTTTGTCTCTTCGTCAGTTCCCGGCTTGGTAGTTCCGCTGGTTCCGGGTCCCGGAGCAGCGGTAGTGGTCTCACTGGTGCCGGAAGTAGTTGGTTTCGTCTCTCCCGGCTTTCCGGTACCTTTGGTAGTTTCGGAAGGCTTGGTTTCTTTGGTAGGGCCTGTGACGTTTTCCGGGGATTGCGTTGTCTTTACGGGATTTCCAAACTCATCAGTAGCTTCAATCGTTTCCTCCGTACCGGAGGTCTCTTCTGCCTCTGTAGCCTTCGTTTCCTTTACGGCCGGTTTCGTCCTGTCATCGTCCAGTCCTTCGTCGGTAGGCACATGATCGATGCTGGTTCCCTGCTTATACATGCCGGAATCAGCTGCGATCTTGGCACTGATCTTTTTTACCATATCAGATGGCTCATAGCTGTCCTTATCAAAAAGGAATTTATGAAGCTGTGCTACGTTGGTCTCCAGTGTCTGGGGAATAACGCAGTCTCCCTTTTTACCGACTTTCATGTCACCGCGGGCGAATGGAAATCCTCCTGTTTCACCAATGTGGTATTTACCGATATCAAGAAGCAGTTCTGTAAAATCACTGAACGTTAAATTTGAACCAATCTGATCTACCTCCATAAGAAGTATTCTGTTTAAAAGCCCAAGATCAGCTTTCTTTGCTTTATCAAAGGCTTTCTGAATCACAAGGCGCTGACGCTCTGTTCTTGCATAATCCGTATCCATCTTTCTGAGTCTGGCATAGGCCACAGCCTGAACGCCGTCCAGATGATTCATACCTGCTGATTTTAAATGAACGGAAGGAACACCGGTTTTTTCCACAGTCTCTGTAATAAAGGAGTTTATATAGCGGAATTCTGCCTTGCTGATATCAATGTCAACGCCTCCCAGCATATTGATTCCATCTGCAACAGACTTCCAGTTAAATGTCACGTATTCGGTGACATCCAGATCCAGGTTTTTATTAAGAGCGGCAAGGGCCTGGGCGGCTCCGCCGTTTGCATAGGCAGCATTGATTTTATTATAAGTACTTCCTTCATTTATATTCAGATATGTATCACGGAAAACGGATACAATTTTTATTTCCCCAGTACCTCTGTTTATATTGCAGAGCATAATAACATCGGCATTGGTTCCTTTATTTACATTGCCGTCACGGCTGTCTACGCCAAATACAGCAATGGTCCGGTATCCGGTCATATGCTTCTTCTGTTCCGGAGACATTACTTCATTACGCACCTGATTGGCATTAAAATTATCGGGTTTCTGAATAGAGCCCATAATTCTGGCCACATAAGCATAGGAGAAAATAAGTGCCAGTGTAAAAATTTCCGCAACCGCAAGGATTATGAATTTACGGATTCGTCTCTTTTTTTCTGTATGAACTGCCATACGGCTGGCAGCAGCGGCCTTTTCCTGTGGAGAAATTCGTGGCTGCTGTCTGGAAGCGCCGTCTCCTATCACGATCTGATCTTTCTTTGGAGCTCTTGCTCTATTTTCCTCCGGCTGTCTGCTGCCAGTTTCCGGCCGTCTGGCACCGCTTTCCGGCCGCGCTGCACCTGTCTCAGGACGTCTGGCACCGCTTTGTGCCTGTCTGCTGCCAGTTTCCGGCTGTCTGCGTGCTGCATCCGCCGATGAAGGCTGCTTTCCTGCTGATGATTGTCCTTTAAACATGGACTGCCCGTTACCTTCCACTGACGGCCGCCTTCTGTAAGTCCGGCTTTCGCCTTCGTTTACAGACCTTTTTGGATCTTTGCCTGCCTGCCCGCTGCTGCCAGCAGAATCTGGCTTCGAATCAGAACCGCGCCTTTCCTTTCGGGTATTTTCACGGTTTAATTCATCATCAAATTCATTTCTCATTTACTTATCCTCATCCTAATTGTGTCGTATCCGATATCAGTACGCATTTTTATTAATAAACCCTTTGAACATGGTAAGGAACAATATTTTAATATCAAATCCAAGTGTCCAGTTCTCTATATAATACAGATCATGTTCAATTCGTTTTGTAATGGAAGTGTCTCCCCGAAGTCCGTTTACCTGTGCCCAGCCTGTGATTCCGGGACGTACCTGATGCTTGATCATATAGCGGGGTATTTCTTCTTTAAATTTTTCTACGAAAAGAGGGCGTTCCGGTCTGGGACCCACCAGACTCATGTCTCCCCTTAACACATTAAAAAACTGCGGCATCTCATCAATGCTTGTCTTTCTGATAAAACGCCCCACCGGTGTAACTCTGGAATCGTGCTTTGTTGTCCATTTTGTTTTTTCTTCCGAAGGAGCCTGTACCACCATGGACCGGAATTTATACATAGGAAATGACCGGTTGTGAAGCCCTACCCTCTCCTGCTTATAGATCAGGGGACCGGGAGCAGTAAGCTTGATTAATATGGCAGTAAGAAGCATTACCGGAGAAAATACAGCCAGAGCAAAGGCCGCTCCAAATATGTCTACAGCCCTTTTTAACATGGCATTCACCGGATCTGTCAGCGGCACGCGCCTGATATTGACCACAGGAAGCCCCTGCAGATCTTCAATGTAAGGTCTGGTAGGAATCATATTATTATAGTCAGGTATAAATTTGGTGTGAACACCTGATTTTTCACAGGATGCCACAATCCGCTCTAAATCCGCATATTCGCTGATGCTTAAGGTTATGGCAATCTCGTCAAGGGAATTAAGGGCAAGTATTTCATCTAAGTCACTCACTTTTCCAATGACATGAATCCCTTTATACTCAGCACCCCATTCTTTGTTGTTGTCAAGAATTCCCTTGATCTGATAACCCCACTCGGGATTCATACGAACCCGGTCAATAAAGCCTTCCGCCGCACGGCTGTACCCCAGCAGAAGTATATGCTTCTGATTGTATCCCTTGGTCCGCATGGAGTGAAGCATCATTCGGATTAAATTTCTCTCCGCAGTCTCTAAAATAACATTGACAGCAAAGAAATAGAATACCATTCGGGTTGAGAACTCACTGAAATACGGATTCTTCTTAACCAGAAACAGACTGAGGGTAAAGAGCAGAAGCCCCAGTAAATTGGCCTTTAAAATATTGGTGAACTCGTATCGCCTTTCCTGAACCCGTTTCGGTGCATACAGCTGGAAAATGCCGTAGAGGAGCAGATAGGTCGGCAAAATCAGGAGAAGCGCCGCAAAATAGTACTGTGGTGGCAAAACCTGCTTATAGGGACTGAATATCCGGTTGCCCAGTAAAAGAAGAAGCCAGGCAATCACATACGACAGAATAATGACCAGTCCATCCAGTGCTACATGAAACCCGTTAAATTTTTTTTGATTATCTTTAATCATAGCAGCAAAACCTTCCTACTTGCATGACTACATACTCTTCCATGATAATTTCCCGTTTATTATACATGATATGTCAATATGATGCCATTAAATTATTCTTAAATTGACCTGTCAATTTTTAGTTTTCTGTTCATAAATTCCCATACATAGAGAAATGTACCGAAAATCAGCTCTCCCTCAATTCTTATATAATTTCCAAGCCGGGACATTTGAAACCTGACTTTTTTTGTTTTTTTCAGAGTGCTGATTCCTTCCTTTACCCCTTCCACATAATCAGAGGCAAAGCCAATACGCCGGAAAAACAAATATTTTACTGCCATTCCCGCCAAAATGGGAAGTAAGTTAAATAAAAGCTGAAGCAGAGGCATATTCTTATAGTTTAAATAAAGATTGTTTCTTGCAGCCAGCTTTACTTTAAAGGAGTTATATTTGGAACCGCTGGTTCCGCTTCCCACATGATAAACCACGGCTTTGGGACAGTACCAGTTCTCATAGCCACATATCTTAGCCCGGTATCCCACATCAATGTCCTCCAGATATGCGAAATGATCCTCGTCAAAGCCTCCGATTTTGTCAAATACCTCTCTCCGGTAGATGGCAGCACCGGCGCAGGCAGAGAACACCCGGCAGGCTTTTTTATAGCCGCTGCTTTTCTGTCCCACTCCCCTTTGATAGGCCCAGCCCAGTACGCTGTACATATCTCCTGCATCATCCATGAGATCTTTGTGGTAAAGCTGAATCATCTTACTGCTGACGGAGAAAATCTTCGGAGAACGCTCGATGGCCTTTACCATCTCCCTGACGTAATCCGGATCCGGCTCCGTATCATTGTTTAAAAGAATGACATAGGGGGTTACAGATTCCCGGATTCCAACATTAACAGCACCGGAAAATCCTGTATTTTCTTCTAAAAATATGGATGGGATCTGATGGTCTTTCAGCCATTCAACGCTTCCGTCAGAAGAACCGTTATCCACCACAAGAAGCTCAAAGTTCTGATCACTTTGAGCTCTTAAGGCCTTAAAACAGGGTTCCATAAATTTTAATCCGTTATAATTGGGAATAATGATTGTTACTTTCTTTCGCATCTTAAACCTCTAACTGATAGGGTTCCCCTATTTTCTCTTTCTTTAAATCTCTTAATGCAAAATTGGATTTGCGGAGAGTTAAATTGGGGTTATAGTAGGGATCGCCGTCCCGTAGTATTTCCGGCCATTTTTCTGAAAACTTCCGGATCTCCCGGTTGAAGCGTTCCACCTTTTCCGGCGTGTCCTCAAGCCCTCTGGACTTTGACTCATAATGGTAAAAAAGGGCATAGGGCGCATAAACCACCAGCTTATTTAAGGAACGGATCTTCATACAGTAATCAATGTCATTGAAAGCAACTGCCAGATCTTCGGAAAATCCTCCCACCTTATCAAACAGGGACCGTTTGCTCATCATACAGGCCGCAGTAACGGCACTGTAATTCCTTGCGCACATAGCCTGGTTAAAATAGCTGCTTTCCGCCTTATGGAGACCTATAAAGGTATGGCCTGCAATTCCTCCGAAACCGACAACCACTCCGGCATGCTGAATGGTATCATCCGAGTACAGAAGCCGGACTCCGGTGATTCCCACATCATCTCTCTGGCAGAATCCCAGCATCTCATGTATGCTTTCCGGATTAATCAGTTCTGTATCGTTATTTAAAAACAGAAGGTACTCTCCCTTTGCAAATGAAACGCCAAAATTATTGATGGCAGAATAATTGAATTCTCTCTCCCATGTTACAACATGGACAAACTCAAATTCTTTCTGAATTTTCTCATAATAGTCAAATGTAACCGGATCCGTGCTGTTATTCTCCACAACAATGAACTCCAGGTTCTTATAAGTGGATTTCTCAATCAGGGAGCGCATGCATAAATCCAGATCTGCACTGTGATCCTTGTTGGGAATAATGACGGATACCAGAGGATCTCCGGTTATCTCAAATGTGGTGTGGTAGATGCCGTAATCAACGCCCTTTTCCACGGACTTCGCCCGGATTCCCAGCCGGTCATAGTGAGCTTTGACGGCTCTCGCACCTGCCTCAAAAGCATACAGCTTGCTTTCCGGATTACTTGCTGTGGAATCCTGATGGCAGCGCCAGTGGTAAAGTGCCTTTGGAATATGACAGATCTTTCTGGCCTTTTCCGTACAGCGCAGAATGAAATCATAATCCTGGGCTCCGTCAAACTCCTCTTTAAATAATCCCACTTCCAGAAGCAGTTCATGATTTACCACAAACAAATGGCAGATATAGTTAACACTGGTTAACAAATCCGGACTGAAGTCAGGTTTAAAGTGAGGCTCAAACAATTCCCCTCCGTCGATATCAAGCTTATCCTCATCCGTATAAACCACATCAATCTCAGGATCTTTGTTAATGGCCTTTACACATTCAAACAATGCATCCGGTGCCAGCGTATCGTCATGATCTGCAAGAACAATAAAATCACCTGTGGCCATCTCAATGGCAGCGTTGGTATTGCCGGAAATTCCTTTGTTCTCTCCCAGTATCACGTAACGGAATCTCTCATCCTTCATGGCGTAGCGCTTAAGCACCCGTTCCACCCCTTCTCCCCTGGGGCTTCCGTCAGCCACACAGACCTCCCAGTTTGTGTAAGTCTGGGCAAGGAGTGAATCAAGCATGGCGGAAAGGAAACGTTCCGGTGTCTTATAGGCGGGTATGACAACAGAAAGTCTTGGCATATAATCAAACACAACCTGTCTCTGCTGTGCCAGTTCCTCCTCCGTTGTTCTCGTAAGAGATACCCATTCCGGATAATCGTAATCACTGTCAATTCCCTGAAGCTTATGTCTGGATTTGATCACAAAGGCTTTCAGACCATTTTCCATGAGGAAATCCATGGCAGACTGCAGTGTCTGCTTATTCATCATGCTCTTTAATTTAGCCGTTTTTTTATGGGCTGAACTGTTCTGCTTTTCTATGATATCCGCATTCAGCTTTACCTGTACTGACTTATTATCACACTGTATCACCAAAGTCCGGTCTTTTCTGCTGTCCCGGACATAAGGAATCCGGATATCAAAACCCAGGTCCTTTTCAACCGTTTTCTTAAAATAAATCTGGCTTACATCATCTCTGCGCACCGGTACGTATTTGAATTCCACAGGATTTCCCTGTTCATCAAGCACCTTAAATTCCACTGGTTCATCCGGAGTTTTTCCGATTACCCAGCCATTTAATACGATGGTATTGTCACGGATCCGCGCTACATCTATCTTATATTTCATCTCTGATTCCCATCCTCCATGGAGGCTGCCATAAGAAGCAGATCCTCATCTGTATCTTCCTGTGTGCCGCATGTGAAATTAATCCGCTCTTCCTCAATAACAAGAGGACGTTTCATAATGCGGGCATTGATGGAAAGAATGTACTCCCCCACAAGACCGATAAAGAAGATCTGAACTGATCCCAGAAAGCACATGCCAATGAGGAGAGGTGCCATCCCGGCTGGGAAACGGTCCCAGTAGATCAGCTTTAAGATCAGATAAATCAGGCCCACCGCCATGCTGGCAAAGGAGCAGATACTTCCAAAAATGGTTGCCAGGCGAAGTCCGACCTTTGTGTAGGAAGTAATGCTTAACATCGCCGCATCATAGAGCCTGTAGAAATTATTGCTGGTTTTCCCAGCCCGCCGTTTGGGCTGTTCATAAGGAATCTCTTTTCTTCTGAAACCAAGCTCTGCCACAATTCCCCTGAGGAAAGGTGTCGGATCATCAAGCTGCCTTAAAACCTTAATAAATGATTTGTCATAGAGTCCGAATCCCGTAAAATGCTCAATCTGCTCCACATCCGAGAGTTTTTTAATCATCTTATAGTAACAGCTTCTCAGCCAGTACATGATCCTGCTCTCTTTGCTGGACTTCTTGATACCAATCACAATTTTGTAACCGTCTTCCCATTCCTTTACGTATCTGGGAATCATCTCCACCGGGTCCTGGAAATCTGCAGCCATTAAAATCGTACAGTCGCCGTCTGACTGGAGCATGGCGTAGTATGGAGAATTGAACTGCCCGAAATTTTTCGCATTTAAAATTCCCTTTACCCCTTTATCCTTTGAACATAAACTGCGGATTAAATCCCTGGTTCTGTCAGAAGAATCATTATCAATAAAAATCAGTTCATAACCGTATTGATTTAATTCCCTTTTAAAAACACCTGTAATCGCCTGATACATGGCCTCTACGTTTTCTTCCTCATTATAGCAGGGAACTACAATGCTAATTGTTTTCATGTGTTCACTTCCCATCTGTCCGCACCATCACTTTTACTAAATCTGCAGGTTTTTCTTTCATCAGCCGGAGCGCAGTCTCCACTTCATCCAGTCCATACAGGTGATGGGTCACCAGCTTCTGGGGGTTAATTCTGCCGTACTGAATCATCTTTAAGAGGCGTTCAATTCTCACTCTCCCGCCTTTTGCCAGCTCCGTATGAATGGTCTTCCCACCCATTCCCCTGCCGCCCGAAAATTTGGGGAAAGCAAGATTTCCGGTGCCGCCAAAATAATTGACATTGGAAATGGTTCCGATTCCATATCTTGCCATATCAACCGCCTGGGTAAATACTTCGTCACCGCCTCCGCAGATGATGACGCCATCGGCTCCCAGACCGCCGGTCCGTTCCATCACCTGATCCACGATACTGCCGTTTTTATAGCTTAAGACCTCCGTCGCCCCAAACTCCATGGCAAGACTGGTGCATACAGGCCTGGTACCTACTGCAATGATGCGGGCCGCCCCCAGATGTCTGGCACCTTCAACTGCCATCAGGCCGATGGGACCGATTCCCATAACCACGACTGTGTCTCCAAACTGTATGTCTGCATATTCCGCCCCGGTAAAACCGGTAGTGACCACATCCACACACATAAGAGCCTGTTCCAGTGTAACTCCCTCAGGAATCTTTGCAAGAGTGGTATCCGCATCAGGAATCAGGAATTTTTCAGCAAATACGCCGGGTATGGATCTGCCCAGCTGATGTCCGGAAAATGGAGCCGATGCGTGCTTATAATTTCCTTCCTGAATCCCCATAGCCCTCCAGTCCGGGGTGATGGCAGGAACTGCAACAACCTCTCCAGGCTTAAAATCTTTCACCAATTCACCGGTCTGTAAAATCTCCGCCACACATTCATGGCCTAATATAAGATTGGGCGCTTTTCTAGATCCCCCTCCGTAAACGGTATGAACATCAGAGGAGCAGGGCGCCACTGCAACAGGGCGCAGAATCGCTCCGTAAGGTGTAAGCTCCGGCTCCGGCGCATCATGCCAGCCAACTTTTCCCGGTTCAATTAATACAAATGCTTTCATACTTTTTTCTTATATCCTTTCCAAATGATTGGATTTCAACGCCAGAATCTCCACATTCCGGCCAAATTTTTCCACGATGGACTTAGCGATCTCCTCTGTATAGCCCGGAGCCACGATTAAAATGGCATCTACCGGATCCTTAAGGAAATGGTCCGGTGCCACAATGGGCAAGTGGGAGGCAGGTGCATATCTGCCCTGTTTAAAGGGAGCTGAATCAATGATGTATCTGGCAAAATCCCCGATTACAGTTGTGGATGCGAGGGTAAAGCCCTGATGGCTTGCTCCCCAGATTCCAAGGCTCTTTCCTTCTGACTCTAATTCACGGATCAGACGTTTCAGCTCATCGCCAATGATCACACGGCTTTGTACCAGACCGGAGACATCCAGTCTGCCGGAACTATCCCCGGACGGCCTTTCTTTTAAGGTTTTCTTCTTTCTGACAATCACCGAGAGCGTATCCCGGTTTACCATCTCTTCCTCAATCACTTCAAAACCAGCCTGATCCGCTGCAAAACGCAGCGTATCAAAGGTATAATAAGCAATATGATCCCGGATCAGTTCGTAGTAGCCGTCATACTTCAAGATATATTCAAGACTTGGCACGGTAATTAAACCCACGCCCTCATCCGTTAAATTCTCTGCAATGCAGCGAAGCATCCCAACAGGGTCCGGCTGGTGTTCCAGATAGTTAAAGGATAAAAATCCATCGTAGGGACCGCTCATGCTGCCATCGGGGGATACAAGAACCTCGCCCTCCCCGGCAAACTGCCTCCAGACATTCAGCCCTTTTTCTTTTCCTAGTAAAACCAGGCTCTCACGGTGCTCAATTCCGCAGGCAATAACCGGGAATCCGGTAAGTACTGAAAGGAATTCTCCCTGGCCGCAGCCAGCCTCAATGAGTTTCTTCCCTTCCAGATGGCAGGATTCAATAAAATGCCGGTACTGGCGTTTTCTTAATTCCACCATGGTGGTGGTAAATCCGCCGGACCGGATTACGTCCTTATAATATGGCACTGGCTCACAATCAAACTGAACCAGACCGCAGCAGCTGCACTGGTGCAGATTTAAACTGATTCCCCTGTCATCTGCCAGATCCTCCCGGCCCGGAATATCCTGGGCGGAGGCGGGCATATGATCCAGTGTCAGTAAAGGTTCCCCGTCAAGTGCCTGCCCGCACACAATACAAATCCTATCTCTCATACCACAAATTTTCCTCCATGTCAATCCTTTTTAATATCCGCAGGTTTTCTTAACTCCCTCAGAAAAGTTCACAAGGGGAGAAAAACCGGTCTCTTTTTCCAGCTTTTTTATATCCGGAATCAGATTTGCAAGACCTTCCGCATTGGGCCGTCTTCTTCCATAACTGTAGCTGCCATGATATCCCATGGTTTCATACATGAGCCGAATGTATTCCCGCAGCGGCTTTGTTTCGCTTTCCGGCGCTGCCACATTATAAATTCCGGAAACCGATTCTTTTTCCCGTTCCATTAAAAGCATCAGTGCCCGGACACAATCCTCCAGATATAAAAAATTCCACATTTGTGTACATTCCCCCAGGGATATGTATTCTCCCCTGCCAAATGCCCGTAAGCAGCTTTCCACCAGAGACCATGGATGGTCTCCCGGTCCGTACACGCTGAAAATCCTTGCGTGAATATACTCCATGGAAAAAATCCCTTCCTGTCTCCACTGGTCCGTCTTTTCTGCCGCCTGATTTAAAAAATCCAGTTTCGCCTTTCCATATTCAGAGACAGGACTGCATACGGTCTCCTCAGTAAGCGGTCCTGCGTGAATTCCGTATTCCGCCTGGGAACCGCTGAAGAGAAAACGGCTGCAGCCTAAACGTCCGGCCCCTTCCAAAGCCTTCAAAGAGTCCCTGACATTCTTTTGCTGGACTTCCCGTTTCATACGGTTCTCGCTGCCTGAACCATCCCAGCCAAAGTGATAAAATGCCTGGCAGGGTCCGTCAATTACCTGATCCAGCGTATCAAGCTCCCCAAGCTCCCGTTCTATTACGTGAAGTCCCTTTTGTTCTGCCGGAAGGTATCTCATATTCTCCGAACCGGGACGGACCACTGCATATACCCTGCTGCCCTGTTTTAAAAGGCGGTCCGCCACAGCTCTTCCCAGGAAGCTGGTCGCTCCTGTTACAACAACATTCACCGTATTTCCTCCCTGTCCTGTAGTCTAGTCCCTGATTCGGGGAATGATCATATTGCGGTTCATCTCTTCCTCAGACAGGAACGGGGATAAATCCTCTAATGGAGGAGAAACCATGGTTCCGTCCGGGAGACGCTTGGCCGCTGACTTCGGCTCAAAATTCTGATCTCTGCTGACAAATACTTCACAAATCACCGGTCCGTCAAGAGATAAGGTATCACGAAGCGCCTGATCGATCTCACCGTTGTGACGGGCGCAGACATAGGGGTATCCGTATGCACCGGAGAGCTTCATCATATCAGGGAAGCTTAAATCCCCGCTGTCATCTCCGATTCCCACCAACGGCTCCCCAAAATAATTCTTCTGGGTCTGCCGGATGGAATGATAACCGCCGTTATTTATTACGAATATCTTAATGGGAAGGCGGTGGTGTATAATCGTCTGCAGTTCCTGCAGGTTCATCTGTATGCTTCCATCCCCGGTCACAAGAATAATGTCCTCTCCCGGATCAGCCTTTGCAATGCCGATGGCTGCCGGCAGGTCATATCCCATGGAGGCCACCGCAGAATTGGTGATAAAACGCTGGCCGGGCTTGATCACATAAGCATGTCCGCCCACAACACAGGCCGATCCGTTGCCAACCACAGTAATCTGGTTTTCCGGAAGACGGGAGCTGAGCTCCTTAATAAATGCATAGATGTTGACTTCCTTCTCTTCTTCCTGGCTGTAATGCTTTGGAAGCACCACCGGATACGTCTCTTTCCACATACGGCAGGTCTCATTCCAGGTAAGTGAGTCAATTCCCTTCCCGCCCTTAAAAAGCGGATCTTTCCCAGTCGCCTTAAATTCCTGATCCAGAAGATCTTCCATCACCGCCAGCAGTTCTTTAATATCTGCATGAATCCGCATATCTGCATGGACAGACGGTTTCTTTAATTCCTCAGAATCAATGTCATTGACAATAACATAAGCTTCTCTGGCCCAGGTGTCATAGTTATATCCAACCTGGCGGATGCTTAAACGACTGGCAAGTGAAAGCACCAGGTCGCTGTTCTGTATGGCGAAATTACCGGGACGGTCTCCCATTCCGCCTCCTCTTCCTGTATAAAGAGGATGGGTATCATAAATACAGTCCTGGCTGTTCCAGCCCGTCACAACAGGAACTCCCAGCTTCTCTGCCACACGAAGAAACGCCTCATGAGCCTGTCCGATGCGGATTCCATTGCCTGCATTAATTACAGGGCGTGATGCTTCTTTGATCTTTAAAAGGACGTCACGGACAGCATCCTGATCGGGCTTTGGAGGCAGTGTCTGACGTTTCTCTCCATACCCGTTCTCATCCTCAGAGATCTTTGCTTCACATACAGAAGCCCATCCGTCTCCCCCCTGCTCGTAATCCTCCGGATTAAATCCGATTAAATCACCGGTTTCCACAAAAGCGCCCTGCACGTTTAAGGGAATGTCCAGCCATACAGGTCCGGGGCGGCCGGAATACGCCAGATAGACTGCCTTTTCCAGGCAGTAGCGGATCCTCATGGGATCAATCACCATCTCGCTGTACTTGGTCATGCAGTCAATTGCTTTTGTAATATCAAATTCCTGATCTCCCATGGCACGGATTCCTACGCCGGACCATCTGGCTGTGGTATCATAGCGGACCTGTCCTGACAGAATCAGCATGGGAATGGAATCCAGCCATCCGCCTAAAACTCCGGTTATGGCATTGGTACCCCCCGGGCCTGTGGTCACGCATACAGCAGCAATCTGTCCCCTGATTCTGGCGTAGGATTCGGCAGCAATGGCACATGCCTGCTCATGATGGTTATAGAGACAGTTAAGCCCTTCCTGATGTCCCAATGCATCGTTTAAATGCATGGCACCTCCTCCTGTTACGGTAAACACCTGGGTGATTCCAAGCTCCACCAGACTCCGGGCTATATAATTGGATACTTTCGTTCTCATGTTATTTTCTCCTTTATTAAGGAATGGTAATTATCTGACTGTGATTATACCACACACCACTTTATTTTCCTATTAAAGTTTTCTTACTTTCTAAATGCTTCCTGCATTTCCATTTTTCTTCCGTTTCTTCTCCGTCCCAGCCTCGTTTTCCTTACAACTGCCCGAATTCCCTGCACTGGGGCGGCACCATACAGACTGGGGAACCCCTGCGTATCCTCAACTTTTCTCCTGTTCTGTTAGCTCCTTCCATATCTGCCATCAAACCACACTTTCTTTCTCCCTTTTGTTTACGTTATAATCGCAGAGTAATGCAACTATGGATTTTCGGCCACGATAAAACTTACTGCAAAAAAGGAGAGAACATATTTATGAAAAAGCAAATCAAATTGATGGCTGTATTATCCGCTGCCGGTATTTTAACTGCTGCAGCCCCACAACTGGGATCTTTTAACACAGCCTCTACTGTCTATGCCAAGGCAACTGGCTGGGTAGAAGAAAACGGTACATGGAGATTTTATGAGGAGGGTGATTACTTCGCCACTGATTCCTGGAAGAAGTACGGAGAAGACTGGTACTACTTAAACGAGGATGGCGAAATCGCTACCAGCGAGGAAATTGATGAGTACTATGTAGATGAGAGCGGTAAAAGAGTATCTAATTACTGGATCTCTGTTACCAATGACAGCTACTGGGACTCCCCTGACTCGCCTGAAAACTACTGGCATTATTACGGAAAAGACGGAAAAGCCGTAGTTTCCAAATGGCAGAAGATTAACAACAGCTGGTACTACTTTGACGAACAGGGTCAGATGCTCACTGGCAAAGTAGAAATCGCAGGTTCTACTTATTACCTGGGTGGCGAAAACGACGGAGCACAGAAAACAGGCTGGTTTGAGCTTGACAGTGCAAAAGAAGATTCCGAGCATCCACGTGCATGGTACTATTTTGACAAAGACGGTATCATGGTAAAAGATCAGGTAGACAAAAAAATTAACGGTTCCTATTACACCTTTGTAAATGGTGAAATGCAGACCGGCTGGTACAAACTTCCTGTAACAGCAACTCCTTCAGAAGCGGCCGAAAATACTGACAACAATACTTCCGCAGCAGGCTATCAGTACTATGATGAGAGCGGTGCAAGAGTTGATGGCTGGAGAGAAATCGAAGGCATCGAAGGCATCAGCGCAGAAGGCGAACAGCACTGGTTCTTCTTCAAAAACGGTGCTCCTTACTTTGCGAAAAAGGGTATTCAATTATTCACTGTAAACTCCCAGAAATATGGATTTAATACAAAAGGTGAAATGCAGACCGGACTTAAGGTTGTTACTCTGGAAGACGGAAATACTGCAAACTTCTATTTCGCAGAAAGCGGCGCGATCAACACTGGAAAACAGTCCATCTATGACGAAGATTTAGGCGAGAACCAGATCTGGTACTTTGTAACTTCAGGAAGCAAGAAAGGTCAGGGCTTCCACGGTATTCTTGACGATACTCTTTACGAGTATGGTTTAAGAAAAGAAGCAGATGCGGATTTAAGAGTTGCTCCATTCGCTCTTAACGGCAAGAACTATCTTGTGAATACCAATGGTGTTCTTCAGAAAGCTTCTTCCACATCCAAGTCCACAGCAAAACCAGAGCTTGGCGCAGGCTTCAGAGATTTCAAAGACACCAACGAAAAAGTTTACGTTGTAGATGTAAATGGTATTATTCAGTAAATAGATTACCTTTATAAATGAAACATCCGTTCAATTGCCAAAAAGCCCGCGGCGTATCAGCAGCGGGCTTTTATTTGTTTTGAACAATTGTATCTGTAATATCAGTACAAAATGCTAAAATAGAAATTTTTTTATCGATTTCAGTGTTTTCGCGTTATATTTTTGTCGATTAAACGTTATATATATAGGAGTAGAATGTTCATACACTAATAAAAAAAGGAGGAGACCAATGAGAGAACTGTCCGTGTACTATTGTTCCAAATGCGGGTATTATGGTTATTATCAGCTGGAGAGGAATGCGGTATGCCCAAAGTGCAAGGTGGACATGCTTGCGTTGTCCATCAGCTATCAGGCTTTCATGGATTTGCCCTGTGAAGAAAGGGACGAACTGCTATCCTCCCAAATCATTGCCTCATCGTCTCCCTATGTAAAGCGCCTGCTGGTACCTCATAAGGTGAATAATAACCGGGAAATCATTGCCCGAATGGGAGACCGCATTACCGAACTGGAGATTGAAAATGAAAAACTGAATAAAACCATTGAATGGATGCACCAGACAATCTGGGAAATGGTACGTAAAAACAAGGGATTAAATTTAAGTGACCAGGAAGAATCCCAAAAGGGGATTGATCCCTGACAGGGACATTCCGGGAGTGCCCCCCTGCACTCCTTACCCATCCCCTGTCAGGCGATTTTATCAGTACTTATGTAACGTCCGATCAATCTGTTCAGCGTCTGATTCAACCTTTCAATCACTTTATGGAGTCTCGAATTTTCTTCCATCAGCTTCTCATTCTCCATCTGTACAATCCGCAGTTTCTCAGCATCTGTCATATAGATACCCCCTCCTTTTTCTGCTTTTCTTTATTCAATATAAGTCCTTTCTAAGTGTTTGAAAAGTAAATTTTATCGCATTATTCGACATTTTTTACATTATTTTAGTCAATTTGATCAATTTATCAGGGGATTTTTTAGTTAAAGTACTACATATGCCATAGCAAAAAAAAGCTGGCACTAGATGTGCGATTTGTTCATACCTTATATTGTCGACATAATTGATATTAATTATAATAGATTTTACAATAATTATTATAATTTATCTTAATGTTTTTTATTCTCGTCAGATTTTTGACAATTAAGAGGACATATATCTATTTATTACCAGTGCAACCTCAAAAAGCCGGCTGCTCCAGATCCGGCTTTCATAAAATCTATTTATTTTAGGTAAAATACATTTATTATGAGCTTTTCAACCGTGTCATCAGAAGAGGAAGTCTCAGCTCATCAAGCACTTCATTGATATAAAACAGAACCGGAACCGTTCCGTCTGTTTTTCTTTCACCGGAAAGAAACCAGCATACAACTGCATCATTGGGAAGAGAAGCGGATAACGCATACCCGGCTTTTTTCAGTAAAAGCTGTATTTCGTCAATTCCAAGTCCAAGAGAAATGGCAATTGCCAGCAATGTTTCCTTTGACGGCCTTTTCTGACTCTTAATGTATTGAAACATCCGCTCGCTGACATTGGCTGCTTCGCAGATGGATTTGCCTCTTCCTCTGCCGCCATTTAGAAACTGTCTGAAATATCCGCAAAAATCATGCTCACCGGAAAGAGAGAGCCCCGCCTTATTGGCCAGAAGCTCGGATTCCTCTGAATTTAAATGAAATATTTTCGCACAGGAGGCAATCACCTGCTTCTTGGATTCTCTTGTCTGAGTGCTGTACGGGTGATTTTTCCACCAGGAAACAGCCTGTTTATTTACCCCCAGTTTCTGATACACGTCTTCCAGAAGCCTTAAGTCATTTGTCTTTTTGTAGTCTTTAGCAAGATTATTTAATGCTGTATAGAAGCTTTCCTCCAGAATGACTCCATGATCATCCAGCCACTGTTTTGTTTTTGCATAATCCATCTAATTCCCCGCCTTCCTTAAAAAACAGTTTCCGGCCGTTATTGCGCCAAAAAAGCCAGCTGGTCTGTATTCTCCAGCTGGCTACATTATACCGGTATTTTATTCATTGCAGGCAGGATATCCCTAAGATGCAAAAAAACAGCATAACCTGTTAATCTGCGGGATCAATGGTTAATAAAATTCTTCAACCTTCATAATCAACCGTACCGATACAGGTTAAATTAAGGGTGTTCTTCAACAGGTCTCCTGGGGAGATGAAGTATTCATACATATCCTTAAGTCTGTCTAAATAGTAGACAGCATCCTCCTGATTACAGTCTGCTCCCCTGGAAAATGTCTTAACGAACTGGATGCAGAAACGGGTTACTTCTATAATAAGGTCATCCGGCAAATCAGGCGATACAGAAAGCCGTGTGCCAGCCTGATTCTCACTCAGCGCCTCATATAATTCATTGACTGCTTCATCCACATTCTCATCCGTTACAGGGCTGTTTTCCCCAATTGCAGAGAATATCCGGCTGTTATAACCGGAAGGATCCCTCTGAATGATTTCAATGATCTTATCAATCACAGGGAAGCCTGTATTATTATTTAAATGAATCTCATAACTCTCTCCCGCTTCCTTATAGCAATGATAAGCAAACTGGGAGCACATCATGGCTTCTCTGCCCTTATAAATCACCGCATCTTCCAGCTCCATTAAAATCCCCATGGAAAGTTTCACAATCTTTGTTACAAGGCCCTGAATCCCCGTATCACCCAGTATGTTACTGGTAATGCAATACAGGCCGATAAACGGAAGCTGGGCATGGGCATAAGGCAGCTTCTCTCTGACATACCGGGCCGCAATGTTCATAACCGGCTGACAGTCGTTATTTCCCGGATTTAACCGCATCACATAGGCTGTCCTTGCTGTTCTGGTAAGGATGGTGTCCTCGACTGCATTGGGCGGCGTTTCCTCAATCACAGTCCCTGTCGGCTTGGCAGGCCCGCAGCTTAAAGCGGTATGGCTTACTTCAGATTTTGTGACCCACGCTATGATCTTTGATATCTTGTCTTCGCTGGGCTCCAGTAAAAGGATATCTCCTGCCTTTAGTTCACTTACCCTGACTTTTTCACTCATCATTTCATCCTCCTGAATTAATTGAAATATTGTTTCAGTTCCTTTACCTTATTCCGGCTTACCAGTATCACATCGGAAATATCCTTAAAATACATATCATAGGTATAATTAATTCGCGGCCGAAACCGGTCTGCTCTGGCGAGATTAGCCAGGTAACACTTATGAGTCCGGAAAAATGAATTTTTCTTCAGCTTTTCCTCATAAAAATTCAGCGTTTTATTACCGCGGAATACGTGATCCCTGGTATGTATCATACAAACCCCCTGTAATGCTTCTATATAAAATATATCAGCCGCCGGTATAAGAACAATATCTTCGTCGTTATACCCGCAGATCATGTCCAAGTTATATTCATACTGCCCGCTGATCTCCTGGTATACCTCCTGTCCGGCTGTGGTATTCTTTAATTTATTCAGACACTTATAAAACCGTTCTTCTGTGTAGGGTTTTAATAAATAATCAACTGCATTCAGTTCAAATGCCTTTGCTGCATAACCATTATACGCAGTTACAAAGCAGATCTTCGTTTGTGGATGAAGGCTGCTGATCTGCTCAGCAATGTACATTCCATTAATTCCCGGCATATCAATATCCAAAAATAACAGGTCGCATGGGTTCTTCAGTAAATACGCCAGCCCCTCTCTGGAATCGGAAAAGGCCGCTGCCAAAGAAAATTCATCCTTTTTCTTCAGCAGTTCCGTAAGATATTCAATTGAATTTTTCTCATCATCAATGACTACAACCTGCATACCTGCATATTACCCCCTCTTCGGTATCTGAAAACTGATCTTTGTTCCTTTTGACCACTGGCTTTCAATGACCAGCTGGCTTTGAAAACATATTTTAAGTCTGTAATTGATATTGCTGATTCCAACTCCTCTTTTTGAAGCATCACTCCTGCCAATAGTTTCAAGAATTTCCGGTCTGATTCCCCTGCCGTTATCCTCTACGCTGATCAGCAGCATCTCTCCTTTCTCCATGACCCCGATCCGGATATGAAGCTCACGGGAATCATATCCGTGCTTAATACAGTTTTCCACAAGGGGCTGAAGGGTAAGGGGAAGAATCTTGTTTGTCCGAAGCTCATCAGGTGCATCAATCTCAAGCTTTAATGCACCATTCATTCTCACATTTTCCAGTTCCACATAAGCATTTACCAGATCCAGTTCCTCTCTTAACTGATACAGGGTATAGGTTCTGTAATCAAACCGGTATTTTACCCTTAAAAAATCAGACAGACACATAAGCATATCTTTTGCCGTCTTCGCATTGGTGTCCATAAGGTAGTAAATGTTATGAAGAATATTAAACAAAAAATGAGGGGAGATCTGGGCCTGCAAAGAGGCAATCTCCATCTCATGGGCAAGTTCAGACTGATGGAACGTATCTTCCACATTCACTGCCAGAACATATCCCTGACTGAGGAGGAAAAAAAGCACTCCGAAATAGTAGAAATTAAAGTCATTTAAATATTTTACATCAATATTATGCTGGATATCCACAAGCTGCAGGATACAGGACATCACATATACACAATAGCCCAGTAAAACCGGTCCGGCATTGGGCTTTTTCAGCTGAAACGCCCTGGCAATCTTTAAAAAATAACAAATTGCATTAATTAACAGAATCGGTACGAATACCATATTGTCATACAACGCAGGCACGACGGGCAGAAAAACAAGAATGGCGGTATAGAAAAAATCCAAAAGCTTTAAAAAGCGGACCGGATGGGTTTTTCCCAGCTCCGGGTACATGCTCCATAGAAAGAACTGAATGGATGTAATCTGGACCATAAAGGATATATACTCTGTTTTCAGAACTGCATCAATGGAGAGAAAGGATAAAATACTGACCAGACTCTCTCCGTCTATAATAGACGCAGAAACCAGCACAGAGATACAAAAAATCCAGAGATATACAGACTGTGCTTTTTTATTCAGACACCAGTTAAAAACATACAGATAGCACGCCATTCCAGCGAGAATACCAATAAACCCGATGTTTTTCATCAGGTTGAGAAGGTGAAACCGGAACAGCGGCGCCTGTTTTCCAATATAGACCGGAAGTACGATTCCGCCATTATTGCAGTGAAAATTGGATACCTTAAGCCGGATCACAAGATCACTCTGATCGGCACTAAAGTAGACAAACTGAGGGGCCCAGCTGGGAATTTCTCCGTTCTTGTCTGCACCAATTTTTCCGTTTTCTACAATCTTTTTATCATTTATGTAAAGTTCATATGCACTGGAAACATAGTTAAGCTTCATGCAGTAATCACCGGGTGCCGGAACTTTTACCCGGAGTTCATATACGCCGATGCCGTGTTTTTCCAGCTTCTTTCCGTTAATTACTTTTCCCCGCCAGCTTCCCGGAACGTCCAGGCTGCCTGCTGTCCGGGAGACAGTATCCTCAAATATCCCTTCATAAAACTTCCAAGCACCATTTAACTGAACCGCCTTATCTTCCATATTCATATCCGACAGGTTTATAAATCCATCGGATATGGGATAGGAAACATATTGATTCCGGATACTTACAAGCCCTGATATTAAACAAACAGACAGTATTAAAAATAACAGGGCTCTTCTGTTCTTCTTTTGTTTTTCTTTCATTATATTCTTAATTTTTCCCCCGAACCCGTTACCCTTCATGCATCAAATTCCATGTATTTTTGTTTATTTTACTATTTCTGGTAAAATATAGCAATAAAAATATTTTAATTCATTGCAGTAGAAAAGAAAGAGAGCGGACGGTCAAGTTTATTGCCGAATGCTCTCTTTCCTTTTCTTATCTGGAAATCAATTATTCTGTTACAGTGCAAATGGGTTAATGGAGATACTATCCTGTAATTTTAAGAAATACGTTCTCCATCCGGTCCTACCCGATGCCCATCCGGAGTTGTTGTGTCCTTAAGCATGGAACCTTTTGTTTCATCTGCCGCTTCACTGAAATAATACCATTTTCCTTCAATCATGTTCCAGCCGGTATACATATAGCCTTTCTTTCCGTCACTGACCGGATTTAAATAATACTTATTACCTTTGTACTCTAACCATCCAGTTACCATATAGCCTTTTTCGTCAAAGAAGTACCAGTCGTTTGATCCCTTCCAGTCCGTGTACACCCAGCGGTTTGCCGGACTGTTTCCATCATTTCCGTTTATCCTCCATCCATTTTCATCTGAATGCCAGCTTCCGGAATAATAATGGTCATCGTCTCCGCCTTTTGGTTTGCCTGGTTGTGTAATCTCTCTGTCATCATCGTCATCGCTGTCATCTCTCGGCGGTTCTTTTACTCTGACCGTAAACTCATCTGTAAACTCTTTTTCATTCCCATACCGGTCGGTTCCGTAATAAATAACCTTAACTGTTCGTGTTCCTGTTCTGGTAAGATTATATTCCAGATCATACTGCCCCTCTGATAAAACTGTTTTTTTCACTGCATTTGAGGGACTGGCTTTCTGATATTCAGTTACCTCAAGCCCCTGTGTATCCAAATCCTCTCCCAGTGTATAGCTGACTTTATCCGGTCTTTTCGTCACATTGATCCGGATGGTATAATACTCCTGTTCTTCCTCTTCTTCCGAAACGGTTAAATTAATCGTTACTTCCAGAGAAATTCCAGATGGATTGATAACGTTATCCGGCAGAACTACATTTCCCTCTACAGTAAAGGTCTGTTCTTCACTGATGAACGGATCATAGGAACTGGAATCCAAATCCCAGATCACATCTGCCTGAACGTTTCCGGCATCGGTTCCCAGCGTAACTCTGGATGGGATCCCCAGGGCAGTAACTGTTTTGGCAGTTCCGTTCGTAATTCCTTTTATGGAAGGCAGCGGATAAATTTTTTCCAGAATTTTATCATTCAGTGACTCTGCATCCACTGTTACTTCAACTATAATATCCAGAGATACACTGTCAGGATTAATTACTTTGGCCGGAAGAGTCACGGTTCCTTCTACCTCGAAGGTCTGGACCGTTTTCAGGTCAGGATCATAGGAGCTGGAGGCCACATCCCAGGTAACACTCGCCGGTACGGTTCCATTATCTGTCTCAAGATCTACATTTACAGGAAGACCAAGTGCAGCGGCTGTTTTTGCTGTACCGTTAGGAACTCCTGTTACAGGGGACAACGGAGAAATACTCTCCAGAACCTTATCCACCAGCACTTCTGCTTTAACGGTCACAGTAACCGTTACGTCCAGGGATATGCCATCAGGATTATATACTTCATCAGGAAGACTTACGGTACCTTCTACATCAAATGTCTGTTCCGTCTTCTGATCCGGATCATAGGAGCTGGCTGTCACATCCCAGGTTACATCAGCCAATACGGTTCCCATTTCAGTAACAAGGACCACCTTCTCCGGTAAATGAAGTGCAGCGGCTGTTTTTGCTGCACCGTTCGTTACTCCTGTCACCGGGTTAGGTGCAGTGACCGATTTGACAGGATCTTTTGTTGCTGTAATATACACCGTATAGGTTTGGGTGGAATCTACCGTTCCGTCATTGGCTTTAAACACCAGGGTATGGGCGCCAACGGCAGGGACTATATAGGTAAAATTACCATTGGCTGCCACTTCCGGATTGCTGTCAACCTTCACCTTGTAGGTAAGCGGATCACCGTCGTCATCCTCAAATATACTTGCAAGGTTCCTGACAATACTGGAATTTGCCGGTGCTGTTATTGACTCCGATTCTTCTACCCCGGCTGCTCTGGCCGGTGCCCGGTTAGGCTCCTTTACATTCAGGATTACTGTGTAGGTGTCTGTGGAATCAGAAAATCCATCATATGCCTTAAATACCAGAGTATACGTTCCCAAACTGGTCAGGTTAATGGAATAAGGCATACTTACAATCTCTTCCGTACCACCGTTAATCTTTACTTTATAAGTAAGCGGATCCTGGTTCTCATCTTCAAATATTGTACTTAAATCCATAGTGTAGGTACTACCTATTGTTACATTATCAGATATTGATTCCCCCACTTCACTTCTTCTTACCGGAGGGGTATTCACAGCAGTAAGTATTACCGTATAGGTATCTATGGAGTCTGCACTTCCATCATAGGCCCTGAATACCAGCGTGTGTGTTCCTGCGGCTGAGGGAGTATAGGAATAATTCCCGTCTGCTGCCGTCTCCGCTCCGCCATTTACCTTTACCTTATAGGATAATGAATCGCCATCAGCATCTTCAAATATCTCATTCAGATTAATCCCGCAGGCTTTTTTAACTGGCACTGTCTCTTCCTTTGTATCACTCACTCCGGTTTTTCTTGCCGGGGGTGTATTGGGTGCTACTGCATTCAGCGTTACCGTGTAGGTATCTGCCGAATCATCATGTCCGTCATTGGCTTTAAATTCCAGGGTATACGTACCTGTTGCGGTTGGCGTGTAGGAATAGCTGCTAACCGCTGCCTGCTCCGTTTGCCCGTTAATTTTTACCTTATAAGAAAGGGTATCGCTATCTGCATCTTCAAAAACATCATTTAAGTTAAGGGAAAAAGCTGTATTAACCACCATGTTTATTGAATCGGAGGCAGGTACTCCGCTTTTTCTGACCGGAGCTGTATTGAGTGCTGTCAGTGTCACCGTGTAGGTGTCTGCAGAGTCCACCATTCCGTCATTGGCGGTAAATTCCAAAGTATATACGCCTGCTGTTTGCGGGGTATATTCATAACTCTCTTGTGCTACATCCGCAATTGAGTTATTTACCTTTACTTTATAAGTTAGTGAATCGGTGTCCGGATCCTCAAATATTGTACTTAAATCCAGGTGATATGCATTTTTTACCGTTACTTGATCAGTACCCGTATCCGTTATCCCGCTTTTTCTTACCGGACGATAATTGATATTATTAACCGTAACGGTAACATCAGCATTACCCGAAATTCCAGTATTATCTTCTACGGATATACGGATTGTTCTTATCATAGTGCTGGGTTTAAGATTGTTTTTATTATTGTATACAATTGCTCTTAATAAAGCTGTTACACTGCTGTTATCAGCATTGGAATTTAAATTAATGGTCAGGTTAGTTCCTGAAGATCCACCTGTATAAGTGCCAATCACAGTATCAAGATACTTAACATTCTCTTCAGACAGTGTAATATCACCACTTTCACCAATCTTTAATTCATCTTCTGTAATTACGGATCCGCTGATTATTGATACATCAACCGATCCCCCTGCATAGGTTCTGCCAAAAGCGGTATCCACTGTTACAGCTGCATCACTTCCGGAATCCAGATAGACCGGTAAAGATCCTTCTGTAAAAAAGGCGTTCCCGCCCAGATTGGTAATAATTGGAGGTGCTGCCACCTTGGTAAATTTCATGCTGAGACCGTCAAAATCAATATAGTCGTCTGCGTTATTGATTTCTGCGGCCGTTGCCTCTAAAATAAACCTGATCCTTTTTACATCTGCGGTTAGGGATAGCGAATTAATGGATAAGGTATGCCACTCTTCCGTTGTAAATCCGGCTGATGATACTGTTGAGCTGTTAATGGGGGTACCAGTTCCCGAAGTATCAGAATAGAGTTCTATTGTCAGTTTTCCTTCATCGCCCCCAGACCGCAGAAATATCTCAGCATTAGCAGTCAACGCATAATATCCGGGATCTTGAATTATATAATCTTTATATATTTTCCCTTTGCTGTTATCTTTCGTTTCATAATAAGGGCAGTATTCAAAAATATTCTCATCACCATCACCGTCTGTTGGAGAACTTACCCCAATAGGATTCTGCGTATTGTACTGATACCAGTTGGATACCGGATCTCCATCTGTAAGAAAAATATCAGTCCTGTTATCAATGCTGCCTCCAACCCAGCCACCAATTGATTTCGCGTCCCGGTCATCTTCACTTAAAGCTTCTCCTGTTTCCGCATATACATTTACTGGAACTGAGGATATTAATACTGCTGCAATGAGTATGCCGCTTAAAAAGCGGGAGCTTTTACTTAAAATCATTCCATCACACTCTCCATTAAATTCCCAGAGACATAAAGAAGAATGATCCGCTTTATGCCCCGAGATCTTTTTATTTCTATATTATGTACTTTTGGTAATATTGAAAACATAAATTCTGCTGTCAACTCCTGTTTTGGAGGTCACCTTAATATTGATTGGATTAAGACCTTCATTGAGAGGAATCGACTCACCGCTATTATATACAACATCATCTAAGGAAATAGCAACGGCGGCCTCCGTATCTTCTGCTGTTGGAGTAACTACCGTGCTGGCAAGCGATTTCGTGCTTAAACTATAATTGTACGTTGTCTTTACAAATCCAGACATTCGGAATCCCGTTAATTTTACAGAAGTCAGATAAGGACTGCTTGCCCTGGTAACAGCTACCTGATAAATCACAGTACAGCCGCCTGCTGAAGTCACCTTAATCTCAACTCTGTTTGATCCGTCATTCATCTCAACAGAGGCTTTCCCCTCCGTCAGTGCCTGCCCATTGACTGTAATAGCTGCCGTAGTTTTTGATGCAACAGGAATCACTGTGATACGGTCAGAATCATATCCCACATTGGAAGTATATGACAGCGTATCTGAATGAAACACAGGAGTCAGCACTGCTGTGTGTTCTTCTTTATCCTTTATTTCCAGGGAAGTCAGAACGGCCACATCTGTTTCTATCAGTTCCAGTTCCATGACAGATGCGGCGGATTTATTGGCTTGTAATCCCCCTTCTCCAGGAACGAAGAGTCTGAAATATCTGGCATATACCGGATTTACCAGCACTCGCGTACACGTATTGTTTGTATTGCCGGTTACGGAATCCACTGTGGTCCAATTAGTTCCATTTAAACTGCTTTCCAGACGAAACGAAGTCATACAATAATTATCCGGCCAGCCAGCGTTACTTCCTATACTTTTTACTGTCCACTGGCCGACCCAGCAGGACTTTTTTAAATCAAGACGCAGCCACCCCGGCAGAGCAGCACACAGCCATCTGGAGGTGGGATCACTGACTATTCCGTTTACAGCTCTGCCAGGCGCATAAGGATCTACATAACTGCTTGCAGTTATATCTGCATTCAAAGCCAAATTTATACCCATATTTATCTCATCAATCCTTTCCGGTAAATTGAAATACGGTTATTCATCGATATCAGCATTTAACTAATACCGATCGGGGAATATGCCATTTGTCACAATGGCATAACGGATATTGGGGTTGGGTTCAAATCCTTTTAGATTGGGAACACGAAATGTAGTGGAACCATTGCCTCCAAATCTAATTCCAATTAAAGCAAATAGTGCTTGAAACTGCTGAATCGGGTACTCCTGCCCATCACAGTACAGCGTAAACTCAGGTACAAATTTATAGGGTACTGGAATGATTTCACCAATCAAAAATTCATCCATGCATTTTCTCTCCTTTCCATCCATGATTAAGGCTGCTTCAAATTATGATCTCATGGGATACAGCCCCTCAATTGCTATGTAATACTTCATCTGGTTGGTGGTTGCAAGAGGATTTGCATTTCTTAAGTCGGGTATCTTAAACTCAGTCGTTCCATTACCTCCAAATGTAATTCCTATGAGAGAATATAATGCCTGATTTTGCATGGTCTGCATTGTTCTTCCATCACACAGAACCCAGCCTCTGGGTTCAAAATTATAGGGAAATAGCTGAATCTGACCAATATAAGGGTCCATAATAATTTCCTCCTTACTCTCATTGTTTTAGATAGTGCGGATACGCCCAAATGCCGTTGGCCGGGCAGTCTTTCAGTGCTATATTATACTGATGATATCTCATCATACCGCATAAGGGGGGATTGAAACCCGAAATAAATTTTGACTTTTTATTGAAATGTTGATGACGTATAATTAATTCCGCAATTTCAATTTCATAAAAAATAGACATGATCTATAGCCGTTTGGTAAAATAAAGTGGTTCTATACTGAATGTTGGGGTGTGCTTGAAAAGCACACTTCCAACATTCTTTTTGTTGTAATAAAATACATCTATAAGAAGCCTCCCAAACGCATTATCCCGACCAAAGTTTAATGTTAACGGAGGTGACCTCTTATAGATGTACCCTAATTATAGCAAGGCATTCTTAGACTTGAAAGATGTTTTTGTAAAAAAGTAATTCAGGCAGATTCTTTTTTAAAGGTTTTCATTGAAACCAGAACTTCTGAGCAGACCTGTCCCTGTTGTGGTTGTAAAACAAAAAGAGTTCATGACTATCGAATCCAGGAAATTGATGACTCTCCTTTCCAAGGTAAAACCGTCATTCTGGTTCTAAGAAAACGCCGTTATT
>NZ_QOHO01000019.1 GCF_003432035.1 Lacrimispora amygdalina
CTTCCGTCACGGTTTCCCTGGTAGCCGCCCTGACCCTGCGGTCTGTTGCCCTGGTAACCGCCCTGACCCTGCGGTCTTCCGTCACGGTTTCCCTGATAGCCGCCCTGGCCCTGGGGTCTGCTTCCCTGGTAACCGCCCTGACCCTGCGGTCTTCCGTCGCGGTTTCCCTGATAACTTCCCTGTGGTCTTCCGTCACGGTTGCCCTGGTAACCACCCTGACCCTGCGGTCTTGCTTCACGGTTTCCCTGGTAGCCGCCCTGACCCTGAGGTCTTCCGTCGCGGTTTCCCTGATAACTTCCCTGTGGTCTTTCCTCACGGGTTCCCTGATAGCCGCCCTGAGGTCTTTCTTCACGGGTTCCTGCACTGTGCTCTCTCACTGCGCCTTCTGATGTCTGCTCATTCCCCTGGCGGGTTCTTTGCATGTCATCTCTCTGTCCCATATTCTGGGCAGGTTTCTGGGCAGGTCTTGATGTTCCCTGTCCCTGCGGCTTCATCTGTGCATTCTGCGGTCTGAATACAGCCGCAATTTTTTTCTTTGGTGCTTCAGAATCATCACTGTTTGCTGCCTCAGGACGTGCAGGTGAAGTTCCCCTGCTGCCTGCCACTTCCTTTTTTACAATTGCTGCCTGTTCATCGGTGATATTTGAAGAGCTTTTTAAATTTATATTATGTTTTTCCAATATGTCCAGTATCTCCTTACTCGTGTCTTTTCCCAGTTCTTTTGCCAGATCATATACTCTCATGCTTTCCTCCATTCTGTGCACATTCATCAGCACATACCGGTAGATGTGAAGGATCATTCTCACACTGACTACCTGCATTCGTATTCATTAGTTTCCCGATTGCCTTTGCAAACCCATTATCCACGACAGCAAGAGACGCCCTCATCTCCTTACCCATAGCGTGACCCAGTTCTTCCTTTCCTGCAAAGAAATAAATTGGTACCTTATAGTAAGTACACATATTGGTAAACATCTTCCTTGTATTGTCTGAGGCTTCCTCAGAAACGATCACTAACGATGCTTTTCCTGCCTTAACGGATTTCTCAGTCATGAACTCTCCGCTCGAGATCTTCCCGGCTTTTGTGGCCAGGCCGATCAGATTCAGGATCTTCTGTCTGTTATCCAAACTGCTCCATCTCCCTTTCCAACGCTTCGTAAACTTCTTTTGGAATCGACATTTTAAAGGAACGCTCCAGCCCCTTACCCTTTACTGCTTTTTTGAAGCATTCCATGGAAGGACATATATAAGCTCCCCGTCCATTCTTACGCCCGGTTCCATCAAGAACAAAGCTGTCTTCCGAAGTTTTTAAAACACGTATCATCTCTTTTTTATTTTTCATCTCACCGCAGCCGATACACTGTCTGAGCGGTACCTTTTTTGTACTCACGTCTCCACCACATCCTAATTATTATTCCTGATCGCTACTCTTCGGACTCTTCTTCCTGATATTCGCTTTGAAACTCTTCTTCATAGTCACTGCTGCTGTTTGCGCTGTCCTGATATTCAAGACCAAGCTCTTCAAAGAGACCAAGCTCTCTTGCCTGTGTTTCACTCTTGATATCAATCTTGTAACCGGTAAGTCTTGCTGCTAGCCTTGCATTCTGGCCTTCCTTGCCAATTGCCAGAGACAGCTGGTAATCCGGTACAATCACCTGTGCCTCTTTGGATACTTCATCAGCCACAACGCAGATTACCTTTGCCGGACTGAGTGCATTCTCAATTAAGTAAGCCGGATTGTCATCCCAGTTGATAATGTCGATTTTTTCTCCCCTTAATTCATTGACGATGGAATTTACCCTGGCTCCGTTTAAACCAACACATGCACCTACCGGATCAACATTGGTATCGTTGGATTTTACGGCGATCTTGGTTCTGGAACCGGCTTCTCTTGCGATTGCCTTAATCTCTACTGTTCCGTCCTTTACTTCCGTTACTTCAGACTCAAACAGGCGTTTTACCAGATCCGGGTGTGTTCTTGATACGGAAATTCTCGGTCCCTTGGGAGTATCCTTCACTTCCAGGACAAAAACCTTGATTCGTTCGGTAGCCTTGAATACTTCTCCCTTGACCATCTCTGTTTCATTTAAAATGGCGTCTACCTTGCCTAAGTTGATGCTGACGTTTCTTCCCAGATATCTCTGTACAATACCAGTAACGACTTCCCGTTCCTGACAGTACCAGTCATTAAACAATGATTTTCTGCCTTCCTCACGGATCTTCTGCAGAATCACGTTCTTAGCATTCTGTGTGGCAATTCTTCCGAACTTTTTCGAGTCTATAGGACAATGGATCACATCTCCGATATCGTATTTGGGATCTGTCATCTTCGCCTCTGCCAGGCTGATCTGCAGCAGAGGATCTTCAACTGTCTCCACCACTTCTTTTTCTGCGGAAACGTTAAAATCACAGGTATCACGGTTGATGCTGACTTTAATATTATCCGCTTTCCCAAAGTGGTTCTTGCACGCAGTAAGGAGAGAATTCTCAATTGCTTCCAACAGGGTCTCCTTGCTGATACTGTTCTCCTTTTCCAGAATATTCAGTGCTTCTAACAGTTCCTTATTCATTTTTTTATCCTCCTAATATCTCTTACTGTTTAGAAATCAAATGCCAGCCGGATGAGTGCGATCTCCGGTCGGTTGAGCGTAAGCTCCGTTCCATCTTCCTGGGCAATGGTTACAGTATCCCTGTCATAGGATATCAGCGTGCCAGTAAAATCCTTTTGTTTGTTCAAAGGCTTATACAGCTTAATGTCCACATCTTCTCCGATGCTTCTGTCAAAATCCTTATCTTTTTTTAAGGGTCTGCCAAGTCCCGGGGAACTGACCTCCAGAATGTAGCTGTCTGCAATAAAATCCTTTTCATCCAGCCAGTCTCCCAGCTTTCTGCTTATAATTTCACAGTCATCAACTGTAATTCCGCCTTTTTTATCAATATAAGCCCGTAAATACCAGTTTCCCGCTTCTTTTACATATTCCACGTCAACCAGTTCAAAATCGTTCTCTTTCATAAGGGGCATTAAAAAGCTTTCTGTCTTTGCCTCATACTCTTCTCTTTTAGCCATTTTCTTCCCACCTTTCCAAACAAAATGGAAAGAGTGGACTTGCGCCCACTCTCTATCAGTCAAACATGCTTGTTATCTTGAATAGTATAACACCCTTTTCCTGGCATTGCAAGGGTTTTTTCTCATTTTTTCTGATATTTCCATCTATTATTTGAATTTCTTAAATTGTTTCTATACCATGAGAGGACAAAGTTTTTCTCACACTCCTTTTTTTTGTACATATTATAACACTATATCAGAGTTAATTCTGTCAAATAAGGAGGACCCATGAAACCAAAACTGGAAGTTCGCGGGCTCAGTTACTCCTATCATTCCCTTGAGGGTGAGACACTGGCCCTTTCTAATATATCATTTACTGCTGACAACGGGGAATTCCTTGCTGTGGTCGGTCCCTCCGGCTGTGGAAAATCAACCCTGTTATCACTTTTATGCGGACTGCTGATTCCCGATGAGGGAGAGATCTTAATCGACGGCGTGCCGAAGGCCGAATCGGCTGTTAATATAGGTTACATGCTGCAGCGTGACCATCTCTTTGAATGGCGCACCATAATGGGAAATGCTGAGCTTGGACTGGAAATTCAGAAAAAACGAAACAGCAGTTCCAGAGAAAAGCTTCATAACATGCTTCATACTTACGGTCTTGGCAGTTTTGAAAATGCAAGACCGTCTGAATTGTCCGGCGGTATGCGCCAGCGTGCTGCTCTGGTCCGCACCCTGGCACTGGAGCCGGACCTTCTTTTATTAGATGAACCATTCTCCGCTCTGGACTATCAGACCAGACTTTCTGTCTGTGACGATATCAGTTCTATTATAAAAAGCACTCATAAAACCGCTATCCTGATTACCCATGACCTATCTGAAGCCATCAGTGTGGCGGACAGGGTGATTGTCCTGACAAAGAGACCTGGCAGAATCAAGGCCGTTGTTCCCATCTCGTTCGGCAGCCAGGACCTCCGGTCTCTGGACCGCAGAAATATGCCGGAATTTTCCGTTTATTTTAATCAGGTATGGAAGGAGCTGCAAAATCATGATTGAGACACATCCTACGTTAGCCCAGCAGGCATTTATTGAGAAAGAGAAGATACACCGCCGGAACGTAAGAGTCTGGCGTTTTATGCTGCTGGTCCTGCTGCTCGCAGTCTGGGAATTATGTGCCAGACTGGGCATTATCAATGACTTTATTTTCAGCTCCCCTTCCAGAGTTACCATCTGCTTTCTTGACATGGTAAAGGATAAAAGCATCTTCATGCACATAGGAGTCACCGTCATGGAAACAATGGTCAGCTTTGTACTGGTGGTCCTGTGCGGCTTCCTGATTGCCGTTCTCCTCTGGTCAAGCCGCAGCATATCGGAAGTTCTGGAGCCGTACCTGGTCATGTTAAACAGTCTTCCCAAATCTGCGCTTGCCCCTATTTTAATCGTATGGCTGGGCAATAACATCAAGACGATTATCGTAGCTTCCATCTCTGTCGCTGTATTTGGGTGCATTATGACACTCCATACAGGATTTTCCCAGACAGATCCGGATAAAATCAAGCTGATTTATTCACTGGGGGGGAATAAAAAGGATGTGCTCTTAAAGGTGCTGCTTCCAGGATCGGTACCACTGATTATCAGTAATATGAAGGTAAACATCGGGCTTTGTCTGGTCGGGGTGATAATCGGAGAATTTCTGGCGGCGAATAAAGGGCTTGGATATCTGATCATTTATGGAAGCCAGGTGTTTAAGATGGACCTGGTGGTGATGAGCATTGTGATCCTTTGTATTGTTTCGGCAATTTTGTATCAGGGGATTACTTTGCTGGAGAAGAAAATTAAGTTTTAACTGTTTCATCTGAAAAAAGGAGTTTTTACAGCATAAAAATCAAATACTGTAAAAACTCCTTTTTTTCTATCCAGCTGTTTGCGAAGCTGATGCTTTTACCAAACTTATTCTGCTGGCTGTATATTACCTTTTTACTACACTTCCATCTGGATAACGGGCAAATCTTCCCATCTTTCTTTCATGAACCGGCTCATCATCCGGCCATGGCCAGCCTCCAAACTGCGTATTCTGATAATCCTCATATGCCTTTCGTATTTCCTCTTCGGAATTCATAACAAACGGTCCAAATTGCGCAACCGGCTCGTTAATCGGTTCTCCTTCCAAGAGTAAAATATAACTGGTTGTATCCCCATTAACCACCGTAATCTGATCTTCTCCCGAAAGCCTGATTCGGGAAGACGGATCAATATTTTTACCATCTATGGTAATGTAACTGTCTCCCTTATAAAAATACAGGTTACGGTTTAAGGTCTTAGAACCTGCAGCGATATGAAACTCTGCCTCAGGCTCCAGTTCCACAAGCTGGATTCCTACATGATTTTCTTCCCTTGCTGCCCATGAATTTTCCGTTGGCTCCAGGCTCTTTTTGTCTTCATATTTCCCGGCAATTAAACGAATGACTGCTGTCTTTCCCTTTTCATTTGTATGTCTGATCACTGGAATTTCTTCTGCCCAGAGCATTTTGTAATCCGGTTCTGTGAATTTACTCTCTGCCGGTAAATTCAGCCAGATTTGAAATAATTCCAGAGGATTTTCCTTATCCTGATGAACAAGCGGGAACATCTCTACATGCTGGCAGCCTGCACCGGTAGTCAGCCACTGGACGTCTCCATTTCCATAACGTCCTTCCGCTCCCTTGGAATCAAAGTGGTCAACAATCCCTTCCAGTACAACCGTGACAGTCTCAAAACCACGGTGAGGGTGAACCGGAAATCCCGGAACTTTTTCTCCATGGTACATACTGAAGCCGTCTTTTCCGGAAAAATCATTTCCCATATTTCTTCCTGCTAAAGAAACCGCAGGTCCCTGTACCTCATTCCCTGCCGGGAATTGATCTTTGTGATGCATACATGCCAGAAACGGACTGTCCATTCCCCATTGAAATCCTATTTTTTCAATTGCCTTTATCTTTTTACTCATTTGATTCACTCCTTGTGTTTATTTTTTTCAACAGATGCACAAGCATTTCCTTTTCCTCTTGATTCAGTCCGGTAAAACACTCTGCTAAATCTTCCACATGCCTGGGGAAGATCTCTTCGATTTTTTTTCTCCCCTTTTGCGTGATTGCAATAATACAGGACCTTTTATCGTTTGGATTCGGATGTCTTACTATCATGGCATCTTTTTCTAAGTTATTAATTACCACCGTCATATTCCCGGAGGTAGAAAGAATACTGTCGATGATCTCGTTAATTGTTAAATCCCCTTTGTGGTACAATGCCTCCAGCACAGCAAATTGCGCCGATGTAAGGCCGCCCTGGCTAAAGATGGCACCCGCTCTTCTGTGAAGTGCCTGGGTTGTTCTGCTAAGTCCAATGAATGCTTTTAAATTGCTATCATTTTCTTTTCCATAAGATATTGTGTTCTTTTTCATAATTTTAATATATCACTAATTAGTGATATTGTCAACTTTGATCCGCATCATTGAGTGGGTATTAAATACAAGACTTGTATTATATATTGTATCAGGGAATATTTTTAATAGAAAAAAAGTATTAGTTTTAGTTTGACTTTCCATTTCCTCAAGAGTATATTTTAAATTTGTACGGTACTGACCGAAACTCTACCGCAAATCTACTAAATCAGGTGAACCGACATGAAGTCAAACTTTTTAAAGCAAAGCACCGAGCAGCGGCGTGATTTAATTCTTAATGGCTCCGTCTTTGCAACCATATTATTTCTTTCCGTTCCCACCCTTATGATGGGACTCATCCAATCCGCCATACCAGTCATTGATGGCCTGTTTCTTAACAACCTTGTAGGTACTAATGCGGCAAGCGCCGTCACTTACTGCACCCCCATTGTAAACATGGTTTCTGCCCTGGCACAGGGCGTGAGTGTGGCTGGAATGGCCATTATCGGCCAGTCCAATGGAAACGGGGATTTTAAAAACAGCCGGAAAATTTCCACTCAAATCATCGTTTTTACTTTTTTATTGGGCTTTCTCCTTGCACCGATCCTGATTGCCCTTGCCTTTCCCATATCCGCCCATGTAAATAAAGATATTTCCCGCAATGTTTTTATCTATCTTGCATTGAACGCCTGTGTGACACCCTTTTCCTTCATGGAATCTATTTATAATTCCATAAAGAATGCCAACGGCAAGCCAGAAGATACGTTTGTCCGGATGGTGATCATGCTGATTCTAAAAATTGTTTTTAATGCCGTCTTTATTGCAGTATTCCGCTGGGGTCTTGTCGGCTCTGTCATGGCCTCCCTGGCATCCAACTTTTTAATTACGGGATGGATGTATTATGAATTATTCATCAAAAAAACAGGTGAACGCTTTGTTCTGACCGGCTTCCGATTTGACTGGACCATCATTCGCACCTTACTGCGGATCGGTTTTCCTGCCATGCTTTCCAGCCTGATGCTCAACTTAGGTTTCTTCCTGATCAACAATGAAGTGGAAAAATACGGGGCTGTTGTTTTAAACGGACAGGGAATTGCCAATAACATTACATCCATATGCTTTATACTCCCCTCTTCCTTCGGTTCCGCAGTCACCACCATGGTCAGCATGAATATCGGAGCGAAACAGCCGGAGAAGGCAAAAAAAGCCTGTCTGGATGGATGTGTCATTAGTGCCATTACTGCTGCTCTTTTAATCGCTCTGGTGGTACCTTTGTCATCAAAACTTACGGTGCTGTTTACCAGAGATGCCTCCGTCCTCGCCGTGGCAAACCAGGCGCTTCATATTTATACTTATTCCGTAATCGGCTTCGGTATCTGTATGGTTCAGCAGGGAGCCTTTATCGGTCTTGGAAAGACTCGGATTACGCTCTTCATCAGCCTGCTGCGGGTATGGCTTCTGCGATACATATTTATATTGGCAACCGAACATTTTCTCAGCTTTTATTCGGTATTCTGGGGAAACCTGTTTTCCAATTACATGGCTGCCCTCATTACCACCATCCTGATTTTGAGGGTAAAATGGGTTTCCGACATAAACTACTGACAATCTGACAAAAGGAACTTCTGCCGCATATCCAACATGCCGCAAAAGTTCCTTTTTCCAATTCCAGTGACTAATGGTTTAACATAAATAAAATCTCATCTATTATGCATCCATATAACAAAATAGTAATACTCATGATTGCGATTGTTACTCTGTATGAAAATATTTTAAATCTCTTTTTCCACTCGTACCAGTCTTTTTCTTTTTCCCTGTCTCTTTTTAAGATAGATACAGCAGCAATCATAAGTCCTATGCTTCCCGATGCGAATAAAACTGCTTTTATGCATTCCAGGGCAGTAGTCAGACTTCCTCCTGAAATAATAAAACTGCACAAACCACTTACCATCATGAATATAAGGCTTACCAGACTGCTGTACTTCAAACATTTATAAAAATCCACTCCCATATCTTTTAAACGTTCCATCCTATTCAACCTGCTTCTGATATAAGTGACAGGCAACAAAATGCCCCTGTTCTACTTCTGTTAATTTTGGTGCTTCGCATCTGCACTGACCGGTTGCTTTCCGGCATCTTCCCTGGAACTTACAGCCCGGCGGTGTGTTAATGGGACTTGGAACATCACCTTCTAACATAATTCTCTGTCTGGAATCTTCAATCTTAGGATCAGCAATGGGAATCGCCGACATTAATGCTTCCGTATAAGGATGAAACGGGTGCCGATAAAGAACTTCCGATTCTGCAAGTTCCACAATAGATCCCAGATACATGACGGCGATACGGTCAGAAATGTGTTTTACCATCGCTAAATCATGGGCAATAAATAAATAAGTCAGTTTCATTTCCTGCTGGAATTTAATCAGCATATTGGCAATCTGCGCCTGAATGGATACATCTAATGCCGATATAGGCTCATCGCACATGATAAATTTAGGTTCAACTGCAAGAGCCCTTGCAATCCCGATCCTCTGCCTCTGCCCGCCTGAAAATTCATGGATAAAACGATTGGCATGTTCTTTATTCAAACCGACTAATTCCAAAAGATGAGCAATCTTTTCATCCTTTTCCTGCTTTGTCTTAGCCAGATCATGAATTTCAATCCCTTCACCAATAATCTCTGCCACTGTCATTCTTGGGTCTAAAGAAGCATAGGGGTCCTGAAAAATGATTTGGACTTCTTTGTTAAAAGCCTTTTTTTCTTTCCCTTTTAGTTTATGTACATTTTGTCCTTTATAGTATACTTCCCCTTCTGTTGCACGATACATGCCCACAACAGTACGGCCGCAGGTGGTTTTTCCGCAGCCGGATTCACCCACAAGGCCTAAGGTTTCTCCTTCTTTTATGCTGAACGAGACATCATCTACCGCTTTTAAAAGATCGTGTTTTCCTACATTAAAATATTTCTTTAAATGTTTCACTTCTAAAATATCATGACTACTCATTTTCTTCACCCTCAACCGCTGTATTGCCATTTTCGCTAACAGTTATTATCCTTCTGTCATCCTGGAACATTTTTTTAACAGACGCCGGCACTTCCTCATGGTGTAACCAGCAGCGTGTATGATGATCATCTTCAAAATCAGTTATCTCAGGCATCTCTTCCAAGCAGACATTCATGCAATAATTACAGCGTTTCGCAAATGCACAACCTTTCGGCGGAGAAATAAGGTCTGGCGGAGTTCCTTTTATTGTTTGTAAAAGCTGCTTATTCTTCCATTCTAATTTGGGCACACTGCCAAGAAGCGCCAGGGTGTACGGGTGCTGTGGATTATAGAAAATCTCTTCTCTTGAACCGCTTTCAACAACCTGTCCTGCGTACATGACAGCAACTTTATTCGCAGAACCTGCTACAACGCCAAAATCATGAGTAATTAAGATAACCGCAGTATTCAGTTTTTCTTTCAGACTTTTTATAAGCTCCATAATCTGTGCCTGAATCGTTACATCAAGAGCCGTAGTGGGCTCATCCGCAATCAGGATCTTAGGATCACAGGCAATCGCTATCGCTATCATTGCCCTCTGCCTCATACCGCCTGAAAATTCAAACGGATACTGGTCAATTCTCTTGTCCGGGTTTGGTATCCCCACTGCCTCTAATAATTTTACAGCCTCCTGTCTTGCTTCTTTTCTGCTGATCTGTCTATGCTGGACAATGTTTTCAACAATCTGTTTTCCGATTTTCATGGTAGGATTTAAAGAAACCAGGGCATCCTGAAAAATCATGGAGCATTCACCGCCCCGAAAGGCTCTTTGCTCTTTTTTACTCATTTCTAATACGTTCTTTCCCTCATAGATAATCTTACTGCCCTTTTTAATCTCTCCCTGGGGAGTTTTCACAAGAGACATAATGGCTCTGGAGGTTACACTTTTGCCACAGCCTGATTCACCAATAATAGCTAATACTTCCCCTGCTTTTACATCAAAGGAAACGCCTCTTACAGCCTGCACTTCTCCCGCATAGGTGTGAAAAGAAACTTTTAAATCCTCAACTTTTAATAAGGTTTCCTGACTCATGATGATTCCCTCCTAGTCTCTAAGCTGCGGGTCAAGCGCATCCCTTAAACCGTCACCTAATATATTAAATGATAATACAAGTAAGCATAAAAGTAAGCTGGGATATAACAAATGAGCAGGATAAAATGCCATAGCCTCCTGACCTGCTGAAAGTAATGTTCCCAAACTGAAAGCAGGCGGCTGAAGGCCGATTCCTAAAAAAGAAAGCACGGTTTCGTCAAAAATTATGTAAGGAATCGATGTTGCCAGATCCAGAATTAACAAACTTAAGGTATTGGGAATTAAATGCCTCACTATTACTCTTGCGGAAGAGGCTCCCAACGCCGCTGATGCCATTATGTATTCACTTTCTCTGAGTTTTAAAATCTGCCCCCTTACCATACGGGCTGTACTGGTCCAGTTGGTGATACATAATGCAAATAACAAGGGAAGATATCCATTTCCCAGTACAACTAAAATGATTAAAGTGACAATCAGATGAGGAATGCTGTTTAATACCTCTACAATACGCATCATGATGTCATCAACAAAACCGCCCAGGTATGCCATAACAGCACCGTAAATACAACCGATAATCACTTTAAGGCTGGCTGCGACGACTGCAACTATAATCGAAAATCTTAAACCCTTCCACAAACGGGAAAAAAGGTCTCTTCCTAAATAATCAGTTCCCAGCCAATAGGTATTGCTCGGCGGCAGATTTTTTATTTCCGGCATTAATGTTGTATAATTCTGGCCGCTTAAGCCGGGTCCGATAAGAGACATAATAAAAAGAATCATGAGTACAGCCATTGATATCATGGCTAATTTATTTTTCTTTAATCTCCGCCATGCATCCTGCCAGTAACTGATATTGGGTCTGACGACCTCATCAGCATTAAACTTAGACTGGTCAGCGAGTTCAAATCTTTTATCTGCCAATGAATTCATACTAGTTCTCCTCTCCGTTATTTCCCGGCACCGATTTTAATTCGGGGATCGACAATAACATATAAAATATCTGTTATCAACATTGTTATAACCGTAATAATGGCATAAAATGTTGTTCCTGCCAGGACAATGGGAATATCTCTTCCCTGAATCGCTTCTATGTAATATCGTCCCATTCCCGGAATGGAGAAAACGCGCTCTATGAACAGAGAACCCGTCAGAATACCTGCCACAGTTGTAGGCAGTACGGTGATAATCGGAATAAAAGAATTACGTACAACATGATTTTTTACAATCTGCATTTCAGAAAGTCCTTTTGCTCTTGCTGTAAGGGTATATTCCTGGTTAATGCTTTCCAGCATGCTGGTTTTCGTCAGTCTTGAATAATAGGCGATGAAGCTGCAGGAACCGGCAATGGTCGGCAGAATCGTATACTTCCAGCCCCCAAACCACAATTCTTTTCCTTTTGGCCAGCCAATAATAGGCAGCTTCATCAGTTCTCCATTTGCACAATATTTTTGAAGCAGAAGTGATATAACCAGCGAAGGCATGGATACTAAAATCATTGCTCCGACTAATATGAGCTTATCCCAGAAACTTCCTCTCTTCATGGCTGCTATAATGCCCAGTAAAATACCTAATGTCACACCTAATAAAATCTGCTGAACACTAAGCCTGACTGTCACCGGAAGCTTTGCCTTCAGATTTTTGTTAAATGTTTCCCCTGGTCTGATGATCGATTCTCCAAAGTCACCATTGATAATCAACCCCTTCATGGTAATCACATAACGTTCTATAACCGGTTTGTCATATCCGTATTTTTCTATAATCTTCGTCTGCACCGTTTGTGGTAATTTGGCAATCTTTGAAGTCAGTGCATTTCCAGGTATTGCCGACAGTAAGAAGAAAGTAGCTGTCACAATCAAAAACAGGGTAACAAGCATTTCCAATACTCTTCGGACGATGTATTTTGCCATATTCATTCTCCTACTCTATAAAGGATACCACACAGACACATAGACTTTTGCCGATGCGCTATGTGGTATGACCTTTCACTCTATCTATTCTTCCACAATATAAGCATATTTGAATTCATATTTACCACCAAAAACAGGATATTGAAAACCATGAAGACGATTATTAATATAGCTGTGTTTATCACGATAAAGGAGAGGTTTGATTGCTGCGTCGTCTTTGATTAACATGGTCTCAGCTTCACCATACAGTTTCAAACGTTTGTCATTGTCCTGTTCTGTCGCTAACTGGTCCAGGATCTGATCATATTTTTCACTTGAATACTTGCCATAATTACTGCTACCGCCGGTTCTGAAAACATCTATAAATGTCATCGGATCATTATAATCTGCTCCCCATACCTGCATACAAATATCAAATTCACCAGCACGCTGTGCTGCAGTTGCAAGTCCAAAGTCACCCACAACATTAAGATCAACCTTAATGCCTAAATTATCCTGTATCCGTTGTACCGTATATTGCTCAATATCTTTTTCTATGGTGGTTTCGCCGTAACCTAAGTATTGAATCGTAATCGTGCTTAAATCATTGGTATCTTTTCCAAGTTCTTTTAATCCCTCATGGAATAATGCCTGTAATTTTTCCGGATTATTAGCGTATTCCTTATATTCTTCTTTAATCGGCTCTGCTACTTCTGTCCGGTATTCTTTATCTCCGACTTTAATATTAGGTGTTACAAGGCCATAAGCCGCTGTATATCTGCTATTATAAACGGAATCGATAAAAGTCTGACTGTCAAATGTATAAGCGATTGCTTTTCTTATTTTTGCATTCTGCATGATACCGCTGGGGCATGATTCCTGTGTATTAAATGCAAAATATTGTGAACGAACATCCCCATCCGTATAAAGCTGGCATTTGCCTTCACTTGCTGCCTGATCCCATTGTTTTAAATAATCACCGGAAGCTGCCACAAAATCTAACTGGCCTGCTTCAAATAACTGAAACTGGGTAGCGGTTTCATCTACCTGCTGTAAGTCGATCTCATCTAACAATACATTTTCTGCATCCCAATACTCGGGATTTTTTACGAAAACAGTACTTTGATTCGCTGTATATTCCTGTACCATATACGGTCCGCAGGATAAAGTCTGCATTGCATCCGTACCATATGTATCACCATATTTTTCAATATTATCAACACGGATCGGATTAAACATTGTATAAGCTAATTTATCAACAAAATACGGTTCTGGTGTTTCCAGCGTAAACTTTAACGTATAATCATCAACAGCTTCTACACCAACCTCATCAAAACCACATTTACCATTGTAATAGTTCTCAGCATTTTTAATGGGAAATGCAAAAAAAGAATATGGACATGCTAAATTCACGTTCAGCACTCTTTCTACTGCATCTTTATACTGGCTGGCAACTACTTCTTTCCCATCTGACCATTTGTTTTTTCTTAAATGAAACGTATAGGTAAGACCATCATCAGAAATTTCATATTTTTCACAGCCTGCATTTTCCAGAATCCCGTTATTCTCTCTGAATAAACCCTCGCATGTCGCTAAGAAAAACGAACCTGACTCAGCATCTCCAACCTGTGCGGTGTCAAACGTAACCACATTAAATTGCATGCCATGTGCAATCTGTTCGGATGCAAGTGTCTCTCCGTTTGGTCCTTTTTTCCCATTTTCTGATGTTTTCTGAGTACCTGCAGCATCTCCGCCTGCAGTTTTACTGCCAGATCCGCCGCACCCGGCTAAACTGGAAGCAACTAGTCCTGATACAATTAACATACTACAAAATTTTCTTAATTTCATAAATATCCATCCCTTTCTCTTAAAAATATTTTATAGATTTAACGATCAGCTGACAGCTTCTCGTATACTATACGGTTATGACCTTGTAATATACAATTGTTCCAGTTTTTCTACGATTTTCTTCACACAGCCATCTTCAAACGGACTGGCTAACCCCGTTTCTTTCAGCATATTTGTAAAGAAATCACTGGCTGATAAGTTGCAAAGCTTTAAGTAGCTGTTCCAGGCCTCCTGGTAATTTTCATCCATTCTTATTTTGAACTGGAATGCGCAAATCTGGGCAATACAGTAATCAATATAATAGAAGGGGTCGTCATAGATGTGAGGCTGCTTTTGCCAGAATCCCCCTTTTTCAAAGTATGGAAATCCCGTATAATCCAAATGCGGCCGATATTCCTTTTCTAACTGCTTCCACGCATCATGCCTTTCATCCGGTGTCATGCCAGGATTTTCATATACCATGTGCTGGAATTCATCTACCATACATCCATAGGGAATAAATATGGCAGCGTCTTCTAAATGCATGGAAAGGTAATCATCGGTTCGGTCCCCAAAGAATTGATTCATCCAAGGTTCAGTAAAAAATTCCATAGACATGGAGTGAATCTCAGCTGTTTCCATAGTGACATCAGCATGTTCTCTGATGGGATCCTTTCCTGATAGAAATCCCTGGAACGCATGACCGCATTCATGAGTAATTACGTTAATATCTCCGCTGGTTCCATTAAAATTTGCAAAAATGAAGGGGGACTTATAAACAGGAAGGTAGGTCATGTATCCTCCCGCCCGTTTTTTCTTTCTGCCCAGCACGTCAAATAATTCATTCTCAGACATAAAATCAAAGAATTCCTTTGTTTCTCTGGAAAGTTCTCCATACATATTCCGGGCATTAGCCATGATCTCTTCCGGAGAGCCAATTGGCTCCGGATTACCATCCGCAAAGAAAACACCTTCATCTGCACAGGATAATTTCTCCAGACCTAACCGTTTTTTTCTTCTTTCGTGAAGCTTTTCTGCAAACGGCACAAAATATTCCTTTACCTGGTTTCTGAAATTTTCTACCATATCTTTGCCATAGCAATTTCTCTTTACACGATGATAACCTAATTCGATGAAATTATCATAACCTAATTCCCTGGCCTGATTTGTACGATTTTCTACCAGCTTATCATAGATGGAATCAAGCTCCTCACCGTTGGCTTCAAAAAAGGCGCAATATTTTGTATATGCTTTCTGACGTACTTCTTTATCCCTATGGGTTAAATATTTTCTTAATAACGAAAGGTTCAGTATCTCCCCATCCCAGTCGATTTCTGCACTGGCGATCAGCTTATCGTATTCCGTTGTCAGAGCATTTTCTTCCTGTTTAAGCGGAATCAGCTTTTTATCAAATGATCTTATGCTCAGTTCAATATTCTTAAATGCTACAGCTCCTGTTTTTTCTTCTAAACAGGTTCTATACGGAGATTCATACATCTGCCGTTCATAGTTTACGATCATATCAAGGAGTTCAGGCTCTGTTTCATCGTAATAAGTTTGTTCTTTTTCATAGAAATCATCTGTGGTATCTATGTCATGTCTGATTTTTGCAATTGTAATCATTGTTTCAATTTCATCTTTGAATTTATAATACTTTTTATGAACCTCGAACTGGGTTTCTCCACTTTCTGCAGATGCGAACTCTTTCATAAGTTCTTCAAACTGAGCCTTTTTTTCTTCGAAATCAACTCTCTGATATGGCATTTCTTTAAACTTCATTTCATTCCTCCAATAATTTATTTTTCGTTACTTCTAATAAATAATTGACAGCTTCCTTGTTCAATTGATAATAAACCCGGTTGTCTGATTTTTCTATATTAATTAGACCCATCTTCATAAGCGTATTCATATGATGGGAAATGGTAGCAGTGGTAAGTTTCAGTTCTGCTGCAATTTCCTGTCCATATGCTTTTTTGTTCCGTATAAACCGTAAAATCTCAAATTTACTTGGATCAGATAACAGCTTTAATCCATTGCTCAGTTCCTGATTTGTCAATTGTCTTTTTGTAACCTGATAGTTACAGTCAAACAGTATTCCCACATCTAATATATGGTAATCTCCCATATTTTCATCATTGCCATAAAAAATGACCCGGTTGCAGCACATAATTTGTGTTCGGATGAACGTAGGCTTGCTGGGATAACTATCTTCACTGATGTTATAAAAACTATTCATTAACTTATGAAAATTATGCTGCTCAAAATATTCCACCCAATACTCAGTGGCTGCTTCTTTTAATTCCACTAATGTTTCTTCATGCTTTTTTAAGGCTGCAACGGTCTGATCAAGGATTTCATAAAGAATATCCAGGTGTCTGCCGGAATGCTCTATTAATTCTAACAATTGCCACTTTTGCGCTGGTTCGCATTCCAGGCTGCCGATTCTGTCTGTAAATGAAACCCTCTGACCATTTTCATAGACAGAAGTCTTCAAATCGATATCATCAAATGATAGTTCTAAAGTATTGTTATTTTTAATAGAATCAAATGATTGTTCAATATAACTTTTTATATCTTTCCTGCTGCCTGAAAATATGGAATGCCTCATACATTGATATAATATTTTTGCGATACATATATTATCCGATATGAATTTGGTAAAATAAAACTTAATATCAGGATTGTTCATATCTGTATGTTTCTCAATGTCTTCCTGAATAAAGAATAACTTATCTAATTGATAGCAAATCTTTGCATGCTTCTCTTCATCCGTGCGTTTTAGAAGATCAATTTTTAAATTTTGATAAGAATTTTTATTGACTATTCGAAACAATAATTCGATGCTTTCTGTATAATAATCAATCTCTTTTATTACCGTACACTCTATGCTCATTTATTACCTCATCACTTTAAAAGTATAATCCATCAACTCGATATATAAATAAAGTTTGATTTTTTTTATTATAACATCAATTAGAAGGTTGTCAATTGATATGTTAGATAAGTATCAAATATGATACAATTAACTTTATTTATGAAAGTATTTTGTTTATTTATGCATCCATTTCCTTAAAAATAGTCAGATGCACTGAATTCATGCTGTAAAAGTTGGGATTTTTGTGTTATAAAAGAATTTGAAGTAAAGCATCAAAATAAAAAGCTTCAGACAAGGCGAAAGGAATAAATAAATATATGAAAGATATTATATATAAAAATGTCCCAATCATAACCAAAAGATTATGTATTAAAAAGATCACTGCAGATGAGTTAATTCTCATCAGAGAGGAAACAAAATATGAAGAATTTTATAAAATGACATGCAGACCTATCTTTAAAATGGATAAAAATGAGTTAGAGGAATTTTATAAGAATATGATTCAAAAAGAAAATACTGTAATCTTCTCAATAACCAGAATAGAAGATGGGGCTTTGATTGGTAAAGTATCATTTAACGATTATAATCCAAGAAACAATAGTATGGAATTAGGATATTATATAATTCCCCGATATAGAAAAAACGGATATATGAGTGAAGCTCTTACGAATCTTTTTAATGTTCTATTTGGGATTATCAGGATAAACAAAATATATGCCCAGACTGCAAGCTTTAATGCGCAATCAATCGGATTATTGAAAAAGATGAATTTTAAGAAAGATGCTATTTTAAGAGATCACCATGAATTGGATGGAAAACTTTATGATGAGTATATTTTTTCAGTGCTGTACAAAGAATGGGAGTGTTTTAAGTCTTAGTGAGTGCTTTTGAGAGAATAGGTTCTATAACCCCCTGTTCAAACAGATTCATCAAATCATGGTACTCCCCGACATTTGTAACTTCAAAATGATTTAAGCACTGCGAAAGCCATGGTAATTCTAAAGTCATTGCTCTAATTAAATCAAAGACCTCCAAATCTGTTGTCTGGTTACATGAATGATATCCTGAATACTGTTCATGAGAAAAATTACGTTTTACCAGGTACTCCTGTATTTTACGATATGCCCCATTAGGATTAGTTCTTTCCTTACCATTATGCAACACTCATCCTCTTTGTATAGTGATACAGTACATCCTCAACAACAAAATCTTCCTCATGTTCACCATCATTGCTATTATACCAGACCCATTTTGTAATATAATCCAAATGTTTTACAATTAAATTATACTGATAGGTATTTGAATTTCTGTCACAAACTTTTTTGTATCATCAGTCATTCCATAATCAATCATCGTAATTTCTTTGGAAAATCCCGTAATATGATATTTATGTTCGGAAATAAAATCGGCCATCTTTTCATACTGTACGACAGAGTTCATATGGCTTCCGCAAAACCTCAGCGTCACACAGGTTTCTTCTGGCAATTCCTCAATTGGTCCTGAATAAACATCTTCTTTGTCTAAAAGCAGAAAAACCATATCGTATCTGTCATATTGCTCCTTTAATAATCTGTCCTTTGCTATACCTACACCCACTTTTCCGAGAAAAACAACCGTATCCCGCTGATCCTGCTCCAGCCGCCGAATCGAAGATTCTAAATCAAGATATGATTCTATGGATAACGTACTCTCAATCCATGCAATCCGCCGTGGAGCAATGTGCTTCACCTTAATGATATCAAGTTCAGAGGAAAGCGCATCCTCAATCTGTTTTAGCCGGTGCTCTATCTTCCTCTCAATTATTTTCAATTCCTTTTGCTTGTTAATAACAGCTTCTTTTTGCTGCCGCAACATCATCTGCATTTTATCAATATCACGGTTGTTTAAGAAATCTGCAATTTGTTCTAATGGCATATCCAGTACACGTAAATACCGGATTGTGTTAAGACATTCAAACTGGCGTGTACTGTAATAGCGGTAACCTGTTTCATGGTCTGTATATTCCGGCTTCAGCAGTCCTGCTTTCTCGTAGTGGCGCAGGGTACCTACGCTTATATGAAACAGCTTCGCTACATCTCCAATTTTAAAAAACCCGCCTTTTTCCATCTGCTTTTCCCTCCAACATTCATAAGCGGCCGGTTAATTTATCAGGATGCTTACTCATCCAGATAAATACACTGACACAGATAATAACTGACAGAACTGATCCTGCGGGAGCTGCAATCCCCATGGGGTAAAGAGTATCTGCAAAATATACGGATGCCAGATATGCAAGGGGGATACGTGCACAAATAATTGAAACTAAATTGTGTATAAACGATATTCCCGATAAACCATATGCACAAAAATACCCGCTGAAACAAAAATGAATCCCGGCAAAAATGCAGTCCCAGACATAACTGCTCATATATTGCCCGCCAAGCAGAATTACTTTGCTATTATCTGTAAACAGCCCGATTGCCGGTTCAGCTAATAATTGCATCATAACTGCTGATATTGTGCCGAAAGAAACTGCTGTTATTATTCCAATCCAAAGCGTCTGGCGGGCACGTTCATGCTTATCAGCCCCTGCATTTTGTGCGGAAAGTACAGAAACCGTGGACAGCATAGAGGAGGGAACCAGAAATAAAATGCCGATAATTTTTTCCACAATGCCCACTGCTGCCGCATCATTTAATCCCCTGCTATTTGCAATTACAGCAATTACAATAAATGCGATCTGAATAAATCCATCCTGTAATGCCACCGGTATACCAACTTTAAGTATATTTTGCATTACTGCTATCTGTGGTTTCAAGTCCTTCAGAGAAAGACTTACCATGTTCCGTTTTTTTATAAATACCAGTGAGACAATCACGCTGATTGTCTGGGATAATGTTGTCCCCAGTGCTGCTCCAGCTGCTCCAAGTTTCAATATACCGATAAACAGATAATCCAGTACGATGTTTGCCACACAGGCTACCGCAATAAAACACATAGGGCTTTTAGAATCACCCATTCCCCGAAAAACAGAACTGATGATATTATATCCGGTAATAAATGGTATACCAATCATGCAGATTGTAAGGTATGTAACCGTCTCTGAATAAGCTTCGGCAGGTGTTAACATAATGGCAGCGATTGGATTTACCGCCATGAGCAATACGATCATGATCATGACTGATAAAGCCATAAAAAGAGTAATCGTGTTGCCGATGGCAGCAGATGTCTGTTCATGATCTCCTGCGCCAACACAACGGCCAATCATCACGGTTGCCCCCATGGCCAGACCGACAAGCATAACCGTCACCATATGCATAACCTGGCTTGCGATTGAAACCGCTGTAATACTGTCTACTCCGTTAAATTGCCCGATAATAAACAGATCAGCCATACCGTACAGCGTCTGAAGAAAATAAGATAATAAATAGGGTAATGAGAAATATAAAACAGTCTTAAATACACTGCCTGTGGTTAAATTCTTTTCCATAAATAAATTCGCATCCTTTACCTGATTAAGATAAGTATATCATAATGTCTACAATGGTTGTAGAGTCAATCAATTTCCCAGAAACTTGTTCAGACCGTACTGGGGAAAGCAGCCTGTCCAATTTAAAGAATACATTAAGGAACTATATGGAAGTATAGGGATTCTGTTAAGATTATTGAGAGGCTAATTCATAAGGTATACAATTATTTTCTCAGAAACAATTCAGTTATAAAATTTTTGAAATCATTTTGTAAGAGAAAGAAGGATATCTCATAATGGTTACAGAAAATGCGGTAAAAGAAGAAACTATAGCAAAACTGCCTGCAGATAAGGTTTATGCTGCACTTGGCAGTAATGTGGGGGGGCTGAGCCGGTCACAGGCAGAAGAAAGGCAAAAAAAACTTGGTAAAAATCTGATCGAAGAAAAAAAGAAAAAATCAATCATACTTATCTTTCTGGGGAACTTTGTACATCTGATGGCGATCCTGCTCTGGATTGGCGGTGCTGTGGCTTTTCTTGCAGGGATGCCCCAGCTGGGAATTGCCGTATGGCTGGTAAACGTCATTAACGGCGTATTCAGCTTCTGGCAGGAACACCGGGCCGGTAAGGCTACGGATGCATTAAGAAATATGCTTCCTTCCTATGCGCGCGTAATCCGCGACGGGGAAGAGCAGAAAATTCTGGCGGAAGATCTGATCATCGGCGATATTATATTATTGGAGGAAGGGGATAAGATTTCTGCCGATGCCAGATTAGTAGAAAGCAGTGATTTGCAGGTGGATCAATCCACTCTTACCGGAGAATCCAATCCGGTACGTAAAATAAAAGATGCTGTACTAAAAGACGATCTTACAAAAGCAGAGACACCCAATTTAATATTTGCAGGTACCAGTGTATCAGAAGGCAACGGGAAAGCCGTTGTAATGGAAATCGGCATGCGGACGGAATTTGGTAAAATTGCCGGATTAACACAAAATATGAAAGAAGTTCAGAGTCCCCTGCAAAAAGAACTAAACCGTTTAACAAAACAAATTTCTGTCATTGCCATCTCATTTGGCGTGTTTTTCTTTGTAGCAGCATTATTGTTAGTAAAGGAGCCCATGGCTTCCTCTTTCATCTTTGCGCTTGGCATGATTGTAGCCTTTATTCCGGAAGGTCTTCTTCCTACCGTCACTTTATCTCTTGCCATGGCGGTTCAAAGAATGTCAAAACGGAATGCATTGGTAAAAAAACTTTCTTCAGTGGAAGCACTGGGAAGTACTACGGTAATATGTACAGATAAAACAGGGACTTTAACCCAGAATGAAATGACTGTGAACCATTTATGGCTGGCCGGCCGGGAATATGAAGTAACAGGTGTGGGATACAGCCCCAACGGGAAAATCATGACAGGTGGAAAAACGGTAAGTGCCAGTGAAGATAACGATATGAATCTTTTACTGACCGGTGCCGCCTTGTGCAGCAATGCCAGACTGCTTCCGCCGGGGGAAGAATCCGCCCGGTACACGGTGCTTGGAGATCCTACGGAAGCCTGTCTGGGCGTTGCTGCAGAGAAAGCAGGTATAAATGTAGCAAAGCAGTCAGAGTTGACGCCAAGATTAAGAGAATTGCCTTTTGAATCACGCCGTAAGAGGATGACGACCGTACATCGGCTTCAAAAACCCATAGAGGGAACCAGACTGATTGCCTATGTGAAAGGTGCTCCCAAAGAAATCATGAAACTAAGTAATACCATTCGCATAAATGGAACTGTCACTCCCATGGAAGAAGAAATGCGCAGTAGAATTATGGATGCCAATGACAATTATGCCAGACAGGGATTACGTGTTCTTGCTGTGGCATACCGCCTTCTGAAAAAAGAAGATAATATTCCAGCAGCCATGAGCGCCTATACACCCGAAATCATTGAACAGAATATGACCTTTGTCGGATTGGTTGTCATGGCAGATCCTCCAAGGCCGGAAGTCGCTGCGGCTGTAGAAGAATGCCGTCATGCCGGTATCCGGATTATCATGATAACAGGCGACTACGGACTAACGGCAGAAAGCATCGCAAAACGGATCGGCATTGTAAAAGGGGCAAACCCAAGGGTTGTATCAGGACTGGAACTGGAAGAAATGTCTGATGAGCAGTTAAAAAAATACTTAAAGGATGAAATTATATTTGCCCGTGTGGCTCCCGAGCAAAAACTCAGGGTTGTATCGAATTTACAGGAACTGGGAGAAATTGTAGCAGTGACCGGAGATGGTGTAAATGATTCTCCCGCCCTGAAAAAAGCAGATATCGGTGTGGCAATGGGAATTGCCGGAACCGATGTGGCAAAAGAGGCAGCGGATATGATTTTAACCGATGACAACTTCGCTTCCATCGTCCATGCTATTGAAGAGGGCCGGGCTGTTTACAGTAATATCAGGAAGTTCTTACTGTATATCCTAAACTCCAACATGCCGGAAGCAGTTCCCTCCGCATTGTTTCTCTTTTCCCGCGGCGCAATTCCCCTGCCCCTGACTGTCATGCAGATTCTCACCATTGACTTAGGAACGGATATGATGCCTGCTCTGGGGTTAGGTACGGAGAAACCTGAAAAAGGTATTATGGATCAGCCACCCCGCGATCCAAAAGAAACCCTGTTAAATAAAAAACTGATCATTAAAGCTTTTTTATGGTATGGAATGCTGGGTTCCCTGGCTTCTGCCTTTTCTTATTTCTTTGTCAATATACAGAACGGCTGGCCTGATATTCGGCTGGCCAGCGGAAATAACCCGGTTTATTTCAGAGCCACTACCATGGCACTGGCAGCTATTGTATTCAGCCAGATCGGCGCTGTGTTCAACTGCCGGACCGAAAAACAGTCTGCTTTTAAAGTCGGATTATTTAAGAATAAACAGGTTAACCTGGGTATCATCATCGAAATTATATTAATTTTTGCCTTAGTTTACCTGCCTCCATTACAATCTGTTTTCCATACGGCCCCCCTCCTGTTATCCGACTGGCTTCTGTTATGCATCTGGCCGCCGCTGGTATTACTGTTTGAAGAAGTAAGGAAATTATGGCTGCGCAATAAAAAGCAGGCTGGAAGCAAAAATTTATAGAGAGGTGATTGTTATGAAAGTGATTGTTGTTGGCTTAGGGAAAATGGGGATAGGTTTGTCCCATAATTTAATTAAGAAGGGGCATCAGGTAACCGTGATTGACTCAAATCCGGAAGTTTTAGACAGCCTGGGCAGTGATTTTGAGGGAATAAAGGTTTTGGGATTTGGGTTTGACCGGGACGTTTTAAGCAAAGCCAGAATCGACAAGGTGGATGCTGTGGTATCCTGTACAGAGAGTGATGAAATCAATGCTGTAATAGCCAGAATAGCAAGAACGATTTACCGTGTGCCCCATGTGGTTGCCCGATTATACGATACGAAAAAGGCAGAGATCTATCACAGACTGGGCATTCAGACTATATCCACAACTTCCTGGGGTATTGAAAGAGCAACCCAGTTTTTAACCTACCATCAATTGGACAGTGTCTATGACATTGGAAATGGTACCGTGAATCTGGTTCGAATTGAAGTTCCTTCTCTTTTGGTCGGGCATCAGGTAAATGAGATAACAGTTTTGGGTGAAATACAGATTGTTTCCATCAGCCGGAATAACAAAACTTTTTTACCAACTCTGGGAACAATTCTGGAAGCAGAGGATATCCTGTACATTTCAGTTATTGTAGCTGCAACGGATAAATTAAAAGCGATGCTGGATCTGGTATAGAAAAGTTTAATCAAATGTCATAAAATTTTCAAGAAAGGATGCCGCGAAAGCTATGAAAGTAATTATTGTAGGGGGAGGTCAGGTCGGTACCTACCTCGCTTCCCTGTTATTATCCAACGGACATGAAATAAAAGTAATTGAACATCGGAATAAGAATTTTAATAAGCTGTTAAAAGAACTGCCTCCTGAAGTATTAATTAACGGTTTCGGATCGGACCCTGCCGTACTGGAGCAGGCAGGAATTGACTCTGCTGATGTGATCGCAGCAGTAACGGATGCAGACGAAATTAATCTGGTCGTTTCCACTCTTGCTAAAATGGAATTTGGTGTTCCAAGAGTGGTTGCAAGAGTTAATAATCCGAAAAATGCCTGGCTTTATAACAGCAGCATGGGAGTGGATGTTGGCGTCAATCAGGCCGATTTAATGGCGCACTTCGTAGTGGAGGAAATGGATTTAGAGGATATGTTCACCATATTAAAATTAAAACGCGGTGATTATTCCATTATCCAGATGAAAGTCGGCGAATCTGCCAGAGCCGCAAACCAGTTACTCAAAAACTTATCAATACCGAAAAAAACAGTACTGATTGCGATTACCAGAGATGATGCCTTAGTCATTCCAAAAGGTGATTCCCAAATCCTGGTTGGAGATGATATATTGGCTTTAACCGATGAGGGAAGCCGGAAAGAATTAAAAGAAATATTTGGCTGAATTATTTTTAAAGGAGCTGCCGCCCTGATAATATTTTTTCAGAGCAGAGCTCCTTTTGAGTGTTACTGATACCACTTGGCACGATAAGTTTCATTGTCTTTTAACGTTTCTACTTGTAAATCACAAAATCCCGGCTTATACTGTAAAAAACGAATCTCTGTTTTAGCTAGAGTACAAGGGAGTGTTTATAATGAATTTAGAAATTTATGATACTGCAGACTCAATCTACGTGGAAAAAGAAAACCAGACAAAGGTCAATTATTTCATTTTTGATGAATATGAAATTCATCTCAATACCCTTCCTCCTCACTCCATTCAGGAATGGCATAAGCATCACCAGATCGAAGAAGTTATCTTCGTAATTTCCGGTAAGTTAAAAATCTTATGGAAAGAAGCGGGACAGACCGAAAGCCGGATAGTTTCGGAAAATTCAATCGTTAGAGTGAAAGATTCCATACATACACTGGAAAATGATTCCGATTGGGATGTCCGGTTCCTGGTTTACAGAATGGTGCCTGATGGCATTAATAAGAGAACTATAATAAAAAATGATAAAGAACTCATCATCTAGAAGCAAAAAGGAGTTTCCGCCTTACAGACCGCCACGCCTGCTGCCTGTCCGGCAGAATCTCCTTTTTTATCCCATATTAAATATTCGATGCCACCTCAAATGCATCCCATATGGCATACATAATATTGGAAACCTTTCTTGCATCTCCAAGTATGTAAAGATCCCTGACTTCATGCTTTAATTCATTATAAAGTCTGTTTTCCGAATCATAACCCACTGCAAGTACGACAGAATCTGCACTTAGTTCCTGTTCTCCCGCGCCAGTTTCAATTAAAACGCCCTGCTCAGTCGTTCGGACCGCCCTGGAATCTGTATAAACGGCAATATCTTTCTTTTGAATCAGTGATAAAAGCATGCTGATATTGGCAAAGCACAGCGGACCATTTAATTTTAACAGACTGTCCTGGGCTTCCACAATGGAAACATCTTTTCCGTTATTTTTCATCCACAAAGCCAGCTCACACCCAACCAGCCCTCCGCCTAAAACCACCACACGGCTGCCCGGATCCCTGCTTCCAAGAAACACCTCTTCGGCAGTAAAAACCTTGCTGTCATCTCCAAGACCAAAAACCTTAGGCCTTGAGCCGGTTGCAACAATTACAGTGTCCGGATTCACGGTGCGTATCATTTCAGGAGTTACCTCCGTATTATAATAAACCGGTACTGAAAGATCTTTCAGCGTGTTTTCATACCAGTTTGCCAGTGCATGATCATCTTCTTTAAAATCCGGTGTTCCTCCGGGAATTAAATTTCCTCCCAGGCGGTTTGTCTTTTCGTAAACCACAGGCTGATGACCTCTCATACTGAGAACCCTGGCAGCTTCACATCCGGCCACTCCTGCGCCGATAATCATTACCTTTTTCTTTTTCAGGACAGGCTTCAATTCTGTAATCCGTTCTCTTGCGCAGGAAGGGTTAACCGCGCAGTTAAGCCAGCCATAATGAACCATGCGGCCCAGACAGCCCTCATGGCAGGAAAGACATGGGCGGATCAGTTCTGTCTGACCGAACCGCAGCTTGTTTACATAATCAGGATCCGCAAGCAGCGGACGTCCAAGTCCGATTAAATCACAGCTTCCGTCTTCAATGGCGGAAAGGGCCAGATCCGGATTATCCATACGGCCGGCACAGATAACAGGACCATTTACCGCTTCCTTAATTGCTTTTGCGTAAGGGATGTAAAGTCCTTTCTTTTGATACATCGGAGGATGATTCCAGAACCACGCATCGTAACAGCCTACATCCACATCCAAAGAATCATATCCATACTGCTCCAGCAGCTGTGCGGCTTCAATCCCTTCCGGCAGGTCACGTCCCTTTTCTTCGAACACCTCACCAGGAAGAGCTCCGACACGCCAATCCTTAATAAATGATTTGGGACTGTAGCGGAGCGTAACAGTGAAATCTTCTCCGCAGGTTTTCTTTATTTCCTCCACGATTTCTCTCGCGAAACGAAGGCGGTTTTCCAGGCTTCCGCCGTATTCATCCGTTCTGTTGTTAAAAAATGAGATTGCAAACTGGTCAAGAAGGTACCCCTCATGGACTGCATGAATCTGGATTCCGTCAAACCCGGCATTTTTGGCAATTGCCGCTCCTTCACCAAACCGTTTTACAATGCGGTGGATCTCTTCCTTTGTCAAAGCCCGGCAGGGTATGTCAACCCAGCGGTTCATGATTTCCGAGGCAGATACCGGCTTTAAATCCGGATCAACAGGAGGCGCCACACGGCCAAATCCTGCACTTAACTGGAGAAATACTCTGGCATCATAAGCATGAATCCGTTCTGTCATCTCTCTTGCAGTCCGGGTAAAATGCACCGGGTTTATGGTCGGACATGGAGTGCTTGGCATAGAGTGATGTTCTGCCTCATTATCAACAAAGCATACGCCTGTAATGATAAGCCCGGTTCCGCCCTTTGCCCGCTCCACATAATAATCAACGCCTCTCTGGTTAAATCCTCCCACGGAGTCTCCCAGACCCTGGGGACCCATAGGCGCCATAACAAAGCGGTTTTTCAATGTGACACTCCCGATTTTAACCGGTTCGAAAAGCTTTTCATATTTGTTGTGCATATTCGTCTTCTCCTTTTATTGATAGTATGGAAAAATAGTATCAAATACAAAAGGAAAAGGGTATGTCTGAATCCATAAATTTTTATTTGTTTCTTATCGGTTTTACTAAGATTTCTTTTGTTAAATTAAACAATTTCATCTGCATTTTTTATTCATTTATAACAATTCATTCTGGAAGCCACATAAAATCGGTGTTATAATACTACTCATAATGATTCATTAATAAAGACGAAAAGAGGACGCTTATGGCAAAGCACATGAAAAATCTGGCGGAGTTTTTAAAAAATTACAGCTGTCATTGTCATATCAGTAATGATTACATCATCAGATCATGCCGTTGTCTGGATGGTTTCCCTGAGTCATTCTGCTCAGATATCATTTACATCGCATATGTCTCAGACCTGCCTGATTCTCCCCCGCTTTCAGAAGCTGTCAATCTTTTACTCATTGGTAATAAGGAACTGCCCCGCTCCTATGGCGCCGATAATAAAATCAACTGGATTGTCTGTGATCCCAGTCTGGTAACACTGCCAAAGTTAATTAACCTGACAGAGGAATTCTTTTTCGAGGAACTGACCCTCTATCAGTACAAGGAAGAGATGATCCGCGCGTTAAACGATCCGGATGCCATGAAGAAGATGCTGGAAGTGACTTATAAGTATGTCGGAAACCCGTTGAGAGTAATCGATTCCGCCCATAATCCCGTGGTTTCCTGCTGGGATGAAGAGCCGCTTGATGAGCCCCAGTGGATGGAATATAAGGAGAATCAGACTTTCTCCCAGAAATACAACGATATATGCAACGCTGATTACGCATTTCAACGTCATATGCTCAATTCCCCCACACCGTATATTATGAATTATCCTGAAATTTATAAACACCGCCAGCGCATCCTGCGTATCAGACAGAGCCATATGAATATTGCTTTTGTCAGCGAGCTGGAATACAACCGGCCCTTCACAGAGTTCACCAGTGAAATATTACAGGTCTTCGCCCATTTTGCAGGAATCCGGCTATGTAATGATGCACATTTTTACTGCTCCTACGATTCCCCATTATCAGAAATACTTCTTTATGTTTTAAAAACACAGCATCCCAATCCGGAAAAGATCAGGCAGCTGATAAAAAAATCCGGTCTTCATTTTAAAAAATACTTATACTTATTCTATATTACAGACAACGGCCTTTTTGACTCCAGGGAGAAAATGGTTTATATTTGTACACTGCTGGATAAATTCTTTACCGGGGGACTGACTCAGGTGATCGAAGGTAAAATAGTGATCCTTTTGGATTCTGACCAATGCATGAAGTCTCCTCTTGATGATGACCGCCTTAAGAACTTTCTGCAGATACTAAGTGCAAATCATATGTTAGCCGGAGTGAGCCGCGCCTTTTTGGACCTTTCACAGGCAGGCCATGCCTTAGAGCAGGCAAAAAAAGCCTTTGATTTTTCAAGACAAAAGAAAGGCCTGGGGCAATTGTTTTTTTATGAAGATTATATCTTACAAGATCTGGCAGAAACTTATCTGCTTCAAAACCCCCCTGTTCACATGGTTGAGCCGGGTATGAATGATCTGATTGAATATGACAGGGTTCATGGTACAGCCTTAATGGAGACACTCACCTGCTACCTGGATCATCAGCTGGATCTGCACACTGCTTCGGATTGTCTGCATATCCATTTTAATACACTAAAGTACCGCATACAAAAGATTAAAGATATCACCGGCCTTGATTTAAACAAAATTGATATTATTATAAGAGTCAGGCTCTCCCTGATTATCCTTAAAGCCATAGAATGACGCATCAGGATGATGCGGAGGCCTGAAAACGCTCTATGGGCAGGCTACTATATTCTCCTGCTGTCTTTTTATAAATTCCCCTTGGTATAATACTGCCTTGTTCCAGTATTTCAAGAGCTTTCGGGCAGTCTCCCTCCGGCAGACGAAGGCATAGTCCACAGCCGGCCGTAATAGCCTCCGGCATGGGCATAACCTTAACCGGTATCTTTTCACCCAGCAATAGTGTCTCAGCCATAATTGAATGGTGTGTGTTTTGAAATGTTAACAAAATATCTTCCATAAGGCATTCCTTCCAGTTTATATGTTAATGACCGAGCCTGCAAAAGCCATACGCTCTGTAATTGTCATCATGTTAACAATCTTACCAACACCAACGGAGTCTTTCACAGAATAGTAATCCGCACATGTTCCGCAGATTTCAATCTGGGTACCTGCTTGTTCCAGTTCACGCAGATCATCTAATGTATTGGATCCTTCTACCGTGAGGAGGACTCCTGAATTGAAAAATAAAACAACCTTTGGCGGAGTCTTTAACTGGGTGAGCGAAAACAAGAACCCTTTTATAAGTATTTTCCCCAGTTCTTCACTTCCCTGCCCCATAGAATCTTTACTGATGACAACGACCAGTCCGCTCTCCTCCCTTTTTACAGGATTCTGCTCTCCGACAGACTGGACCTGCATCTGTTCTTTCATCTGTTCCTGTACCGGAACCCCTATTGTAACACGGTAACTGCCGGGCTCAATCTTTTCTTCCCTGACGGTATAGCCCTTTCCTTCTGCCATACTTCTTAAATTATCGCATGCAGGCTGATTATCCACCAACACCTGTAATTCCCCACCCTCTAAAGCAAGTTCCGCTGCTGCTTTCTTAGCCAGGACTACCGGAACCGGACAGGCCTTTCCCATAGCATCAATTATTTTCATACCAGTCATCTCCTATTCAATGTTATTTCTATTATGGGTAATATCAATACATCAACTGCATAAATCCCGAAGAGCCTTAACGGCCAATTCCACTTCTTCTAAGGTATTCATATGTGAAAAGGAAAAACGTACCGCCCCCTTGTCCTTTGTTCCCAGAGCTTCATGCATAAGAGGTGCACAATGAGCTCCCGCACGGACGCAGATATCATACTTTTCATTAAGCTCAAAGGCCAACTCACTGCTTCCAATATGGGCTGCATTTAAAGCCACTACCGGAGTACGTGTGGTGCTCTCCAAATCACCATAAACCCGGATAGAAGGTATTTTTCTTAACTCTTCCAGAAAATAATCTGTCAATTCCATGGCCTGGTTTAAAAACAATTCTCTATTACCGCCTACATACCGGACGCCTGCCAGAAGTCCTGCAATCCCGTGGCTATTTTGTGTGCCGGCCTCCAGCCGCTCTGGCATTTCCTCCGGACCGGTTCTCGAATATGTATTGCTCCCGCTTCCGCCCGTCATCATCGGTGATATGGAAAATTCCGGTTTTACACATATGCCGCCTGTTCCCTGAGGACCATACAGAGATTTATGTCCGCTAAAACAAAGTGCAGTTATGTTCATTGCTTTCATATCAATGGGCAAAAGCCCTGCAGACTGGGAAGCATCAACAATAAAAAAGATCCCTTTTCGCTTACAAATTTCTCCAACTGCCGAAATATCATAACTATTTCCAGTCACATTGGAAGCGTGCGTCATTACAACCGCCCCGGTATCCGGACGAATTGCTTCCTCCACCTGTTTTATATCCAGTCTTCCTTTTGTATCCACTGGAACAATGGTATAATTTCCCGTCCGGTAAACCGGCCGAAGTACACTATTGTGTTCTGCCGCAGTAGTGACAATATGTTTATGGACGGAACCAATTGCCTGATTCAGTGCCATGGTGGCATTTTGGCAGAATGCCACATGAACCTCATTCTCACCGCCAAAAAAACGGGCAATCTCCTGTCTTGCATTTGTTATACATCTGAGTCCGGCAAGGGAAGCTTTGTTCACCCCTCTTGATGGATTACCTTGGGTAAGCATTGCGGCTGTAACCGCATCAATTACACATTGCGGTTTAGGCAATGAAGTAGCAGCGCTATCAAAATACATAATATAATCCTTTCTGGCACCAGTTAAAATACCGATATCACCGTCATTCATATGGAATCCGAAATTACTACTGCAGTTCCTTATAATAATTAAGAAGGTATGTCTGAAACAATTTCTGAACAGGCTGTAAAATCATTTCTTTTTTTGACAGCAAATAAAAGTTTCGTTTAAAAACAAAATCATTTAATTCAATGGTTTTTATTAGTCCCATTTGTGTATACATGGCTGTAGATGCCCGGGATACAAATGAGATACCGGCTCCGCTGGAGACAGCCTGTAAAACGCCATGAGTATTATTAAAGCAGCAGACCGTATTTAAATGTTCCAGAGTCAGATTGAGATGAAGAAGGAAATTCTCCAGTTCCTTCTTTGTCCCGGACCCATCTTCCCTCATAATAAACGGCTGCGTCCGGAGCAGCTTTTTCAACGTTTCTGGTGACAGATTCTGTGGAGTTGAATAACAGGCAGGAACTGCAAGTACCAGCGTATCATGATAAAATGGTACCTGAACAAACTTGTTTCCGGAAAGTTTTGTACCTGTAATACCAAAATCATAAATGCAGTTAGAAAGCAGCTTTCCTACCTGTTCGCTGTCACTTTGCCTGACTTTGAACAGGATATCCGGGTAGCTTTTCTGAAATGCTGCAATCAGAGAAGGCAGCAAATACTGTGCCGGAACACTGGAAGCCAGTAACGATATTTCACCTTTGATACTGCAGCCTCCCTGTGCCACCGAATGAATGGCCTCATCACGAAGCGCCAGCATATTCTGAGCATATACGAAAAAATCCAACCCGCTTTTGGTAGGATAAACTTCCTTTGTGGATCGTATTAACAGCTGTGTGCCCAATTCTTTTTCCAAAGCATTAATATGGGAACTAATCGTAGGCTGAGATAAATAAATTGTATCAGCCGCTTTAGAAAAACTATTCAACTTAGCCACATAAACAAATGCTTCGAGTTGTTTTAAATCCATAGTGACACAACCTTTCAACCAAGATTCATTCCAGTATGAAGGTGATTATCCAAGGACAATCATGTTCTTATCCTGACGTGAAATTACAGAGGCAACCTTAGAGCTTACTATACTTAAATCAGCCAAATCCTTTAATAACCCTTCCGTATCCCGGGGATCTACACTAAGCAGCAGACCTCCTGAAGTCTGAGGATCAAATAATATTTCCTGCATAGGTTGAGATACCTGTTCAAACCGCAGTTTGTCCTGCAAAAACTTCCGGTTTTTCTTACCTCCGCCCGTAATCAGATATTCCTCCGCCAAGCGGTACGCTTCTTTTATATAAGGAATTTCTGAGCATTCTACCTGAATGGTATATTCATCTGTAACCATTTCATTTAAATGTCCTAAAAAGCCAAATCCAGTCACATCTGTACAAGCGTGCAGCCGATATTTTTTTCCTGCATCTGCCGCATACTTATTTAGTGTCTGCATGCTGTTTACCGCCTGCTCATAGCTTTCCAGGGAGGCTTCTCCAGCTTTATAGGAGGATGTTACAAGTCCCACTCCCAGGGGCTTGGTAAGTATGATATCATCACCTATACAGCAGGAATTGTTTCTCATGATTTTCCGGGGATGGACAATCCCTGTCACAGAAAGACCATATTTGGGTTCCTTATCCGTAATGGAATGTCCTCCGCAGAGAACCCCTCCTGCTTCTTTTACCTTTTCGGCTCCTCCCCTAAGAATCTCACCTAATATAGCCGGGTCTTCATCCTCAGGAAAGCAGACAATATTAAGGGCAACCTTAACTTCTCCACCCATTGCATAAATATCACTTAATGCATTCGCTGCCGCAATTTTTCCAAATAAATAAGGATCCTCCACCATAGGAGGGAAAAAATCAAGAGTCTGAATAATCGCCAGATCATCTGCCAGGCGATAGACTGCCCCATCATCAGAAGTATCAAATCCCACAATAAGATTCTGGTCGTCAAAAAGAGGTATGTTTAATAACGCTTCTTTTAACATACCCTGAGGCAGTTTAGCAATACATCCTCCACAAGAGGTAAACTTATTAATCTTACGTATGTCCATAGCTTCTCCTTCTCCTTAAACCAGTCAGCATTGTAGATTGTCTACAATCTACAATTAAATCATAATGGAAACCATGATATTTTACAAGCAAATATTGGTTATATAATTGTTCGTATTTATTAATTTTATCTATAAAGCAACCATATTTCAATAACAATGTATCTATTTTCCATAAAACCCATGAAAATCAGCTAAAAATACAAACAAAAAATGCACAGTTACGCAAAAGTAACTGTGCATTTTAACTTCACATATGATATCTTGTTATAACATTTACACTTTTAATGCTGCTCCAATTGCTCCTGCATAGCGGGACAAATGAGAAACATTTACGGGACATCCGGTTTGCAATTCCAGCTCTTTACGAATTCCTTCCATTTGTGCCAGCCCTCCGGTTAAAAGAATGGGAGACTCTGTCCCGATTCTTCCTGCCAGTGCCATCACTCTTGTCACCACGGACTGAATAATTCCTCCGGCGATTTCCTCACGGGTTTTCCCTGCTGCCAGCAATGATACGATTTCTGAATCGGCAAAAACTGCGCACATACTGCTTAGAGTACAACATTTTCCTTCGGTTAACAGCTTTTGAAAATCAGACAAATCCACTCCCATGCGGTGAGCAGACATCTCAAGAAATCTTCCTGTCCCGGCGGCACATTTATCATTCATTTGAAAGGACAGCACCTTACCATTTTCCACCGAAATCACCTTGGAGTCCTGGCCTCCAATATCAATGATTGTGCGAACCCCCTGCAAAAGGTAATCTGCCCCTGACGCATGGCAGGTAATCTCTGTTATTTTTTTATGAGCAAAGTCAATTCCCACTCTTCCGTATCCAGTTGCTCCCACTCGTATTTCATGTTCCTTTGTTTCTGTCTGTTCCAGAAGCTCCCGAAAGACGGTTCTGGCAGTTTCTTTTGGGTTCCAGCCTGTGGGTTTTACGCAGACTGCGGCAATGGAATCTTCTTTTAACAGGACTCCCTTGCAGGCGGCTGATCCACAGTCAATTCCTACTGATATCTGTTTCATTGTTTACAACATCTCCACAAACGCACCGGCTCTTGTTGAAAGCTGTCCGATATCTGCTGTTCCATAATCTGTTTCTAATTGGAGGTAAGGAATGTTTTTCTCTTTTAAAAATGTCTTTACGGTATGAGATTCTACCGCATATGTATGACACGCCTGAAGAGTCATTTCCACTACCCCATCCACATGGAACTGTTCACACAGCCTTCCTAACAGTTCAAACCGGTTCGGATTGGGTGTCATAATGGAGCAGCCAATCTGCAGGTAGTGCTCTGCAATGTTGGTGATCGGATCTCCTTCTTCCAAACACTGCCGATCCATCTGCTTGGCTCCGGTACAGTTTTCATAAGCAACGACTACACCGCCTGCTTCTTCAATAACTTTAACCACCTTCTCCGTTACTCCTCCCATGGGGCATCCGGTGATGAGAATCCGGGGGGCATCTATAGATACCGGCCGTTCTCCTGCTTCATAGTCTGACTTTATTTGATTGATTGCATTTTGGATTTCTTCTGTTTTTTCCTTCCAGTCAAATTTAAACTGAGAACCAAATAGAATCTGAAGCTGGCGCAGACCCGTAATCGGAGGGGGACACAAGGTGCTTAACTCATACAGCTCTTTTAGAAGTCTCCGTTCTTCGTTGCGTTTATGAATGGCGTCTCTCAGCATATCATCGGTAATTGTGACACCAAAGTCTTTTTCTACCCGCTCTTTTAAGCGGACAATTTCTGACCGCCAAAGTGCCTTTGATTCCGGGGTAAACTGATTGCGGGGAAGCTGTAAAATATGTAAATTTTTCTTCTTGGCCAGCAGTTCATACATCTTTACCTTGCCGTCACAGGTTGTTTCTCCTACCACCAGATCTGCAAAATACATATAAGGACATTTATCCGTAACTGCAAAGCCATAGCTTGATTTAATGAGCGGACACAGATTGCCTGGCAGATCTTTTTCCGCATCAGGTATTGTCTCGTCACTGGTGGAACAAAGGCTTACGGATACCAGCCCCGCCGCCATGAATATCTCAAGAGGTGTGTAAGTACAAAACTGTCCCACCACTCCCTTGCCTGAATCTTTAATTCTCTTTACTGCAAGAAACCCGTTTTTTCTGGCCTCAGCAAAACTATCAAATACCTGGGGCAGTTCCTTTTTCATCTCTATCATTGTAAGACTCCTTTCAAAAATGACCCTCTGATTCCCATAACAGAGAGATAATTTATTTCAGATTATAATCCAGAAAACGTTTCACTCTCTCATCTTCCGGGTTATCCAGTATCTCCTTTGGTGTCCCATCCGCAATGATGGTACCCTCTGCCATAAACAGGATTCTGGTGGCTATCCTCCGTGCAAACATAATCTCATGAGTAACAAGAATCATGGTAGAGCCATCTTCCGCTACTTTCTGAATGGTGTTTAACACCTCTCCTACCAGCTCCGGGTCCAGCGCTGAGGTAGGTTCATCCAATAACAGCACCTCCGGATTAACAGCCAGAGCCCTGGCTATGCCTACCCGCTGCTGCTGGCCTCCGGAAAGCCTGGAAGGGAAAAAATCCTTCCGTTCCAGCATTCCAACCTTATCAAGCAGCCTTAAACTGATTTCCTGTGCTTCTTTTTTACTTTTTCCAGCCACGGTTATCAAGGCTTCCATAATATTCTCAATGGCTGTTTTATTTTTGAATAAATTATAATTCTGAAAAACCATGGCAGAATGACTTCTCAGCTCCATAATCTCTTTTTTAGAATGTTTCTTTGCATCAATCGAATGGCTGCCGATGCGGATGATTCCACCGGTTGGCTTTGTTAAATAGTTCAGGCACCGGAGCAATGTTGATTTTCCGGTTCCCGAGGGACCTAGTATCGCTACAATCTCACCTTTGTCAATGGATATATTAATATCTTTTAGAATATCTGTCTCTCCGTCAAACGACTTCCATAAATGACTTATTTCAATCATTTTCAGTACCTTTCCATCTGCTTATTCGTGTATCATCTTTGTCATATCGGAATACATCCATTTCGTAACAATTTTTGAAGTGGTTCCATCCTCCATCATTTTATCAAGTACCTGATTAACTTCCTCACAAAGCTCATTTCCTTTGTCATTTTTTTGAAAATAATAGGCCACGTTATTGGCTAACAGTCTGTTATCCAGAATATGAAACTTCATGTTTTGAGTCTTTTCATATTTATGTACCAGGCTGTCTGTGGTAGCCATGGCATCGATCCGCTTTAGATACAGATCCTGATATCCGGTATCACTTGTTTCATAAACGACTACGTTCCAACCATATGTATCTGCCATTTTTTCCACAGACACCTGAGAGGCCTGCCCCTGTGTCACTCCAATAGTGACGTCTTTCAATGCTTCAAAAGTGTTGACATCTGACTTATCTTCGTTGACAATCACACACTGGGCATCACCATAATATGGATGAGACGTGGTATACTTGTCCATTCTGGCTTTTGTAGTTGCAAAACAATTTGCTGCCACGTCTACACGTCCGGCATCCAGTTCGCCAAATAAAGAGGAAAATTCTGTCTGCTTAACTTCAATATCCCACCCAGTACGTTTTGCAATCTCACTCCACATCTCTGCATCAATTCCGGTCCAATCTTTTCCATCACTGCTCAGCAGACTGTAGGGCTCTCCTGTGCCTCCGGTAGCAATAATAACTTTACGCTTCCCTGCAGTACTCTCATTTGAACTGCTTTCTGCCACTGTGGCTTCTGATTTTACGCTTTCTTCTGCTGATTTCTTTCCATCTGCTGCTTTGGAAACAGCCTGACTGCTGCAACCAGAAAGGGTCACTGCCACAGCAGTGAAGAGAATCGGTATCATTTTTTTCATTTCCATTTCCTCCCAATTTAAATTCATCATTAGTACATTTCCATGCATTTTCTATCCATAATCTTATGAAGATGAGAAAATCCCAGCACTAAAAGCCAGTAAATAATCATGACCGCCAGATAAATCTCAAAGTAACGAAAGGACTGCGCGCCCTCGCTCTTGGCCTGCCCCATGATATCTCTGACACCAAGCATGAATGCAAGAGATGTGGCTTTTAAAAGATTAATCAAATCATTAAACAGTGCCGGCAATGAAACACGAAATGCCTGAGGCAGAACGATTCTTCTGATTGTCTGAAGTTCTGACATGCCTAACATAGCGGCGGCTTCCTTCTGACCTGAATCAACCGAAAGAAGGGCTCCCCGAATGCTTTCTGACATAAAGGCACCGGTATTCAGACTTAAAACCAATGCCACTGCCGTCAACGGCTTCATGTTCAGAATAATTTCACTGACCCGCGCCAGTCCATAGTAAAAAAAATATAGCTGGGCCACCAGAGGAGTCCCTCTTAATATCGACAAATAAAAACGGGTAATCGGATAAAAAATCCTGATCTTGTAATATGCGATCACTGCTATTGTAACGCCAATGATAATGGAAAAAACGGCAGCCGTCAGGGTCAGCAAAAGCGTCACCTGTAATTTTGATGCAATAATTGGAAATACGCTAAAAAAATAAGATAAGTCAAACAAATTATGGGCTCCTTAATCTTTTTTCAATTTAGCATAATTATAGCATTACACCATATGCGAAACAAATTCAAAATATGTATTAATCTTTCTCCTATCTATACGGAATACCAATATATAAAAGTGTCTTCACTTCAAAGCCATAGAATAACGCAAAAAGAGCGTGCTGCAAACAGCACGTTCTATTTGAATGATACGATTTACCCGCGGGTAACTTCTGATTTGTGCCCCTCTTCGTCGAGAAACAACAGCTCGTAATATTTTTTTGGCCGCCCTTTGCTGTTGTCCCGTTTTTCAAATACCGTTTGTACGTATTTTTTTTCTTCGATTTTGTTAAGGATACGGTTTGCACCTCTGACGGTGATGGACAGGCATTGGGCAACATCCTCTGAGGATAATTTATTTGTTCTCATAATTTCTGCATAGGATATAATTCTCTGTAAATTGATGTTGTTTATTCCCATACGTTTGATGGTCTCCTTTATGGTCTCTTTCACGTTTTCCAAAGTGGGCCGTATTAAGATGTACCTTACCCCGTGCTTTTTAAGTTCAGGAACAAAGTGGCCAAACGCCGTGATGGACAGGTCTGTTTTCTTCTCTTCCCACAAAGTTATATGGTTTTCCAGCATTGTTTCCACCCGTTCCAGCAGATCGCCGCTGTCAACAGGCTTTCCTTCATGAGTCAGATATTTTTGGAATTCACTGAAAGAATCGATAACATATGCATGGCAGGCAGCCAATCCCGAAGTCTGGAAAACAAAATTCATGGATTGGCCGAAGAAACGTAAACTGGAAATGTATCAGGAATCGTTGAGAATGATTGAAAATATGATCTTTTGTATAGACATCCCCACAATTGGGGCGATTAATGGATCAGGATCACATTGGCAAATGGGAACATTATGCGATATTACAATTTGTGCTGAAGGTACAGACTTTTTTGATGCTCATTACCTGGGCGGTGTATCTCCTGGTGATGGAATCGTCTTAACACTTCAGAATTTAACAGGCATCAAAAGAGCTGCATTTTGCGCATATACCGGTAGGAATATGAATTCCCAGACGGCATTAGACCTGGGTATAGTCAGTGAAGTACTGCCGAATGAAAAGCTTCTTACACGCGCCTGGGAACTCGCAGAGATGATAATGCAGGGAGCCGTTGCAAATAAGTAATATCACTTATTTTGCAACGGCTCCCCGTTATACTTATGATCTTCGTGTTAAAAAATTCCATGTCGTTTCCGGCACCAGTCTTTGCACGTCCTGGAACCTGCCTTTCCTGACAGCTTCTCTGACTCTCGAAGCGCTGATGACTTCTTCTCCCTGTGTTTTTCGTTCAATTTCTATGACTTCTATACCATACTCAGGAAGAATCTGTTTCATTGCTGTATTATAAGAGCCGGTTACCCTGCATATAGGCTCTGTTCCTGCAAAGCGTCTGGTTATGCTAAGAGGAGGGGCAATCTTTTGTGCAAACAGTTCCAAATCAAATTCACAATTGGCTTCATTGGCAAACACTTTTTCTTTCAAATAATAAGTGGGAAAAGTGGCAGCAGAAACCATATAATCAGACGCCTGATGAACAATGACTCTCTTTAAATCTTCCGTTCCCTTTAAAACCATCTGATATCGGTCTTTCGCGCTGTAAAAGGTCCGCTTATCCGATAATACAAACACATGCAAATAGTCACACTGCTTCAAAGCTTCTTCTATTAAATACCGGTGTCCAAGTGTAAACGGATTACAGTTGGCTACAACAGCGCCAACTATTTTCCCATAATCTTTGGCATCGATTGGTGTTATTTTCTGTATTGCCTGTATGAATTTTTCAAATCCCTGTTTTTCATTCTCCATAAACAATACAGATTTTGTACGGAACACGGTATAAAATCCTAAACTTTTAAACATTTCCTCATTCTTTGGTTTTGTATATAGGACAAGCCTGCTTCTTCCATGCTCAAACTCATACTGAATCAGCTGGGAAACCACGCTGCCGGATAATCCTTCTCCAAGATGAAGAGGATCCACTGCAATGCACTTTAACACATTCTCTTCCACGGAACCTGCTGCAATGATTTTGTAATCATCATCAAGTACACACGCACTATATTCAATCCCCTCATCATAATTAAGATCCTGACCGGCTAAAAATTGTTTTAATTCTTCCAGTGCACGGCCCTGAAACGGTCTTCCTTCCAGCATAGTTACCTGCTCACTTTCCTGCCCAGGCCTCCTCAATTTCAGATAAAAAGATAGCGGCCGCCAGCAAATCGGCACACCCGCCGCTGCTATAATTTTTGTGAATAAAATAGGTGTCCAGCTTTGTCAGCTCCTCTATTGCACCTTTGGAATAGGCACCGCCCGAGAGCAAAAACTCCTTTGACAGCTTCTGCACTTCCTTAAGCCCCTCACTCTTGCACCTGGACAGGATATTTCCATCCTCCACCTGACTCATCAGGGTAAACAGCGCCTGGATTTTCACCAGATTCCAGTTCCTTCCTTCTTTCTTTCCCTGTCTTATAACCGGTAAAGCCAGGTTTATGACTGAAGGATAACCATCTGCCGCCTCTCCCCTGATTCCTCTGGAGCCATAAGTACATAAATTCTTTTTGCCATGGGTATCTCCGCTGTTCTGGATCTGAATCAGGTCAAGTTCATTTAATAAAATATTCTTAACCATTTTTTGTTCCTGCACAATCAGACTGCTGATGGACACCTGACCATACTTTTTATAACAGATTCCAGCAGCCGCACATAAGATACCCATGGTGAACACGGCTCCTTTATGGGTATTGATCTGTCCAGTTGCTTCATACATCGCCTCTTCCGCCTGAATACCAATTTGCCGGATCTTCAGAAAGCAGCCTTCTGGTTTTTCAGACATCTGAATCCCTGTTTCGGCGAATTTCCAGAAATATGGGATCAGAGCATCTGCACTTCTCTGAAAAGTAAGCAGATTCATATCCCGATGAGCTCCATTACTCAATGAATCCACCAGTCCCGGCTTTGGAGCTGTATCAACTTCCTCTAACAGTGCCAGTCCCGCCATATTCCCCAGCCAGACGGTATAATTTTCCCATTTCTTCTTATCTGTTTCTATCATCTAATTATCAGCAAAGGTATATTCTTTCACCTTGCGTACTACATCTAATATGGTTCCATCACGGCTTTCGATAATACCCACAACCTTATCATCAAATTCCACTTTTTCAGGTTCTCCTGCTATGGAATAGGCAATATCACGGAGTTCCTCAATTGTTTTAAAAGGAAGATCGACTCCTTTCATGCAGTCAATTAAATCCTGCCGCTTCGGATTGATGGCAATTCCATAATCAGTCACTACTACATCAATACTTTCCCCCGGAGTGGTCACCGCAGTAACTTCCGTGCAGACAGCCGGAATTCTCCCCTGTAACAGAGGAACGATGACTATGGCACACTTGGCACCGGCAGCAGTGTCCGGATGGCCTCCCTGTGCTCCGGTTATCTCTCCGTCTGATCCAACCACTACATTGCAGTTGAAATTCACATCTACTTCAAGAGCAGCCAGTATAACAAAATCCAGTTTATTGACAACCGCACCTTTATTAAAGGGATTTGCATATTCTCCGGCAGAAATACGGAAGTGTTTCAAATCTTTTACCGACTCTACTGCATCAAGATCAAAATCCTGGGTATCCAGAAGACAGTCTACCTGATTATTTGCTAACAGATCACACATCGGCTTCGTCAGACCCCCAACACCGAAACGCATGCGGATGTTGCGTTCCTTCATGATTTTAGCAAGTGAAATAGTAGAAGCAATGGATGCACCTCCCACACCGGTCTGATAAGAAAATCCATCTTTAAAATATGGAGTATTTACAACAAACCGGGTGCAGTAATCAGCCATCATCAGCTTTCTCATATCGGTGGTGGGTTTTGCAGCACCTGTGGCAATTTTTTCCGGATTTCCAATGGCATCTACCACCACTACATAATCAACTTTTGTCATGCTGATATGTGCAGGAAAATTGGGGAAAGGTACCAGGCAGTCTGTAATTGCTACGACCTGATCCGCATAATCTCCATCTACAAGTGCATAAGAAAGTACACCGCAGTTACTCTTGCCTCCGATTCCCCGGCAATTGCCGTAATCGTCGCAGGTAGGTGCGCCGATAAATGCAATGTCAATTCTGGTTTCTCCGCTTTCAATGGCACGGACACGGCCTCCATGAGAACGCATGATAGCCAATCCTTTTAATTTACCCGAGGAAATTGCCTGTCCGATTTTTCCTCTGACTCCGGAGGACTGGATATTCGTTATGGTTCCATCTTCAATATATGGAACAATTGGGTCGTGGGCTTTCCCAAGGGAGCTGGCACAAATGGTGATATCTTTAATCCCCAGCCGGTGTACCTCTTCCATTACCATATTAACGATGTAGTCGCCTTCCCGGAAGTGATGATGAAAGCCAAGAGTCATACCGTCTTTTATGTTGCATTTAATCAGTACATCATGAATACTGTCTGCTAATTTACTCTTTGTATTATCACTCACGCATCTGGTTACCGGACCATCCTTTTTATAAGTATATCCGTCTCTGTAGTGAATACCCTGGAATACTTCCTTTCCAGTGGCTTTTAGAATTTCATCCGGGATATCCCTTCCTACTGCATTTATCATTTTACAAATCCCCCTTATATACGCCCGACGCTTTAGCCATATAAATGGTACGTATTGCACCGTCATAAAATGCGATATCTATCATTTTTCCGTCAACGGTAAATACACCGATTCCCTTTGCCTTCTTATCATCTATTTCTTTTACTACCTTTTCTGCAAAGATAATGTCCTTAAGCGTCGGTGTGAATATTTCATGTACGATGCTGATCTGTCTTGGATTTATAATTGATTTTCCGTCAAATCCCATCAAATGAATAGATTCAACTTCTTTGCGGAAGCCTTCCATATCATTTAGATTGGTATACACGGTATCAAAGCACTGGACACCAGCCGCTCTTGCTGCTATGATCATGTTCTGCCTTGCACCCATGAGTTCCAGACCGGTTCCGGTAATATGTGTCTGTAAATCTTTGGTGTAATCACCGCCGGAAAGGGCGATGCCAAAAAGTCTTTCTGAGGACTCACAGATCTCAAGAACCTTCATTACTCCCCTGGCTGATTCAATGGCTGCCATGATAAGAGTTTTTCCTTCCGGAATATGAAACTCTTTTTCTGCTGCAGCCACAGCTTCCTCAACCAGCTTCACATCCTCAGCCCGTTCCGTTTTTGGTATCCGGATGGAATCGCATCCGCCTGCTACCGCACAGCGGATATCTTCCTTCCAATAAGGGGTATCCAGAGCATTGATGCGGACCACCCGTTCACACCCGTGGTAATTTATTTCTTTCAGTGCATGATAAAGGGAAAAACGTGCAGCATCCTTTTGGTTTTCGGCCACTGCATCCTCTAAATCCAGCATAATGGAATCCGGCTTATAAATATAGGGATCTTTGATTAAACCCGGCTTCTGGGCATTTAAAAACATCATGGTTCTTCTTAATCGTTTCTTTTCCGGATTCCTCATCGAACAGCTCCTCCCCATGGAAGATTATCAAATTGCCCGGCAGAACGGAACAGTGCCCCTTCCACACGCGCTTTTATTGTACAATCCAGTGCTCCTTTGTCTACGATAGAGATTTTCACCTGACCGACTTCCAGATTTTTAAGCGTTTCCATCACAACCTTTTTTATCTGATTACCATACTGGTTGATAACCACACTTTCCAGGTTAAATTCTATGCCATTATTGCAAGGTTCTACCGTAACCTGGCAGTCGCTGGATTCCAGTGTTCCGGCCATTGCCGGCTGCACGATTTCCATATCGTTCCTCCTCTTATTTCCGTTTTCTGTTGTAATTGATTAAGCTTCCTGCCTTTACAATCTCACGTTCTTCCTGTGTCATATCCGTGATATATAAATGAATTTCTTCGGCTGAATCTTTTTTTATCACATATGCTTTGATATCTGACATATTACCGCTTTCCAATGCAGTGCGTACTCCGGGGACAAAAATATAATCGCCTGTCTCGAATTCCGGTTCATCCTTCATCTGAAACGGCAGCATTCCCCAGTTCATTACATTAGAACGATAGCGTTTTGTTGCATATTCTCTGGTTATGTTTGCAAGTCCGCCAATGACTCTCTGACAGCTGGCCGCCTGTTCTCTGGCTGAACCATCTCCCGGCTTGATTGCATAAATCATACTTCCGATTTCCGTATCAGCTATTTCAATCGATTCCATACCAGGTATTTTCTTAATTGTATCATAAATCTTTATAAGCTCTGGTTCTAATTCTGCCGGAGATTTTCCTGCAGTTCTTGCTTTTTCCAGACGGTCGGCACATTTACTTCTTTCCACATAAGCCGGATCTCTTCTGGATAAGGTAAATTCAGCAAGTCCCAATGGATTGGAGCGGTAAGAAGCGGTTTCACCGGAAGGAATCAACTCATCTGTAGTTGTAACCTCATCCATAATCTTAGAACACACTTTTAAAAGAATGTTCTCTGTCAAGGCACTCATTTCAGGCCAGTCTTTAATATTGGGTCCGCATACCAGCTCTTTCTCTTTTTGTTCCTGATTAAATCCCTGGTATATTCTCTTTTTATATACAGTGCCGTCAAACTGATAATCCGGTATATTTTCCCAGCAGTCAAACGCTTCTGCAGAGGTAAGCACACCTCCATTTGCTGCAGTAGCTGCAATGGAACGTGCATCCATCAGTGCAACGGCTGCCATCTGACCATTTCCAGGCTTTGAGCCTTCCCGGTTGGGGAAGTTTCTGGTGGTGTGGCGGATACTCAGCCCGTTATGAGCAGGGGTATCACCGGCTCCAAAGCACGGTCCGCAGAACGCAGTCTTTAACACGGCTCCAGCTTCCATTAAGTCTGTTACAGCACCTTTCCGTACCAGATCCATGTAAACCGGCTGTGATGACGGATAAACTGACAGGGAAAACTCACCATAGCCGCAGTCTTTTCCCTTCAGAGCATTCGCAGCTTCGATGACATTCGTATAATTGCCTCCGGCGCATCCGGCTATAATTCCCTGCTGAACCTGAAGCTTTCCATTGACAATTTTATCAGTCAGCGTAAATCCAGCCCGTCCCTTACTTACTTTTTCCGCCTCTATCTCTACCAGCCGCAGGATATCGCCCAGATTTTCATTCAGCTCATCAATTTCATATGTATTGCTGGGATGAAATGGCAGCGCAATCATTGGCTTTACTGTACTTAAATCCACATAAACGCAGCCATCATAATAAGCTGCAGCTGCAGGTTTTAATTCCTGATAATCCGCCTCTCTGCCATGGGCTGTCAAATAACTTCTTGTATCCTCATCCGTACTCCATATGGAGCTTAAGCAGGTAGTTTCTGTTGTCATTACATCAATGCCATTACGGAAATCCGTACTCATGGAGGCAATGCCCGGTCCCACAAATTCCATCACTTTATTTTTCACATAACCATTTTTAAACACTGCTCCGATAATTGCCAGCGCAATATCCTGAGGGCCTGCTCCCGGATTTGGCTTTCCAGTCAGATAGACGGCAATAATATCAGGATAATCAAGATCGTAGGTATCGGAAAGGAGTTGTTTCACCAGCTCACCGCCGCCCTCTCCGATTGCCATGGTTCCTAATGCACCATACCGCGTATGGGAATCTGATCCTAATATCATCTGACCTCCGCCTGCGTGCATTTCCCTCATATACTGATGAATCACCGCAATATGGGGGGGAACATAAATGCCTCCATACTTTTGCGCTGCAGACAAACCAAACACATGATCATCTTCATTAATGGTACCTCCAACTGCACACAGAGAATTGTGGCAGTTGGTCAGTACGTAAGGAATCGGAAATTTCTCCATTCCAGATGCTTTGGCAGTCTGGATGACTCCTACAAAAGTAAGATCATGGGAGGTCATGGCATCAAATTTAATTTTTAAATGAGACATATCATCAGAAGTGTTATGCTGTTTTAAAATGCCATAGGAAATTGTCCCCTTTTTTGCTTCTTCCCGGTCTGCAGGGGCCCCTGTTACGGCCCCCGCTTTCGAGTATTCTTCTTCTGGAACAATCTCCCTTTCATTGATCAGATACACACCACTGTCATAAAGTTTTACCACGTCTATATCCTCCTGCTTTTAACAATTAAGCTTTTTCATCATTTCCGGTCAGCAATATGTAAATCCCTCCAGTAAAAGATTTGCAGTCCTGAATCCAAATGTATCTTCCACAACTGTTTCATTTCCTTCTACATGAAAATCAACACCAGCTTCCAAAATGCCGCCCGCATGACCGATACGGATAAATTTCGTATCTGCTCCCGGTCTTAAAACCTGATTTACCACACTGCCTGGAATAATGGCAGCCGCCGCTGTGCACATGGCACCAGTCATGGCGTAAGTGGGATGAGTCTTCTGCATTGACATCATACGTGATAATAGATCTATGCTGTCCCCCTTTATAGTCCGGCCTGAGGTGGTCTCATACTCATCCGGTTCTGCAACAAACGTCATTTTAGGAACTCCCGGCATCTCCCAGGCTGATTTCTTATAGTCGGTTATTAATCCCATTTTAACAGCTGCCAGGCCTCTTACCGTCTCTAAAAGATCCAGTTTTTTCTGGTCAGAATCAAGTTCCTTTGGAAGTTCTTTCCCTGTCAGCCCTAAGTCAGAGGCCTTTACAAATACCAGGGGATTGGCTGCATCTACAATGGATACTTCAACCTGGCCAATGTCTGGAACTTCCAGCACATCTACAGCATTTCCTGTTGGCAGAAGCTTTCCTGAAACACTTCCTGCAGGGTCCAGAAACTTCAGCTTAACAGGAGAACCCGTTCCAGGAACTCCGGCAATGGCAAAATCACCATCGTATTTAACTGCTCCGTTTTTTACTTCCACTTCTTCTTCAATAATTTTTCCGGTGTTTGTATTAAACACTTTAACAGTTGTCACCGGCTCTGTGATTTTTACAAGCCCCTGTTCGATTGCAAACGGCCCGACTCCTGAAGAAATATTACCACAGTTGCCCTTATAGCTTACCAGCGGTTTATCCACAGATACCTGTGCAAAGGTGTAATCCACATCTGCATCCTCTCGTTTGGATACTCCTATGATCGCAACTTTACTGGTAACAGAAGCCGCACCTCCCAGCCCATTAATCTGCTTTATATCGGGGCTTCCCATGATTCTCATGAGAAGCTCATTTCTTGCCTGTTCATCCGGGGGAAGATAATTTTCCAGTATATATACGCCTTTACTGGTACCTCCCCGCAGTATGGAACAGGGAATTCTTTTTCTATGCTGATCTAACATTAAACTTCCTCCATTTAACAAATAATTCCATAAATTCCGATTGTTGCTAAAATAGCATTTGCTACTACACATACCAGTGCAATGATAAACAGCTGGCCAAAAAGTTTATTCTGCTCCTGATCCTTATTCTCAGAATTTGATGCTGTCATGTATGCGGCCAGAATCAGTCCGCCACCGGTGGATGCCGGGCTGAACGCGGCTGATAAAGAGGAAGTAATTACAACACTGGCTAACTCTGCAAATCCGGCATTACCAGTTCCTAATGACTGGACAATCGGTCCAACGGTAGGAATCATGGAAGGCATTACCACACCGGTAGTAGAACTGAAGAATGATAAAATAGAAGAAGTTACACCGATAATCGGTGCGGCTGTCTTTGGTGTCATGATAGATAAAAGTCCCTTAGACATCAGATCCAGTCCACCCAGTTCTATAACAACGTTCATCAGTACACCTACACCGCAGATCAGAATAAGGGTTCCCCATGGTACCTTTACCAAAGCTTTCTTTTCATCCGTTACGCCCAATATTACTAATACTGCTGCTGCAAAAAAGGAAGCAAGACCTACATTGATATCTAAACCTACAACCATAACAACCATGGCCAGAACACCAAGGATTGTAATCCACTGCTGTTTATTGAGATGCTCTTTCACTTCCAGTGATGTATTTTTTTTATCTGCAGGTTTAATCTTCCAAATCTTATAATAAATGGAGAATCCTATCATCAGAATTGTTGCCCATATAATACAATTCCACATAACCGGAAGCTCGAATCCGGTAAAACCGGCTTCTGTTCCTAATTTCTCCATTAATACTCCAGGAGGTGTCAGAGGAGATAAGGTAAAACCATTTGCCGCTACTTTGGCAGCCAGTGCAAACAACAGAGGATTTTCTCCCATGCTGACCGCAACAGTCACTGCAACGACAGTCATTAAGTTTCCTACCGGAATATTACCTGGTCCAATAATAGTCAGAATACCAGATACCAGAAAAATGATAATTGGTACCAGATAAGTTCTCTTACCTGCAAGTCCGATTCCCTTTTTCGCAACAAGTTCCAACGTACCGTTCACCTGCGCAACACTAAACAGAAACGATACGCCCACAAGTGTAATAAAAAGTTTTGCATCAAAACCAGCCAGTACCTTACTGTCACTCAAGCCCCCCATCCTTGCCAGAATCAATGCTGATCCGATTGCCAAAACACCAATATTGCATTTTTTTACAAATCCAATTGCCACTACTACAAACAAAAATATAATAGATATAATATTTATGTAGTTCATGCCTGTTCCACCTCATTATTTAATTTTTCTTTACGGTTACCATCTCTGAATTATATAATCCTATCGATATAACCAATATAACATGTCGGTAACTATAAGTCTAATTCATGTTTTCCATAAAAATTATAGTTTTCAGCTATAATTTTCTTGTATTTTTTAAAGATTTCAGGTAAAATTATTACGAGGTGATACCATGGATTTTAAAGATTTGAATTATGTATTAGCTGTTGCCAAGCATCAGAATATAACCAAAGCTGCTAATTCCTTATATATTTCCCAGCCTACGCTTACAAAATTCCTGCAAAGCCTGGAAAGCAGCCTTGGACAGAGACTGTTTAAAAAAATCGGAAACCGTTTCATACTTACTTATGCCGGAGAGAGATACGTAAAAAAAGCCGGGGAAATTCTCCAGCTGAAAAAAGAATTAGACAATGAACTGTCAGACATTATTAAAAGCAATATCGGTGTATTAAACATTGCTTTTCCTGTTATGCGTGGAACCTACATGCTTCCGTGTACGCTCCCTATCTTCCGGAGCCTGTATCCAAATGTGATTATTAATATTAAGGAATCCGCTTCAGCTACCCTGGAGAATATGATTCTTTCCGGTGAGACAGACCTGGCGTTTTTTAACAAACCCGTGAAAAGCGCAGATGTAGAATATGAAGTAATCAGTCATGAAGAGATGCTTCTGATCATGTCAGTTAATCATCCTCTGGCAGATCAGGGCATAACGAAAGAGGGATGTACCCGTCAATGGTATGACTTATCACTCCTGCAGGACGAACGTTTCATTCTTCAGGAAACTAACCAGCGTTCACGCCAGACGGTAGACCGTGTTTTTCAGCAGATCGGATTTCAGCCCAATAAGATGATGATTACAAGCAATATCAGAGCCGGCGCAGAGTTGGTTTCAAAAAACTACGGTGTTGCCTTTGTTACTGATACACACTTAAAACATATGAATTTCCTTGATAAGCTGGCGTGTTTTTCCTTTGGTACACCTAATACAATGGTTGATTTTGTGGCCGCTTACCGTAAAGGATCGTATCTGAATTACCATGCAAACGAATATATAAAAATTGTGAAAGAATTTACTTAATATATGTGACAATGACAAAAAGCTGCCAGGCAAATGAATGCCGGACAGCTTTTCTATCTTTATTTCTTTACAATAACTCTTTTCTCAATGTCTTCCTTCTCTTTCGCATCCGGCTCTGCGCCGATGCCGCCAAATGGCATCTGTGCGATGAGCTTCCAGTGATCCGGAATATGAAACAGCCTGGAAACTGTTTCATTAATTACCGGATTATAATGCTGAAGTGATGCTCCCACTCCTGCTTCCCTTAAAGCAGTCCAGATATTGGACTGAAGCATTCCGTTCGCCTGATTGGCCCAGACCGGGAAGTTATCTGCATAGAGTGCAAACTGTTCCTGATAGGATTTAATAACCGCCTCATCGATAAAATACAAAACCGTACCATATCCACTCTTAAATGTGTTGATCTTATCCCTGTCTATCTGTCCTCCGAAAGCATCGTAGACACCGTCCCACAGCTGATCCTGCTTCTCTCCCAGTGCGACTGCAACTCTTGCGCTCTTCATATTGAATGCGTCCGGTGTAGCTTCTGTCACCTTTCTGATCATATCCAGAACTTCCTCTTCGGATACAGGAAGGTCACGGTTGATATTATAATAAGTTCTTCTCTTCTCAAGGCTCTGAATAAATGACATAATATCTGTTCCTCCTTTATTTTATTTGAAACCACTATGGAAATCATCTCTAATCCTGTGTGTTTTATTCATATAATCTGTTTTGTTATTAAAATACTACCACATTATTCCACAGAAGTCAATATAGTTTTAATAAATTATATTTAGCAAAATCAATTATCAATAAGAACTGATATCAATCACTCTGTCAACCCAGTCTTTATAAAATGATACTTCATGGGAGACCAGTAAAACAGTACCGGGAAATTCAGATAATGCTGCCTTAAGCGCCAGTTTCGCCTGTACATCCAGATGATTGGTGGGCTCATCCAGGATGAGGAAATTATAAGTTCTTCCTGCCAGCAGACACAGCTTTACTTTTGCCTGCTCTCCTCCGCTTAAGGTTCTGATGGGCTGCTGGGCATGCTTCCCCGATATTCCATTTAAAGCCAGCTTTTTTCTTACCTCCTTTGTCTCCAGCGATGGAAAATGATCCGACACGATCTCTATGGGAGTCAGACAGTCATCTTCCCATATCTGATCCTGCTCATAATATCCGATGACCGCTTTTGCAGAAAAACAATACCCGCCGCTTAAGGCAGGAATCTCATTCATCATGGTTTTTAACAGCGTGGATTTGCCCACTCCGTTAAAACCCGTTATGACAACTTTTTCTCCCTCTTTCATAGAAAAATTTACACAGGTCAAAACTGGAAAGCTATAGCCTACAGTCAGATTTGATACTTTCACTTTTCCCGCCGAAGACAGCGTCCCCTGATCGAACCGGAAAAAAGGTCTGATTTCCTTTTGCTCCAGCGCCTCCAGCCTCTCCATATGGTCAAGCTGCTTTTGTCTGCCTCTTGCCATTTTTGATTTTCTACCGGCTATATTTTTGCGGATAAATTCTTCCGTCTTTTTAATCTCTTTCTGCTGTGCTGAATATTGTTTTGTATAATTTTCCCGTAACTGTATTTTCTTTTTTAAGAATTCTCCGTAGGAACCAAAGTATTTTACTATCTTTTTATGATCAATATCACAAATCCAGTTTGTCGTTTTAGTAAGAAACCCCTCGTCATGAGAAATAATTATAAATGCCTGCCCGATACTGCACAGATAATCCTGAAGCCAGACAATATGTCCGTGATCCAGAAAGTTTGTCGGCTCGTCTAAAAGCAATACATCCGGCTTTTCAATTAAAAGTTTTGCCATAATGACTTTTGCCCTCTGGCCTCCGCTCATTTCTCCAATTGGACGGGTAAGCCCAATAGATGAGAGCCCCAGTCCCTGGCAAACCAGATCAATCTGTGAATCGATCCGGTAAAAATCACGCTGTTCCAAAATTTCCTGATATTTGGCAGCTGCCTTAAGAGCACTTTCCTGTCCCTGAGCTGCACGGTCATACAGCTCATTCATCGTTTTCTCCATGATGTAGAGTTCTTCAAATGCTGTTTTTAAAAATGCTTTCATTGTCACACTACTGTCTATGCTGGCATATTGATCCAGATAACCGATTTTTATGCCCGGCTGCCACACCACTCTTCCTTTATCCGGTATGATTTCTTCAGTACAAATTTTAATTAAGGTACTTTTTCCTGTACCATTCTGTCCCGTAATTCCAATATGTTCTCCTTTATTAAGAATCAATTCTGTTTCATGAAACAACTCATTATCTCCAAATGAATGAGATAAGCCTGTAATCTCTAATAAACTCACGTCTATATTCCTTCTTTCCTGTGTTCATTTCAGATACAGACGTATTTCCTCTTTCTATCCCAATATCCCTGTTGCTGATTTTTTAAATAAAAAACAGAAGACAAGGATACAATCTCCTCTGCCTTCTGTCCGGATTTTCTACAACAAAAGGCCATGAACAAACAAAACATTGTCCATGACCTTAAAGCGCAAAAAGAAGCAGGGAAAACAGGCATCAAAAGAAGAAACAGCCTGTAACGCTGTTCTTATTGCTGCACTGTCTCCCGATGAATTCTATAAGCGTATCAGTAACCGCCATACTCTGTACAATGTTTCACCGGGTTGATTTGTACAGAGCTCATTCGTCTTGTCAATTGATCGCTAATAAAAAAACTCATATCTGCTCTCCTTACATTTGATTATCTGACTATATCACCATCTGGTTTTTCTGTCAACCCAGACGTTTCTATTTTAAGCTTCCCCTTGGCGGGTATCAGCCTCCACACAAGAACACCAATCACAGCGAGGAAAGCAGAACAGACAAAATAGGGTGCTCTCCCGCCAGCCAGTTGAAATACACTTCCACCGATAAAGGGACCAATGATTCCGCCCAGACTGGTGCCGAACATATACTTTCCGTAAAAATTCCCCATTACCTGTTCCGGAACTCCTTTTGCAAACAGGGCATCCAGAGAATAATCCTGGGCAGTAAGGGCTAACTGATACGTTGTCCAGATAAGTGCAAATATCCACAGATCCGGGCTGAAAACCATTAAAACTATAAGTACAGCAGCAATCAGCGTGAATGAAAGAATGGTTTTCTTATATCCCAGCCTGTCTCCGATTTGTCCGATTTTGGGACTAAGAAAGGCAGAAATCATCACCGGCAATATAAACACAAATGCAATGGCTTCCATATCCACATGATATACCTCCATCATATACGGAATAATCAGCACTCCTGCCATCCTCACCGGTATGCAGTAAAGGAAATTTAAAATCCAGATCTTCTGTTCCAGCGCGGTATAGACAACCTTTTCAGACTGGGAAACCGGTTCTTTCGTGAGTGACGGTCTTTGGGTAAATGTATACACCAGTGAAACCATGGCAAAAGCAGCACTGATTAAAAACAGCTGATTCCATCCTTCTAAAAAATCAGAGCGGCTGAACACGTAAAATGTCAGACCGATTCCCAGGATTCCTCCGAATTGCCGGTTACCGCTATATCTTCCAAGTCCTTGGGCAAAGCTGGTTTTTTCCGCCGTAACCAGACTGAATGCAGAAATTGTTAAAAGAATTCCTGCCGCCCCCTGTACCATTCTTGCAGCCAGTAAGTATCCCAGACTTCTTGCCTGGGCGAAAAGAAAATAAGCAAGTCCATACAGGAACAAGGCACAGCATATTACCGCGTAACGGCTGTAACGGTCGGAAACCTTTCCAATCACAAGCCTCATGATCAATTCTGAAAATGAATAAACAGAATACAGAATGCTTAATTGAAATACGGTATACCCCAGTTCTTTTGTATAAGCAGGCAGCATCACGTCGAAAACCAGGAAAGGCAGTGAGACCAGCACAATGGATAATGCAACTTTTTCATACTTCATATTTCATTTCCCCCTATATCACGAAACCAAATGCCTGGTCTATATCTTTTGTAATTGAGTTATCCACAAAACCATTTTTTGCCATATCAGAAAGAACCTTAATGGCCTGACTGTGTGCCATTCCCTTCCGGTAGGGACGGTCTTCTGTAAGAGCCTGATATACATCAAGGCACCCCATCAGGCGGGAATTGAAATCCAGTTCATCCCCTGTCTTACCGAAGGGATATCCCTTCCCGTTCAGTTTTTCATGGTGGTTGGCTGCCCATTCCGTAATATCTTCAAAGCCTCTGATGTTCTCAAGCGCAACTCTTGTATAATACACATGTCTCTTAACTGTCTCAAATTCCTCCGGAGTCAGGGCACGTGGAACATCAAGAATACTGTTTGGCACAGCCAGCTTTCCTAAATCATGTAAGTCAGCCGCAATGACCAGCCGGGCTGTCTCCTCCTGTCCTTTTTTATAATATTCCGCCATTCTGGCCGCTTTTTCTGCCAGACCTTTGGAATGGCGTCTGGTAAAGCTGGATTTAGAGTCAACAATTCTGGAAAATACACCGGTAACCTGGCGGATTTTATCCAGGGGCACCTCCATCTCAAAAGATGGAACGAGAGCATCAAGGGCCGGCTCAATTCTGTCATTGCTTAGATTTTCCCAGACAGACTGATCCTCCGCCATCTGGTGAAGGATTGCAGCAAGCTGCGGTGAAACCATGCCTGCCTCACAACTGTTCACCCATTCAAGCACCTTTTCGTGGGAATAATCTCCGCCTGCGTACTTAAAATAGTTTTCAAAGCTGTCAGCTGCCGCTATAATCAGGGAAATAAGCGGTATCTCATCACCCTTTAACCCGAAAAAACCATTTCCGTCATAGCGCTCATGATGATAGAGAATCACACCCTCAGGCTCTGTCAGAAACGGGTAGTCTTTTACATTCTTTTCTCCAATCACACAATGACCTCTGGAACCTTCAAATCTCGTCACTGCATGATTCCATTCCTGGGGAAGCTGTTCATAGAGACTTGATTCACTTAAACCGTTATCATGGAGAATGGAAAGCGCGGCGGCATCATAAACCTCTTCTTCCGATAAATCCAGTCTCCTGGCTATACATAAGGTCAGATAAGCAGTTCTCTTTCCATGATTCGACTGCATTCCCAGCCGGTCCATCTCAACAAAGTCCAATGCAAATGAGACAGCTATCAGGAAATCATTTAAGCTGAATTGCATGTTGTATCGGCTCCTTCCGTATCCATTCCAGTTGAATACTAATATGCTATTAATAATTGTATCATAAGATGATTGTAAATCAGCGTGAAATGTCTGTCAACCGGATTGCGTTTAAACCAAAACAGGAGAAGCATGCATTCACGCACCTTTCTCCTGTTTTCATCAGTAATTAGGGTAAACATACTCCTGCTGCGGTTTCTCCGCTGCCGCCATAGTTTCCGCATCAATGGTGGGATATCCGTCTTTTACCGACAGCTTTCCGGTAACCGTCACCCAGTCATTTTCTTTAAAGCTCAGCCCTTTTGAGTCATATGCCATCAGCCCCATAGGCGCCATATCGGCAGAACAGCACCACATAGACAGACGGACCAGGGCGAATTCATTTTCCTGCCGGTTTTCCAGATCCAGAAATACAAACCCCTTCATGGTAACTGTATATCCCTGGTATTTGTCTGCATGCGCTCCAAGCTCTGTCATCCACGCATAATAATCATCGTCTGCAATGGTAATCGTTCTGGCATTCTCATCAAGCCCGTTCAAGCCGGCACTGTCATCCGGTTCTTCCGCAGCTGTTTCATCTTCATAATAATCAAATCCACTTGTTTCCTGTTCACTGGCACTGTAATCGATCCCATCACCGCCCGAAGAAGAACCAGGTATACTGGAACTGGAATAGTTCTTAATCACCGCACTTCCTGCAGGAGGGGCTGGCGGTACTGTTAATATCAGAATCGGGATTCCAAGAACAAGACAATGAAACAGCCTGCCCTTATATTTCGGGCGGAAAATCTTCCCTGCTCCCATGGCGGCCCACAGTACCATAAGTGCAGACAGGCCATATAAATAAGGCTTCATTCTCGGCGTCACATAAGAGAGATAACCGCCTGTAACAGTCAGCCGGAAAAGCTGAAATCCAAAAAGCAGATAACAGGCAGACTCCGTCAATGCCTGAACATTGATTCCTTTCCCTTTCAGCTTCATATCCGGATCCCTCCGCTTCCAAGCAATGCAAACATACCCACAACACCAAAGCAAATCAGGAATGTTGTAACAAAAAGACGGACAATAAATTTTTTCTCAAATCCGCCAAGAAGCATTGCTCCATTTTTCAAATCAATCATGGGACCAAACACCAGAAATCCCATCAGCGCCCCTGCCGGGAAAACACCTGCCATGGTTCTTGCCACCACCGCATCCGATGAAGAACACAAAGACAGGATAAATGCCATTGCCATCATAAACGCCACCGAACCCAGAATCGGAATTCCAGCTCCCGACCGGGTCATTCCCGGCCAGACTTCCTGCAGTACAGTGGAAACAAAAATACCGGTAAGCAGATATTTCCCAACTGTAAAAAATTCATTCTGGGCGTGACGCATCATGAGAAAAAAGCGGGAAGCTTTCGTCTCATCCGCCGCAGGGATCTCATAATCTCCGTACGTTTCTCCTCCCTGTATGGACGGATCCGCTAACAGTATCTTTTGGGGCTGGGATACAAGATAAGTAAGACCAGTCAAAACTGCACATAAAATCCCCAGACCGCATCTGGCTGCAATAATCTTAAGGTTTCCATTAAAGGCATACCAGGTAGACAGAATCACCACCGGGTTAATCACCGGGGATACCAGCATAAAGGTAACTGCTGCAGACAGTGGTACTCCCTTTTTTACAAGACCCTTAAAAACCGGTACGGAAGCACAGTCACAAACCGGAAGACAAAATCCGGCCGCAATGGCAAAGAGCTGCCCCAGAACCACATTCTTTGGAAACTTACTCCGGATCCAGTCTGCAGGCACGTAAACCTGAATAGCAGAAGAAAGCAGCACTCCGATAACAAGAAAGGGCACCGCCTGTAAAAACACACCCAGAAACAACGTGACAAATGATCCCAGGAACGAATTTGCAATCAGATAAATTATGGCCGCAGCTGCAGCCAAAAGCAGCAGCAGCTGAGATTTCACTTCATACCGGAACATATTTTTCTTAATACGGTCCCATTTTCCCTCTGTAAATACACGGATATCCGGATTAATGTGGAAAAGTGCCTGGGCACTCTGCTCCGCCTTTTTCAAATCCTCTGTTCTTAAATATGCCATATCACTGGCTGCGATCTGGGACATGGAAATCAGACCGGAGTCTGTGATCCTGAGCTTCAGCTCTTTTTCCTCTCCCACATAAACAACCTTTTCCACATTGATGGCCGGTTTCATGTGAAATTGCAGAAACATCTCCTCAAATTTGTGAAAATGCTCCATTCCATTCCACTCAATCAAGATTAAATCGGCAGGATCAGCCAGAATCTCTTCGCAAATCGAGTCAGCCACCAAAAACGGTGACTCCTCTATTTCTGCCTTAGAATAATAAAGGGAGCGCACGCCTTCCCCTTCGGCAAGGGGCGTATCGCCCCGTTCAAATTGAATCACCAGGACTTCCTGTTCAGAAAGTTCTTCCCGGATTAACCGGTTTATCAGCGTTGTTTTGCCGGAATCAAGAAATCCTGTGATTACCCATGCAGGAACCACCATGCGTCATTCTCCTTTAAACAATGTTATGATCTGCTGTTCCTTTATTCCTGTTCCTATGAAACACACACTGTTTCCCTCTCCCCGGTAACTTTGAATCTTAAGCATACCGGGTATGTAATGAAAAGAAATGCTTCCCTCCGGACCTTTCACAATCCCTTTTCCTCTGAGAATCATTCCATCTGCCTGTCCGGTTACCCTGTTGATTTTCACCTTCAGTTCGGCTTCTGACAGAAGTTCATCACACGCAAAGGTAACTGATGAAAAGATCTCTCTGGCAAAATGAAACAGGGGACGTACGGCAGATTCTCCCTTTCCACCGGAACGGATCTTCCGGTTCAAAGCGGCGGGCTTATTAAGCTCTTCCTGTAAGGTCTCCGCCAAAGTTACCCGTTTTCCTTCAAGAAATATCTCTGCAGGAATGCTGTCCCAGAAATCCGCTTCAATTCTGGCCTCAGGATTCAGTTTCCTGATTTTCCCCATAACGCCTTCTGTCTCTCCTGCTTTTTCGCTTATATGGCTTAAAAGAATTAAATCACCGAACTGAATCTGGTTGATGAACACTTCTCCGAAATTTTCTCTGTATTTATCAAAATTCATCACATCTACCACAGTGATGCAGCGGCAAATCTTCACAATGTCCTTCCGGTTCATGCACACCTTAATGATGTCCGACAGCCGCCCCGCTCCGGACGGCTCTACTATAATCACATCAGGTGCATATTCCTCTGCAATCTGCCCCATGGCTCTGTTAAAATCTCCGGTCAGACTGCAGCAGATACACCCTGAATTTAAGCTGGTCACAGTTAAACTGTCACCTTTTAAAAGCTCCGCATCGATTTCGGAATCACCGAAATCATTTTCAATCACTACAACCTTCCGGTTCTGAAAAACAGCGGGGACCATCGTCTGAATCAATGTGGTCTTACCTGCCCCCAGAAAGCCGGAAATGATATACAAATCTATCATCTTATCTACTCCTTATCGTGACCTAGCCTTTCACTCCGAGCAGCTTCTTTCCAATAAATATAAGCAGAAGAAAAACGACCCCCACTAATACAATGGTTCCTCCCGGTTTTAATCCCAGATAATAGGCCGCAAAAAGGCCGATTATCATAAATATCACATCAAAACCGATGGCATAAAGAACCGTCTGCCTGTAATTTTTTGAAAACTGCATGGAACAGGCTGTGGGAATTACCATCATGGAAGAAACAATTAACGCTCCTACGGTCCTTGCCGCAATGGATACTGTAACCGCTGTTAATACGGTAAATATAAAATTCACTATTTTTACCGGAACTCCGGCAAGTCTGGCACTCCTCTCATCAAGAGCGATATAAAACAGCTCCTTATAAAGGAGTAAAAACAGCAGGAGTACCGTTAAGGACACTCCAATCACCAGAAACATCTCCATATCGCTGATTGCTACAATACTGCCAAACAGAAAGCTGTTAAAATTGGCAGAATTCTTCACAAAACCGGAAAGCACACCTGCCAGACCGATTCCTGCAGACATGATAATTGCAATGGACATTTCTGAATAACGGGGCAGTTTTCTCCGTATGGCCTCGATTCCAAGGGCTGCCATGATACAGGCAGCCACAGCTCCGGCTACCGGATTGATCCCCATTATAAGCCCGAAGGCAACTCCGGCAAGGGAAGTATGGGAAAGTGCATCTCCGATCATGGAAAGCCTTTTTAAGACAATCACGACACCGATACAGGGAATCACCATAGCAAGCAGGATTCCGACCACAAAGGCCCTCTGCATAAAGGCATAATTAAATATCTCCATCAAAGCCAGCCTCCCCCGGAATTGTTATTTGTCTCATTACGCCGTTCTCCAGACGAAAGATGGTATCCGCCAGTCCAGCCAGCCGCTTCCGGTCATGTGTTACCATAAAAACAGTCATATGATCATCGCGATTGAAATTCTTTATCAGGCGGTAGAACTCTTCCGTATTCTTTTCATCCACACCGGTGGTCGGCTCGTCAAGAATCAGAAGATGAGGCCTGTTAACCAGGGCTCTCGCCAGCAGAACCCGCTGCTGCTGTCCGCCTGAAAGCTTTCCGATCAGGCGCTTTCTGTAAGGTTCCATTCCCACCTCGCAGAGCGCTTCCGTCACTTTTTCCTTCTCTTTTTTTCCTGCAAAACGAAAAAGCCCGATCTGGCTGTATAAATTTGCCTGAATGATCTCCTCAACAGAGGCCGGAAAGTCTTTGTAGGCATCCATTCCGTTCTGGGGAACATACCCCACTTCCTTCCAGTCACCAAACTGACGGATGTCCTTTCCCAGCATTTGAAAGCTTCCTGTTTCTCCGGTTAAAGACAACTCACCCAAAAGTATCCGGATCAGCGTACTCTTCCCCGCTCCATTATCACCGGTGAGTGCGGCAAAACCGCCTTGGGGAACCGTTAGATCCACTCCGTTTAAAACCCGTGTGCCTCCATAGGAAAATGTCAATCCTTTCATTTCAATCGCGTTCACATGCTTACTCCTGTCCTTTTTATTCCAGCGCTTCTTTTAATACGGTAAGATTCTTCTCCATAACAGAAAAGTAATCATCCCCATCTTTTAACTGTTCATCCGTCAGTCCTTCTAAAGGATTTAAAACCTCTGTTTTTGCGCCGGTTTCTTTTGCAATGGTCTCCGCCACTTTAGGGCTGACCAGATCTTCAAAGAATATGGTTTTTACTTTATTTTCCTTAACAAAGTCAATGACTTCAGCCATTCTTGCAGGATCTGGCTCTGAATCCGGTGACAGTCCCTCAATGCCCATCTGAGTCAGTCCATAAGCATTGCAAAGATATCCGAATGCCTCATGGGCAACGACTACCGACTTGTTCGGAAGAGGAGACAAGGTGTCTTTAAATTTCTTATCCAGCTCGTCAAATTTACCGGCATAGGTTTCATAATTAGCCTGGTAGTATGCTTCGTTCTCCGGATCTGCCTTCACAAAGGCATCCTTGATATTCTCCATCTCTTTTTTCGCGTTCACCGGGCTGAGCCATACATGAGGGTCAAATTCTCCGTGTTCCTCACTTTCAGCTTCCTGGCTTTCCCCCTCCTCACGTTCGTGCCCCTTCATTAAAGTGATTCCCGAAGATGCCTCTGCAACAGTCAGATTTTTATTTTTAAGAGTTTTTAACACATCCTCCGCCCAGTGTTCCATTCCGGCTCCGCTGTATACAAATACATCGGCTTTTTCCAGACTTGTGATATCCTTTGTTGCCGGTTCCCAGTCGTGAGGCTCTGTTCCTGCCGGAACCATATTGGTAACATCTACTTTATCCCCGCCTATTTTCACGGCAAAATCATACATCGGATAAAAGCTTGCCATTACACTCAGCTTTCCGCTGTTATCTGCTTCCTTTTTTTGTCCGCAGCCTGATAACAGTGCTGCAGAAACTGCAGCTGTAAAAAGAACTGCTTTCACTGTTCTGTTTGTCTTATTCATTTATAAAATCCTCCGGTTTTTTATTTTTTCTGATCCCTGTATGTATCATCATATTCAATTATCCATACGGATCTTTAAATCCACCAGAGAAACCGGACACAGAAAACGTCCTGCAAAATAAGGCAGTACTGTATATTTTGTAATCTGGCAGGAAACAGCCGCCACTGCAGCTGTTCCGATTGCCTCAGAAATAACGCTGATCGCCGAAATACATATCTCAAGCTCGTGGCAGACACTGCAATGTCTGCCTGTGCATTCGTGGGAAAGATGGGTGAATACAAAAAACGAGGAGCTCCATAAAACCACTGTGAGGATCAAAGCTGTCACAAGGGCTGCCCATTGTCTGAGATTGAATCTGCCTTTCATAATAAATCCTTTCTTACCTGTCTGTTACTGCTGGCATCCGCTGCAATAGCCATAAAGCACCATGTGCTTCTGGTCCAGCTTAAATCCATGATCTTCATGGATATGGCGGTAAAATTCATCAAGCCTTGAGCATTCCAGGGGAATCATGGATCCGCATTTTAAACAGACAAGCTTTCCTACATTCCTGTTTATTTCCTCACCAATATATCGAAACTGGGCCTTCGACCCGTCAACAGACGGAATCTTTACAACCACTCCATCCTCACATAAACGTTCCAGGGCACGGTATACCGTAGTCTGTCCTACATGAATCCCGTCCTTTCGAAGACGTTCCATAAATTCTTCCACTGTACAGAATATTTCTTTTTGTTTTTTTAAGCAGCTAACAATCATTTCCTGCTGCCTGGTCCGGTATCTTCCACGTTCTGCCATATTCATCCCCTATTTTCGAAATCAGAAATCATTTTCATATTATAGCACTCTTCCATTAAATGTCAAGGCGAATTCGAAAACCATTTTCTATTTCCATTGATAAAATTCATCTTTTACCTCTCCATGCTCTTGACAATTGATTTTTAAACTGCTATTATGTTCATAAATTTAGAAATATTTTACTTTTTGAACAAAAAGGAGGAGCCTATGCAAGCAATCATCCTGGCTGCCGGTATGGGACGGCGACTGAAACAGTTAACCGAGCATCAGCCCAAATGTATGGTACCCGTCAACAAAATTCCGCTAATTGAACGAATGTTAAAGCAGCTTGACCAATATGATCTGGAAAAGATCATTCTTGTGACTGGTCACAAGGGGGAGCTACTGCGTACCTATGTGGAATCCCTTTCTCTTCATACTCCGGTAGTTTTTATTGATAATCCGGTTTATGAAACAACCAACAATATCTACTCACTTTATCTGGCAAAGGAGTATCTCCTGGAAGATGACACTCTGCTCCTGGAATCAGACCTGATATTTGAACAGGAAGTATTAACCCAGATCATTAAGGACCCACGTCCCAATCTGGCCCTGACCGCTCCCTTTGAAAGCTGGATGGACGGTACGGTGGTGCTCATAGACCAGCAGGACAATATCATGAAGTTTTTAACCAGAAAAGACTTCCGCTTTGAAGACATCCATTCCTATTATAAAACGGTTAACATATACAAATTCAGCCAGAACTTCTCCTCCACCCATTATGTTCCCTTCTTAGAGGCATACAGCAAGGCATTAGGAAATAATGCCTACTATGAGCAGGTCCTGAAAGTCATCTCCCTTCTGGATGATCACGATTTAAAAGCCTCCCGTTTGGAAAATGGATTCTGGTACGAAATCGATGACGAACAGGATCTGGATATTGCGGAATCCATTTTCACAGACTCCCAAAGCAGACTGCTCCGCCTGTCCGAGCGGTACGGAGGATACTGGCGCTATCCGGGACTGTTGGATTTCTGCTATCTGGTAAATCCCTATTTTCCTAACAGCCGTCTCATGGGAGAGATCAAAGCCAGTTTTGAGATACTGACAACCAGCTATCCTTCGGGACTGGATATCAACAATCTCCTTGCCGCAAAGTCTCTGGGACTTGATAAAAACCAGGTATTAACAGGAAATGGAGCCACGGAACTGATCAAGCCCCTTCTTCGCAGTTTTAAAAAACCGGTTGGTGTCCTCCGCCCTTCTTTCTCGGAATATGAAAACTGCGCTGGTTCTGCTATCCCGTATCCCATACCCACCAGGGATTTCACTTATACGGCACAGGATCTCATGGATTTTTACAGTGACAGGGAAATTGACGCTCTGGTTTTAGTGAACCCGGATAATCCGACAGGAAATTACATAAAAAAAGAAGATGTTCTTAAACTCGTACGGTTTTGCGGGGAAAGAAACGCTCTGCTGATTCTGGATGAATCATTTCTGGATTTTTCAGATAAGGAAGAAACACCGTCACTTATGACACCGGAGCTGTTAAACGCCAACCAGAATCTGGTTCTCATAAAAAGTATATCAAAATCCTACGGTGTACCGGGATTGCGGCTTGGAATCATGGCCTGTGCCAATCCGGATATTATCGCTCTTGTACGCAAAGAGCTTCCCATCTGGAACATCAATTCTCTTGCGGAATATTTTCTTCAGATATTTGAAAAGTACCAGGGGGATTACCACGATGCCTTAAAGCAGTTTCAGGAGACGAAAGATGAGATGTACGGAATGCTGGGCCACATAAGACAGCTGACCTTATACCCGTCCCAGGCTAATTTCATTCTCTGCGAAGTAAAGGACGGCTGCTCTGCCCATCAGATTGCCGAACTGCTTTTAAACCGCTACAACATTCTTGTGAAGGATCTCTCCCATAAACCGGGAATGGAAGGCAGAGAATGTATCCGGATTGCAGTCAGAACCAAAGAGGATAATAAACGTCTATGCGACGCTTTAAAACATATATTACGATAATTTCAGGAGGTAATCAAGATGAATGCACAGGAAACAGCAAACGAAACATGGAAACAGATTTGGGTAAGAAAAGGAAAGGCAGAAGGAAATGACTTACTCTCCTTTGACGGCTACGAGGCAACTCAGGTGGATATGGAGGAAGTGGCCCGTCAGATTACGAAACGGCTGGATATAAAAAAAGGTGACAAAGTTCTGGAAGTAGGCTGCGGTGCAGGTGCAATTGCCCAATACTTAGACTGTGACTACACAGGTATTGATTATTCCCACACACTGGTGAAAAAACATATTGAAATACTTCATAATTCCGTTTTGACCGGAGAAGCTGCAGATCTGCCATTTAAAGACCATTCCTTTGATAAGGTGATCTGCTACGGAGTTTATCTCTATTTTGATGATAAGGAATATGCAAAAAAAGCAACAAATGAGCTGTTAAGAGTTGCAAGAAAGAGCGTGCTCATCGGCGAACTCCCCATTCGTTCCCACCGCAAAGAGCATCTTCTTTTTACGAAGGATGAATTTAAAGGCTGGGAAATCAGCGACGGTTTCTACGATCCTTACAGAAATGACCGTTTTAATGCAATTTTCCGCCACGTTTAATAATTATAGAAGAAACTATTTTTATAAGCCCCGTCTGATGAAAGTGCGGGGCTTATAAAACAGTGATCTTAGGGACCGGCTTATGGCGTGACCCGGTTTAAATCTCTTGGGAAAAGGGACGACAGGCGCACATTGTCCTGATCAAGCAGTCTTCCTGTAAAACGTTCCAGCCCCAGGCCCAGACCTCCATGAGGCGGCATTCCATATTTATGCATCATCAGATAACTTTCAAATAAATCTGTATTCATTCCCCGGCTTCTCATTTTATTTAACTGCTCCTCATAAGAATGAATCCTCTGACCTCCGGTCGTAATTTCCAGACCTTTAAACAGTAAGTCAAAGCTTTCCGTCTCTTCCTGATTTTCTTCACTGTCCATGGCATAAAAAGGTCTTTTCCTGCTGGGATAATGAGTGACAAATACAAAGTCGCTTCCTGTTTCTTTTTTTATGAGCTGAGAAAGTAATTTTTCCTCTTCCGGCTCAAAGTCATCATAGTCGGCAATTGGTCTGTTAAATTTTTTAGAAATCAGTTCTTTCGCCTCCATAAATTTAATTGCCGGGATTTCGTTTATATAAGGTAGTTTTGCGTTTAAAATCTTCCGTTCCTCTTCATAACCGGATTCCAGCACTTCCATCACATGACGAAGCATTCCTGTTTCCATTTCCATGATATCTTCAAAGCTTCTGATATATCCCATTTCAAAATCTACACTGGTATATTCATTAAGGTGTCTGGAAGTATCATGCTTTTCAGCCCGGAATACCGGCGCAATCTCAAAAACCCGTTCATAAACTCCCACCATCATCTGCTTATAAAACTGGGGACTTTGAGCCAGATATGCCTCCTTGCCAAAATAATCAAAGCGGAAGATATTAGCTCCTCCTTCGGCACCTGCATGAACAATTTTCGGCGAATGGATCTCTGTAAATTTCTCCTGTTTCAGAAATTCACGTATTCCCAGGGTGATTCCCTCCTGCAATAAAAATATAGCCCGTTCTCTTTCATTGCGCAGTGTCACTGGTCTGAAATTCAGGAGATTTTCCAGGGAAGTATCCACCCGTTTATTATTAATAACAATGGGAATCTGCTGAACCGGCTTTGATAAGATTTCCATATCCAGCAGCTGAAGTTCAAAACCCGTTTTAGACCGTTCTTCCGGGATGACCTGTGCCGTTACAGTCACGCAGCTCTCTTCGGCCAGATCTTCCAGCTCAAACAGGGAATATTCTCTGCTGTAAATGCATTGGACTACTTTTCTTTTTGTTCTTAACAGGATAAAGGCAAACCCGCTCATTTTTCTGATTTTATAGATACTTCCATGAATTTTTATCTTTTCCCCAAGATGACTGGTCAGATTCTCAGCTTCTAAAGTTTCATTCTCTATATTTCCAACAATAATTTTCATAAATTTTTCCTCCTGGATTTATGGGATACAAGATTAAAACTGCCCCTTTCCATCCATAAGGACATCATCCATATGCCCCACACGATCACCACCTCTCATGATTGCCCGTGTGGGTAAAAAAATAGAACCACACGGATCAATTACCTTCACCAATGCGGTCCAGATTATAATTCTTTCCACATAGGCACAGCAACGAAAGCGCCTGCACCTATGATTACTCAAAGATACAAGCGCTATCAATCGTCGTCCCTATTCAACACGGAAATTTGTTGATTACGATTCATCATAGCCACCTCTGCTGTTATATTAATAGTAAACAGATTATCACAGATAATAAAACATGTCAAATGCAATTTCTTTATAGTATAAATCCCAGTTCTTTTGCCTTTTCCATCAGTACTGGCTGAATAAGGGGATAGGTCCAGCGTTCCGGTAACTGCTCTGTCATGATTATTTCTGAAATTTCATGATGCAGCTCTCCTTCAAAGGAATAAATTTCTGCAAAATAAAGCATTCCAAGGCTTTCTTCCTCCAGATACTCTCCATCTCTGGTTTCACCGCAGACGGAATATACGCATAACGGAGTCAGATCGTATTCCACTGCACCAGTCTCTTCCCTAAGCTCTCTCTTCGCAGTCTCTGTTATATCCTCCAAAGCCTCTCTATGGCCTCCAGGTACTTCGAATGTGTCCCTGTCTTTATGCCTGCAAAAAACCCATTTTCCCTGATTTCTGGAAATAATTACTGCGAATTTCAGCTTTTCATCCTCTGCATCATCATAAAATTTCACCTTTGTCATCCCAAATTCCTGCATCCTTCCTGCTTCCTTTAAACTGCTTCCATCATACCATGAAATAAGCAATAAAAAATGGTAAAATTTAGATATAGCAAATTTCTAAAAAATCGTTATAATGATATCTAATCGTACCATATATCCGGTAGGAATCAGTCCTTATGTACTGATAATATATAATGTTTTTTATATTAAAAAGGCGCAGTTTAACCAAAACCACGCCACCATTTTCAGACTAATTTCGACAAGATTCATTATATAATAACGCATTATTGTTTGTCAATACAAACAAAATTAACGTCGAAAATTGAATTTACATAATCTTTAACGAAGAAATCAAAGCATTTTGGTCAAATATTGAACTATTCGCCGTCAAAAAAAACGTCACTGAAAAGGAGTAATATCAATATGCCTCGCAGAGGAGAAAATATTTATAAGCGCAAAGATGGCCGTTGGGAAGGAAGGCAATTAAAAACCGACGGCAAATATCAGTATTTCTATGGAAAAAGCTATCGTGAAGTAAAAGAAAGAATCAAATCTTATCAGGAAAACGGGAAAAACATTACGAAAAAGGAAATTAAAGCACTTGTTACCGCTTCCTCTCTATTTGAGTTATGGCTCGACAGTGAGATTTCAAAAAGGGTAAAACCATCTACTTACGAAAGCTATTACCATTGCTTAAAAAAGTATATTATTCCTTTTTATATAAGCAGGGATTATAATCAGATCACTGAAAATTCAGTTTTAGAATTTGTAAAATTCATGCATGATGACGATTCTATTTCCCAATCTTACAAAAGAAAAATACTGACGGTTTATAAAACTGCCCTCAGAGAGATATTAAACAATACCAGTGACTCACCTATAATACTAAATCACGTAAAATTTCCAAGAACAGAGCAAAACGAAGTACAGGTTTTTACAATGAAGGAACAATGTCTGATTGAAAAAGCCGTTTTAAGCTGCCCTGACAAGCGGACGCTTGGCATTGTCTTGTGCTTTTACTCGGGAATACGTCTGGGTGAACTCTGTGCATTAAAATGGAGCGATTTTGATTTTGAAAACGGAACATTGTTTATCAGCCGCACTGTATCCCGAACAAAGAATTTTTCTGATAAAGATAATAAAACCATACTGCTGATTGGTACTCCTAAAAGCCGTACTTCCTCAAGAAAGATTCCTCTTCCATCATTTTTAATTATCATTCTTAATGAATATTATAAAATTGGGGGAAAAGATAATTGCTATTTTATGACCGGCAGTGAAATACCCATTGATCCCAGGGCATTTCAGAAGCTATATAAAAAAATACTTAATAAGGCAGGTGTCACTGATCGAAAATTTCATGCGATCCGTCATACGTTTGCTACCCGGGCATTAGAACTGAATGTAGATATCAAAACAATCAGTGATATATTGGGACACTCTAGCGTCTCCATTACTATGAATATTTATGCCCATTCTTTGATGGAACAAAAAAAGATAGCAATTGACCGCTTTAACAATATGCACATGGCCAGCATGGAACCCGGACAATTCGCCGTCATAAATCCCGTCAAAGAGGTGGCATTTCCCAGTAAAACTGCGGATTCCTAAGGTATATGACACAGTTTTGGTTAAACTGCGAAACTCTATGTTCACAAATTAAATCCACGAATGTATAGGAAAAAGTACATTAAAAGTTCATAGTACATCTGTAAGAATTCTTTGGGAGCATAACAGACAGGATCAATCATTTTACTTAACAACAGATAAACTCAGGAGGAATTCAGTATGAAGAAATTCAAGGATTTCAGCATTACAAGAAAGCTTCTCACAGCATTTATCAGTATGATCGTCATCATACTATTTGTGGGAATTGTTGGGATTTTCGGCATGGTCCGAATCAATCAGATGGATACTTATTTATATGAACACCAGACAGCGCCCATACGTGAACTGATCACCGCATCAACCAGCTTAAATCAGATTCGTGCTGACTCCCGCGGAATGATCGTATATGCCGATGATGCGAAGGAGTTAGAAACACTTGAGCAAAATTACAATTCCCATAAGGAAATATTTCAAAAAAACTTTGATCTGTATAAGACAAGTATAACAAATCCTAGTACTATAGCTATTGCAGAAGAATTAAAGCAGCTGTTCACTGATACATATGCACCTGCCATTGAAAAATCAATTACAGAAGCAAAACAGGGGAATTCAAAGGAGTCACTGGCTATAATAACCGGGCAGGAAGATACTATCGCCAAGATATATGAAAACTTTAATAAACTGGTTGACTTACGTATGAAAGCAGCTCAGGATACCAGCCAGAATAATGATAAGACTGCAGCGATTCTGACCCTCCTTCTTATTATTACCGTAATAGCCGGAGCCGGCGCAGCTCTTTATTTGAGCTTTAAGATTTCCGCTATGATCAGCAAACCTATCACTCAGGTAGTTGAGGCCGCGAAAAAGATCGCTCTCGGACATGTGGATGTTGACTTAAATGAAATTGACACCAAAGATGAAACAGGACAGCTTGCAAATGCCTTTAATGAAATGCTTGACGGAATCCGCAAACAGGTATTAATTGCCGAAGAAATCAGCAACGGTGATTTTACTCAGGAGGTTCCGCTTCGTTCCAGTGAAGACATCCTGGGTCTTGCACTACGCAAGATTGAAAATGATTTAAACAAAACTCTTCTCCTGATCAGCACAGCTGCAGAACAGGTCAATACCGGCGCAGAGCAGGTATCCTCCGCAGCCCAGGCACTTGCTTCCGGTTCCACCGAACAGGCTGCAACGGTAGAAGAACTGAATGCATCCATTGCCACCGTAGCAAGACAGGCTGACCAGAATGCAACCAATGTCCGCCTTGCAGCCGGGTATGTACACCAGACCGGGGCCGGAGTGGAAGAAAGCAACAACCACATGCAGAACTTAAACGGTGCCATGGAAAAAATCAGCACTGCTTCCGAAAAGATTTCCAATATTACAAAAGTGATTGAAGACATTGCATTCCAGACAAACATTCTCGCTTTAAACGCTGCAATCGAGGCTGCACGTGCAGGCAATGCAGGAAAAGGATTTGCAGTGGTAGCTGACGAAGTACGGAATCTGGCTACAAAATCTGCAGAAGCTGCCCAGGAAACTGCCACTCTTATTGTACGCTCTGTGGAAGCCGTATCAGAAGGCGGACATATGGCCAGTGAGGCCGCAAGAATACTACGTGAGGTTTCCGAAAAATCCAGACTGGTAGAACAGGCCATTCAGGAAATCGAGAACGCTTCTGCACAGCAGGTAATTGCAATTGAAGAGATTAACCAGGGACTCTCCCAGGTATCTTCCGTTGTCCAGACCAACGCAGCTACTGCAGAAGAAAGCTCCGCTTCCAGTGAAGAGCTGGCAGCCCAGTCCGTGACTCTCCAGCAGGAGGTTGGCAAGTTCAGACTGAAAGGTGATCAGACATTTTCCTCTTATGAATTTAAAGAGACTTCATACCCGGTTAACAGAGACTTCACCAGTTCCGATAAATATTAGTTTTATATGGCAGAGGCAGGGACGGAATCCATTGTGATTCCTGTCCTGCCTCTTTTTATATCAGCACATCCAAAGCCTCTTCAAACCATTCCACACAAAGAGCCGTCCAGGTTTCACAAGCCTCTTCCCGCTGTTGGCTCAGACTTTCGTAGCTTGCTGCATCACTCCAGCCATCACCTGCCCAGAATTCCCTGGATTCCTGCCAGTCCATAAGCAGTTTTTTACAGGCACAGTCCAGTTCTTTTACCCTGTCCTCTGCCTGTAAAAGACGCTCTGTTACAAGCCGCATTTTCCAGTCAGCATAGGCTTCTTCGCTGGATATTTCCTTCAGCCGGTGCCTTTCTGCTTTTGGAACCGCCCGGATCCCCGCAATTAACGCCTGCTCTTCTGCTTTGATCTGCGCGGCGATTTCCTCTCCATATACTCTCCTGCTGCGTTCCAGATAATGAGCGTATTTAAAAGGATAATAAAAAACGGACTGATCTTCAAATATTAATATGGATTCCGCTACCCGGTCAAGAAAATACCGGTCATGGGATACGAACAAAATTGTTCCTGTAAATGCCATAAATGCTGACTCCAGCGTTTCCTTTGCCTGAATATCCATATGATTGGTGGGTTCATCCAGAATAAGAAAGTTGGGTCTGCTCTGTAAAAGCTCCGCCAGAACCAGCCTGGCCTTTTCACCTCCTGAAAGAACACTCACGCGTTTTCCGGCTTCCTTTCCTCCGAATAAATAGGAACCAAGAATGCTGCGAACCTCTTTTTCTGTCAGTACCGGAAACAGATCATGAAAATGATCTGCTACGGTTTTATCCGATTGAATCTCGGAAGACTGCTGGTCAAAATAGCCGATGGTGATCTGATTGCCAAGTGAACAAACCCCGGATAATCCTGGAATCAGACCTGCAGCAGTCTTTAAAAAGGTACTCTTTCCAGCTCCATTTGGTCCAAGAATACCAATCTTCTGCCCTCTGCGTATCCGGAACGTGAGCTCAGCAAGGGGCTTATCATACCCGATTTTTAAATGTTCTGATTCAAATACCCATTTGCTTCCTAAAACAGCTGGCTCAAGAGGGCAGGCAAACAGAGGAATCTCATCTTCCTCCGGCTTTTCCACCGGAACCAGTCTCTCTGCTGCCTTTCTTTTGGCCCGGGCGAATGCAGCCTTATTGGGCTTGTGCTTAAAACGCTCCACCAGGTCATTTAATCTTTTTATCTCTTCCTGCTGCTTTTCATAAGCTTTTTTCTGCAGCCGGATCCGTTTCTTTTTCTCTTCCCTGTACTGCGTATAATTGCCTGGATAACGGGTGAGGGTTTTTCCTGACAGTTCATATACCACGTTAACTGTCTGATCCAGAAAGAAGCGGTCATGGGATACCATCACCACTGCTTTCCCATATCCGTTTAAATACTGCTCCAGCCACTGTACCGTCTGAATATCCAGATGATTGGTGGGCTCGTCTAACAGGAGTATATCCGGTTTCAAAAGAAGATGCCGGATCAGCGCAATTTTAGTCTGCTCTCCCCCTGAAAATTCTGACAGTTTTTTCTTCTTATCTGTTTTTAAAAAACCGAATCCGGTAAACAGTATGTCGTATTCCCGCTCGTATTCAAACCGTTCCTGCGAAAACTCATTAGAAAAAGAGCAGGAAGAGAATATCTCTTCCTCCACTGTCCGCTCTTTCTCCGTAAATGCCTGCTGCTTTAAATATCCGATGGTTAATTTCCTTGCTGCTGTAATGCCGCATTTCTGGCGCTTATCATCCCGGTCCAGCTCCAGTTCACCCGCTATCAGCCTTAAAAGTGTGGTTTTTCCGGCTCCATTGCTTCCGACGACTGCAATCTTTTCATTGCCGTGTATTTCAAAATTTATATTGGACAGAATTACGTTTCCTCCGGCAGAAACCGTTCCTTCTGTAATCTGGTACAGCATAGTTGAATTCCTCTGTTTTTCTTTTTGTCTTATTCTATCACAAAAACGGAATTATACAAGCATCCGGGGAATCAATCTGCGCCACAGCCTGTCCTTAAAGAGAAATATGGGTTTTCGCATGCGCTTTCCTGTCCCGTATGGATTTTAACACAGGTACCAGAAAGGTAGCTATGAGACCTCCTGCAAAACCATTGTTGTAAAGGTTCAGCCCTCCGTAAACGATACCCACATTAAGAGCTGCGGAGGAGTGTAAAAATCCGGCAAGAATTCCGGCACCAACTCCGAATTCACCGGCAATGGGAGCCAGTGTGGTGGAAAGAAGTAGCGCCAGCTGGGCGCTTGGATCGGTAATGCTCCATCTTTTTGTATAACCCCCGATGATAACGCCGATCATAATGGGCAGTATGTTACGGGTGTGCTTTCCAGTTGCGCTGAAGCCAACGATGGTAAAAATCCCGCCGATCGTGGGGCCATTCAAATCTCCTCCCACAATAAGAATGATCAGGGTTGATACAATTCCATTAATTCCCATGTTAAGCAGTGTCGGCGCAAATCCTTCCGTCTTTACATAGTCCGTCCCGCTGATTCCATAGGATTGAAATATTTCCACATATCGTTTCCATACCTGATTCGACAGAAAGAAGGAAAATACGATCATTCCAAAAAATAAGGCAATTAACAGCCTGGAAAACAATAAATTCTGCCCGGTTGACCAGATGAGCCTTTCTTCTATTCTGATCCCATAAGACTTCATAATAGAAACAATAATGGTGGCAATGATTCCGCAGGCAAAGCCTACATTATAAAGAGAATATCCCATATGAGCATAATGGGTATGGGTGGAAAGAGGCGGAAGCACAAACCCAATGCTCATGCCGACAATAATACTTAAAACCAGCCGGACCGCCAGGGGCAGATTACCAATCTGCATGATCTGGGTAATAACCGGAGACAAACAGGTTCCGTAGAATCCCACATAGATATAACGTGTTATGGAAGTTTTGTGATAATAAGAATATAAACAGATTCCCATCATGATAGCCCAGATGTTTAAGATGTTCTTCCCAAACAGCGAAAAGCCAAACATGAGAAAGCTTGAGGTTATGGTATGACCGCTCATATCCATCCCCAGAAAATAGACGATTGCAATGCTTAATAATGTTAATACACCTGCATTAATAAACGCAGCTCCTATGCCTCCTATGGCAATGTAATCCGTAATCAGGAAATCCGGCTCCTGTACGATGGTGATGATTCCCCTCCAGATTTCATCAAACGGCTGCAGGCAAAATCCTGCAACAATAAAATAAATCGGCACCAGGGCAAGAATCTGGAATTTAGTCCGCCTGGAAAGCGGTCTGTAATTTCTGAATCTGAATGATGGTTGTCCTGTCATGTCGTTTTGTTTCCCTCTCCTATGTTAAGTTTTCGTTACAAAACCATTTTATCATTAATAAAAAAGAGGTTCAACTGTTTTTTTTAAGTCTGAACCTCTTTTTGCTGAAACTATTTTCCAATCTCTCTTGCTACTTTTGTCAGCTGTATTATTGCAGTCGGAATAATGGCCAACCCATATACAATACCGATCTGTGAGCCGGTTAAAGGTGTTACCGAAAACAGCTTTTCCATAACAGGAACAAACATAACCAGACTCAGCAAAGAAAATCCAAGTACAAATGCTCCCAGACTATACCAGTTTCCTTTAAATCCCAGTCTGAAAATGGACTGGCTGCTTCTGCAGTTAAACCCATGGAAAAGCCGCGCGAGAGTTAAAGTGGCAAATGCCATCGTGCTGGCGGCCGCCACACCTGACTGCCTTAAGCCAAGATGGAATGCGGTCATGGTGCATACTGCAATGAGAGCTCCCTGAATCATGACCTTTGTCATAAATTCTTTCGTCAGGATACCTTCCTTCGGATCCCTGGGTTTCTGGCTCAGCAGCCCGTATTCCGCAGGTTCCATGCCGATTGAAATCGCCGGCAGGGAATCCGTTAACAGGTTAATAAACAGTAAATGAACCGGAGCAAACGGGATCGGCAGAGCCATGATGGACGTATAAAGAACTGAAAAAATTCCCGCCATATTACCCGACAATAAAAACTGAATGGCATTTTTAATATTCCGGTATACATTTCTTCCATTTGCAACTGCTTTTATAATAGTAGCAAAATTGTCATCTGACAGAATCATGGAAGCAGCATCCTTTGATACTTCTGTACCGGTAATTCCCATGGCAACTCCAATATCGGCCTTCTTAAGCGCAGGAGCATCATTCACCCCGTCTCCAGTCATGGAAACGATATTGCCTCTTCTCTGCCATGCATCCACAATACGGATCTTGTTCTCCGGAGAAACCCGCGCATAGACTGAGATATTAACAATCTTCCCATCTAACTCCTGATCCGTCATGGCATCCAGTTCAGCACCGGTAACCGCTAAATCTCCCTCTTCAAAAATTCCAATCTGTTTTGCAATGGCTGTTGCCGTAATTTTATGATCTCCGGTAATCATGACCGGGCGGATTCCTGCTGTTTTAGCATCTGCCACAGCTGCTTTTGACTCTTCCCTTGGCGGGTCCACCATGGAAACAAGACCAAGGAAAATGAAATTGTTCTCGGAATGAAGGGAAAGTACATGAGACTCTTCCACTTCCTTATAACCAAAAGCCAGAACACGAAGTCCATTTTCGGAAAACATCATATTCTGTTTTAAAATATCTTCCTTATCTGCTTCTGTCAATTCTCTGATGCCCTGTGAGGTGCGTATACTCACCGTCCGGTCTAACAGAACATCAACCGCTCCTTTGGTCAGAATGGTTGGTACACCGTGCAGTTTGTATTTGGTACTCATCAGCTTACGGTCGGAATCAAAGGGGATCTCCTCCAGTCTGTGCATCAGATCCCTGATGGTACTATGGCTGACAGATACCTTTCCTGCCATTTCAAGAAGTGCATATTCCGTAGGATCACCAATTCCTTTTCCATCGGCAATGGTGGAATCATTGGTCAGAACTGCATCATAAAGCAGATAGCGGTGAAGCTGATTGGTCAGCTCCAGCTCCTCAGGTTTAAATATCTGATTATCCAGGTAAATTTCCTGAACCGTCATCTTATTTAGCGTAAGTGTTCCGGTTTTATCCGAGCAGATTACGGAAACACAGCCAAGGCTTTCCACTGCCTTCAGTTCCTTAATGATGGCGTTTTCTTTAGCCATCCGCTGGGTTCCCATGGCCTGGACAATGGTAACTATGGAGCTTAAGGCTTCGGGAATTGCTGCAACTGCCAGTGCGACTGCAAACATCATGGAATCAAGAAGCGGCATTTTGCGATACAGACTTAATAAAAATACCACTCCGCATATAGCCATGATTACCGTAGCAAGGCGGCTGGAAAACTGATCCAGACTGACTTGAAGAGGCGTCTTTTTTTCTTTTGTAGCATTCATCAGACTGGCTATCTTACCGATTTCTGTCTTCATGCCGGTATCTGTAACTACAACAACAGCTCTTCCGTAGGTGACCAGGCTTCCGGAATATACCATATTGGTTCTGTCTGCCAGCGGAACGGAACTCTCCAGGGTTCCATCTTCTTTATCCACATTGGTGGATTCTCCGGTGAGAGAGCTTTCATTAACCTGAAGAGAATAATTATTTAAGATTCTTCCGTCTGCCACCACCATATCGCCGGCTTCCAGTATTAAAATATCTCCCGGCACGACTTCCCGGGAAGCCACTTCCGTCTTCTTTCCATCCCTCATGACTCTCGCATTTGGTGAGGATAAGGATTTTAAGCTTGCCAGAGATTTTTGGGCCTTTTCATGCTGAACAGTTCCCAATACAGCGTTGAGTATAATAACTGCCATAATAACGATTGTGCTCTCCACATTTCCTGACAGCATGGAAATCACAGCAGCTGCGACCAGTATTACCACCAGAAGGTCTTTAAACTGCTCTGCAAATACTTCGACCGTACTTTTTTTCTTTCCCTCCTCCAGGATATTCTCACCTTTTTCCTTAAGAAGTGCGGACGCCTTTTCTGAACTCAATCCTTCTTTTTTTGTGTGAAGCTCCTTTAATATCTCAGCTTCTCTCTTCTGATACCACTCGTTCAAACCAATCCTCCATTCTGACACCCGTTTGGGATGCCCCGCATCAAAAATGTGTACCTCAGCTCCGATTATGATTGTTTTAAAAAAGAAATTAAAAAAGACTCTTAACGTACTTTTCTGAAAAAACAAATGTTCAGAACAAGTACATTAAAAGTCTGGTAACCATTATCTGGTACGCACCGCCAGACTGTATAATTACAGCCAGGATGTTGACGGTACATTTAAACTACTCCCTTTTAATTAACTATGAAATTATAATCAAAAACCGAAAGCTTCATGAATACTGATTATACCCGGGACCATGAAATCTGTCAAGTAATTTTCACTACCTATCAGGTATTTATCTGCTCATTGTTACCCTCTGATCATCTTTCCTATATGAAAAGTAACTGTAGTTGTTTCTTTATAGCCTGGATTACGGTAATAATATTAGTTAAATTAACTAAAAATTCTTTTTTTTGTATTATCTAATTTACAAATGTTTTTTTATCTGATATCATATTTGATATAAAATTAATTTTCTATAATAGCACATATATCAGACTATTCTATTACATTCATTATTTTGCCAGGCTGACTCTCAACCACAGACTAAATCCACCATAACAACAATGATACTTAAAAAACCGTGCAAAAAAGAAAAGGAGGGGTTCCGGTAATATTTATATCGTATGTAGGTAAGTGTATGAATCTGTAATATAAAACAGGAGGGGTTTAAAATGAATGAATTAAGCAGAAAGGTCTTATCATTAGTTTTCGCAATCGCTATGTGTTTTTCAGGAATATTTTCCACTACAGCCTTTGCAGCAACCGATTACTGGCAAAACTATACAGACGGGGGCGGAACCGTTAATATGGTTAATGGCTCAGGAGGTAATTTCAGTGTAAACTGGACAAACTGTGGAAACTTCGTGGTTGGAAAAGGCTGGGGTGCCGGAAGTCCTTCCAGAATCGTCAACTATAACGCCGGCGTGTTCTCCCCATCCGGCAACAGCTACTTAACGTTTTATGGCTGGACAAGAAATTCCCTGATTGAATATTATGTTGTTGACAGCTGGGGAACTTACAGACCTACCGGAACGTATAAAGGAACCGTTAACAGCGATGGAGCCAACTATGACATCTATACAACCATGCGTTATAACGCTCCCTCTATAGACGGTTATCAGACATTTCCGCAGTACTGGAGTGTCAGACAGTCAAAGAGGCCTACGGGCGTCAATTCCCAGATTAACTTCGGGAACCATGTGAATGCATGGAGAAATAAGGGCATGAACTTAGGAAATTCCTGGTCCTATCAGGCATTTTGTGTTGAAGGTTATCAAAGCAGCGGTAATGCAAATGTAACCGTCTGGTAATCTGACCTGCATTTCTGGCAGCCGTTAATTAACATATACTTACCTACATACTATTTAAATATTATGGAATCAGATTGGAAGAAAGACTTAAGAAAGGGACTTGTCTATGAGGAAAAAGCTGGTCTTGCTTTTGATTGCTGTGACTGTCATTTCCTGGGGATGTTCCAAAAAGGAACCGGTTGATCTAGTGCTGGTGGAAGGAAGATCTGCGATTGCTGTCTCAGCCGGAACGAATCAGGATGAGCCTGCTATCCGGGATTTCTACATAGGAAAGCACGAGGTTACTCAGGAAGAATGGACGGAAGTGATGGGAAGTAATCCTTCTGCGTTCAGAGGCAGTGATCTGCCTGTTGAATCTGTAAGCTGGTATGACAGCATCGAATATTGCAATAAGAGAAGCGAAAAGGAAGGACTTGCTCCTTATTATAAAATTGATAAAAAAGGCCAGGATCCGGATAATATCTGCGATTATGACGATATCAGGTGGACTGTCACAGTGAATGAAGGGGCCAATGGATACCGTCTTCCTACCGAAGCCGAGTGGACCTATGCCGCGGGCGGAGGATCAAAAAGCCAGAATTATACTTACAGCGGAAGTTCTGATGAGGAAGAAACTGTGTGGTATTGGAGAAATGCCGGAAAAAAGTATTTAAAGGGCGACTGGAACTGGCCCGACATCGAGACCAATCAGAACAAAACGCACCCTGTGGGAAGTAAGAAAGCCAATGAACTGGGGATTTTTGATATGTCCGGAAATGTCCGGGAATGGTGTTATGAATGGTATGAAGATACCAGGATTCCAAAAGGATTTTACCGGGTGTGGAAAGGAGGCGGCTGGGTAGGTGATATTACCAGCTGCAAACTATCATACCGCGGTAAATTCGAGCCGAACGGCAAAGGTGCGGATATGGGGATTCGTGTATGCAGGGACAGATAACCCGAAATGATATAATTGGTATGAGGCCGGTCCTTTGTCCGGTCTCATAATTTTTTTTCCACACAGCTGCTACTCTAACGAAAGCCTTGCAGCCTTAACCGCATGAATTTTCGTTGTGTCAAATACGGGCAGATCCACATCTTTCTGCTGAATTAAAAGCCCAATTTCCGTACAGCCAAGAATCACTCCCTGTGCTCCGCGATGCTTTAAGCGTTCAATGATATGAAGGTATGTTTCCTTGGATGTCTCCAAAACAGAGCCAAGACATAATTCGTTATAAATTATACTGTTTACTGCCTCAATATCCTGCGCTTCGGGAATCAGAACCGTAATGCCCGCATTTTCCAGCTTTTCTTTATAAAACTCCTGAGTCATGGTATATTTCGTCCCCAGCAATGCTACTGTTGTAATATGATTCTGTTTTAATTCCTCTGCCGTCACTTCAGCAATGTGGACAATTGGAATATTAATTCTCTTTTGAATCTGGGGCACCACTTTATGCATGGTATTTGTTCCTATTATAAGAAAGTCCGCTCCGGCTTTTTCAAGAGCTTCTGCCGCCACGGATAAAATATCCCCGCTTTTCTCCCAGTCACCTTCCGCCTGACAGCGCTCAATTTCAGAAAAATCCACGCTGTATAAAAGAATCTTTGCTGAGTGAAGTCCTCCCAGTTCCTGCTTTATTGTCTCATTCATAATCTGATAATAGGTAACTGTACTTTCCCAGCTCATGCCTCCAATTAACCCAATTGTTTTCATAAAATATCTCCTGCTTCTTCTAATTTAATATATACTTAACTTCAAAAGTATTTGCTGTACGCCCCTGTGGGAACAGGATTTTCCAACCCTAATACTCTGGGCCATAAACCGGTATCTGCTGTAATAAAGCCCATTATCATCCCCATGTGGGTATGGCAATGCCGAAACTGCGCTAATATCAGCGTAAACCTGCTATATTCGCAGTCCCTGGGCATATACGTTAATTCTTCCTCAGTCAGATTCAGAAGATAATAAGTAATCTTACGGCTGATTCCATCAAAATAGTCATTGATCTCATCTCTTGTCAGCTGTTTAACGGATACCGCATCCAGATTGTTTAAATCCTTCTCATGAATCTCCGGTTCCGTATATTCTTTATCTCTGGGATTGATGAACCACAGATCCAGGGAATGAAGCATGTGGTAAATATGCTTCCAGCAGGGCATTTTACAGTATTCCTTATTCCACAGTTCATCGGGAACACAATCAATTACATTTTTTACTTCCCATAAAGCCCGGTTCGTCTGATCTGATATTATTTCAGTTAATGCCGTTTCTTTTTTAACCACTCTGTCTGCCATAGGGTGTCCTTCACGAAACTGAACCAGATCCCAGAGATTTCCATACAGATCTTCAAACACAGCCACAATGCCATATTCCTGAACCTTTGGCTCCCGGATAAATGTAATCCCCAGCTCCTTCATCTCTTCATAGTCTCTGTAAAAATCATCTGTTCCCAAAAACAGGAATACCCTTCCTCCCGCCTGATTGCCGATAAAAGGTTCCTGTTCCGGCTTAGAGGCTTTTGCCAGCAAGACTGTGGTCCCACAGGCACCCGGCGGAGAAACCACAACCCAGCGCTTATCCTGCTCCGGCTGATATGTATCTTCTATCAATATGAAATGAAGCTTTTTTGTATAAAAGTTAATGGCCTCATCATAATCCTTTACAACCAGCGCGATGTGAACCAGTGCCTGTGTCATTGCAACGTTCTCCTTTGATTTTATATCTGTTTACGATTTCCATCTTTATCAAAATTCTTCCTTAATGCGATTTCAGTCGGGATAATGGAAGCAACCAGTATAGCCGTCTGTACACCTATAACCACCGAGCTGAAAATTCCAACTGTTTCTGTATCTTTTCCAATAACAAAAAGCATTACTAAAAAAGACGGAACCAGCATGCAGGCACCCACGATCTTCCAGATTTTTCCACAATGGTGATGAGCAAACACCCATGTATCTTCATTTTTCATGGACATTGAAGTTCTGTATCCTACAAAATGGTTTATTTCTTTTGGCGGCCTTTTGCTAAAAATATGGCCGATCACAATCATAATAAACGGCAGCAGCAGATTCATTGCTGTCATAAAAGTCCAGAAACCCATATTTCCACCTCCTATCCGAAATTTATACTGCTATTTTACCAGGGACTCCAACCGGCTGTAAAGCGCCTCCGTTTTTTCCCGGTTCTGATCATTTATAATATGCAGGCCTTCCTCTGTTTCAATCAGGATAAAAGGTGGTCTGGAGGCATCTATATATACGTGGGCAGTTTTCCCGTCCGCATCGAATCTGCCTTTTAAGATAGAACCCATATCAGAACCATTTTCTTTTTTCAATTGAAAAGGCATGGTTTCTTCCAGCTTCATATTTTTTATTCCTTCAAGCGGAACGGTCTCGCCATAAAAGGAGGTTATCTTCAGGGTATCACCGTTTATTGTATAAACAGGGGGTAATGATGCCCGGTACATAGTGATACTTACCAAAAGCAGAACCGGAAACATTACTATACAGACACCGGCAATAATAAACAACGATTCCTTTTTGCTTTTTCCAATATCTTTTTTATTCTCATACCCTTCTTTATAACACCGTGTATTGGAAAAATATATGGTAACTCCGATATCAGCGATAATAAAGATGAAATAAAAAATAAAATATGGAGTACGATAAATACTGTCTAAAGGTATCACAAACAGTCCCGCTGTCACGAAAAGTATGAGTAACATAGAAACCCCTGCCGTCCGGCACAGCTTTTGTGCATTATACTTTTCCTTCTCTTCCTGGCTTGACGTATTATATCCGGCAATGAGAAATGAACCGTGTCCTGTCATTAAAACAGCTGACAAAACAAACAACAGTATAAAAATAATCCATACAGCAAACATTGCATCAACCTCCTGTACCCTGTGACATCATGTACCTGAAATTTATTTGAGACGTTATAGTCTCTTATTTATCAGGATATTACAAATAAGAAATAAGATCAAGTGATTTGGCTTGTTTATTTTCCAGAATGCTAATTTTTGCCGGTATGTACAGACTTAACCTGGGGTTAATTTTCGCATCTGCAGATTAATCAATACTCCATTGAAGTATCGAAGCATATCTGGTACGATTACATCATCATACTGATTAATAAAACCGGAGGACAAGCCAATGCCGTTAAACACCGTTATACGGGAAAAAAGAAAAGAAGCCGGACTTACCCAGGAAGAAATAGCGGACTATTTAGGCGTATCTGCCCCCGCCGTCAGCAAATGGGAAAAGGGAAGCACATCGCCTGATATCAGCCTGCTGCCTGCTCTGGCGCGCCTTTTGAAGATTGATATCAATACTCTTCTCTGTTTTCATGAAGAACTATCCAGGGAAGAAGTCATAAAGCTTTGCAAAGAAATTATGGATGTGATTCAAAGTAAGGGATTCGAGACCGGCTTTCTTCTGACCATGGAAAAAATCCGTGAATATCCAACCTGCGGCTACTTTATTCACACGGCTGCATTACTGTTAGACGGTGCCATGCTGATGGCTGGTATGAATGCCGGAGAAAAGGAAAAGTACCTCGGTCAGATTACCTCTCTTTATGAACAGGCTGCCAGATACGGGGATGAACAAACCCGCATCCAGTCAAATTTTATGCTGGCTTCCAACTATACAAGGACCGGGGAATATGAAAAAGCACAAAAGCTGTTAGATCTGCTGCCGGAACGAAGCGCCATCGACAAACGGCCTCTTCTGGCAGAGCTCTTGATTACTCAGGGAAAAACAGATAAAGCCGGAGAACTTTTAGAACGAAGACTTCTAATGACAGTTCAGGAGATCCAGATGATATTAATGAAACTGTCGGATATCGCTCTAAAGGAAGGACAGCCGCAGAACGCAGCAGAAATATCAGAACGTTCTTCCAAACTGGCAGAACTGTTTGGAATCCAGGAATATGATACCTACGCAGCTCCCCTTCAGACCGCCATTGACCAGAAAAATGTTTCAGAAAGCATATCTCTCTTAAAATCCATGCTTTCTTCCCTTCTTCACCCCGTGGATTTGGGTAACTCACTGTTGTATCGGCATATACCAATGCCGGACTATACGGCAGACATCCGTAATAAAATGCTTAAAGTTATTCTCAGGGAACTGGAAGACAACGATAAGTATTCTTACCTTCATTCAAGTGAAGAGTTTGAACAATTAATGAAGAAATTCCGGTCTGTGCAGGTGAAGTGAGTCAGATTTAAGCCGAGCCGCGGAAAGCTTCCCAGGCTCGGCTTAAATCTGATCTCAATATTTCAAATATCTTTCATCAATTGGATATGTTGGCACGAACCAACAATATCCTCATACGTGGATTTATATTTCTCAAACTGACTTGGCGTAATACTCTGTATAATAATTGCAAATTTCTCAAAATCTTCAAACTCTGCTAAAGAGAATATATAATAATATTTATAACTATCCAGTTCACAGGAATAAAGGACAGTTTTTATCCTCTTTTCCCCAACTTTTTCATCTTTCATTACCTCAATAAATTCGGGATTATCACATTTTGACAGCACTTCATCAATGTATAAAGATAAAGCATTTTCAGGGCTGATGTTATCCGCAAAATCTGCTTTATCATACTCTAAAACTCCTGTATATAGATCTTCATCATATGTCAGGCATTTCAAATCTAATGTAGTATTCTCTTTCTCTTGTTTCCAATCATTCGGGAATGTAAATGAAAAATTGTCTGTTTTGAAAGTTTTGGACTGCACCGCCTGTGAATTAACTTCGTCTTCTCCAGTGGGGAATAATGCAATACCTGTTATAACAGCAGCAGCGAGAGAAACCACGATCAGTAAAGTAACAAAGATACTCAAAACATTTGTACCGCCATGTCTTTTTATGTACTGTACCGCCTCCCATTGTGTCATCTGGGAGGTTTGTTCTATGGTCTTTTTTGCTTTGTTTCGATAATAAGAGTTTGCATAGATTCCAACTAATATATGCAGAACCAGTCCGCCTCCCGGAATAATCATGGAAAAAAAAGAGAGCAGCCCAAATAAAAAAGCCTCTAAATACATTTTTCTGTATGCCAGCCAGTAAATCGGAAAAAAGAACGCCGGCCAGTTCCAGCTTGCAAAGTTTTGTTGTTCCATTTTACCACGCCATTGATTTTTGTAATATTGATAATTATCTCCTACGAATAATTCGTCATTTCTGTCATTTACTATCTGTTGTTCCACTGTCATTGTCATATCTGCTCCTCCTTCATTCCTTTATAATTTAATGTGGTTTTCATGCAACAGCGCTTCCGATGGATCAGTATATGAATTGTTGTTGATTCCCCACCCATCAGCTAAAGTGTTTTTACCACGTTCCCACTCCTCAATCTGCTCGCCTATTTGTACCATAACTTCCTCCCTATATTAAGGTTAATTACAAAATAATTGCTTTTATACTATTATAATATAAATAATTACAAAAATGGTGTTAATGTAATAAATAGCACCGGGCATGTAATTTTTGGTAAATTCCTGTCGTTTTCTCTACCCCCGCCGGTCAATAGCATTTCGAGTTT
>NZ_QOHO01000002.1 GCF_003432035.1 Lacrimispora amygdalina
TTTTGTTTCTTTGGGTATTTCTACCCGTCGAACTGGATTGGGTTTATATTTACCTGTCCTTATCTCTTGGATTAGAGTGTTGGTCTTGGCTGTATCCTTCCCACTACTAGGGCGGATTAGGGACTTTCACCCATTAGAAACGTGCGCCGCAAGGCGCACACACATAAGGGCATCAAACCTGCACAGGTTCGATGCCCTTTTTTTATTATATTTATAGAATTAACTCAACTTTTCATTTTGGGCTTGAATATAATTGATCCAAGATATCCAAAAATCAGAGCGCCGGATATTCCCACTGCACTCGCAGTGAATCCGCCTTTAAAAACTCCCAGAAAGCCGTCCTCTCCCATGCTTTTTAAGACACCTTTCCACAGGGAATTTCCAAATCCCAGCAAAGGAACTGTTGCTCCTGCTCCAGCCCATTCACTAAAAGGCTGATAAATCCCAAAGGCTCCAAGAATGCTTCCGATTACCACTAAAAGCACCATAATCCGCCCGGGCATAAGCTTGGTATTATCCATCACAACCTGAACCACTGCACAGATTGCTCCACCAACTAAAAATGCTTTTACATATTCCATAGCTGTCTCCTTTCCGAATTAATTACCAATATGCTCAATAACAACTCCATGAGCGATGCCGGGAATGGTTTCTCCTTCATTGAAGCTGACAGTGGACAGCAGTGCTCCTGTGGGCACAAATAAAACCCGCTTCCACGTTCCATCCTTAATTTTCGGCAATATATAAGAACAGAGCGTTGATGCTGCACATCCGCAGCCGCTTCCGCCCGCATGTGTATCCTGGGAATCCGGATCAAAAATCTCAATCCCGCAGTCTGTATGAATGGTTTCCAGATCATGCCCTTTGTTTTTCATGAAATCCAGGAGAATGGCGCGGCCAACCTGTCCAAGATCTCCTGTTATGATTTTATCATAATAATTCTCATCCACATTGAAATCATCAAAATTCTGCTGAATGGTATGAAACGCTGCCGGTGCCATGGCTGCTCCCATATTCATGGAATCTTTGATCCCCATATCAATCATTCGGCCGGTTGTAATACCGGTAATAGCTGCAATTCCTTCTTTTTTGTTTTTTGAGAGAATGACTGCCCCGCAGCCGGTCACTGTCCAGGAGGCGGAAAAAGGACGCTGGTTTCCGTAACTCAGCGGAAAACGAAACTGTTTTTCGGCTGTTGCGAAATGGCTGGAAGCCATTGCCATAACTTTGTCTGCATAACCCCCTGCAACTGTCATGGATCCAAGATTTAAGGCTTCTCCCATGGTGGAGCATGCACCGAAAAGGCCAAACAAAGGTATTTCTAAATCCACAGTTCCAAATGACGTGGCAATCAGCTGTCCCAGTAAGTCTCCGGCAAAGAGATACCTGATATCTTTTTTCCGGATATCCCCTTTTTCAATTGCAAGATCTGCTGTCTGTTTCTGAAGGGCACTCTCCGCTTTCTCCCAGGTATCTGCTCCGAACATATCATCCTGTTCCACTACATCAAAAAGTTTGCCAAGCGGCCCTTCTCCTTCTTTTTTTCCGACTATGGAAGCCATGCTTTCAATCACCGGAGGTTCTTCAAATTTAATGCTTGCTTTTCCAACCTGCATGTTTCTCACTCCTTTTCTCTTTCAAGTTTGTTCTAGACAATGCCGAACGCTTTCAGGACATAGGCAATCACCCCCAGTATCCAGGAGCTTAATATTCCGTAAAGAATTACCGGACCGGCAATCGTAAAGATTTTACAGCCAATGCCAAATACCTGCCCTTCTGCTTTAAACTCCACAGCAGGTGCCACTACAGAGTTTGCAAAGCCGGTTATGGGAACAAGGGCTCCGGCTCCGCCGAACTTGGTTATTTTAGGATAAATATTAAGTCCTGTGAGAATCACGCTGGCTGCAATTAAAATCAGCGTGGTCCAGGCTGATGCAGTTTCTTTTTCCACTCCATAATTCATAATTAATGTGGTGCAGATCTGGCCTATTGTGCAGATAATTCCTCCTACCAGAAAAGCTTTTATAATGTTTGGTATTTTTTTATTAACGGGTGTTACTTCCTTTACATAGGCTTCATAGGCTTTTTTATTTACTTCCATTCTTTTCCTCCATTTTGTAAATTCATGATGTTACTGACCGAAACGTTCAGCAAAAAATACAAGGGAACCGGTCAGCTTTCCAAGGGCAATGGATAGAATAATATATTGCAGTCCTACTCCAAGATTAATTCTCCTGCTGATGACCGGAAGCGCTTTTAATGTTTCAGCGAGAGACATTACCAGACAGCCCACAAATATCCCCACTGCTAATCCGTAAATTCCAAGAAATATATTTCCTCCGAATCCGATTGGAAATTCATAGATATCATAGATATTTCCCAGCACACCTCCAAGTATAATACATGTTTCATAAAGCATAATGTGTTTCTTCGTATGAGTAAATCCAATCAGGCGGGGAAATACACCGATAATTGCCAAAAAGGCAAAAACGCCGGCTGCTATGATGCCGCCAGCGCTTAATCCGATAAAGCAAAGCAATACTACTTTAAGAAGCATCAATATCAGACTCCTTTCTTCCTTCATTCTGGATCAAAGTTTTGCTGACATTGTCTTCATAAAGACGCATCTCCACCTCCAGAGGTGTCGGATCGGTATTAATCTTAATTTTCGCAAAATGATTAAAAAATCCGATAATCCCAAGAGCCAGCCCTACCGAATAACTCACTTCCAGAATCGTAAACCCTCCGGACTCCTCCCTCATAATAATTCGGTAAATTTCCTTAAATACGTCCGCAACACTTACATCGTTGTTAAATGTCATAATCGCAAAGGCAGCGCCGCAGAAGCAGATAATACAGACAAAAATTGTCTTCATCCACTGCCAGACCCAGTTTGGTGATTTCGGCTTATGGTAATCTATAATATAATCCACCTTACCAACGTTATTGACAGAAATAGCCGGATCCATTTCCACCAGTTTTTTAATTACATCAAGTGTACTTTCAATATAACGCTTGTTGCGGTCCGAATGAATGGTTTTAATCCTCAATGCATTGCACTTATTCATAACGGCAGAATCATCACAGTAAACATCAGCCACATCTTTCAGCTGTACTTCCTTGTGATGCACTTCTGTTATCTCGCTGATATTTAAATATACGGTTTTGCTCACGAAACCATCATCTCCCATCCCGGGACAGCCTCAACAAGTGTTCCCTCCTTCTGAGTGCCATCCGGCATAACAGCTATCATATACCAGATTGCAGCTGCGATTGCAATCAGGCATATGACCAGAAGCGTCATGACAAGCTTATGTTTCATGGATTCCATACATGCTCACATCCTTTTCTCTGGTTTTTCAAAATTAGTATGAGCCGTATAAAATTTTTTATTCTATAATTTTTCACGCATCTGTTTTAAAATCTTTTTCTCCAGCCTTGATACCTGAACCTGGGAAATTCCAAGCTTATCCGCGATCTGGCTCTGAGTCTCATTGTAATAGTACCGCCGTATTATAATTTCCCTGTCCTTATCTGATAAATCGGTTAATAATTCCCGAAGTACCATACGGTTTAACAGTTCTTCCTGTGCAGAGCTTTCTTCTTCTATTTTATCAATGAGAAGAAGACTGTTTTCGTCATTTTTATTGACAGACCGGTATAAGGATTCCACCTCGGCTCCGGCTTCTATGGAAGCTGCCACTTCTTCTTTGCTGGCCCCGATTTCTCCCGCTATCTCTTCTACGGTGGGCTCTCTTCCAAAGCGGTAAACCAGCTCCTCCCTCACATTTTTCACTTTCAGTCCCATTTCCTTAATGGACCGGCTGACTTTTATGATTCCGTCATCGCGTAAAAACCGCTTGATCTCTCCGGTAATCATGGGAACTGCATAAGTGGAAAATTTGACTTCATAGGATAAATCAAATTTATCTATGGCTTTCATTAAGCCAATGCTTCCAATCTGAAATAAATCCTCAGGCTCATAACCACGCCCTGTAAATCTGCGTACAATGCTCCAGATCAAACCGAAATTTTCGGTCACAAGCCGGTCTCTTGCCGCTTTATCTCCTTCGTGAGCCATTTGTATCAATCTCATGGTCTCATCCATAGGGCTCACCTGCTAATCTTCTTTTTCATGATCACCGCAGTTCCCTTATCCGGCTCTGATTTCACTTCCACCTGATCCATAAATGCTTCCATAAAAGAAAATCCCATACCGGACCGCACCCCGTCAGGATCCGTGGTAAACATCGGCTCCATCGCCTGTTTAATATCTGCAATTCCTATCCCTGTATCCCGAATCGAAACGGTCAGTTCCTGCCCTTCAACGGTTACTTCTATGTAGATGATCCCTCCCTTCCCCTGATATCCATGGATGACCGCATTGGTGACTGCCTCTGAGACAGCCGTTTTCACATCATCCACTTCCTCCAGAGTAGGATCCAGCCTTGCCATAAAAACGGCAACTGCTACTCTGGCAAATTCTTCATTTTGGGACAGGGCTTCCAATTCCATTTTCAGAATTTCTGGTTTGTTCTGTTCAGACATATGTTCCTCCTCAACCTGTGACTGCTGCTTCCTTAGAGTCATATAATTTCATTAATTTTAAAATTCCTCCCATTTTAAGAATCCGAAGAGCCTGGGTTCCTGCACCGTAAATGGCAACACTTCCTCCGCTTAATGCCATCTGCTTATAACGGTTAAGCAGGATCCCGATCCCGGAGGAATCCATAAATCCCGTTTTGGAAAAATCAAATATAATGCGGCGGATATAATTCTCGGAAAGGATTAAATCTGTTTCATATTTTAACCCGGAACAGTTATGATGATCCAGTTCCTCCGGCAGATGAACAATTAAAGTATGACCGTCTGCCTCGTACGTAAAGTGTGACTGATTCATATGCAATACTCCTCCATTTCTTATTGTCTGTCCGTAATACCAGAGAAGAGTGTTTTTTATATGCCGAAAAATAATCCGGGAGAATAAAAAAAGGCACCACAAAAATATGTTTCTTCTGTAGTGTCTTTTCGAATTCTGCCATTAAAAACCTCGTTCTGTTTTTGCCTTAGCAGATAACGTTTCGTCTTTGCTGTTATTTATGATATCAGAGAACAATGCATTGGCCTGTTCCTTCTGATCCATTCCCTTGTATATAACGGCAGTCTTAAATTTCGCCTGCCAGCTGTCTGGTTTTAACTCAATACATTTTAAATAATTGTTAAGGGCAGACTGACTGTCCCCCGCTTCCATGGCTTTATCACCCAGGCTTTCCAAAATGGGACAGCCTTTCTGCGCCATATCCTTTTTTATCTCAACAATAATTGCCTGAACATCTGCGGAAGCAATCAGCTCCGGATTAAGTCCTGCATAGATCTTAACTGCAGATGGAAAATCATCCTTTTTATACGCCTGCAAAATTCCGATCACAGCCTGATACTGGGCCAGAACGCTGTCAGAATTATTGGTTAAGGATGCCAGTGATTCCTCCGCTGTCTTTTTATCTGATTCCAGAGTATTCAGCTGCTGGGTTAAAAGATCCGCCTTTTGATTGGCCTGGCTTAACTGCTCGCTGTATTTTAACATCTCTTTGTTATGGTTATCGTTAATGGCTTTCGTGTTCGCCGGCATAACCATGAAGAACACCACTGCAGCTCCAAGCAAAAGGCCTGCCAGAATATTTAAAACCGCCTGATCCCTGGTGTTTTCTTTATAGCTTGGCGGGATAATAACATCATCATCCTGCATCTGCCTGTGGGATGATACATTCTTAAATTTTCTTTTTTCCGGTTCCCGCTCTGGTTTTGCCTTGGGACCGGACTCTTTAACAATTGATTTATAATAAAGCGCTTTCGGATGATTATGGTCAATTGAAAGCACTTTATTTACCGCTTTTCCCGCCTTCTGGTAATCCTCCCTGACGATGCACAAAAGAGCAGTTAAAAGCTGGGCTTTTACATAATTAGGCTTGTCCTCAACCGCTTTATTCAGCTGCAGAATGGCAAGATCCTCACTGCCGCTTTTGACGTAAGCCAGAGCCTGATTAAACCGGCGCACTGCCTTCCGTTCCAGATCCATGGTGCCTTTTTTCTTCTGAATTGCTTCCAGGTAATAGTCGGCACGGTTATCTTCATGCTGTAAATTCTTGCTGATAACCCATTGAACCAGTGCGTCACCGACCTCTCCTGCCTCATAGTAGATGAGGCCAAGAAGATTCCTTGCGTCTGTCATATATTTATTAAAATGAAGACACTTTTTTAAACAATCGGCTGATCCGGTTAAATCTCTTAACTTAGCCTTCTCCAATCCCATATTATAATAGCTGTTTGCAATCACCCGGATTTTTCTTTCATAATCCATATTTTATCCGCCTATTCCTTGCTGACTTCTTTTATAAGATTCATCATAAGATCATTCATATCCGTTAAATCACTTCTTACAATGGCATCTTCAACTGCGTCGACCTCCAGGCTGGGCCTGTAGTCTTTTATCTCAGAATCAAAATCAATCATATCCATTCCTCCTTAAAACCGCTTTTATCTCACCCATCAAATACAGGGAGCCTGCACAAAACAGCAGATGATCCTCATCCTGATTATGAAGCATATAAAATAATGCATCCTCTGCGTTCTGAAATCCTGTTATCTTACAGTTAACCATCTCTTCAAACTCATGAAAAACTGCTTCTGTTTCTGTCCCTCTGTCAGAATCTATATGGGTTACTGCCACTTCATGAAGCGGCAGACCGGCTGCAATGATCCTTATCATATCATGATAATTCTTATCGGATACAGCAGAAAACAAGAGATTTGCTCTTTTTTTCCTGACAGCACACAAGTTGGAGGCAGCCTTTACAAACTCCTCAATTCCTCCCGGATTATGTGCCCCATCAAGGAAGACTCCGGGCTGTACCTCCTCCATCCTTGCAGGCCACCGCATTCCAAGAAAACCTTCCCGGATCTTTGCTTTTGCTCTTTCCGGTTCCATATCATCTAACAGACCGGATACTTCCGCTGCCCGTAAAGCGAGAAGTGCATTCATGACCTGATATTCTGCAGGTGAAGGAATCACTGCTTTGTACACATCTCCTTTTATACCGGTAAACTCTGCATGGAAGCAATTGTTTTCCGATCCGGCAATCCGGTAACACCGCCTGTCCGTCTCATAATAAGGAGCTTCCTGTTCCACAGCCCTTTTCCGGATCACTTCCGAAACATTCTGCCGGTTTCCGTCAAAAACCACCGGAATTTTGTTCTTAATGATTCCTGCCTTCTCCAAAGCGATCTTTTCCACTGTATCACCTAAATATTCCGTGTGGTCCAGACTGACGGAAGTGATGACAGATACCAGCGGCCTGCGGATGACATTGGTTGTATCAAGTCTTCCTCCTAACCCGACTTCCAATATAACAAGATCAACGTCTGACTTTTGAAATAAGTCCATGGCCATATAAAATAAAAATTCAAAATAGGACGGATGGCTGTATCCCAGTTCCAGCATCCGTTCAGACAGTGCTTTCACCGTCCGGAAACTGTTTAAAAAAGCTGATTCCGATGCCATCTCACCATTTACACAAAACCGTTCTCTGATCTGGATCAGATGGGGGGAGGTAAATGTACCCACTTTATATCCTGCACTTAAGAATACAGATTGCAAAAAGGCACATACAGAACCTTTCCCATTGGTCCCGGCAACATGAATGATTCTCATGGTTTCATCAGGATTGCCCATCTCTTCCAAAAACTTCCTGATCACTTCCAGTGAATTCTTCTTTTTCGTCCACATCGGGATACGGCTTAAATACTCCTCTGCCGTTTCTTCAAATCTCATCCTTTAAGTACCAACTTCCTGTCTAAATTCATAAAAACGGAATAATCCAGCTTCCTCAATTAATTATAATATAAGTCTGCCAATATGCAACCCATTTCTTTCGCAAAAAGCCCTTTATTTCTACATGTTGCCCGTAAACGCACCTTTCTGGAGGGAAATAAAAGAGGGAATACCCGTTTGCCGGCATCCCCTTTCTTACTATTCCATATTACTTTTTATTCTCCGCAATAAGCGATGGCTTCAATCTCCACCAGCGCATCTTTGGGAAGAGCTGCCACTGCGAATGCCGCTCTGGCAGGACATTCTCCCTGGAAAAAGGTTGCATATACTTCATTCATAGCCGCAAAATCATTGATATTCTTTAATAATACGGTTGTTTTAACCACCTGATCCATGGATAAACCGCCGCTTTCCAATATGGCCTTTATATTAGTTAAAGACTGTCTCGTCTGAGATGCAATATCCTCACCTGCAAATGTACCGGTACCCGGGTCAATGGGAAGCTGACCGGACACGAACACATAATCGCCCCCGCGGACTCCCTGAGAATAAGGACCAATTGCTGCCGGAGCCTTTTCTGTCGCCAAAACTTTTTTCATAATGATGTATCTCCTTTCGTTCATTACAATGATATTTCTAGATTAACACACATTCCTCAAAAGTCAAGAAAATGTTTTTGGTATACTCAAAAATATTTAGCTTGCGGGTTGTTTTTACCTCTTGTCATCTGGTATTGAATACTATATAATATGACTAATGGGATTATCACATGTGCGGAGCTTTCCCGTGCAGAACGGAGGACATATGAAAACCAACGAGGAACGATTGCAAAAAATTATAGAGCATCTGGATGGATTACGGTATATCACACCGGAAACCATTCCAAATATTGATTTATATATGGATCAGGTCACTACTTTCATGGATAAGCATTTAAGCGATACAAAACGCTATCCGGAAGACAAGGTCTTGACAAAAACGATGATCAACAATTACGCAAAGAATAATCTTCTGCCGGCTCCCAGCAAAAAGAAATATACAAAAGAACATATACTTCTGCTTATTTTTATCTACTATTTTAAGAATTTATTATCTTTTAATGATATAGAGCAGCTTTTCAGACCAATTACCGATAAACATTTTAATCCAGCTGACGGCATGCCCCTGGAAGAAGTCTATAAAGAGATATTCTCACAGGAGGAAGCAGACTTAGAACGTATCAAATCCGACATACTTGAGAAGTATCAGCATTCCTGCAAGACCTACGAAGACAGAGGGATTGAGGGGGAAGACTTAGAGTATCTGCGTCTCTTTTCCTGGATCTGCGAACTGTCTTTTGATGTATATGTAAAGAAGCAGGTGATTGAACAGCTTATCGATGATTTAAGAGAGGAACCTTCATTAAAGAAGAAAAAATAAACGAACAGGGAACAAGAACCGGTAAACGGGCTTGTCCCCTGTTTTGTTATATCTCTTTTTTCTCTTCCAGACGCTTAAATACCATATCATAACCGTCATTCCCGTAATTTAAAGAACGGTTTACACGGCTGATGGTAGCAGTAGATGCCCCCGTCTTCTCTGCGATTTCCAGATAGGTTCTGCCTTCACGGAGCATTTTAGCTACCTCATATCTCTGAGACAGGCTCAGCAGTTCATTGACTGTACATACATCCTCAAAAAACGTATAGCACTCCTCCGGTGTTTTTAAGGTTAAAATTGCTTCAAACAGATGGTCAACTGCATCTGTCTTAATTTTTTTATTCATATGAGATCTATCCCCTTTTTATTCCTTATGGTCTAACTGTATTTTAACATATTAACGTTATAAAATCCACCCCCTGAGACATCAGGAAAGCATAAATTTTTCCACTACCAAAGCGATACCATCGTCATTATTGGAAGCAGTCACATAATCAGCCGCCTTTCTTACAGGCAGAACTGCATTTTCCATGGCCACACCCAGTCCGGCGTACTCAATCATCGATAAATCATTATAACCGTCGCCGCAGGCAATCATCTCCTCCCGGCTCATAGTAAGATGTGCAAGAAGCCGCTTAAGGCTTTCTGCCTTATCAATTCCTTTCGGCAGGATTTCGAGGAAATATGGTTCTGAACGGTAAACGCTGTAATCCCGTCCAAGGGCTGCCTTAACTTTTGGTTCTACCATGGCAAGATAGTCTCCCTCTTCCAGCATCAGATATTTCACTACCGGAAACTGTACGTAGCTTTCCATATCTTCCACTTCCCTCACAGCCAGTTTATTAATAGCAGATTCCTTGCCCACATACTCATCTTTGGCATTCCCGGTTATGATTATGTCATCTTCATAAGTTAAGATATTAACTCCATATTCCTTCGCCATACGGATAATCTTCTGGTTGGAAGATACCGGCAGTTCCTTTGCAAAGATTGTTTCTCCTGTTTTACAGTCTATGATGCGTCCTCCGTTAAAGGATAAGATGTAGCCGCCTGTCTCATGAAGCTTTAATTCTTTTGCAACAGGCATGATCCCATAAGTGGGGCGCCCGGAAGCCAGAACAATCACTCCGCCCATACGTTGCAACTCAAAAAGTGCTTCTTTTGTTCTGGGCGTGATCTCTTTATTCCGGTTCGTCAGCGTCCCATCCAAATCAAGCACTATCATACGATATTTCATTGCTTTCTCCTGCTTTTGTAAATTTTACTATAGCAGTATATCACAGTTTACCTGCATATACCATCTTTAAATAAGAAAATATGGAATAGTTCGTAAACTCTGCCTGTCAGACTACATAGAATTTTAACAGGAGGATGAATGGAGGAGAACCAGATGAAAAAAACAATTACAATCTTTCTGACTGCAATTATGGTTATCTGCTGCTTAACCGGCTGCAGAACAACGTCCAGAAAACAGATCAGGCCTCTTTTTTCCCATGTATCCGCCCAGACCTTTCTGGTTTAAAATTTTTCAAGACAAGGTACCTTCCCATATTCTAACAATACAATGTAGTATTAAGATTTAAAAAAGGAGGATTTTATGAGAAAAGCCTGTTTTTCTGTTATAATGGCCATTCTCACCGGAGTGTCTTTACTCAGCTTAACCGCCTGCGGTTCAAAAGCAAAAGCATCAGAACTGACCCCGGTCAAATTAAATGAAGTTGCCCATTCCATCTTTTATGCCCCTCAATATGCAGCCATTGAACTGGGATACTTCGAAGACGAGGGTATCGATTTAACCTTAGTCAACGGTGCCGGTGCCGACAAGGTTATGACTGCTCTCATATCCGGTGATGCAGATATTGGTTTTATGGGCTCTGAGGCCTCGGTCTATACTTATGCAAACGGTTCCCAGGATTACGCAGTCAATTTCGCCCAGCTGACTCAGCGGGCAGGTAATTTCCTTGTTGGAAGAAGCAAACAGCCTGATTTTAAATGGTCGGATTTAAAAGGGAAAAAAGTACTGGGCGGCAGAGCCGGCGGTATGCCGGAAATGGTATTTGAATACATTCTGAAAAAGAACGGGATTGATCCTGCTGCTGACCTGAAAATCGATCAAAGCATTAACTTCGGTCTGACTGCAGCAGCCTTCACCAGCAATGATGCGGATTATACGGTTGAATTTGAACCCTTTGCTACCGGACTGGAAAAAGAGGGCAACGGTTTCGTAGTCGCTTCTTTAGGCGTCGACTCCGGCTATATCCCATATACTGCCTACAGTGCAAAGAAAAGTTATCTGGAAAAGAACCCGGAAACAGTACAGAACTTTACCAATGCCATTCAAAAGGGTCTGGAATATGTAAATTCCCATTCTTCCGAAGAAATCGCAAAGGTAATACAGCCCCAGTTCAAGGAAACCGATGTAAAAACCATCGCAGCAATCGTAGACCGTTACAAAGCACAGGATACCTGGAAAAAAGATACTGTATTTAACAAAGACAGCTTTGAACTTTTAGAGAATATTCTGGAGGAGGCTGGCCAGCTGAAAGACCGGGTTCCTTATGCGGAACTGGTTACAACTGAGTTTTCTGAGAAGGCAGCAAAATAATCAAAAAAACAAAGGGGACATTGCGGCAGTCAATTGTCCCCTTGTAAGTCACATTATGAGGTATAATCTATGAGTGTTCCATTAAATCAGGTATTGAATCCCACAAATGAACAGCGGCGGGAAATGATCAGAAATTCATTGGAAACGGATGGCCGTCCAGAAGATTACGAATATATTGTCCGTTTACTGAGTCCTCCCCCGGATATTACAAATTATGCGCAGCTCGGAGAACTAAAAGGTATAAAAATCGGTGTCATAGGAGGAGGCCTGGCCGGTTTGTCCGCTGCGTTCGAGCTTCGAAAGCTTGGAGCAGATATTACAGTTCTGGAGGCAAATGACAGCAGAATCGGCGGAAGGGTTTATACCTGGTATTTTGATTCGGAAGGTAAGTACTATAACGAATTCGGCGCACATAGAATACCGGTCACCCATGAAACCACCTGGCACTATATCAATCTGTTTGGCTTAAATACCCGTCCTCTGTCTGTAATGCGGCGAAACAATTTTTTATACGTACATAATACCCGTTTGAGAACGACAGATTCCATCGAGCAGATGCTTTATCCCTTATACAATTTAACTCCTCAGGAACGAAGCACTCCCTGGCCAGAGCTTAATGACTATGCTTTTTTGTATCTGATGATGCAGCTTCCGCCTGATATCCGGTCAGAGCTGATACAGATTATGCCGGAATATTCCCCGGAAATTCTGCCTTTGATGAACTATTCCGTCCGGCAGACTCTGGAAAATCTGGGTTTCAGCCAGGGAGCAATCAGCCTGATCTCAGGAGTCGATCCAGGAACCGGAGCTCTGCTTGATATCAGTTATGCGGAAGCCGTCCAGGAAGAGTATACCATCGACTACCGCAACACCTATACCATAGAAGGCGGAATGGTAAACCTGCCCTATGCATTTATCCAGTCCTTCTTCACAGACAATTTACCCCAATATCAAAATATTCCAGCCTCCAGGCTAGGCACTGTAACTTACCTGCCAGGCCAGACGGTTACAGGAATTTATCAGCTGCAAAACAACAGTCAGATTATACTGGCCCACCGCAATGTGCGGGATTTAAGCAGAACTGTGGACGCTTTTGATTACGTTATCTGTGCAATCCCTTACTCCACTCTGCGGGAAGTGGAAATCAAACCACGTTTCAGTAATTTAAAAATGCAGGCTATTTTAGAATATAATTATACGAATTCGCAGAAAACCTTCTTTTTATGCAAGGAACGATTTTGGGAACAGGATACCGGCTACGGACGAATGGTGGGAGGATTTTCCCGGACAGACCTGCCGATTCAGTACATCTTCTATCCGGGAGACCATCTTCTATGTCCGGAGCCTTCTTCCTGTTCTCCAAATGAACCAGGTGTACTGATCGCTTCCTATAATTATCATTTAAATGCAACAAGAGTAGGAAATATGCAAAAACCGCTTCGATTTGAATTTATAAAAGAAAGCGTGGAGGAAGTTCACGGATTGCCGGAAGGATTTTTAGATTCCATTGTGGAAGATCATAAGACAGTGGTTTGGGATAATGAGCCTTACATCAGGGGAGCTTTTGCTTTGTCACTTCCAGGTCAGAAGCAATTGTTTGCTTATGAAATGCAAAAGCCCGAATTTAATCAAAGAATTTTCTTTGCCGGCGAACACTTGTCTACGAAACACGGCTGGATGCAGGGAGCGTTATATACAGGTATGGCAGCCGCCAATCAGCTGGCCTATTCTTTTCACAGCAATGGAAATACCTAATTATTCCTTTTTAATTTTATCATCTGGTGCTATAATTATTTTTACAGGATCATTTTTATCAAACCCTGTAATATAATCAATGATCGGAGTGATACATATGAATATCGTACTATTAGAATCTCTTGGGATACCGGACAGTCTGCTTAATGAATATGCAAAGCCATTGACCGATGCAGGCCACAGTTTTACGGCTTTTGAAAAAAATACTGATGCGAAAGTTCAGATCGAAGAAGCTCAGGATGCTGATGTCATTATGATTGCCAATATGCCTCTAAGCGGAGAAGTAATAACTGCCTGCAGGAACTTAAAATTTATAGATGTTGCTTTTACAGGTGTTGATCATGTGAATCTGGAAGCTGCGAAAAATAATAATATTGCTGTCAGCAATGCAGCCGGTTACTCAACGGAAGCTGTGGCAGAGCTGACCTTAGGTCTTATGCTCTCACTTCTGCGTAATGTTATAAAGACTGATATCCGCTGCCGGGAAGGAAAGACAAAAGAGGGTCTGGTAGGCTGCGAGCTGAAGGGTAAAACCGTGGGAATTGTGGGAGCCGGCGCAATCGGAACAAGGACCGCAGAACTTTGCAAAGCCTTTGGATGCCGCGTTCTCGGATACAAACGTACCATTACCGGAAACGAACCGGACTTCATGGAATTTGTATCTCTGGAAGAATTGCTTTCCAGCTCCGATATCGTAAGTCTCCACTGTCCGTTAAATGAGGATTCCCGTCATTTGATCAACAGGAATACGATCGCCGGGATGAAACAGGGAGCTTATATCATTAATGCTGCAAGAGGTCCGGTAGTGGATTCAGAGGCCCTTGCCGAGGCTTTAAACAGCGGCTATCTGGCAGGTGCAGGAATCGATGTTTTTGAGAATGAACCGCCCATAGATACTGCCCACCCCCTTTTAAACTGCAAGAATACCATCGTCACTCCTCATATCGCTTTTGCATCTGCAGAATCCATGAAGTTAAGAGCAGAAATCGTATTTGAGAATCTGAAAAAGTGGATGGAAGGCGACCAGATTAATAAAATTCTATAAGAATAAAACAGAGGGGCATCATGCATTGGGATGCCTCTTATTCTTTCAAAAATGGAAATTTCATGCAACAAAATCCACATAAAAGTCAGAAAAATATTTTTCTATTTGTGCAAATAATACTTGTAATTCAGAATCTTCATGCTATAATTTAGACAAGGGGATATAGCTCAGCTGGGAGAGCGATGCGTTCGCAACGCATAGGCCACGAGTTCGAGTCTCGCTATCTCCATGAAATGGAAGTATAGCTCAGCCGGGATGAGCGTTCGCCTCACACGCGAAAGGTCATGGGTTCGAGCCCCATTACTTCCATTTTTCTATAAACAGCCAAAACACCGGAATCACTTGTAAATACAGGGGATTCCGGTGTTTTTGTACATTTTTAGGGATAGTGCCATGTTATGGATTTATATGATCAGCATATAATTATATGAAAAGTATTATTTGAGGGAATTCATGATCATACACATTGTTCAATCCGGTGAAACCATCTATTCAATATCAGAATATTATAAGATCTCTGCTGACAGATTGATAATGGAAAACGGAATTACAAACCCGGATAATTTAGCAATTGGCCAAACCATTGTGATTGTACAGCCTGAAACCACCTACAAAATCCGTCCTGGTGATTCTTTGGAGAGTATTGCTAAGCAGCATAATGTTTCACCTATGGAACTATTAAGAAACAACCCATTCCTCTCTGACCAGAAACAGCTCTATGCAGGTGAAACCATTGTAATACAATATCAAACAAGCAGAACTCAATCCATAATCACCAGCGGATATACTTTTTCTTATATAGACAGATCCGTTTTAATAAAAACACTTCCTTTTTTATCCTATCTGACCATCTTCAATTACAAGGCTACAGCCGGGGGGGAAATAATTCCTGCTGCTGACGATGCGGAGCTTATTCAGCTGGCAGTATCTTATGGTGTTTCGCCGATTATGTTTGTTTCGACCCTTACGGAAGACGGAATGGTTAACCGGGAAGCGAACTATTATATTTTAAATAATCCACCAATACAGGATATGCTTATTCAAAACTCTCTTCAAGTTATAAAAGAAAAAGGATATCATGGTATAAACATATATATTGATGACATTAATTATGACAACATTGACAACCTCTCACAGTATTTGAAGAGAGCATATCAGGTTTTTCATTCAGAAGGCTATACAATACTGATTACCATTACACCCGTTACAAATGTTAATAATACTGGCATGAGTTTTGATCAACTGGACTATTCAAGATTATCTGAATATGTCGACGGAATTATATTTGCCTCATATGAATGGGCCAGGACTTTTGGATATCCAAGCTCAATTTTTCCCGTTAATTTACTCATAGATTTATTAAAATTTGTGGTAACTATTATACCTCCTGAAAAAATATTTCTGGGGATCACCACAGCTGGCTATGACTGGACACTTCCTTATATTCCAGGAGCCTCAGGGGCTACCGTCTTAACCAATAATGACGCAGTTCAAATAGCTGCAGAAAACAATATTGCAATACAATATAATAAACCGGCACAATCTCCTTATTTCTACTATGTGGATAGTGATGAAGTTTTACATGTCATATGGTTTAAAGACGCAAGAAGCTTTGATGCCCGAACAATGCTGGTACCTGAATTCAATCTCCAGGGTCTGTCTTTTTGGACAATTATGAAATTCGATGCTCAGATGTGGTTTGTTATTAATACTCAATACTACATAAAAAAACTTTAGATTAAAATCAGACGATCCCCTGTGCACTGCCCGGAACCGCTGCAGAACGCTGACCGGCACAGGCGCTGCTGCTTATGCCACCGGATCTTGGAATTCGGTATGTCAGATGTTAACGAACTTTTTCAGCGAGTTACCAATATCTGACCATGTAACTTTTTTTCATTCCCGCTCCCTCTTTCATAATACAATTCCTGCTGCATAAACATATCATATATGCCCTCAGTATAAGATGGGAGGATCTCAGTTGAACAAAATACTGGACAATAATTACTACGACCTGATTATAGGTAATACAATCATATCAAATTATAATACCGGGGATAATATACCCCCGGTAAGTGAGCCTTTCTCCCTGCTGCATATACCCGTAGTGTCCCCAGATCCCTGTAACTTAGGAACCCACCCAGCAAAATAAGGCAAAACAGACCGGAGGACTGTCTTTTGGAAAAGATTCTGGATAACGATTATTATGATCTGATAATTAATAATGTTTCGATTCCCACTTATGGTTCAGAAGATATAACCATGATTAATTTCAGGCATTCCCTGCTCCATATACCGGCAGCTGGTTCAACCCCCTGCCTGCTGGGAGAATATCCATATCACACCTTTCCGACTCTGTATACGCTAAACTCTACCATCAGCATAGAAAAGTCAGGGATTGGTCCTGTGCAGAGAAATCCTTTTCTGAATCTGACAGGCCGGGGAGTTATTATTGGAATCATTGATACAGGAATTGATTACAGACACCAGGCGTTTCTTTACAATGATAATACTTCCAGGATTCTTTCCATCTGGGATCAATCCATCCAGAGCAATAATCCGCCAGCAGGCTTTACTTTCGGATCAGAATATAACAGAGAATCCATCAACATCGCTTTAAGATCGGATGATCCCTTATCTATCGTCCCTACCACGGATACAATCGGACACGGAACCTCTGTCGCAAGCATCATTGCCGGCAGGTACAATCCGGAAAACTCTTTCACGGGTATCGTACCGGAAGCAGAACTGGTAGTTGTGAAATTAAAAGATCCAAAGCAGAATTTAAGAGATATCAATTTTGTACGGCCGGACGTTATCTGTTATCAGGAATCTGATATTATGCTGGGTGTCCGCTATCTGGAAACATATGCCCAGAATGCCAGCCGTCCGCTGGTGATCTGCATTGCTCTTGGAAGCAGCCAGGGCGGTCATGACGGAACAGACGCATTAAGCGGCTATTTAAATTATCTGGCCATACTGCCTGGAATCGGAGTATCCGTTTCTGCAGGAAATGAAGGAAATAACCGCCGTCATTATTTTAACAATACAATGGCACCTCCATATTATAATAATTTTGAACTGAGGATCGGGGAAAACGATCCCATGTTTTTTATGGAAATATGGCCTTATGCTCTTGGCCGTGTATCCATTGATGTTTCCACCCCAAACAGGGAATCCACACAGCCAATTTTCCCTACAATTGGTTCATGCAGAAGGTTTGATTTTATTTTTACTGACAGTACATTATGGGTAAATAACTTCATATTTGAAGAGGAAACCGGAGATCAGCTGATTCTGCTCCGTTTTCAGGATCCCCTGCCAGGTGTTTGGAATATCCGGGTGGAAAGCATGGAAAATGAACCCATGTCATTTCATTCCTGGCTGCCTTCCGGTGACATCATCTCAAACGATACCTTTTTTTTAAACCCGAATCCTGACACTACCATTACCTCTCCGGGGAATGCAACAAACCAGCTGACAGTCACTGCCTATAATCAGTTCAATGACAGCATCCTCATTGAATCCAGCAGAGGGTATACAAGAAACGGATTAGTGAAACCGGACATTGCAGCTCCGGGATATCAGATTCCCTGTGCAGTACCCGGCAATCTCTATGGAACCATGACCGGAACCGGAGCGGCAGCCGCTCATACCGCCGGAGCAATCGCCATGATTCTGGAATGGGCAATTCGCAGAGGAAATTATACCTCTATGACCGGTAATGATGTGAACCGGCTTCTCATCCGGGGTGCAGCACGGGATAGCTCTATCATCTATCCAAACAATATCTGGGGATACGGCAGACTTGACGTAAATAACCTGTTCCGTAGACTGACCAACATCTGATCCGGCTCAAATGAAAGGGGATAGGAGGCTAATTTTGATTAAAATACTGGATAATAATTATTACGACTTAATTATTAACAATATCTCAGTCCCCTCTTATGATACAGGAGACAATATCACTCCGCTGACAGAGCGAAGCTCACTGCTTCATATTCCCACAACAGGAACCGATCCCTGTGATTTAGGAACACATCCCTATAACACGTTTCCCTCTCTCTATACCATCGAATCCACCATTAGTATAGAAAAATCAGGTATTGGTACAGTCCAGAGAAATCCGTTTTTAAACCTGACGGGTCAGGGCGTCTTAATGGGGTTCGTGGATACCGGTATCGATTACCAGCATACCGCTTTTAGAAATAACGACGGAACAACCCGTATTGTTTCCATATGGGATCAGACGATACAGACCGGAACAATCCCCCAAGGATTTACCTTCGGCAGTGAGTATAACAGCGAAGCCATTAATCTGGCTTTAGCCTCGGAAGATCCCCTTTCCTCTGTTCCGTCTGCAGATACCAATGGGCATGGAACCGCTATGGCAAGCATTGCAGCCGGGAGCTTCAGTTCCGATCAGACATTCTCCGGAGTGGTTCCCAATTCACAGCTTGTCATTGTAAAGCTGAAAGATGCCAAAGAAAACTTAAAAAACGTTTTTTCAATACCTGCGGATACTTACTGCTTTCAGGAGTCTGATATCCTGCTTGGCATCAGATATCTTGTTTTAACCGCACAGAAACTTAATCTTCCACTTGTGATTTGTATTGCCATAGGCACAAGCCAGGGAAGTCATGACGGTAAGGGAGTATTAAGCAGTTACTTAACTTATCTCGTACAGCTCCCGGGAATTGGTGTCTGCGTTTCAGCGGGAAATGAAGGAAATAAGCAGAGGCACTATTTTAACAGCACTACAGTTGTACCCTTTTACAATGATTTCGAACTGAGAATCGGGGAAAATGACAAAGAATTCTGGATGGAAATCTGGCCTTATGCACCAGAACGGATTTCCATTGATATTTCAACTCCAAACAGAGAATCAACCCAGCGTATTTATCCTGCAATCGCAGACTGCCGGAAATTCAACTTTATCTTTACGCAAAGTATTGTATGGGTAAACAATATCATTTTTGAAGAAGAAACAGGTGATCAGCTTATATTAATCCGGTTTCAGAATCCCCAGCCCGGAGTGTGGTACTTACGTGCCCAAAGCCTGGAAAATGAGGCATTCTTCTTTCACTGCTGGCTCCCCAACGGAACGATCATTTCAGATAATACATTTTTTCTGATCCCCAATCCGGATACTACTATCACGTCTCCGGGTAATGGAGCCTATCAGCTGACAGTCACGGCCTATAATCAGTTTACCGACGGTATCCTTCCTGAATCCAGCAGAGGTTATACCAGAAACGGACTGGTTAAGCCTGATATAGCAGCTCCCGGCTACCAGATTCCATGTGCAGTTCCAGGCAATCAGTACACAACTGCAACAGGCACCGGAGCTGCCAGCGCCCACGCAGCCGGAATTATCGCCATGGTGTTTGAATGGGGGATTTCAAGAGGAAATTATACTACTCTGACCGGATATAATGTCAATCGTCTGATCATAAGAGGAGCCATGAGAAACCCCTCTGAAGTTTACCCCAATAATATCTGGGGCTATGGACGCATCAATGTTAACAACTTATTTGAACGGCTCACCAATATCTGACCTTACTTATTGCGACAGGCACCGGACTTCCTGATATAGGGATAATCCGGTGCCTGTTATTTTTGACCGCAGTTTCAGTAAAAAACAGAAATTCCATATTTAAATTTTCTGTAAAATTTCCAGACGATCACTGCCGGGAAACTAAAAAACAGATAAAGCGTAGTCAGTCCACCAATGACTGCATAAACTGCCATAAGCAAAACTATAATGAACCCCATAAATCATCCCTCCTTCTACCCTTCTATTTTAGTAATATCTTCCATAAAAAGAAAGAGATTGGGAGGAATCTTAACGCTATTTTAATGAAATCGATTATAGTCGAAATCTGTCGATTAAATCCTTTAATATCTGAGCCTGGCCGGAAAGTTCTTCGCTGGTAGCCGCACTTTCTTCCGCTGTTGCCGAGTTTGTCTGGACTACGCTTGATATCTGGTCAATGCCCTGATTTACCTGACTGATGGAAACAGCCTGTTCCCCTGATGCTTCGGATATCGCATTGATGAGAGTTAAGGTTCTTTCAGAAGCAGCAGCAATCCGGTCCAGTGATTCTTTTGTTTCCGAAGCAATAACTGTGCCATGCTGTACAGACTGGTAGGAATTTTCAATCAGCACCGATGTACTCTTCGATGCCTCCGCACTCTTGGAAGCTAAGTTTCTCACTTCATCTGCAACGACTGCGAAGCCTTTTCCCGCTTCTCCTGCCCGTGCAGCCTCAACTGCCGCATTCAGTGCCAATATATTCGTCTGGAACGCAATGTCTTCAATTGTCTTTATTATTTTTCCGATTTCTCCGGACGTCTGGGAAATCTCAGCCATGGCTTCCGTCATCTTCTGCATCTGCTCTTTACCGCTTTTCAGCTCTTTTGCTGTTTCCTTTGCCTGGAGACTTGCTTTGCGGGCACTCTTTGCATTCCCTTCCACCTGCTTTGCTATGTCACCTATGGTGGCTGCCAGCTCCTCTATGGAGCCTGCCTGTTGTGTGGTTCCCTGGGACAGTGCCTGGGCTCCTGCAGAAACCTGGTCCGCTCCTGCTGCCACTTCCCCGGAAGAACGGCTGATGCTTAAAAGAGTATCTGAAAGCTGTACCTTTAACTGGTGCATCGCCTCATGTATCCCCTTAAAACCGCCTGAGTATGCCGTATCACAGGTGCTGCTGACAGTCAGATTCCCTGCTGCCATCTCATGAAGAAGGCAATCCACGTCTCCGATAATCAGCCCAAGTCTCTGAACCAGATCCCGGGTTGCATCGGCCAGAATACCTGTTTCGTCTCTGTTTTTTATATCCGCTACCGGGGTATCAAGATCACCTTCCGAAAGAAGCTTCAGTCTGCCTGCACATGCGGTAATGGGCCTTGCAATCTTACCTGCCAGCGCTGCTGATACTGCAGCTGCAATTACCAGAAACAGGGCTATCAGTATCAGAGTAACCGTGCTGGCTGTTTTGGTTGATCCCATAAAATCTGACATAGGAGCACTGATTCCAATGCTCCAGCCATCCGTTCCCGCAACCGGAGCATAAGACAGAAACATCTTCCGGCCATCTCTTTCATAACGGTCAAATCCACTCTTTCCCTGTGTCATTTTCGATTCTAATGATGCCAATTCTGCCAGTCCGGAGTCCTTTGCAGCACTTTCCTGCACGTTAATGTTGCCTGAAACCTTTTCCATATCCGGATCCGCAATCACCTTTCCGGACTGGTTAAGAAGATAAGAGTTTGAACCCTTACTGATCTGAATGGAGGCAGTAATATCATTTAAAAAAGTCTCCTTAGGAACAAAATAAACCACTCCCACCACTTTCGTTCCGGGAATTCCTTTCTCCCACAGAGGAGCTGATATGATAATGGTCATCTGTCCCGTGACCTTACTGATTAGTGGTTCCGATACCGCCATCTCCCCTTTGATGGAGCGTTTAAAATAATCCCTGTCAGAATAGTCTTTTCCATCGAAGATACTGATTCCGTCCACTCCTATAATATTACCCCTTTGGAACCCGTGGGTCTTGGATCTCTGGTCAATAATGGACTTTTTTTCTTCTATACTTGTCTCCGGATTAGCCAGTCTGGCAATGCTTCCCGCTTCATAAGCAAGGTTCTTATAGATATCCAGTTCCTTTGCAACCCGCTCAGACGCAGTCACCGCCAGCTCCGTCATGGACTGGTTCATGGTTCCGATCATGCTGTAATAATTTAAATAAATACTGATACCGCCAACTGCTGTAAGAGAGAAAAAAACTGTTAAAGCCATATAAAGAAATATCTTAGCTTTTATGCTCTTCATAGCAATTCCTCCTTTGTGCATTAGCAGAGATTCTGTCGAAATATCTGCTTTTTAACTTTCTTTCAGTATACTTCACAAAGGTATAATTGTCCATTCTGTTTTAGAAATGCAGCTATTCCCCCAACGCCATTAAGGAATCCACCTGATCTGCGCTATCCGGCAGAATTCTGCCCATAGTATGCACCGGCGCCATGCTTTCTCATATAGTGCTTGTCCAAAAGGGATGCAGGTGCCGGCTTACAATCAGGATTAATCTGTTCGCACCGCGCCGCCATCTTTGCCACCTCTTCTAAAACAACGCTGTTATGAACTGCCTCCTTTGCATCCTTCCCCCATACAAAAGGACCATGATTCTTGCAGAGGCAGGCAGGTACTGCCATATATTCCTTATCTTTTAAATACTCTACGATCAGAAGCCCCGTATTCTTTTCATACGCACCGTTTATCTCTTCTTCATTCAGGCAGCGCAGACACGGAATCTCCCCATACATATAATCCGCGTGTGTGGTCCCATAACAGGGAATGCCCCTTCCTGCCTGTGCCCAGCTTGTGGCCCAGGATGAGTGGGTATGGGCGATTGCTCCGATCTCTTTGAATGCTTTATAAAGTTCTAAGTGGGTAGGTGTGTCGGAAGACGGGTTCAGTCTGCCTTCTATCTGATTTCCCTCCAGATCCATAACCACCATATCCTCGGGCTGCAGCTTGTCATATTCCACACCGCTTGGCTTAATTACAAAATAACCCCGGTCTCTGTCTATGGCACTTACATTCCCCCAGGTAAATGTCACAAGGCCGTACCTGGGAAGCTCCAGATTAGCTTCATAAACCTGACGTTTTAATTCCTCCAGCATAGTTTCTTCCTCCTATGGTGTAATCCGGTACATGGCGATCTCATCGGTTTCCCGGTTTGCACTGATTAAAAAATCTTCCCCGTCTTTCATCATATGCACAACATTGGCCGGCCCGCAGTTCCGGTCAAGAATTTCCCATTGATACTCCTGTTTCTCCTTGCTCCAGGAAAAACAGATCAGATTTCGTTCCCCCTGTCTGTGTCCCACCACCAGGACAGGCTTTCCACACAGGCTGCCGCCGTAAATTGCATGGGAGAATTCTGCCGGCTTCCCGTACTCATAGACCTTCTGATAACTGCCCTCCATTTTTTTGTAAATGGAAATGCAGTCACCATGAAAAGGAGACAAAACCGCAAGTTCTTTTTCCCCGTCCTCATCAAAATCCACTAAAACCGCATCACTGGCAGGTGTGTCAAGAAGCCTTCGTACCTCCCACCTCTCTCCTGTCTGTACAGGCGGAACAAACTGACAGATTCCTCCTTCAAAGGACACCAGCCCTGTATCCACCCCGTTTTCTTCCACCCGGTAATAGCCGTGATTTTTAAGCATCCCCTCCTGTATCACTTCAAAGTTTAAAGGATCGGACCCGCAAAGACCGGAAAGATCCTCCGGGAGCACTGCCCCGTAAACCTTGCCGGGACTTGACCAGTCTTCCTTAAACTCATGACCGGATTTTAAGGTACAGGCCAGAAGATATCGTGTTTTCCCTCTTTTCAGTATGTCAAAACGGTGAACATGAGGAAGCACTGCGACAGTCCTTACCTGCCATTTTCCCAGATCATCCGGAGTTACCAGGACAATGACTGCTTCTTTGGAATCATTGGGAGAATAAAATTTATGAGTTGCAAGAAACTGTCCGTCTGTACCCGGAACCTGCACCATGGACATGGTGCCGCCCGGTCCCTCCCAGATCGTAACCACTTTATTTCCATCCATATCAAAGAGCAGACAGGGATCTTCTTTTTCCGCCGCTACCAGAAAATGCTCTTTGCCTTTATAAAAAAGAGGAGCAACCGAATAACATTTTGTCAAATGCTCCAACACCTTTTTTTCTGCTTTCATTTCACACACTCCTCCCGGCATTGTTTATCCAGAATCTCTGTCATTCGTTTATTGGCATCATAAAGATCTTTCATCCACTGGGTATTACCTGTGTACCAGAACTCCGCTACATACTTTCTGATTCCCAGTTCCCAGGCAGTTTGAATGGCGCTTTCAAAATCCACATGCCCCGTACCAAACGGAATCTCCCGGAATTTTCCGGGTACCGTTTCTTTCAGATGCATGGCAACCAGATGACCTTTCCCTGCGCGTAAGTCATCTAATGCATTGATCCCGTATGTTTTGGCGGCGTTGGTGATATTTCCGATATCCGGATAGACGTTTAAATACATAGATGATATCAGCTTTACGTATTCCATGGATTTTTCCACCGTATTCATAAATTCGGTTTCCATGGTTTCAAATCCCAGTATAACTCCGGAGCAGGCTGCAATCTCCGTAGCTTTTTTTAAGTTTTCCAGAAAATACTGTTTCGTCTCTTCGTTTGAATCCTCATAATATACATCATAGCCTGCCAGCTGGATGATCCTGACACCCAGATCATCTGCCAGCTGGATTGCTTTCTTCATAATCTCCATCCCCTTCTCCCGTACAGCGGGATCGTGGCTGCCAAGGGGATATTTGCGGTGCCCGCTTAAACACATGGTGCGGATGGGCAGTCCCACAATCTTCATCGTATTGATTAACTCCAGCCGTTCTGCCTGTGACATGGATAAACGGCTTAACTTCTCATCGGTTTCATCAATGCTGATTTCCACGAAATCATATCCGGCAGTTTTTGCCGCTTCCAGTTTTTCTTTCCATCCAAGCCACGCAGGCATGGATTTTTCATATAATCCAAGGGTATATGCCTTTTCCATAAATTTGCCTCCAAAAAGATGCAATCAACATGGAAGCCCGGGCATTGTTCCACTATGATTGGTTCAAAAATCTGACCGGCGGACCACAAAAACTTCCACCCCTTTTTCCCTGATTAAATCCAGAGCTTCTGCAGATGCTTTTTCGTCAGTAATTAAATACTTGATTTTTTCAATGGGGCAGCTCACAAAGCTGCTGTTTTTTCCGATCTTTGTATGATCAGCCAGGACATAAACGTCCTGGGTTGCATGACCAGCCATCATTTCGTTGATACTGACCTCGTTAAAGATCTCCGTTGTCATGCCATTTTCCCCGCTGATTCCGGAGCAGCCGATAAATGCCTTCTTTGCGTAGATCGTCTGTAAATTGCGAAGTGCAAAATCTCCCACCATGGCTTCTTTGGGATAGCGCAGTTCACCGCCTGTCAGCACAACGTTTACCTCCGGGGAGTGCTCACAGTGAATGGCTTTTCCGTTATTGGTAATGACAGTTACATTGGAGCAGGTAATGTATTCCAGTATTTTTAATGCATTGCTGCTGGTATTAATAAACAGCGTATCATTATCGGATACAAATTTTGCAGCAAATTCGGCAATCAGCCTCCTGTATAAGGAAACCTCGTCTGCAGGGCTGCCGGAAGCAATGGCCCCCCCATGGGTACGTACCAGAAGCTTCTTATCTTCCAGATACTGTAAATCCCTTCGTATGGTAATAAGAGAAACCTCTAATGCTTCCGCCAGTTCATCTACCCGCACCCTGGGATTTTTCTCCATCAATTCCAGGATGCGGCTCCTTCTGTTTTCAACACAAGCTCTGTCTTTTTTCATTATTTTCCCTCTCAACTCATAAAGATATGATTCTTTATCCTCATTATAGCCTGTTCAGAAGCCTGTGTCACTTATTTTATGTTCGTTTTGATTGAAATTAAAGAATTCCATTTTCCTTCATTTTTTGTTCCATCTCCTGGGGAGACATGATATTTCTCAGACCGATCACCAGAGTGCCTTTTTCCTGTGCACCCTTAAACATACTGACGAAATTCTGTGCGCAAAAGACAACATCATACTGAGCGGCTGCCGTTTTTCCTTCCGATAAAGCGCAGTGGTGAACTTTGGAGGGCTTTATTCCCGCTTTATCAAGTACCTTCTGCATCGTCATTTTCATCATCAGACTGGAGCCAGCCCCATTGGCACAGCATACCATAAAACTCATATTTTCTTTTGACATAATCATTCTCCTGACTTCTATTTGATTCCCTTTAATTCTTTATAGGCTTCGTAATTCTCTGTAATAAGGAAATAACCTTTTTTGTCCTTCCGGTACTGGATCTGGGGAATTGCCAGTAAAACAGCTACCACAATCGCCACACCGGCGTAGCTTAAGAACTTCATCACTGCTGTCATAACCGGCCACACAACGGCCCAGTCCCACATGCCTAAATATCCGCCGTAAGCTGCCATTCCAACCCAGCCTGCGATGATTGCCGATCCGAATACCTGGCAGATACCGGATAAGAACGGTAAGATGAGAGCTGCCTTAATTCCGCCTTTTTCATTGGCAAATACGGCAATGGTCGCGTTGTCAAAGAATACAGGAACGAAACCGCAGATGACCAGCACAGGGCTCTTTAATACAATCAGCCCGATAATCGCCAGAATCTGACCTGCAAAGCCTGCGAGGAAACCAAGGGGTACGGCATTGGCTGAACCAAATCCGAATACTACTGCACAGTCAACTCCGGGAAGAGAGCCTGGAAGAAGCTTATCTGCAATTCCCTGGAAGGAAGCGGTCAGCTCAGTCACGAAAGTTCTGACGCCCAGCTGGAGAATCGCTAAGTAAACGGAGAAATAAAGGCAGGTCTGAATTACATAGAAGAACATGCTGGCGCCCTCTTTCATGAACTTTTGTTCCACCAGATAGTCTCTTCCTAAAATGCAGAGAATGGCTCCGAAGAAAACGATCATCAGTATGGAAGTACATACCATGTTTTCATTGAAAATGGACATGAATCCGGGAAGTTCGATCTCATCAATCTTCTTTACTTCTTTACCGTTTTTCTTTTTGCCAAACAGTTTTTCTGCCAGCCATGTATTCAGTGCGATACCGAACATCTGCTGATGTGCCAGGCAGAAGCCTGCACCATCGGTCAGTTCCTGGCACGGCTTAATGGTGAGGTTTGAACCAACCGCCCAGTAAGCTCCAAGAATCAGCGCCATCACTACCAAAAGAGCTGCATTATTATTTAATAAAAACGGACAGGCAAAGAGGATGAGCCAGTAAGCAGTTGCTGCCTGCTGCACCTGGACATGGCCTGTGGTAAACAGGGCTCTTAACTTTGTCACCCTGCTGAAACGAACCAGGATAATATTTACGATGAAAGCGATTAAAAGCAGAATCATTGCATTGCCGAACGCTTTGCCGAACACCTCTTCTACCCCCGCCGTTACCGCATTCTGCCCAAAGTAAGGGTCAATTACCATGGCGTTCATATTGAAACGGTCTTTTAAGCCTACAAGCACAGGGCGGAAATTGCTGACCAGACCTCCCGAACCAACGGTCAGAATTAAATATCCTACAATTGCTTTAATAACTCCTGCCAGAACGTCATACCAGGGTTTTCCAAGCAGCACATAACCGATCATAACAATCAGACCAATCATAAAAGCCGGCTGCTGTAATACATTGACTGCAAAATACGACCAAATCTTTAATAAAATATCCATAAGAAACCCTCCCCATTATTAATCCAGATAATCGTTCTGAATTCTGATTAGATCCTCCGGTGTATTGGCACTTAAAAGTGCTTTCACCGCCCCTTCATTCATCAACAGTTCCGACAGCCTTGTCATATTTACCAGATGCTGGTCCGGATTGCAGGAAGCCAGCGTAAAGAAAAGCCTTGCATCCTTTTCCTCATCACCCGGGTCAAAGCTGACCGGCTTATTTAACTTCATAAATCCGATTGCAGTTTTGTGCACCCCTTTTGCACCTTCCTGCGAATGCGGCATGGCTACATTGGGCATTATAATAATGTAAGGCCCATACTTCCTGATGCATTCAATGATTTCTTCCTTATAACCTGTATCCACTGTCCCGTCAGCTTCTAAGGTCTCGCAGCTCATCCGGACCGCATCCTCCCAGCTAGCCGCTTCCTCAGCAAATTTATAATGCCCCAGTTCTACAAATTCTTTCAACAGCATGACTAACCCTCCCCGATTGTTTACAGACAGGACCGAAATGGTATATTCTGCGGAGCTTCAAAGCAATCTTCAAACCCTCTTGGGTGATGGTAGGCCTTTTTCTCTCTGTCTGCAGGGTAGACATATTTTCCGCCCACTTCCCAGAAGAACGGATGGAACCGGTAATCCAGGCGGTCCTTTTTCATATCATAAAGCACCCGTATTTCATTGACATCTGCCATAAAGTTGGTCCAGACATCATAGTGAATGGGAATAACCACATCGCAGTTTAATGCTTCCGCCATACGCAGCACATCACAGGAGGTCATCTTATCCGCCATGCCTACCGGGTTTTCTCCATAGGAACCAAATGCCACATCTACCTTATGATCTTTCCCATGCTTTGCAAAATAGATGGAATAATGGGAATCGCCGCTGTGATAGATATTGCCTCCAGGAGTTTTAATTAAGTAATTAACTGCCTTATCATCCATATCGGTCGGACAGATTCCGGTCAGTTCTTCTCTGTCCGCTCCGGTGGAGTCTGTTGTCACAAGGCAGGTTCTGTCAAAGGAATCAAGCACTACGATCTCTACGTCCTTTATCTTAATGGTGTCACCGGGACGCACGACTCTGCACCGTTCTTTTGGTACTCCCCACTTGATCCAGGTCTCCACAGATTTTAAAGGACCGATAAACGGCACCGGAATTTCATTCCCCTCTTCGTCAGTCGTGGTCATGCCGCTCTGGATTACGTGAGCTGCATATTCTGCGCTCATGTGATCCTGATGATAATGAGTTGCTAACACTCCATCCACCTTTCGAATGGCAAATGGATCAATAACAAAGGGCACTGCTCTTAAATTGGGCTGCATCTTTCTGGCACCGCACATATTAGCCATCTGATGTCCTGCTGCCATCATTCCGTCTCCATGAGTCCGTTTTCCGTTTCCGCACCATAAATCGATGGTTAAATTACAGCCGCCCGGTGTTTTAAACCAGATTCCGGTACAGCCTAACCACCACATCGCCACAGTGCCGGGTTTTACTACCTCGCTTTCAATCTCTTCATTCAGCCAGGTCCCCCACTCGGGAAATGTGCTCATGATCCATGATTCTCTGGTCGTTTCGCTCACCTTGCTCATACTACCTTCTCCTTTGATCTTAATGCCTGTTTTTTATGTTCGTTTTGTTTCTGTAATGTCATATTATCATGATTAATGTTGATTTTCAATACCTTTATATGTTCGTTTTACTTTTATATGTTCGTTATTGAAATTTTGTAATATCATACAGATTTTCGTCGTTTTTTTGTGCACTTTTACATGGGATACCACCATCAATTCTTCGCATAATAGATGGAAACAGGAGGTAAACAGCATGTTCCCGGATAGAATTTATTATGAACCAGATTCCCTGGACTATGAATTGGGAGGACTATTAAAAGAGAAATATAAGGATATTCCATGGATCCCCATTGAGAGCCATAACAAAATAGACGAACTGCGCACCCGCCCCAACAAAGATTTCCCTTCATTGAAGCGGCTATTGGTAATTGGAGTCAGAAAAACCCATCACTATGTTCCAAACCATAAAGTATCGGATTTTCTTGTTCCCTATACCTCTTCCGGCTGTACCGCCATGTGCCACTACTGCTATCTGGTCTGTAACTACAACAAATGCGCTTATTTACGCCTGTTTGTAAACAGGGAACAGATGTTAAATAAAATAATCAGCCACCAGGCAAAATCCACAAGAGATTTCACTTATGAGATTGGGAGCAACAGTGACCTGATTCTGGAAAATACCATTACCGGCAATTTATCATGGACCATTGAGCAGTTTGGAAAAACCAACAAAGGTTTTTTAACCTTTCCAACCAAATTCAATCAGGTGGATACTCTTCTTAATTTAAACCATGGAGGGCGTATTATCATGCGCATGAGCGTCAATCCCCAGTCCATCATAACCAGGTTTGAACCTGGTACTTCCGGGTTAAATGCAAGAATTACCGCGTTAAATAAAATGTGCGACGCCGGTTACCGGGTTGGAATACTCATTGCCCCTGTTATATTAACCGATGACTGGAAACCGCTTTATTCGGAACTGATCACAGCTCTGTCCCTTCAGCTGAGCGAAAAGGTAAAAAGAACCGCCCTGATCGAAATTATTTTTATGACTTACAGCTTTGTCCACAATGCCATTAATACCGAGGCTTTTCCCGATGCAGACAAACTTTATGACAAAGAAATCATGACTGGAAGAGGCCGGGGGAAATACTGTTACAGGAATGATTTAAGAGAAGACGGAGAGCTGTTTTTAAGACAGCAGCTGAATGAAAAATTAAAGGAAATGACCATTTTGTATATTGTCTGAGAGGGCAGCGGCTTTGCAGCTTTTTTTTGCAATACAGGAAAAGATATGATATAATGAATTCGTTTTTATTCTAAAGATAAAAGAAGGAAAATATCATGCATAACGATTTGTTCTCCATCGGCGGCTTTACGTTACACGGATACGGTCTGATGATCGGTATTGGAATCGCTGCCGCATACTTTACTGCAGAATACCGTGCCAATAAGGCCGGACTGGAACCGGATCATCTGTTCTACCTGCTGATCCTTGGAGCCGGCGGCGGCCTTTTCTGTGCCAAACTGCTATACTACATCACAATATTTGATGAGATCAGAAATAATCCCAGGCTATTACTAGATATCTCCGCCGGATTTGTAGTCTATGGAGGTATCATCGGAGGAATCGGTGCAGGATTTATTTACTGCCGGATTAAGAAAATAAGCGCAATCCGTTATCTGGATCTTGTTGCACCGTCAATTGCACTGGCACAGGGATTTGGCAGAATCGGATGTCTTCTTGCCGGATGCTGTTATGGACGGGAAACCTCCGGCCCATTTTCCATCACATTTCAAAGTTCCCAGTTCGCACCTAACGGGATTCCGCTGCTGCCCACTCAGATTGTATCCAGCGTTTTTGATTTTGCCAACTGTTTTGTTCTGCTGGCACTGGCGCGTAAAAATCCGCCTGCAGGAAGAATCAGCGCTTTCTATCTGATTTTTTACAGCCTTGGGAGATTTGTGATTGAATTTTACCGGGGCGATTTAATAAGGGGATCCGTGGGAAGCTTATCAACCTCCCAGTTTATCTCCCTTTTTGTAGCTCTGGCCGGTTTCATCCTTTTATGGAAATCCGGCAGGAAAAAGAACGGACTGTCATAAACCTGATCATTGGCCCGCTTCAAGGACTAAGTTGTTTCCCTCTCAACGAGAGAAGCTTCAAATACCTTATGAAACGGGCTGTTTTTTTTATCCGCCCCTGCTTCAATATCAGAGATAATCATCCTGGTAACCTCTTCTCCCATCTCTTTTGCAGGAACCTCCATGGAAGTCATTGCAGTTTCCAGCATTCCTCCAATGGAATGTCCCGTCAGACTGATGACCTTCACCGCCTCCGGAACCTTTATCCCCAGCTCCTTTAACCCTCTGATTGCACCAAGCCCCTGCATATCAACAGCTACCATAAGTCCGTCCAGTGCTGTGTCTTTCTCCATAAGCTCCAGGACTGCGTTGTATCCGTCTTTAAAATAATCTCTTTGGGGAAATGCGGAACCAGCCACATGTTCTGTTGATGACAGTTCCCGAATTGCTTTCCGGTAACCTTTATACCTTTCTTTATATGGAATAATTTCCATTGATCCATTAATAAAGCCAATATGCCGGCAGCCCTTCCCATAAAGATATTTAACCGCCTGATAGCCGCAGGCATAATAATCCGCTACAACACTGCTTAATATGCTGTCCTGATTTCTTACGATCTGCATCACAGAAATACCGCTGCTTTTTATGTCCCGTAACAGCCTCCCGTTCTGCCCGGTTGCAGCAATTAAGATTCCGTCTACCAGTCCGTTCCGGAGTCTGTTCAGACACTCTTCTTCCGCATCCTGCTTATCTTTTGTATTGCATATGATGATACTGTATCCCATCTTTCTAGCCTGAATTTCTATCCCCTGTACCATTTCCCCGAAGATGGAAAAATTGATTTCCGGAATAACAACACCTATGGTATGCCGCTTTCCCTGTCTCAGTCCCTTGGCCAGCAGATTGGGCTTGTAGCTAAGCTGTTCAACTGCGGCAAAAATTTTTTTCTTTGTCTCAGGGTGTACATAGGAAGTATGATTGAGAGCTCTTGAAACAGTGCTGACATCAACATTGGCCAGCCTTGCCACGTCTTTTAATGTTGCCATTTTACCGGTCCCCTTTCACAGTACAATTGTTTGCCTTAAATTCTTTATACCACACAAAATTTTCTTGTCAATAAGATGAAATGGTTGAAACAAATAAAAAGTCTCCAGCGTCAGTATAGACCTCCGAAGACTTTATTATCCAAACTGTTTTATCAGGAAAATAGTTTCATTATAGATTCAGCAAATTTAGGAATAGCCGTTTTAAGAGCTGAAACAGTCAGTACCAGACAGAACAAATAGCTGATTACCATACAGATTCTTAAAATTTTGGGCTGTTTTACACCTTTATTTACATCCTTATTCCAGATCAGCATACATACGAAAAGGCCCGATACCGGTGTTGCAACAGCTGTCATGATATTGGCAAATAGAATCAGCTGGGTCGGAGATCCATTATAGGAAAAACAAATAACAGCGGCAATTGCAAGTACAATCATCGATCCGATTTTTATACTTTTATGATCCAGATTCGTAGGCTTATCAAAACCGGCATTGAGCAAAACAACGGTTCGGTGGGTGTTTCCAAGGAGAGAAGAAAAAGCTGCCGCAAGTAGTGCAATACCCATAACCACATAAGCCGCTTTTCCCAGCAGCGGCACCATCATTTTCCCTAACTCAGCCGGGTTTTTAATAACAATACCCGCCGGATGAAGCACGATGGCGCCTACAAGCATAACTGCACCGCTTATTAAAATAACCCCCACAATGTGAGTGACAGAGTCTACAAGCATAGCACCGTTAAATAAATCTTCTTTATCCCACTTCTTTTCTTTTCCAAGATAAGTGCCATACAGACCTGTGGTTACAGATGCATTGGTGCTGATAAATCCCAGTGCAGTTGCCAGACTTCCGGCTGGAAATGTCCAATGAGTGAGACCACTTCCAAGCTCTCCTAAGGAAGGCCCTCCTGCCTTGGCCAGCGTGGCATAATAAGCAATTATCATACCAATAATACAGATTGTTATGCCTTTTTCCACCTTGGAATAAACCCCTTTGGTCAGGTAGCAGAATACAGTAATGGCAATCATAATGATTGCACCTAATTTCCAGTCTATACCAAAAATCAGATTCATGCCTGATCCTGACCCGGAGATATTTCCCATTGTGAAAAACATGCATGACAGAAATGAAGCAACTCCTACAAAGGCTGCTGCCGTTCCTCCATAGTAATGACGGATTGCATGGATAATTGGTTTACCCGTGAGCAGTGCAATCCGATAAGTAGTGAGTAAAAATGTAACCCCCATAAACAGAATGGGAATAAACAGCCACATCGTTGCATAGCCATATCTGGCTCCCAGCATGGCTGCAGTTGTGATGGCTCCCGGACCAATAACAATTCCGGTAAGTACAAGCCCCGGACCGATTCTTTTCACTAGCTCCAGAAACGGCAGAGTTTTTATTGCTGAGCTGTCAAAGGCCGCATCTGATGCAGCAGCTGTACTAATATTATTTTCCATGAACTGACCTCCACCTTTAGAGGTTCCGTTTATAATACCCCGTTATAAACGGAACCTCACTCTTACACATGTAGTTACGCTGTCATAAGAAACTGTTATCTTCTTCGTATGTCAATTACTTAAAGAGTAATTTTTGATGTATATCCGCTTCCTTTTAAGCCTTCTGATACCTGTGCTTTCTCCTCCGCTGTTAATGGAAGCACCGGCCGGCGCATCAGAGCGGAAGAAAAGATTCCTCTCTGAAAGAGCGCTTCTTTCATACGTGCATGAGCTTCTCCTGACGGCTGTCCTCCGCCGTAAATCGCTCTGGAGATCGGGAATATCTTATCATCGTATTCATGGATTTTTTTGAAGTCTCCGGCTTTATAAGCTTTAAATGCTTCTGTGATCAGTTCCGGAATACATGCCGCAAAGCCAATTAATGCGCCATCCATGCCGGGGAATGTAAGAGAAGACATCAGGCTTTCATCATGGCATGTAATGAGAGAGACATGAGGGGCTTCCCTGCGAAGAACCCGGACATCATTTTCATATAAAGGAGTTACACGGGTTCCCATCTTGATTGCCTTTACATGATCAATTTCTTTGCACATCTTAACCAGAGTATCAACCGGATAAAATGCCTTGCTGATCGCCGGATATAAATGGATAATAATATCTATATCTGCACCGTCTGCCACGTCTTTAATATAGTTAAATGGTGCGTCCGGATGCATTCCAAAACGCAGCCACATATGGGGAGGCATGAGCAAAATGCCATCCGCGCCTGCTTCCTTTACTTCCTTTGCCATCTCAATGGACTCAACCGTATTTTCACAGTTGATTCCTGAAATAATTGTCAGTCTGTCTCCTACCTCATCGGCTACAATTTCTACAACTCTTTTGCGTTCCTGTCTGTTTAACCCGGTTATCTCTCCTGTATGTCCATTGCAGACAAGACCTTCAATTTCATCAAAGCCGGCAAGCCAGCTGACATATTTTCTGAGTTCAGCTTCATTAATGCTGTAGTCATCATTCATTGGTACGCAGATTGCAGGGAATATTGTTTTCCAGTTTTTTACTTTAGACATTTTTTTATCTCCTTTTTATGCAAGAATGTAATGAATCGGTTTTCACATGCATTGCGCCATACATATGAATGATTTTTCCTACCCAGGTTGGATAAAATATACAATTTTATTATGATACAAACGTTTGTATATTGTGAAACAGATTATATCATCCAAAAATGTCGTTGTAAATATAACCAAATACTCCTGCAATTAGTTGCATAAATTAGTGTTTATTTTTAAAGTCCATTGTATTTCGGCAGGGGATAATCAAGCTCATAGCATCTGCATAAATTAATAAATTCCTGAAACGTTCTTGTTAAAAGCTTGTCCTTATGATGAACGATATAGAAGCATCTTTTAAACTCTGCCCCTTCTATCTTAAGCGGATAAACCAGCTTTTTCTCCAATGGGCCGGATACCATACGTCTTGGAACCACCGCGATTCCAAGCCCATGAATGACTGCATTCACCAGTGCCGTTGTACTCATCCCCTCCCATACCGGCTTAACCGTAATATCTTCCTTTTCCATCACCTCTTCAAACAGCTCTCTGGTCCCGCTTCCATGCTCACGCAATAGAAATTTCTGTCCGCTTAGTTCCTCCTTTTTCAGCACCTGACCCGGGTAATAGGGCGAACGGCCAGGAGCAATCACCGCCAGTGAGTCCTCCATATAAGGTTCCGCAACAAGAGAGCTTTCATGAACCGGGCGCTCCACCAGCGCAAAATCCAGTTCGTTGTTTAAAAGCTTCTGCTCCAGCTGATGGGAGGTTCCTATAAACACCTGCACTTCTGCTTCCGGATATATGGCGGAAAACTTCTCCACATAGCTCGGCATAAACTGGGAACCAATGGTAATGCTCGCCCCAACACGCAAAACCCCGATGGTGTCCCAGTTTCTGATTCCCTTTTCCATATCATCAAGCAGCGCAAATATGCGCTGTGCATATTCCAGAAACTGTCTCCCTGCCTCAGTTAGATAAAGCCTCCGGGATATGCGGTCAAACAATATTATTCCATAATACTTTTCCAGTTCCTGTATGGCTACAGAAACCGATGGCTGGGTCATATATAGTTTTTTTGCTGCTCTGGTTATACTGTTATTGCATTCGCATACAGTGAGGAATATACGCAGATGACGGATTGACATTGTAATACCTCCGGTTTATTATAGCTAATTTTATATGTTATTAATAAAATTATACTATTTTAATTATAAACGGGCAAGTGCTATACTGGAAAGAAGAAATGACAACATGTTAACAGCATTTGCAGCCTGCACGAAAGGAAAGTCCTATGAAATATTTAATAAAAGCAGGAAAACTTTATCAGATTGACAACGGAAGACCCGGTATAAAGCTGGCCTGCTTAAAAACGCCCTATTATCCCATAAAAAAAGCCATTCTTTCTCCTGACGGCAGAATTAAATTGTATGCAGATATTAAAAGCTGTCAGGGCGGAGAAGTGAGCGGAGAGCGGATTTACGTACTTTCTGATCCTCTCAATCAGACTGTTTTATCCGGCATTCCCATATACTCCGATAATCTGTCTTTACTGAGCGGAATGTCAGTAAATCAGATCAGACTTACAATGGAACACAGGCTTTTTGATCTGTTCATGAGAAGCACCCGGGAATACTGCATCATGGATGAAAACAGCTGGGTGGCGGTCAGGCTGGTACACTGCACAGAGGGCGGGTGGTCTGTGGAAGCAGATCCGGTTTTTTCTCCTTTTATTTTAATGGGGCTCTTTATTTTCTGCAGATACTTAGACAAAGAGAACGAATTTATAACGGATTAGAAAAAGGAAATGAGACAGATGAACAGAAAAATATTAAGTAAAATATTCTTATCTACAATTTATTTAAGTACTTTTACCTTTGGCGGCGGCTATGTAATTGTCACCCTGCTGAAGAAGAAATTTGTTGATGAACTTCACTGGATTGACCAGCAGGAAATGCTTGACCTGGTAGCTATCGCACAGTCCTCACCCGGAGCAATTGCTGTCAATGGTGCCATAGTCGTCGGATATAAACTGGCCGGACTCCCCGGCGTTTTTTGCGCCGTTCTGGGCGCAGTAATCCCGCCTTTTATTATACTCACCGTAATCTCCTTTTGTTACAACGCTTTTAAAAATAATCATATGATACAGGCTATGTTAAACGGTATGACAGCAGGCGTTGGTGCCGTGATTCTTTCCGTTGTTTACGATATGGGAAGTGATGTGGTAAAACAAAAGGATCCGCTTCTTCTCCTGCTTATGGCGGCGTCCTTTGTTGCGGCTTATTTTTATCACGTAAATGTGATCTATATCATTCTGGCTGCAGCGCTGGCAGGCATATGCAGAACTATTATCAGAAAACTTAGAAACGAGGCATAATCATGATTTCTTTAAAACTGTTCTGGGCATTTTTTCAAATTGGTGCATTCAGCTTTGGAGGCGGTTATGCCGCCATGCCGTTAATCAAACAACAGATCATTTACAATTATCAGTGGCTTACCATGAAAGATTTTACCGATTTAATTACTATTTCACAGATGACGCCTGGACCAATTGCCATTAATTCTGCAACCTTCGTTGGAAACCAGATCGCCGGAATATCCGGAGCTTTTTTAGCGACTCTGGGCTGCATCCTTCCTTCCTGTCTGTTTGTCACCTTCTTATCCTGGGCCTATAACCGATATAAGAATTTAAGCATTCTCCAGAATATTCTGGAAAGCCTGCGCCCGGCTGTCGTATCCATGATAGCGGTCGCCGGATTTGATATTCTGCTTCCAGCTGTTTTTCCATCCGGTATCATCTCTTTTTTGCCTGAGCAGGTAAAACTTCGCCCGCTACTCTATTTTGCCGCTGCATTATTTCTCCTTCAAAAGAAAAAGAAAGATCCCATTCTTGTCATGGTTTTGTGTGGGATTGCGGAGATGGCTGTTCAGCTTATCGCACCTGGTGTATAAAGTCATTTATTCTTTCTATTCATGATACAATTATGCATTTAACCGTTGTAAATATTTTATTCTCCCTCAATCCTCATAATTACAGTATCTTTTTTATAAATTTTCTATTAACAAAATATCACATTGTGTCGATTAATAGTTGATAGTTAATTAAAATGAAACTGATGGCAGGAAAGGAGGTTTTTTTAACAGGTAAAAAATCGGCTGCATTTGATGCAGTTTATTTTTATGCGTTAACTGGTATATTTTTCCATGTCAGCAATCACTATATTACCGGTGCACAGGAGGGAAGTCTTTTTACTATTTATTTAATTTGAGGGAGCATTTAGATGAAGAATAAGAAAAAAATTAATTTTAATGATATGAAGCTTGCGGTAAAGACATCCATTGCCACAGGCATCATACTGATTATGAGTTTAACCTTACTGATTTCAATCTCCGCCATACTTGCCAGCAATGCAATTTCCAAAGCCATCAATGGCGAGTTTACAGGAATTGCCGCTCAGAATGGTCTCATGGTTCAATCTATTATCGATGATGCATCTGGCACTGCCAAAGATTTACAGGATTACTTAAACCGCGTTTATAACGGCGGGGAAGCCACCAGTGACTGGAAAAACATCAACCGCAAAAGCAGACTATACAATGCCCAGCTCAAAGAAGTCAATTATGAAGTGGAGAATTATATTACGAATTCAGCCTGGGCAGCTCTTAATAACAATGATTCCCTATATGGTGTAGGGGCTTTTTTTGAGCCTGGACAATTCGATCCGGCAGTCAAAGATTACTCCGTATACGTTGACCGTGACAATGCAAAAAATAACACGGCCCAGTCTCTTGGAGCTTACAGTGAATACTCCAATCAGGATTATTACCGGATAGCGCGGGAAACAAAAGCTCCCTATCTGACTGACCCTTTTGATTACAAAGGGACGATGATGAGTACCATTGCATATCCAATTATGAACGGAGACGATGTAATTGGTGTTATTCTGGCAGATATTAACGTATCTAATTTTTCCAGGATCAAAACCACGGATGCCAAGTACCCTTCCATGTATGTGGATATCTATACGGAAGGAAATATGATTGCTTTTGACAGCAAATCAAGTGATAATATCGGGAAAAAGCTGGAAGACTTAATTCCCCCATCAGAATATGCAAAGATCGTGAAGATGCAGGAAAACAAAAAGGAATTCCACATTACTACAAGAAAAGCGGACGGTTCTCCGGAGACCAGGCATTACTACCCCATCACCTGCGGATCCCAGACCTGGTGGGCCTCAAGCAGTCTTGACAGAAGTGATCTGTATAAGGATGTGGTAAGAAACGTGATAGTCATGATCGTATTGGCTGTTTTATCCCTTATTTTTATTAATTCGGTAGTTGTCGTATTTTTACGCAGGACATTGAAACCGATTGATGGCGTAGTGGCAGCTGCTCAGAACATTGCAGCCGGTAACTTAGATGTTCAGATGGAAATCAAAAGCAATGATGAGATTGGCCTGTTATCAAAAACGTTTGTGGAAATGGGTCAGAATTTAAAGCGGATCATTCAGGATATTAATTATCTGCTTGGCCAAATGAGCCAGGGAAATTTCCAAGTCGAATCTGACTGCCAGGATAAATACACCGGCGAATACCGTTATATTTATGAGGCAATGCATAACATCCGCCTGAATTTAAGCAGTACTCTTCTGGAAATTGACGAAGCTTCCGAACAGGTATCCACAGGCGCCTCCCAGGTAGCTGATGCTTCCCAGGCACTCAGTCAGGGAGCGACCGAGCAGGCCTCTTCCATCGAAGAACTGTCCGCAACAATTACAGAAATTTCAGAACGCATCAAACAAAATGCAGCAAACGCAGCTGAGGCGAATTCCCTTTCTCAGGAAGCAGGCATAGGTATCAGCGAGAGCAATCAGAAAATGACTGAAATGACAGAGGCAATGAATGAGATTGCTAATACATCAAATGAAATTGGTAAAATTATAAAAACCATTGATGATATTGCTTTTCAGACTAATATTCTTGCTCTCAACGCAGCCGTGGAAGCAGCAAGGGCCGGATCTGCAGGCAAGGGATTTGCAGTCGTCGCTGACGAAGTGCGAAACCTGGCAGGCAAATCAGCGGAAGCAGCTAAAAATACCACCGCTCTCATTGAAAATGCCATATCCGCAATTGGAAGCGGTACAAAAATAGCTGATGAAACCGCGCAGGCTCTCCGGATGGTTGTTAAAAAAGCTGAAATCTCTACCGGTAAAATTGCTGAAATTGCAGAGGCCTCCAATGTACAGGCCGATGCCATTACACAGATCACAACCGGAATTGACCAGATTTCCGCTGTCGTCCAGACAACCTCTGCTACTTCGGAAGAAAGTGCTGCTACTTCAGAGGAATTATCTGCACAGGCTGTGAATTTAAAATCTCTGGTCGGCAAGTTCCAGCTGGCAAATGGGAACGAGTATGGGAAAGATCAGTCTGCAGATGTATCCGGTCTGACAAATCACAGCGGCAGACCGTCTTCTGAGATCTTTGAAACAAACACAGATATTAAATATTAATGCATTCACCAGCAATAAGAAACGTACATGGTCCGGTTTACTAAACCATGTACGTTTTTCATATCTATTCATATAATGTTATTTCTTTTACAATTCCATCCCAAGGGAAATGAGCCGGAACATACGAATTGCTCCCTGATAATATAAGTCTTCCGCGCGTTCAAATGCTTCATTAAGATCCATAACCCCATTAACCGAAGTCATAATGGAACGGATTCCATAATCATAAATTTTCTCCGCTCCCGGACCCATAGAACCAGTGAGGGCAACAGCTGCTACCCCTCTTTTTTTGCATCTTTGCCCGATTCCCTGCATCACCTTGCCAAAACAGGACTGCCAGTCTGCCCGCCCCTCTCCTGTAACTACAAGAGAAACACCCTCCAGACGGGAGTCAAAATCAATTAAATCAAGCACAGTCTCAATACCGGATTTTAGTTGTCCGCCCAGAAACACGCAAAGTGCAGCACCCAGTCCGCCTGCGGCCCCAGAACCTGGGATTTCATCCGGATTGGTTCCAAATTTCTGCATGATTATATTCCTGTAATTTTCCATGCCTTTCTCAAGCTGGTCTAAAACAGGGGGAGTCCCTCCCTTCTGCTTTCCAAACGTATACGCAGCACCATCCGGTCCGCATAACGGATTATTTACATCACACATAACCGTTAGTTTCACATGGCTGAGTCTGGGATCCAGACCGGAAACATCAATTGCTGAAACCCTGATTAGATCCTCACCCGTCCCATTTAGTTCTTCTCCCTTATCATCTAAGAAACGGACACCCAGCGCTCTCATACAGCCCATTCCGCCATCATTTGTTGCTGATCCTCCTATGGCAATGGAAATGTCTGTGAACCCCCGTTTTAGCGCATCCTTTATCATTTCTCCTGTCCCAAAACTGGTAGTGATCCTGGGATCTCTCTGATTCTCCGGTATCAGTGTCAGACCTGAAGCTGCCGCCATCTCGATGATGGCCCGTTTCTCATCCAGACTGCCATAATACGCATGAACCGTCTCCATAAGAGGTCCATGTACAGTTACATGCACTTTTTCACCCCTGACAGCAGCGATTACAGCGTCTGCCGTACCTTCTCCTCCGTCGGCAACCGGAATCCCTTCCCACTGACAATGTCCAAATATTTCCTTAGCAGCCTTACCTAACAGATCGATTGTCTGCGCACTGGAAAGAGTTCCTTTAAAAGAATCGGATGCAAATAACAGCTTCATATCAGGTTTCTCCTTTCCCCCTTCATGCCCTGATTCCTAATGAAGAATCAGTGACAGAATAAATATTTCCAGTATTCCTGCTATTCCAAGAACCAAAGTTGCAATAGTCTGGGTCTTATATCCTTTTTCCGGTGTCATTGCACCAAAGTTGGTCACTACCCAGAAATAAGAGTCATTGGCATGAGAAACGGTCATTGCTCCGGCACCGATTGCCATGCAGGCTAACGTAATCCTCACTGGACTCTCCAGCCCCAGCATGGGAAGAAGAGGCGCCACAATTCCAGCTGTTGTAGTTAAGGCTACTGTTGAGGAACCCTGTGCACTCTTTAAAATTGCTGCCAGAAGGAACGGAAAGAAGATTCCCATGGTACTTAATACAGAAGCATGATCCTTGATGTAATTGACCATGTCAGTCGATGAAATCACTTTCCCAAGAACTCCGCCCGCAGCTGTAACAAAAAGAATGGGGCCTACTGTTTTTAAGGTTTCATTGGTGATTTCATAAAAATCACCAATTTTTCCAGCAGCTTTAAGCTGAATAATACTAAAAAGCGTACCAACAGCCAAGGCGATGATCGGAGTTCCTAAAAATTTAATAATATCCCCGCCAAGTCCGGTCATGCCTGCCATGGATGCTGCCGAAGAGAGAGCCATCAGGAGAATTGGAACCACAATCGGAGCCAGAGCATTGGCACCACTGGGCAGTTTTCCATATTCTGCCACCAGTTCTTCATATGTTTTACCGATCTCTCCCATATCTGCTTCGTCTGCTGATTTCACCTTTTTTCCAATGTATCTGGCATAGAAGAAGCCTGCAATTAAGGGGAAAATGGAACATAAAGCTCCCATTCCCATAACGAGAAGCAGATTCTCACCAATTCCAAGGGTGGAGGCCGCAGCAATCGGTCCAGGTGTCGGCGGAATAAATACGTGGGAAATATATAACCCGGAGGAAAGCCCCACAGTCATTGCTACAGATGATGCTGCTGTCCTGTTAACCAGTGCCTTTCTGATAGGATTCAAAATAACAAATCCCGAATCGCAAAACACGGGTATGGAGACGACCCAGCCCATCATTTCCATTGCCAGAACGGGATTGTTTTTCCCCACCAGCTTAATGACCAGATCCGCAAGTTTCAGTGCAGCCCCTGTTTTCTCCAGGACTGTTCCAATTAAAGCACCCAGAATAATTACAATACCAATGCTTGAAAAAGTTCCGGAAAAGCCCGCTCCGATTACAGATGCGAGTCCGCTTACTTTTGTTCCATCTCCCAATGTTTTGTCTGTCAGCGGAATTCCTGCTACAAGACCTAACAGTAAAGAGATGGTCATGATGGCGATAAACGGATGAATCTTGAATTTGGAAATAGCCATAATCATCAGAACAATCGCCAGGATAAATACAAAGATTAATGGTAAACCTGTCATAAAATGACCCCCTTTAAGTGAAATTATAATGCGACCAGCTTCTTGTCCTAATATTATCATCAACATAATCAGGAAACCACTGCCGGGGATCCCAATATCATGGTCAATTTTTGTATCATCAGCACAAAACTAATGTTCTTTTGTTAAAAAAGAATAAAAAGTTTCCATAAAAAAACGGTCATTTGCAGCTTCAATAGGATTGATATTAAAGTAATCTTTTATCTTGCCGTAACGGTACAAAAGTGTATTTTTATGAACAAAGAGCTCTTTCGAGGCTGTAACCAGATTATAATTGGCTTTTATCAGAGCACCGGCAATTTCAATAAATGACCGCTTCAGATCTTCATTCATTTTCTTCTCATAAGTCTGAAACATCCACTGAAGCTCATTGAAAGGAACGACGGAACGAACATAATTTCCCGTGTAATCATAGAAAAATGATGCTGTACTGCTCACTGCCTTTTCCTCAAGCCATGCACAATGCCTGTAAGCATAGTAATACTGAGTAAAATTCTCCTGAAAAGAACCAATGAAAAATCTGCAGTGCTTCTCCTGCTGACGCAGCCACTTTAATACAGTACTGAGATAATCTCCGATCAAATACTTATAATCAGAAAATAACTTATTGCTGTCTGTTTTCATGGTTTTAAATATCAGTACATGACTTTCATTAAGAACTGCGCTGATATCCTCTCTTCCATGACGCGGCCCATGTTTCAGCATGTCCAGAATCAATTCAGCTTTTACATCCTCTGTTTTGCATAAGATCGGGATCCGGATTATGTTTTCAGAATAATTAAGCTGATGCGCCATACTCCGCAATTCTCCCGGATCGGAATGTTCTACATGAATCAGAAGATTGGTAAAATGTTCTTTTTTATCTCTTCTGCGCCGGATTTCCTCCTGCTGCTTTTCATATTTTAACATCGCCTCAATAGCCATTTTTGTAATCAGTGCAACAGGCTTAATTTCAGCTGGCTCTCCGGTAATACCAACTACGCCCTCCCTCCTTCCGTCTATATTAATTACCATGTTAATACCGGGTCTGACACCCGGATAATCTTCTTCTCCAGATGTTACCACCATGTCTTCTGTTCCTGTTACAATATAATAGGCTACCTCATGAAAAGTACCTACCCGGCTTTCATCCCTGCTTGCGATGATGACCCCCTGTTCATTCATAATATTTATATTGTACTGGGTATACTGGGTTACCTGTTCAATAAATTTCTTAGCCAGATCTGTTTCTATCATACCGTACCTCCTGACATTCTCTGCCGCATATAAATAACAGCTTAACATATTTTTCCATCGGCCACAATAACCCGGAAACAATGATATTCTTTACTTTTTTAATTTGTTATGATACAGTAATTCTTGCCGGAAAATTATAAAAAATATTAATTCAGAATCAGAATAGGAGAATATTATGCTGACAGATGATTACGCTACCCGGATCAATAATGGAATGGTGAGTACGCTGTTAAAACTGATTTTTAACATAGAGCTGGGAAAAAATGACGACAGAGCTTTTAAAAGCCGGGATATTGAAGAAAAATTTGAAGAACTGAAAAAGCTCATTGAGGACGGCTCCATCAACGAAGCCGAGAATACGCTTCTGGATGAACTGGATTCAGACGATATGGAATACTTAAAACTGGCTTTGATGTTCTATTACACGTTAAATGATAAAGACGGTGAATTTTTAGAAAACCACGATTTTTCCAAATCTGAAATATCAGATGGACTGCGTTATGTATCAGGAATATACGGATATGAGAGCATGGCGGAAGCAATGCTTGGAGACAGTGATATTTAAATAAACTGCAATCCCCCGTTCTGCAGCACAATCCTGCAAAACGGGGGATTTTATAAATATCATTTATCTGGACATATGTCCATTTAATTTTTCCACCAGTTCCTCAACAGGAACTCCGTGTACCATACAGGCTTCTTCCAGACTTTCCATGGTTGAGGAAGGGCAGCCGAGGCAATGCATTCCCATTTCAAAAAAGTATGGTGCTGTGGTACGGTCTGCTTCTAAGATTTCTCCGATTAATGTTTCCTTTGTCACTGTCAGGTTCATTTAAATTACCTCTCTTCTGATATTGTTTTTCATTGGCTCAATGGTTTCAAAGAACCTCCCTGCTCCTTCTTTCGGCAGGAGTATCTGCTCCATACGGGGCAGCGCAATTCCTATGGTTTCTCTTATAACATCTTCAATGGTCTCCACCGCGATGATGGTAAGTCCCTGTTTTGTCTCTTCCGGCACCTCCTTTAAATCAATCACATTGTCCTGAGGAATCAAAACCTTCTTAATTCCTGCTCTCTGGGCCCCCAGTAGCTTCTCTTTCAGTCCGCCTATGGGTAATACGGCTCCTCTTAACGTAATCTCTCCAGTCATGGCGAGTCTTGAATCCACTTTATAGCCTGTTACTAAGGATGCCAGAGCCGTAAAGAGAGCGATTCCGGCGGAAGGACCATCCTTTGGTACCGCACCTGACGGAACGTGAATATGAAGATCTCTTTCTTTGAAATTAAAGGTATTAAGAGGCAGTCTGGATTTTAACAGGCTTAAGGAAATTCTGGCGGATTCCTTCATCACATCTCCCAGCTTTCCGGTTAATATGATATTGCCGCTTCCCGGCATATCCGCCGCTTCGATAAATAAAATCTCCCCTCCTACCGGTGTCCAGGCCAGTCCGGTTACCACACCGGGCGGGTTGTCCAGCTGTGCCTTCTCATGACGGGATACTTTTCTTCCAAGGAGGTCTTCCAGATCCCCGGCCTTTACAACAACTGGAATATCGGTCTTTTTGGATACGATTCTTTCTGCAGCAGTTCTGGCAAGGGATGACAGCTGCTTTTTCAGGCCTCTGACTCCGGCTTCCATGGTGTAATCGTTAATGACTGCTTTCAGCACTTCCTCCGCTATTATAAGCTCTTTTGAAGTCAGTCCATGCTCTTTTAATACTTCCGGGATCAGATGATCTTTTCCAATATGAAATTTTTCATCTGCTGTGTAGCTTGTGATGCTGATTACTTCCATTCTGTCTAGCAGCGGTCCCGGTATGGTCTCTAAGGAGTTCGCTGTAGCGATGAAAAATACGTCGGATAAGTCGTAGGGCACATCCAGATAATGGTCCGTAAAGGTGTTGTTCTGCTCCGGATCAAGTACTTCCAGGAGTGCACTGGCAGGATCACCGCTGTATCCTCCTGACATCAGCTTATCCACTTCATCCAGTACCATGACCGGATTGGTAGCGCCGGCTTTTTTCATGCTTTGAATGATTCTTCCAGGCATGGCTCCCACATAGGTTCTCCGGTGTCCTCTGATCTCCGACTCGTCTCTCACCCCGCCAAGGCTTAATCTGGTATAAGGTCTGCCCAGTGCCTCGGCAATGCTTTTGCCAAGACTGGTCTTTCCTGTTCCGGGAGGACCCACCAGTAAAAGTATGGAGCCTTTCTTTTCTTTGTTCAGCTCCATAACAGCCAGATGCTGTATGATTCTGTCCTTTACTTTATCAAGACCGTAATGCCTCTCATCAAGAATTTTCCTTGCTCCGTCTAAATCTACGGATTTTGCAGGCTGTTTTTTCCAGGGCAGCTTAACCAGCAAATCCAGATAATTGCGCATCACCTTATAATCCGGCTGGTTTGGTCCCTGTTCCTCCATTTTTTCATATTCTTCCAAGGCTGATTCCTTTATATCCTGTGGCATGCCGGCTTCTTCAATCTTTGTACGGTAATCGTTGTCCTTCTTACCGTCCCCTTCCCTGCCTTCGTTTAATTCTTCCTGAATCGCCTTTAACTGTTCTCTTAAAACTGCTTCCCGATAGCTTTTGTTGGCTCTTTCAGAAAACTTCTCAGTTACCTGCATCTGCAGCTCGATCATTTCCTTCTGCTTTAGTATATGATCCATGAAACGCAGGCTTCGTTCCTTTAAGGACTGGATTTCTAACAGCTGATAGCGTTCCTCCGGAGATATCTGTATAAACTGGGATAAATACATCATGAGTGTATTGATATCATGAAACCCGTTTACGATCCGCTGATACTGCTCACCGCCTGTAAATTTACTGCTGATATCATTGCTGACCTTTTTTATATATCCCAGCATTTCCTTAAGGCTGCCCTCATCCAGATCTTCAAGATCCGGCGCTTCCTCAAATGCTGCGTATAAAACTCCTTTGTCTTCACTGATCTGGTTCACCAGGATTCTGTCACCAAGTTCCACTGACAGGCGAACCCCCTTTTCCGTCTGTTCCACTGAGTTTATGGAAAAGGTAACTCCGATCCGGTGAAAATCATCTCCCTTCTTATCTTCCTGACCCGGATCCTGTTTTAACGGCAGCACAATCTTTACGATTTCTTCCTCTTCCAGGCTCATGATCTGTCTTTCATTTAAATGTTCCAGATGTATTATTGTCGCTACACCAGGCAATAAAACTTTATTAAAAATGGGAACAATTATGCCGAGATTCTTATCATTATAATTTTTCATAGTTTTATCCTTTCTGTGCGTATTTTAAGTGAATGTTCATTTAACAATCAGGATTTTATTTGCGAGATATCTTTTACAGTATCAATAAAAGAATCCCGCTTATAAACATTACATCATAATTGCATTTTGTATCATAATGATCAGCTCTGTGAGCAAATCCTCTTTCTGAGCTTCATCCTTCCGGTTATCAACCGCTATGGCTTTCACCGGCTGGAAAATAATTGCCAGTAAATTATCTTCCCTGTAATTTCTTAAGATATGATTCTGCTTCATCTCAGCCATCATATGGTAAATCTTGCAGATCCCCTGTTTACCGGAGCAGCTGTTGGCTAAAGACGGGCAGTTGGAAAACTGTTCCACAAAACTGAAAATTTCCTTATTCTCCAGAATGTAGTTATAATAGCTTCGGATGAGCAGCTCAATCTGTCTGCGCCCCTCCATCTCCTGCTTCATACTGTCTAATAAGTAGTCATAAATCTCTTCTGAATATTCCAGGTAAATGTCATGCAGCATCTCATCTTTATTCTCATAGTAGATGTATACCGTTGCCGGCGAAACCCCTGCCAATCTGGCTATTTTAGAGACAGAAGTGCCATGAAAGCCCTCCTGCAGGATCAGCTTTATTACTGCTTCCTTGATATTCTTCACCTTTTCGTCGTCTTTTCTTCTCATTCCATCACCTCTATGGTTTTATAATAAACGATCATTCACTTATTGTCAATCATTTTTTTATGATTATAATCAGAGGAATTTTTCTTCCTGTACTGGAGCGGTGTAATCTGATATATTTTCTTAAATGACTCAATCAGACGTCTTTCATCCGAGAATCCATTATTAAGTGCGATCTCCAGAATACTGTGATCTGTACCTATAAGTTCATTCCTTGCTTTCAGGATTCTGTAATTTGTCAGATATTGTTTAAAATTAACCCCTGTATTTCTCTTAAAAAAGCGGGAAAAATACTCTTTTGTAAAATAAAACCGCTTTGCAGTATCGGACTGAGTAATTGGTTCCATATAATGACGTTCTACATGCTGAATGATTCCCTTTAAACGTTCATTATTCTTTTGCTGGTTGATGTTCATAACAAAATCCTTCATTTGGTATCCATCCTGGCACAGATAATAAAAAAGTTCCAGAATCAGGCCCTTTATCAGCAGACTCTCTTCATGATTACATGCGCAATTTGCTTTTTCAGACAGGGTGACCATGATACGTCTCACCTCTATGCGGTTGAGTTTGCCAGATATCACAAAATAATGACAATCCAGATCAGGAAAACATTCCATTACGAAATCCCTGGATATAATAAGGACCACGGCAATCATTCCCCTGCTTTGACAGGCAGTATGATCCGGAATAATGCTGTGAATGCTTTCAGAATTTACAACCACCAGATCTCCAGGGGCAGCATGAATGCAGTTCCCATCTACATAATGGTCGCTATGCCCCTGAAAAATATAAGCCATTTCCAGCTCCGTATGCCAGTGGTTTAATAAGTTTTCTTCGCAAATTAACGGCCCTTCCAGATTTATAATCTGGAAGGGATTGTTTATTTCGTATTCAAACATCTGATGCTTTGCGATTGGTTCACTCATTTTTACTCATTATCCTTTTTTATAAATTCATTAAAAAAGAAACATTCTTCATCATTGCAAATACGGGCATCCACTGATTTTATATCACAGTGAAAAACATGACCAAGGCGGTTTTTATCATTGCCAAAAAGGCGGAAGATAAACGGAACATTACATTCTGTCAGTTTTTCAGCCATAATGGGCGCCTGATCTTTTAAAAAATCTCCCACTGATGTCATAAGAAATACGGGGGGATAATCTGCGGTCACATATTTTTCCACGCTTATCATCTCAAGTTCCGCAGGAGTACCTCCCATGGGAAGATATTCCCCGATCAGGGACTGCGTCTTATCCTCACTCTCTTTGCCATATTCCATATGAAATGCACCGCAGTTTAACGCGACCGCCTCCGGCTTAAAACCGTCTGGTGTCTGAAACGGATATTGACCAGCATAGTCAGGATTGGTGCAGATCGCCGTATATAATCCGAGGATATGGGCTCCCGCAGAATCTCCTACAGCAAAAATATGCTCTTTGTTAAAACCATAGGTCTCAGCATTCTCTATAACCCATGAAAACACCTGATTCGTATCTTCTATGGAAGCCGGGAATTTGTTTTCCGGCGCCAGCCGGTAAGTAAAATTCACCACTGCAAAGCCGCGCCCTGCCAGATCCATGCAATAAAACTGATAGATATCCTTATCTCCATAGACCCAGCCTCCTCCGTGTACACTTACAATGACAGGAAGCTTCTTTCCATCTGACTCTTTTGGCCGGTACACATCAAGAATCTGCCATTTTGCGTCAGTTCCATACACAATATCATCGTATCTCTGAATGGAATCCGGCGTTGTCAGACCCGCATCACGTTTTTGGTCTCCTTCCCGGAACATCTTGCGTATTAAATCACTTGTTTCTGACATTTCATTCACCAGCTTTTCTATTATTTTCACGCTTATTCTCAAGATCCGTTTGTATCTGGACAATATAACGGTCTATATTCATCATAACACAAAGAATCAGACAAATACCCGAAATAATCGCACCATTATAGCCAAATCCAAAGCGGATCATATTCACTGCTGAAGCTGATTGGACAGCTGAAGTCCCATCATAACCTCCAATTGCGATAATCCATGTACAGACAGCAGCTCCAACTCCAATGCCAACCTTCATGCCAAATGAAGTGCAGCTGTTGACAAGTCCTTCAGAACGTACTCCAGTCTTCCATTCCCCATAATCAACTACATCTGCTGTCATCGCGAAAAGACCAGACATAATAGGTCCCATGCCAAAGCCTTTTACTGCCACACCGATTAAAACAACCGTCACATTGGAAGCTGCTGCTCCTATTATTAAATAGCCTGTGATCATCAGGACTGCACCTGATATCATCAGTTTCCATTTTCCATAAAGCTTAACTAATTTTGGCATAATGAGATTTACAATCATCGCCGGAATCGTAGCTGCCATGCTGATCAGTGTAATCATCCCTATATTTCCAAGAACAATGTTGCAAAAATAAAATGTAGTTGATCCGGTACTTACAATTGCAATATATAAAAAAAGGAAGAGCAAAGTCTGAATATAAAAATATCTGTTTTTCAACAAAGCGGGAAGAGCTATATGAAGCGGTACTCTCTCCACTTTCACCAGCCCGGTTTCTGCGTCTTCATCTAGATGCTCTTTTACACCCCAGAAGCAGATGAGCAGTAAAACCATTATTATAATACCATAAACGAAAGCTAACGCAAACCATCCGACAGTAGCAAGTAACCCTGCCGTTACCGCATTAATTATGAGAGTGGTAATCTGCGTCATCACAAAGCGGATGGAAGCTGCAGAAGCACGATCATTGACATTCAGTGTCATACGGGACAGCAGTGCATTATACGGAAGATTATTTGCTGTATACACAATACAGCTTTGAAATATGTATGTGAGATAGATATATACCAGTTTTCCTCCGCTGCTTAAATCACCAGGTACATGAAACAGCAAAATAAGGGCCAAAGCCATAAAGGGCGCGGTCCAGAGCAGCCAGGGTCTGGCCTTTCCCCATCTGGTGCTGGTTCTGTCCACTATCACTCCCATGAAAATATCTGTTATTCCATCAAATATACGTGTCAACAGCATCATGGTTCCGATAGCAGCAGCCGCAATACCAACCGTATCTGTGTAATATGCAGTTAAAAAGGTGGAGCACATCGCAACAGCAACATTGGCACCGCAGTCACCCAGACCGTAAGAAACCTTCTCTTTCATGGATAACTGCTTTAATACCTTCTTTTCCATAAGCACCTCCCATATCCTCATGATTTTTCCGTTTTTTTATCCGGTATGATCTGAGTATAGCAGGTGTATTTAAGATATTCTTTCTGTTTTTTGACTCATTTTATCCAGTTTTTACCTTTTAACTGCCTGACTCTTCTGTGACATTATTACTGAAAACAGAATCTAAAAACGCTATGATTTACAAAAAACAGGAGGAACCTGCCATGATTTGGAGCGAAATAATTTGCACCGCAATAGGCGGCTTTGCCGGATATCTCTACTATAAAAAAATAGGGTGCCCAAGCGGAGCATGCCCCATCACTTCCAACCGCTACCTGTCGATTCTATATGGAGCAGCACTGGGATATATGATTGGGGCATCTTTCTAATTAACTGCTCTGTCCTCATCCGCACAATATTCAAAAAAGTCAAAGTCTGCATAGTGACTGTGCTTTACTCTGTCTGCACAGGTAATGCCAACCATAGTACCGGTAAATTCCCCGTACCTGCAGTATTCATCAGAAAATCTGGTGGTGTCAAAGACCCGTCCGATTTTCTGGTAATTCACTCCGTCAAAACACCAGGAGAACCAGGACTGCCGGCCTTCAATTGTAAGCCTCAGATAAACAGGATCATCCCTTACCGGTATCCTGGTATTTAAAAATTCGGTCTTCTCCCCGTTCTCCAGATGGATAATGGAAAGCGCACTCTGTCCCAGAGTTTCGCTGTAATATTTTCTCAAATTAATATAATTCATGTTGTCATAATATAAAATCAGTCCGGCACTGTGCTGGTGAACCTCCGGAATAAATTCCATCTTTGTGGTCACTGTCACATAGACAGAGGTCAGCTTTCTTGCCAGGATGCTCACCTGATTTAAGGAAGTCCGTGATTCCTGACCACGAATCCGTACATAGCCGGGACGGGTTGTTAAATCAGCAAAGCGCTGGGGCATGATTCTGGGCGCGTAATACTGCAGACCCAGCTCTTCTTCATTAAAATCATCAAAATCAGGGACTTGCTTCACCGGTACTTCAGGCAAATCACTTGCTTCAACCAGAACTTCTGCTAAATTCCCCCCGCTGGCCATACGCAGCCAATGATCGTCTGTCCATATCATTTTCTGAATGGCCGTTTCTCTTCCAAGGGTACAGCGCAGCTCCGGCACAAAGGGGCGTGCACATAAATGTACCAGATAGGTTTCCCCGTTCTGGGTATCCACCATACTGCCATGACCGGATTTCTGAAGAATGGAATCCGGATTATAATATCTGGGTTTTAAATGGTCCGGATCGTGACGCTCATTCGAATCCCCCGGAACTGAGGTTACGATGGGATTCTTTGGATCTGCCGCATATGGTCCCCAGATTTCTTTGGATCTTCCCATAGTTACGCAGTGATTATAGCCGGTTCCGCCTTCTGCGCACATGATATAATAATAATCCCCACGTCTGTATAAATGGGGCGCTTCAATACAGCCCCTGTCGGTTCCGCCGTTCCAGATGCGTTTGGGATAACCGATAATCTCCTTTTTTTCCGGATCGTATTCCACCATACAGATTGCACCGGGCTTTTCATAGCCTTCTCTGGTCTCCCATTCCAGAGATACGATATATTTTTTCCCGTTATCATGGATGATGGAGGCATCAAATCCGGAAGAATGAAGATATACCGGCTCACTCCAGGGTCCTTTGATATCCCTGGCAGTAATCAGATAATTGTTTACATCAAAATACCGGGCGTTCATGGAATTCATGACTCCGTAGATCACATAAAACATATCTTCCTCTTCGCAGTATGTGAGGCATGGGGCCCAGATTCCTTTTGCAGAAGGAAGCTTCTTTAAGTCAACTTTTTCATCATCTGTCAGGACATGGGTGTACAATTCCCAGTTTTTTAAATCCTTCGAATGGTATATGGGAATTCCGGGAAACCATTCAAAGGTTGATACTGCCAGATAATAATCATCACCTTTTCTGCAAATGCATGGATCGGGATTAAAACCAGGCAGAATGGGGTTCTTTATCATTTTATCGTGTTCGCTCATCATTCTTCCTCCAATATGACAGTATCCCAGTCTTTTAAGGGAATCCTGTCTCCCTTCTTATAGTTCATTCCGTCCAACAGGTTATTTACCCGGTCATACGGGCAGACAAAGGCCGTTTCCTCTTCTGAATAATGAAGTACATAATGAAGCTTTTTATTATCCTGATTGACCCCGCTGCGGATGATCACCGGGAAGCAGACATCTGGTATACAATCGGTAAGACCTGCGTCCTTTGCAGCCATTGTTAAAATCTCTTTCACGATCTTCTTGTCTGTATAACAGCCAATATAATAGGTGCTGCCTTTTTCATAATCCGACCGGGTAATTCCCGCATAGTTTCCCCAGTATTTATGCTCATAAGTCGCAAGCGCTCCGGCGCCGTCTGTTATAAGCAGTTCGGCAAAATACTGAACCGGCTGTCCTTTGATTTTCGCTGTTCCCGGATCCGTGAACTGATTGTAGTGAACTTTGAAGCATTCATGAAGCAGATGAGGCTGTGTATCCGGATAAACACTTAAATATTCATTGGAAACAAAGGATTTAAAGGTACTTACCAAAACTCCTCCATTTGAAACAAATGCTTTTAACTGCTTTAATTTATCTTCCGTAATGCTGTACAGAGCAGGAGTCACAATCATCTGGTATTTAAACGGATCCAGACCATTAATATCCACTACATCACATTCCATATTTAACTCATAGAGACTGTCATACATCCATCTCACTACGTCATTATAGCTTAAATCCCGGTCTATGGGGAACCACTCCAGTGCATGAAGGGACTGATTGTCAACTACCAGCGCAATCTTATTGTCTTTTCTCAGATTCAGAAGATTTTTACCCGTCTTTTGCCACTGGTCTCCGATCTGACAGGCTTCTTCATATGCCGGATTCACTGACAGATCATGGCTTAGAAGTCCTTTCCAGTAGGTTTCGTATCCATTGTGAATGGAATGCCAGTTCCAATACATGATTCCGTCTGCTCCGCTTGCCAGATGGCTGTAAGCATGGAGCTTTAACTGTCCGGGATAAGGTGTCCAGTATTTAAATGCCTGGGCCTGACATTCCAGTACCAGATAGTTTCTTTCTTTTAAAGAGCGTATGGAATCTCCGCAAAAAGCGATCTCCGCTCCGGTAAGCTGATCCTGCGTGTGATGATAAATATCGGTACCTGCTATCGTCACTGCTTTTGCAGCTTCGTAGTGGTCGATATCCGGCTGAACGCCATAGGAATATCCATCCTGGGCAATATCTGCACCGAATTTTTTCCACTGGAAATCAAAATTGTGGGTAATGAACTGATCTTCTCTTTTATATTCCCTTACTATTTCTGACTGCCATAAGAGAAATTCAGCTGCAATGCTTCTCTGAAAACGTTCAAACTCACAGGAGAGACCTGCATTGATACAGCCATTCATATCCGGAAAATCGCTCCAGTCATGAATGGAATTACTCCAGTAGGCAAGGCCGAAGGTTTCATTTAACCGGTCAGTTGTTACAAATTTCTGCTGCAGATATTCCACAAACAGCTTTTGCACCAGCTCTGAAGAGGTACCGTAATGCTTTGTTTCGTTGTCAATCTGAAAGCCGGTGACGCATGGATGCCCCGCGGTATGTTCTAACAGTCTGCGGATCACCCGTTCTCCGTAAAAGCGGTAGGCAGGATTCATAAGATCCATGATCTGCCTTCGTCCATAGACAGCCTGCCCGGCTTTCGTCTTTACCATTATATTCTTATCTTTTTTTTCCAGCCAGCTGGGAATGGCGTATGTGGGCGTACCGATTATTACCTCCATCCCCCTCTTCCCAGCCTCTTCAAGGACCTGGTCAATGAAGCTGAAATCATAAAATCCGTCGGAAGGCTCCAGAGTACTCCATGTGGATTCCGCAATCCGGACCACGTTCATCCCTGCCTCACACATCATGGACAAGTCTGTTTCCACCCTGTCATAAGGCATATATTCGGGATAATACGCAGTACCAAACAAAAGATTTTTTCTTTGATATCCAGTGTTATCTTTCATTAGTTCTCCAATCTGTGTTTTCCTGTTGACAAATCTGAAAGTATCTTATCATATTTTTTATCCAGATCAAATAATAAAAGACAGGCAACTCCAATTCCCATGGTAAGAGCCGGAATCCAGATAAATGCCCAATCAATTGCCGCCAAAGATGAGGCACTCTGCACTGCCTTGTCTGCATGAAAACCGCCTGCTGCCAGTATCCAGCCAAGTGCTGCTGTTCCGATCCCGGAACCAACTTTCATACAGAAGGAAGATGCCGCATTTCCCATGCCTGCAGTGCCATATCCGTTATACCACTCCCCGTATGTAATGGCATCCTGTAAAAGCCCGAACATACACGCTCCGGATAAACCAAAACCGATTCCTTTGATCACTGACATGGCACTGATAAAGGTAAGGTTATAGGACACTCCGGTAAGAGCAAATCCAAGTGCAGCAACCGTAAGACCTGTAAGCATCAGCTGTTTCTTTGTAAACTTCTTCATTAGAAATGGCGTAATGAATAAGGTTATGATCTGAGAAATGGACAGGAAATTGGAAACTGGAGTGAAATAGTTGGCATCTCCCAATCGGTACTGTGCAAAGTAGACCGCAGATCCGAAGAAACAGGACATCATAAAATACAGGGAAAAGATTGCAATTACAAGCAGAATCCAGTATTTATTCACCAATAATCCTCTTATGCCCTTAGCAAAGGATACTTTAAGTTCTTTATTTCCTTCTGATTTTTCATCCACCACACGTTCTTTGCATACTGCAAATGTAAAAAGATTGATAATAATAAATACGATCATCAGAATGATCATGGTGATAGTCCAGCCTCTCTGGCTGTACTTGTCGCCTCCGCCAAAGTATCCGGTCATTTTTAAGACTACTGTATTAATGGTCATCGTACCCGCAGTTGCCAGAAGATTTCGGAAATTTCCCAGTAGTCCTCTCTCATACTGATTGGTTGTCATCAGGCCGTGCATAGTCGCATACGGGATATTGATTCCTGTATAAAAAATGGTAGAAACCAGATTGTAAGTCAGGAACATGTATACCAGCTGAGCCTTTCCCTCCATACTTTGAGGCACTGTAAACATCAGCACTGTGCAGACTGCAAGAGGCACGCACAGTCTGGCAAGCCACGGACGGGCCTTTCCCCACTTGCTGCTGGTATGGTCTACAATGTATCCCATAACCAGATCTGAAATCCCATCAAAAAACTTGGATACAGCAATAATTCCTGCTGCCGCAGCCGGACTTGCCCCTACTACATTGGTATAGTAAACCAGCAAAAATGCGCTGATTGCAGAATATACCAGATTTCCTGCGTAATCGCCCATACCGTATCCAAAACGCTCGACGAAAGAAAGCCTTCCATTCCCATTTGTCTGTTTCATATCTTCTCCTCTTTTCTGAATTATATTTTACTTTTCTACAGGAAACCAGCCAAAATCCACACATCTTCCCAGATCCCAGCTGTCCCAGCCGCTCCATCCGCTGGTATTGACCGTATCCGTTAATAGCTTATAGCTCCAGTAAAAATGGCCGGAGCCCTTATTCCAGGCTTCCAGCTGAGCCTTTGCCACGGCCTGATATATTTCTTTTTTCTCTTCTGCAGATTTCAGTTCCTTAACAGAACCGTCTAAACCGTTTAGTACCGTTTGTCCCCCTTTTGTATCCCGGCCGCATGCCAGGGAATTAAAGAGACACCATTCGCCGCACACCACAGGGACATATGCCTGTGCTTCCTCTATCTCTTTTGCAAAATGGGTCTGAATGTAATCTAAGTAATCCTTTCGATTCTGACCGCACCCCATCATTTCTGCCATCATCAGATACTGGTGAGTGTCCAGAACAATGTTTTGAAACTTTTCTTTTTCGAAGAATTCTTTCCAGCCTGATAAGTCAAATGCATCGTGGAAAACCACATACTTTTCTTCCGGCATACAGGCTCTGATTCTTTTGTATGCCTCCCGGTAAAACTGTCTGATAAACGGAAGGGGAATTCCGCAGCTGCCGCTGCCCATTGCCTCATCTTTCGGAGGATACCTCTTCTGCACGTTCATAAACTCCCAGATTGCTTCCGTAGCCGGCTCATTAAGAACCTCAATTCCCCACAGCCCTCTTCTTGTTCCGTATCGTTTGGCCAGACGTTCCAAAACAGTCAGTACGAACTCCACCTCCTGTGGATACTGCGCCCATTTGCATACACCGCTGATTCCTCCGTTATCGAATCCGTTCTGGCCTTCCGGCGCAGTATGTAAATCAATAAGAATCTGAAGACCATATTTTTCAGCCCAGTTAAAAGCCTTGTCAAGTTCATTGATACAACCCAGAAACGGCTCTCTGTCACCAAAGATAAAATACGGAACCGGAATACGGACAGTATCCATGCCCCAGGATTTAACGGTTACGAAATCCCGTTCGGAAATATACTCACTGCGATGTATTTTAATTCTGGCTTCATAGACTTCTTTTGTTAAACTGCGGGGGAGCCAGTATTCATCCTCTGCATCCGTTCCTTCAAACAATCCGGGGCTCATCCATTTTTCCAGCACCAGCCAGTTTCCCAGGTTTACGCCATTTACTTTCATCATAAATCTCCTTTTTTATCATTTTTCAGTTGAATTCATTTTAAATTAAGTTATACTGTTCTTATATCAATATATACAGTTTTTTATCACGTTTCTTAGATGGGGGGATTTGTATGATTACGAATTATTTCATGAAACATATTTCCTACGATCTTCATACTTTTGTAAAATCCTATACCATGGATAAAAAATTGGTGGAGTCTTTTTGCGCACGCAAAGACTTTTTTGATCTTCCTTTTTCCAGTGAAGAAGTCAGGAACGCCGTACTTGAGATTCCTGGGGGTTCGGTTCCATCCCTTACTACTGTTAATGGAAATATCATATACGCAGCAGTTCCTGTTGAAGACATTATTTACGTGATTGGTCCTGTGGGGTTTCATTCACAGGTAAAGATCAATCATGTGATTGATGGCATTGATGTTGACTACAATTGGATGGAGGGCCTCAGTATCTGCGATTTTGATGATTTTCTTCGTGATATCCTCCTCATCTATAACCTGTTTCATGAAGAAATGCTCACGGCCGGTGATATCATTAAGCAAAACTGCGTGGATTCCTTAGCTCAGGAACAGATACAGAAGAATTTCTCAGAACTTATCTTTGAAAACCATGAAAGCGGAAAAAAACACAACCCTTATGACCAGGAGGTAAGGGAATTCTCCAGCATTGAAAACGGGGATATCAGACAGCTGGAGCAAAGCTGGGCGGAGGATTATACCGGGCAGCTGGGCATATTGGCAAAAGACCGGCTGCGAAGCTTTAAAAATGTATGTATCGTCGTTATTACACTGGCAAGCCGGGCTGCCATACGGGGAGGCGTCAACCCGGAAATTTCATTCTCCCTCAGCGATATATTTATTATGAAAATAGAAGAATCCAATGATATCGCCACCCTCACCTATATCAAAAACAGCGCAGAATATGAGTATGCCAGACTGGTACAGGGAGTAAAGGCACAGCTAAAAGGGAGCCAAAGCAGAGAAAAAAATTCCCGCATTGAGGAATGCAAGGATTATATCTTTTCCCATCTTCACGAGAAAATCAATATAGGGGATATGGCCCGGGAACTTCAGATAAATCCCAATTATCTTTCTGATTTGTTTAAAAAATGGGAAGGGATTTCTATTACAGACTACATCAGAAATGAAAAAATAAAGCTGGCTGAAAATCTTTTAATTTATTCCAAATATCATTATATCGAAATATCGGCCTACCTGGGTTTTTCTTCTCAAAGTCACTTGGGAAAGCAGTTTAAGGAAGTTACAGGCATGACGTTAAAGCAGTACAGGGACTGTTATGGTGTAAAGGAGTTTATCCATACCGGAAAAAAGAGACGTTAAAAAGCAGAAGCCTGACCTTGAAATAAGTCAGACTTCTGCCGCTTCTATTAAAACTCCCCTGTTTTAATGCTCTCTTTTTAGTTCACCTATGTAGCTTTTCAGCGTTTCAAATCCTCCCTGTTTATAACGGCGGATAAATTCAGTTCCTATTATGGCGCCATCTGCGCCATTTTTCATTACCGTTTTCACATCATCGGCTGATTTGATACCAAAACCTACAAATGCAGGAATGGAAGTTAAGGTTTTCACTTTTTTTATAACTTCTACATACTGTTCGGGAAGCTTATCAAAGGAACCTGTTTTTCCTTCTCCAGATACCACATAGGCAAACAGATGATTGTGTTCTAATGCCTGTTTAAGTTCATCATTACTTTTTGACTGATTCAGTACTTTGATTGGATCATGGAGCATATCCGAGGGATAATCACCATTGACACAGATAAAACCGTCATATAATTCATTGGGAATGTGAGTAAGACCGAAACGTTCCACACCTTCCTGATACGTCATTATAACAATTTTAAAATGAAAACGGCTGCGAATTTCCTTTAACGAAGCTATAATATCTTCCCCAGTCAGATTCAGCTTCAGTATTTCCCTGTTTGATTCCCGGATGATCTCCCCATCCATATAAGGATCGGAAACAGGAATACCCACCTCAACATACCCCGCCCCTTCTTTATCCAACAGCTGTAGTATTTCAAAAAAACGTTCTCTGTCCGGATAATGAAGAGGGATATAAAAAACCAGATGTTTCATTACATTCCTCCGAACAGCTTCAGAATCCAGCCTAAAATCGGTCCGTAGAAGGAATAATCTGTTTCACTTAAAATTCTCATAATCGGGGCATAAGTTCCGATCATTGGCAATAAAAGGGCTTGTCCGAAAATCAGAATCAGACCATTTACAAAAGATCCTATAATAGCACCTCTGCGCCCGCCATGGGCATTGCCGAAGATTGCGGTAACTGCACCGGTAAAGAAGGTTGGAATCAGTGCCGGGAATACTACCACCGGATAATTCAAAAGACCAAGAACCATCATTCCCAAAAGTCCTGCGATCAGACTGGTAAGAAAGCCAAGTATCACTGAATTGGGGTAATTGGGGAATAACAGCGGTATATCCAGTCCGGGAACCGAATTAGGTATGATCTTATTGGCAATTCCATGGAATGCAGCAATAATTTCCGAAAGCATCATTCTGACACCGGTAATGATAACCGTAATCCACATACCAAAGGACAAACCTTTTAAGAAGCTGAAAACCAGGATATCCTGTCCGCCGGTGACGTTTTTCAGTGCCCAGGCCGGTTCTGGTACTTACTCCAAACTGAGTGGCAAACTCCCGGACTGTTAATTCCCGTTTGTTCTGACAGGCAAGTTCAAATATTTTTGGAAGCCGGTTTTCCATGTTTTCCTCCTTTATGTGCTCAGTATAGCATTTCGGATGTTTTGCCCGCAAAACCAATTTGCTTCACAGGCTTTGCATACTTTGGTATGCGGCCGCAGGACAAAATACTGTGTTATTTTATAAGAAAAGAGACACGTCTCAGTGTCTCCGGAAATGATTCATCCAATCTATTCTATTTAAATTTACTGCGATATGTTTCTAGTAATGATTTTGCATCCTTATATTCACCGTTGCTTAATGCATGTTTCATGCACCATATTGCTTTATCCCACAATAAATCAGATGCAAAAGATAGCCCATATTGATAGTAAGCTTCTGAAATCGCAGCATTAAGATCTTCTGTAATGGCTTTCCCATCTACCTTATTGTATGCATCAAGTGCCTTCCCCCAATCTTTATCAAGCATGTAACTATTAGCAATCTGAAAAAAGCATTCATGGATCTTATTGTACGAGTCTTCATACTTTTTACTGATGAATAAATGATCAACTGCTTCTTCCCATTTTTTATCATTCATTAATTTACTGCCGATATTATAATGGCATTTGATGATATAACTGTTTGTATCTTCATAAGATTCTACTTTGCCAAACTGTTGAAGTGCTGATTCATATTCACCTGATTCCAATAATTTTATCCCATATTGATATATGGATCTGGTGATCATTTCCTGACTGTTTTTATACCCATTCATATTTGAAAATATTTCTATGGCTTCCCCATAATCTTTATTATCATATAACCTAATTGCCTTATTATAAGAGATTAAAGGGCTTAAAACATTTTTATATCCGGCATTCGCAGCAATTATAGCAATAAAAACACTTATTGCTATTATAACTTTTTTAATCATTCTTTTTGTATTCTTATTCTTTTCAGCAATTAATTCCTCTTCCTGCTTTTTAATTTTTAATTCCTCTTCTGCCCTTTTTTGAATATATTCTTCCTCTTTTTTTCTTTGCAATAATTCTGCTTCTTGATAACGCCTGACTTGTTTTAATAAATAATCTTTATTTAAATGTTTTTCCAGCCAGGTTTTTTCAATCCCGCAATAGCTACATGTCAAAACTTCATTGCTGTTTGCCTGTCCGCATGTACAGCGCCAATAATTCTCACCATTTTCAAACCAATAACAGGGTATCGCTTTTTTTCCTATAAATTCTCTTTTAATTTGTTCATATAAGTCATCATTATGATCAATAACTTCCTGCTCTGCTAATATAATTCCTGCTTCTTTGTCAGAATTGTTCCAAACCGTACCATCTGTAAAAATAACTTTACTGATAATAATTTCAACACTTGCTACCTGTAATGACTCTAATGGAACTGGCTGTCTGTCTCCAAAATCAGTTTGTGGCCGTGCTTCAAGCACGAGATATGTAACATCTGTTATTGCTTTTATAAACTCGTTTGTATCATCAAAACAATTCACATCAAGATAAACCGATTTGATTATTTTTTCGCTCAGATTGAACATCTTTATTTGTAATAATGTAGTATTTTTCTCTGTATCGAATAGCAGCTGGCTTTTTTCAATTTTAATTGGAGCATCTTTTAACCATTCTTTATGCTCCACTAATTTTATAATTTTATATCTTCCTTTTTCCATTTTGCCCCCCTGCCCTGATTATAAAGAAGGCAGATCATCATAATTATCAGATCCTTTATGCACGTCTTTATTATCCGATTTTTCCATTCTGCTTTGTAACAATTGAATCATTTCATCATTCTGTGCTTTCAGTTTTTTATCAGGAAGCGCAATGATGTATAAACACCCCATTACGCCAAAAAACAGGCATAAAGCAATCGCGTGTGCTTCGTCACCATATCCTTTTGCCAACGCTGCTTTATTCATAAATACAGCAAAAATCCCCCGATAAACCAATAAAATTAAAATGCCCAACACAATATAGCTTCCCATTTTAGAAACCTCCCAATGCTTTTTATTTTATAATAGAATAACATTAAAAAATTTCTAATTCAATCAATTGTTTGAACTTTAAATTTTTCTTTTTGTATTTTTAGGGAACCAGCCCTTTTCCACCCGTTTCTTCTGCTCAGAGATTTCTTTTATACTCCATAAAAGTGAACAGCCAAGCACTGCAGACAGTGACCGTTCTGTTGGGGAAGGTGACACAAGAGAGATTGCCAGACACAAAAGTCCAAATATCAGAAACAGCGGCCATATTTTAGCAGTAAAATAATACTCTGCCTTAATCACAACCGGATGCAGCATCCCAATAATGAGAAACGTCCCTATGCCAATTATAAAACCGTCATAATACATCCTTTTAATACCTCTTGATTTTACATTTATAACATTGTATTAATAGATTTTAAAGTTTATACTGAATTATCAGATCTCCAGTTCGTATTCAAGTTCCAGCAAATCATCCCTCCATGCCCGGTTCTCGTTCTCTGCAAACTGACATTCATTTTGCAGAAAGGCCCTCCTTCCACTTATTTCCAAAGGCACAGTAACTGTCCTCCGCCATATAGTCGCCTTCGTGATAATACCCCGCTCTTGCCCTGCAGCCGCCGCATTCTTCTTTATAGGCGCACACACCACAGGTTCCTTTGTACTGTCTGCTCCGCAGCTTTTCAAACACACTGCTGCCGAACCAAATTTTATCAAAGGGCTCTGTCCGGATGTTCCCTGCTATTTCCGTCATATAAGCACAAGGTCTGACCAATCCCTCCGGAGTAATCACACAATAAGACAAGCCGGCAAGGCAGCCCTTTTTAAAACGGCTCTTAACCTCCAGCTCCTTTGCCACACGGACAAATTGGGGCGCACAGGTTGGCTTTATATCAATGGGTACTTTTTTCTGTTTCTCCATAATGGTTTTTAATAATGCTTCATATTCCATGACCTGCAATGATGTGTCTTCCAGAAATTTTCCTCTTCCCACCGGAATGAGAAAAAATATGTAGTTTGCCACAGCTCCCACATTTACACTAAAATCAATGATATCGCTTACTTCAGCCTGATTCCAGTCCAGAACTGTGGTATGGATCTGAAACGGCAGTCCCACTTTTTTGCAGTTTTCAATTCCTTCCATGGTTAAGCGGAATGCATCAGAGCAGCCTCTGAAATCATTATGCTTTTCTTCATTTAAACTATCCACGCTGATTCCCATGGCTGCAGCACCGCTGTCTTTTAACTTTCTCGCCGTTTCTTCCGTCAAAAGTGTTCCATTGGTTCCAAAGACCGGCCTTAGCCCGGCTTTTGCGGCATGGGATACCAAATGATAAATATCCGGCCGCATCAGTGGCTCTCCCCCACTGAAAATCATGATTTTAAACCCTGCCTTTGCGATTTCACCGATCATCTTTTCCGCTTCTGCTGTTGTCAGTTCTTTTGTTTTTCTGCTTCCGGCATCCTGGTAACAATGCCTGCATTTTAAATTACACTCATTGGTTGTCAGCCACGATACAATCATGGATGTACTCCTTTCGTTTTACGTGCCTTTTGCAGTTTCAAAAAAGTACATCCTATCTATATGCAGAAAAGCTGCGGCATAGAAGCTTATGAAGATTGGTAAAATCCACAGATCTCTGAAGAAAGCTGTCTCATCTTTTCCCTCATTTCCTCCGGCTCCAGACATACACATCTGGTTCCCATTCCAAGCAGATAGCCACAGGCCAGCTCATCAACAGGCATATACAGTTCGGCTATGTAGTGATCAGGACCGTCCGGAGTCAGACAGTCTTCCCCGAAACGCGTTATAACTAAATCCCTTACTCCTTCCTGTATCCTTAGCTTTACCCTTGTTAGAGAATTATCTCTGGTCTGTATCTCATCCAACCGTTCCATTGGAAAATCGCGGATTTCAAATCGCTGATCCGATATTGAAAGACCGCTCATCCTTAACAGTTTAAAAGTACGAAAATCCATGCGTGACAGGCAATATCCCTGAAGATACCATGCCTCTCCCTTCCATAAAAGACGATAGGGTTCTACTTCTCTGCTGCTTTTTTTATTTTTGATATCCCGGTATTGAAATGTGAGAAGTCTTTGCTGATCTAACGCTTCCTGTATCAGTTCTACTGTGTGAAACAGATTCCCGGCATTGAACCAGGGTAATGCATCTATTTTCATCTGATTTGCACGATATTCCCACTCCTTATGATGTTCTTTTGGAATCATCCCCTTTACTTTTGCCAACGCTGCCATGGTCTGTTCCCCAGGCAGATTATTTTTAATGCTGGATAATCCCATTAGAAGTGCGGTTATATCGTTTGCAGAGAAAATTCGTTTTTCTACTTTAAATTCTTTCATGATTTCAACGCCGCCGCCCGGTCCTGAGGTGGCAAAGATCGGAATTCCTGCCTGATTAATTACTTCCAAATCCCTGTATATTGTTCGCATGGAGACCTCAAACATCTCTGCCAGAGATTTTGCGGTTACTTTCTCCCTCTCTAAAAGAATCATGATAATTGCAATAAGCCTGTCTATTTTCATCTCATCACTTCCATTTTTTTAAATTAGCTTAAATCATTGACATACAGATGTCAACAATGGAATGATATACTTAAAAAAAAAGGAGAGATCAAACATGGATAAAATAATTGAAAAAGCACTGGAAGGTTTCGAAAAAGAAATTGGACAAGATAAACTTATGGTTCTTGCAACGAGAAATAAGGAAGGCGTTTCTGCCCGAACCGTTAATATTTATACTTACGAGGGATGTTTTTACTTTGTGACAGAAGCTGACTCCAACAAATATGAGCAGATAAGCAAAAACAATTCTGTTGCCTTAAGCATTGATGCCATTCAGATCAGAGGTATTGGAACCTTGCTTTCCCATCCCTTAAGTGATTCGAATGAACAGATAATAGGATATGTCCAGTCCGGTCTGCCTCATCATTTTGACCGTTATAAAGGTGATCCTGCTATGAGGCTGATCAAAATCACCCCTTCTTATGCCAGTTTTCTATCAATGGAGACAGGGAACGGTTATGTGATCGATTATAAAAATCAAACAGCAATGCCCATTGAGCACAAAATGTAATTGTATTTGTCTGCCACTTGAAGTCTGGAATAGAAAAAGAACAGGAGAACAATATGAAAAAGAATGTATTATTTGTAATTTTAGAAAGATTTGCAGATTGGGAAGCTGCCTATTTATCTTCCGCAATCCGGACATTTGATGCGGATCAATATGATGTAAAGACTGTATCCTTAGAAAAGAAGGCAGTGGAATCCATTGGCGGATTCCGGGTTGTTCCTGATTATGATATACATGATATGCCAATGGATTATGAGGCTCTCATTCTCATCGGCGGTACCTCATGGAGGGGTGAATCAGCACAGCAGATCCAGCCGCTGGCTGAAAGGTGTTTTCATGATGGAAGAATTTTAGCTGGCATCTGTGATGCTTCTGCATTCCTGGGTACAATTGGGCTGTTAAATGACGTCCGACATACCAGCAATGACTGCGATAATTTAAAGCAGTGGGCCAAAAATGCTTATACAGGAGAAAAAAACTATATTGTGGAGCCGGCGGTAAGAGATAAAAAAATCATTACTGCAAATGGAGCTTCGCCTCTGGAATTTGCAAGAGAGGTTCTTATTGCATTAAATATTGCCCCAGAAAATGAGATTCTTAACTGGTATAAATTTCATAAGTACGGCATTTATGAGGGAAATCAAGACTAAGTAAAGCCCAGGGTATTTCCCCGGACCTCACCTGTCTGGGGAAAAATACCCCGAAATATAATTAGACCTTAAGCCTCTGAGTGGTTCCCTGTTCCATATAACAAATGGAAAAATCCAAATCCGCAAAATTACAGATCAACTCCGCCCACTTATTATTTGCGGTCCTTCTCATAATTAAGATCCCCTCTGAAGGGACAGCAACCTCCAGATCTCCATCAAAAGCACCGAACGTATTTCGAAATTGCATCAGTGATCTTAATTTTTTCACAACATCTTTCTGAGCGCAGGCTCTGATTTCTTCCACCGTATAATTATGGCGGTTAATCGATCTGTGATCTTCTGACTGTTCCAGTGCCGCATAATCATTTTCACCTGCCAGCATTCCAACGTAATACACCTGTGGAATTCCCGGCGCAAAGAACTGTACCGCACGGGCAAGTAAATATGCTTTTTCATTTTCATGAAGCGCTGAAAAGTAGGTTGTGTAAAGCTGATATGCCTTTTTAAACCGTTTCTTCTCGGGGTTCAGCGGCTTAAACTGATAGCTTAAGCGGTCTTCAATCCGTTCAATTAATGCGGCTGCTTCCTCTTCGTCAACCCAGTCATAGGCATCATAAACACCAATTCCGTCATGAGTATCCAAAACCGTGAATTGTGTACGGGGAGCCACCTTCAGCCAGCCTGCCAGTTTTTTTGTGTCCCCGGTATAAATGGCATGAAGCATCAGGAACGGCAGTACAAAATCATAGCTCCAGACGTGATGGTCCTCTAACTTCTTTGCTGTCTCCCATGTATCATGAATTTCAGGCAGAAGCCATGCCCTGTCACCAGCCATCCCGGTTATCTCATCAATCACGTTCCAGATATCCGGTTCAACCATGAAACAGCTTGTATCCCGTTTTTTCACCACATAGCCCAGTGCATCAAGGCGGATAATGCTGATGCCATTTAAGGCCAGGTGGTTGAAATTCTCTCTTAAGTACTGCTTTGCTGTCTCTGTCCGAAGATCCAGATCAATCTGCTCATTGGTAAAGGTGCACCAAAGCTTCACGGTCTTTCCATCTGCCCGGACAAAACTCTGATACGGCTCTCCATCTTTTCGACGGTAGAGCAGGTTTATGTCCTGTTCATCCGGTCTTCCCTCTCCCCAGAACTGCTCATAATCAAGGAACATGTCGGCAAAAGGGGAAGCTTCGCCTTTCTCAAGATAATCCAGAAATTCTTTACTCCTTTTGGAAACATGATTTACCATCACATCACACATCAGATAATACGTTTCTGACAGTTTTTTAATATCATCCCAGTTACCAAAAGCAGGTTCTACAGATTCATAAGTAATGGGGGAAAATCCCCGGTCTCCGCTGGAAGGAAAAAAGGGCAGAATATGTATCCCTCCAACGGCATCTTCAAAATATTCTTTCAGTACATTTCTTAATGTAACCAGATTTCCTCCAATGCTGTCCGGATATGTTATCAGCATTATTTTGTTCGATATATTCAAGTCGGCTTACCTCCGTTATTTAATAGCCCCATCCATAACCCCTGTCACAATCTGCTTTTGAAGGAAAAGATAAATCACAACAACAGGCAAAACACTTAAAATTAAAGCGGCCATAGCCAGACCCAGTTCCGCGGTATATTCACCAAAGAAGTAGAATGTGGAAAGGGGAATCGTCCTGTTCTTATCCTTGATGAGAACTAAAGAAGGAAGAAGAAAATCATTCCAGATCCATAATATATTAACAATCAGTATTGTGGTTGTAATTGGCTTTAAATTCGGAAATACGATTTTCCAGAAGCAGTAAAAGTGTGAGCAGCCATCGATCAGGGCAGCTTCCTCCATCTCTCTTGATATTCCTTTCATAAAGCCGTGATACATAAACGTAGTCATAGGCATACCAAAGCCCATGTAGAAAAATATCAGCGCTGTCCGGCTGTTCATCAGTCCCAGTTTTCCAAAAATACTGACAAATGGAATCATTAATGACTGGAACGGAATGATCATGGCGCAGATTAATACTGTAAAGATAATTTTGTTGGCTTTAAAGTCCCAGCGAACCAGCATATAAGAAAGCATTGCACCAAATACAATCAGCAGAATCTGAGAAAATGCCGTGATATAAGCAGTGTTTATCAGCACAGTTCCAAATTTCATCGTCACCCAGGCTTTTGTAAAATTGGCCAGTGACAGGGCATGGGGAAGCGCCATGGGGTTCTTAATTATTTCAATTCTTGGTTTTAGTGCATTAATTAAGACAAGAAAGAAAGGTAAAAGCATAAAAACCAGAAACAAAACAGCGAACAACTGTTTTATCAGGGAGTTGATTCTTCTTTGTGTCATCATATGGCATCAACCTCCTTCTTCTTTAGAACTGCCACCTGCGCAACTGCAATAGCAGCGACCAGTACAAACAGCAAAAATGCCTTTGCCTGACCAGGACCCATGTTCTGGTTTAAGAAAGCTTCATTGTAAACATGCATGGAGATCAGCTCTGTTGTATTGTAAGGTCCGCCCTTGGTCAGGGATAAGTTCACATCATAAACCATAAATGCCTTTCTCAGGGTGAGAAACAGCGTGATGGTAAACGCCGGCACCATCATGGGTATTTTTATTTTCTGAAGCATCTGAAGGGGGCTGGCTCCATCCATCCGTGCCGCTTCAATCAGACTTTTATCAATTCCAACAAAGCCAGCGATATAAATTAACATCATATAACCAGCATTCTGCCAGACACCCACGATGATCAGCGCCCATAACGCTGCATGGGGATCTGTCAGCCAGCTGATTTCAAAAATTGGTATTCCGGTCTTTGTACCGAAATAAACAAATACTCTGGAGAAGATAAACTGCCAGATATACCCTAAAATCACGCCGCCGATCAGATTAGGCGTAAAATACCCCGCTCTGTAAAAATTCTGTCCCTTCATACCGCTGGTTACCAGCAAACCGAATAAAAAAGCAGATGTATTTGTTAAGATCATAACAAAGAAAACATAATAAAACGTTTTACCCAGGGAACCCCAGAATGCGGGGTCCCTGACTGCTGAAATATAATTTCCGATTCCTATAAACTCAATTTTGCCGTCTAAGGAACCATTCCAATTCGTAAGCGATAAAAACAGACCGGAAAAGAAAGGGATGAGTACTACGATACTAAAAACCAACAAAGGGATTAACCCAAATGTAACAAAAACCTGAAAACTTTTCAATTTTGATTTTTCTTTATACATAATATCTCCCATTTCATCTTTTATTTCTTGGAGAATTCCACCCATTTATCCTTAAACTGATTGGCTACATCTGCTCTGGTTATTTTTCCATCCAGATATTGCTGCATGGTTGCGCCAAACTGATTCATAACACCAGCTGGGAAATAATCGCTCATTCTCTCCAGGGTGTTTCCCTGTTCCATATAAGAAACAATCTGCTTTGCTACCGGATTGGAAGGCTGAACTTCAAAACCTTCAAAAATCGGTACAAACATAAGGGTGTTGACATAGGAATCCTGACCATCTTTGGAAGTAACCAGCCAGTTAAAGAAATCGATGGCTGCTGCCTGCTGCTCCGGTTTGGACTGCTTTGCGTCAATGGCAAACATGGAATAAGATAATACAATTTCCTTGTTTCCAACAGCTGCTTCGTCATCTCCCATTGGATAAGGCATCAGGCCAACCTGGGCATCCGGGTTAATATCTACAATGTTTGGATAAATATAATTGCCGATGGGCCAGAAAGCAACTTCATCACTTGCCATTGTTAACTGATCATCCTCATAAGCATTGGCAAGAGGTGACTTGGCGTATTTGTTGTATTTCATGAGAAGATCAAATGTATCCATCCAGTTGTTAAACACCTGGCTGTCAGCAAAATTGTATTCTCCCTTGCGGCAAGCCTCAATGACAGCCTGTCTCTCATCGTAGTTCTTACTTACTGCACCATATAAAACAGAAGTCAGATGAGAACCTAACAGCCAGTCCTTATTGGTAATCTGAACCGGTGCGTACTCAGTCTTTGAAATCTCTTCTAAAAGCTGTGCAAACTCTTTTCTGGATTTAATAGAAGAAGGATCAAACTCTTTTCCAGTGGCTGCCTCAATTACTTTTTTGTTGTACATAATGCCGATACCTTCAGCGGTTGTGGGAACGGCAAGAACTTTTCCGTCTGATTTCGTCTTATCCTGTGCCCAGCTATAAACTTTTTTTGCAAAATCTGTATCCGTAATATCTAAAAAATTATCTTTAAAAGATGTAAATTCCGGTCCTCCTACCATTGTGATCGTAGGCGCATTCCCAGATGCATATAAGGATGTAAGTTTTTCATATATCGTCTGTCCTGACAATGGAATTGCAGTAATTGTCACATTGGGGTGAGATTCTGTGTAACGCTTGAATGTCTCTTCAAACTGGGGAACAATTTCCGGTTTTGTTACAAGGAAACTGATCTCCACTTTTTCCCCGCTTCCTTTGCTCTCACTGGTTTGTTCAGCTGCTTTTGTATCTTCCTGTTTTGCAGGAGCCGTTTCTTTCACGGAACCGGAGCAGGCAGTCAAGGATGCTGCCATAACACCAGCCAATAAAAAACTAATAGCCTTTTTCATAAATAATCCTCCTTCTCATTGTACATATTGCCATTTTTCTCTGAGATCCATTACAATCTCTTGTATAAATTATAACATTATGAATCCAGAATAAATAACGAAAACTGGCGTGAACATTGCAAATGTTGACAATTTCCGACTTTAATGTTTCTTATTAATCTGATCGCGGTCCACTGCCAGCTGTATGGTACTGTTATGGCTTTGAATCATATAGTTCTTATAGTCTCTGGGGGACATTTGGTATGCAGATTTAAATGCCCGGAAAAAGTTGGAATAATCATCAAACCCGCTTAATTTATAGATATCCTGTATTCTTGCCCCTTCCATCAGATAATTTCTTGCAATTATCAGCCGCCGCTTTTTACAGTAATCCATAATGGTCATACGTGTATGCTTTTTAAATTTTCTCATAAGATGATATTTATTCATAAAGAAATGCCGGGCTATCATATCCAGGGTGATCGGTTCCATATAATGCTGGTCAATATAATCCATAATGGATTGAATCATCTCATCGTTTTCAAACGTGGTCTCTTCCACTGACTGAGAATTCTGACTGTATCGGCAAAAAAGCAAAAGGAGCTGACTTAAATAACTCTCCTGAAGATAAGAACTTGCGAAATCCTCCACCTCACTCTCCCGGCACATTTTTCTGAAAATAGATTCGATTTCTTCACTCTGCTGTCCGGGAAGACGGAATATCTCTGTTCTGCTCTCCTTTCCTATCATTGTATTATATTCAATTTTTCCACCCAGCAATGTCTCCAGGTAATTATATTCCAGCCATAAGACAAACCGCCGGTATGGTTTTGTCATATCCTTTATCACAGCCCGATGTAAACGCTGATTGTTAATCAGTACAATATCTCCGTGTTTCAGGGTATAAATCCTGCTGTCAATGATATAATCGCAGTCTCCTTCCGCATGGTAATATATTTCAAGAAAATCATGGTAATGGAGAGGATGATCCACAGAAGGAATATTATCTTTGTAAAAAACTTCGTAATTAGGTGAATCCATATTATCTTTGATATACAACGTGTTTTCCATATAGCCTCCGTTTAAGCTGACAATCTTATATTATTATCAGCATACCAAATCAGATCATACAATTCAATGGCAACCGAAATATCCGATAAAGCACAAAAAACGAGCGTTGAAATGTCCATTCAGAACAATCAACGCTCAGCTTTTATTTTCGTCTGCCTGTCTCTTCTTTAAACTTATATAATTATGTTTCTACTTCTTATCATTAATACAGTCCACCAATTCCTGCAGTTCTTTTAAAGAGCTGACATCCGGCGCAAAGCTTAATATCTGGCGAAGAGGCATATATCGGAACATGGCGTCGTCCATCTGCTGTGTAATTGCCGTTTTTGCTGAATCTCCGTCTGAATTACCAAAAGCACTTCCTTTTTTAAAACGGTCAATAAGCGGTTCAATTATCCTGGCAGCCTCCGGATCTGATAAAATATCCCCTATTGTGCTGTTTAAATGGTAAACCACCGGTTCTTTCACTGTTGATTCAACGATCAAACTTATCATCTGGCGAAGATCTCTGGAAGAGGATGCTGCATGTATGAGATAAGCCCCCGTTTGTACAAACCAGTCTTTTAATTCCACATGGTAGTAGGAAAATGCCCGTTTACCAAGGGTAAAAGTCACTGTTTTTGTTTCTCCAGGCTCTAATTCAACCTTTGCAAATTCACGCAGTTCTCTTACCGGGCGGATTACATGGCTATCCGGCGCTTCCACGTAAATCTGTACAACCTCTTTCCCCTTAATCTTACCTGTATTGGTGACATCAAGAGAAACGGTCACAGTTTCATCGTCCTTCATGGTAGATTTATCAGCTTTCATATTGCTGTATTCAAAGGTGGTATAACTTAGTCCATGGCCAAATGGAAACAGCACTTCCATTTTCTTTTTATCATAATACCGGTATCCTATAAATACTCCTTCCCGGTATTCTGCCCGATCCTTTTCTCCGCCATAATAAAGATAGGACGGATTATCTTCCAGCTTGATCGGAAATGTCTCAGCCAGCTTTCCGCTTGGGTTTACATGGCCGTATAAAATGTCCACAACTGCACCGCCAACTGCCTGACCGCCTAAATATGCCTCCAGCACTCCCTTTACCTTATTAATCCAAGGCATCTCTACTGGTGAGCCATTGTGAAGCACCACTACTGTATTGGGCTGAACGGCGGACACCGCCTCAATTAAGGCATTCTGACATTCCGGCATCCCCATATGAGTTCTGTCATATCCCTCTGACTCAAAGGAATCGGGAAGTCCGGCAAAAATAACAGCTGTTTTTACTTTCTTTGCTACTGCAACCGCTTCCTCTAACAAGGTATTGTTCCTCTGATCTGCATCGATCTCATATCCCTGGGCATAGATTACTCCCTTATCTCTGGCTGCCTCCACAGCAGATTCTACTCTTGTGGAATTAATGTGAGAGCTGCCGCCTCCCTGGTATCTGGGGTGGGCCGCAAAATAGCCGATAAATGCCACTTCATCGGAATCAGAAAGAGGTAGTATTCCCTGATTTTTCAGGAGAACTGCACACTCCCCCTCCATCTTTCTCGCCAGTTCATGATGGGCATCTTTATCCCATACTGTTTCCGGCTTCCGGTTCTTTAAGTACCGGTCAACAATGGTCAGAATTCTGGTGACGGCCTGATCAAGAACTTCTTCTTCCAGCCGTCCCTCTCTCACTGCTTCTGCCAAACGTGCATCATTGACTCCGCCTGAAGAAGGCATCTCTAAATCAAGCCCTGCCATCACCCCGGCAACACGGTCATTCACTGCTCCCCAGTCACTCATAACATAGCCGTCAAAGCCCCATTCATCTCTTAGTATATCCGTTAAATAACGCCTGTTTTCCGAGGCATAAGTTCCGTTTATTTTATTGTAAGAACACATCACGGTCCAGGGCTTTCCAGATTTTACCGCCCCTTCAAAAGCAGCCAGGTAAATTTCCCTGAGTGTTCTTTCATCTGTTACAGAATCAGAGGTCATGCGCCTGTGTTCCTGATTGTTGGCAAGGAAATGCTTTAAACTGGTACCTACCTTCTTACTCTGCACGCCCTTAATATGGCTTCCTGCCATCTCAGCCGCAAGATAGGGATCTTCCGAAAAATACTCAAAGTTTCTGCCGCACAAAGGCGAACGCTTAATGTTAACAGCAGGTCCCAGTATGACACTGACATTCTCCGCCTGACACTCATCTCCCAAAGCCTCACCAAGGCTTGTAAGCAGTTCCCGGTCAAAAGAGGAAGCGGTTGCACATGCGGTAGGAAAACAGACTGCCTTTATACTGTCATTGACACCTAAATGATCGCTTTTCTCATCCTGCTTTCTTAACCCATGAGGGCCGTCACTCACCATGGAGGCCGGAACATTGAGCCGATTGACTGTTTTTGTATGCCAGAAATCCGCTCCTGAACACAATCCCGCTTTCTCCTCCAATGTCATTTCCCCAACCAATTTTTTTATATCCATTTTTATCTATCCCTTCTTTTCATTCATTGTTATCGGATGTCATAAACACTTCTCACAGTTAACTCCTCTGGCAGGCCTTTTAAAACCCTGACTCTTCTTTCACCCGGATTCATATCAAAGAAATTATCGCTTAACAGTAGATTATCCTCTTTATTGCGAATTTCTACAGAACGGGCATAAGCCTTTGCCTCCACGATCAGAAATTCTCCGTCTGACCGTACAGTCAGCTGTGGATCAATAAAACGATAGTGTTTGGGCGGACAGAATAAGACCGTTCCCTGGGACAGGGTTTCTCCCCTCTGCTCCAGTTTATAACTAACATAATCCTCATAAAGACTGGCATCCTGCATTGAAACCGGTTCAAACCACAGAGAAAAAAGCTTTGGTACCACACATTCTTCCAGCCCGCTTTTCACTATCTCTCCGGTATTTTTTCTCAGTTCCCAGACAGCGGTCACCTTTTCATCCGTTCGGGTTTCATTGGCCACGCACAGTCGTATGGATTTAATCACCTCATAAGGCTGGGCGTTGGGATTGGTGTCCTGAGTAAGTATTCCCTCTTCCTCACAGGAAATCATGAGAGGTGCAAAAAACCGCTTCTCATAGTAATGAAGCGCTTTCCATCTTCCGTAATAATCGATGGACGACCACGAAGCAACGGGCCAGCAGTCATTAAGCTGCCAGACAATCGCTCCCATACAGCGCCCCCGGTTTCTTCTAAAGTGCTCCACTCCATAGCGGATCGCCTCTGCCTGCAAAAGCTGGGAAGCATAAAGAAGCGTATCAAAATCACTGGGGTATAAAAAGGTCTGCTCCATATAGTTCATAATCTTCCCGTTAGCTGAGGAATTGCGCTGATGCTTTTCCATGACGTAGGAAAAGATATTTCTGTCCTCTTTCTCCGTAAAAGTCTCCACTGTCTTTATTGATGGAAATGACTGAAAACCAAATTCTGAAACGTAGCGGAAATAAAATTTGCGGTACTCTGTAATAGGCTTGTTTCCATGCCACACATCCCAATAATGGACATCCCCCCGGTTTTCATCGTTGGGGTTGTCAAAACTTCCTCCGGATGAGGGGCTGGCAGGCCAGTAAAAGGTATGTGGATCCTCTTCCTTTAATATTTTCGGTATTATATATTCATAGAGCTTGATATAATCGGCTTTCTGTCTGGGAGTACAGCCCCAGATTTCCGTATCTGTAAACATCTCCATCTCGTTGTTGCCGCACCAGAGTCCAAGACTTGGGTGACTGCGGATTCTCCGGATATTATCAATTAATTCCCTTCGGACGTTCTCTTCAAATTCCTCTGTCAGATCATAAAGTGCGCAGGCAAACATGAAATCCTGCCACACCACCAGCCCCAGTTCATCGCAGATATCCCAAAACGCATCAAAGGGATAATGACCGCCTCCCCAGACCCGGATTACATTAAAATTCGCTTCCTTGCACTGGGTCAGCAGCTGCCTTGTTCTCATCTCACTGCATCTGCCTAACATACAGTCCTCAGGAATGTAATCAGCTCCCATGGCAAAAAAGCTGACTCCGTTAACCTCATGGGCAAAGGATTCGCCGAACTCATCCTTTGTTCTTTTCATTGTAAGCGTTCGAAGACCGATTCTCTTTTCCCAGGTATCGACCTCTTCCTCATTTTTCAAAAGTCGGACCAGTACAGAATAAAGATTTTGCTCCCCATACCCATTGGGCCACCAAAGCCTGGGGTTTTCAATAAGGATCTCTTCTGACTTCCCACCAAAGGTATGAACCTTTTTTTGGCTTTCGTCTGCCAGATCTGTGACCGTAATGCTCAAAGTATAACCTTCTCTAAGAAGCTCTTCGTTATCTTTCTCCCAATCAAGCAGACGGTTATCGCCAATTCGGTTTACTAAAACCTTAAAATTCAAATAAACCCCTTCCGGTTCATGTCGCTGGCTGACCGAAATACTGTTAAAACTGGCGCCGGTTACACCGGTCAGGAAAATATCCCGCCAGATACCGGCATCTGGAAGTCTGGGACCCCAATCCCAGCCAAACATGCAATGTGCCTTTCTCAGCTTTGAAAAGCCCCGCATGGCATCCTCTGAACCTCCGATTTTTTCCTTTTCATACTCTTTTTCAATAAACCTTGTGGGAGAATGAAATACCACCCGAAGCTCATTTTCTGTCTGCTTTATTATATCTGTCACTTCAAATTCCCATTGGCGGTGCATGTTATTTACACTGCCAAGCGGGGTGTTATTTAAATAGATGTCTGCCAGAGTATCAAGTCCCATAAAGTGAAGGTATACTTTTTCCTGCTTTAATATCTCGTCATCTCCATCAAAAACGCCCACATATTCAAAATCTTCCTTCATCAGCTCCAGCGCTTTTAATTCATTGTCCCGCCAGTAAGGATCTTCTATCACTCCATTGTCCAGAAGATCACCATACACGCTGCCAGGCACCGTTGCCGGATACCAGGTTTCTTCTGAAGCAATCCGCATTACAAATGCTTTGTCTATTACCCTTTTCTTCATACATTCTCCTCTCAATCCGCAGTCAGACAGTCGATAAGTCCCACTCTTCATGAATTTTTGGTACATCATTAATGAGGCGTTTTGTATATGCCGCCTTGGGATTTAGAATCACAGCTTCCGCAGTTCCTGATTCCACAAATTTTCCATGTTCCATTATGTAAATGGAATCTGAAATATAAAAAGCAAGCCCGATATCATGAGTGATGAAAATAATGGTCATGTTGGTTTCATCTCTCAGCTTTAACAGCATATCCAGTATGGTGGCTCTGGAACAGGCATCAATCATGGAGGTGGGCTCATCTGCCAGCAAAATCGCCGGCTTTAAAAGAAAGATCCTTGCAATCATCAGCCGTTGCATCTGACCGCCGGAAAGTTCAAAGGGGTATTTGTTGGTCAGTTCTTCAAATTTCAGATTAACAAAACGGCAGGCTTCCGTCATCATCTCCACCTTTTTATCATAAGGAAGTCTGGCGCCGCCTCTCATTTTAATGCAGTCTAAAAGCACCTGATCAATTTTATAAAATACATTAAAGGAGGAAAACGGATCCTGAAAAATCGCCTGAATTCCCTTCCAATACTCTTTCTTCTTACGATAGCCTTTAATATCACGGGGCTTTCCCTGAAAGCAGATTTCCCCTTCTGTAACACTGATTAATCCCAACAGCATCTTAGAAAGAGTTGTCTTCCCCGAACCGCTCTCACCCACGATCGATACAATCTCACCTTCCCGGAACTGGAAATCCACATGATCCACTGCCACTGTTTTTTCTTTCCCCATTCCAAAGATCTTCGTCACACCAGTTCCGCTTAAACAGGAGCTGTTCTGTACTGGCCTTTTTTCTTCACTCATCCTGGTATACCTCCCTTAATTCCTTTTCTTCCAGATAACAGCGGTACATCCGGCCGTCTTCCAGGCGGCTTTCCGCAATTGGGTGAAGCATACAGGCAGGCTTTGCATATCGGCAGCGATCAGCAAACCGGCAGCCTTTGGGTGGATTTTTTAAATTAGGCGGAGTGCCCGGTATGGCAGTCAGCTTGGCATCTCTTGCCCCCTTCTCCGGAACCAGGAGGGAACCCATCAGGCCTTTGGAATATGGGTGGAGAGGATCAAAAACCATCTCCTTTGCAGTTGCATGCTCCACGATCTGCCCCGCATACATCACCATAATCTCATCCGTGACATTATAAAGGAGAGGAAGCTCATGGGTAATGAATATCATGGATTTAATAAAGCCTTTTTCCATTAAGTTCCGAAGCATTTTGATTACCATCTTCTGGGAAGTCACATCAAGAGCAGAGGAAGGTTCATCTGCAATCAATACTTTAGGTGATAAAATCGTGGATATGGCGATGACTGTCCTTTGCCTCATACCTCCGGACAGTTCCACAGCATGTTTCTTTAAGACACTTTCCGGCAGTCCCAGAATTTCAAACCGCTCCCTTGCAAGATCATAAATCTCCTTCTTTCCAGCACCCGGGTTATGGGCCCGGATAACATCTTCAATAAAAGAGATAATCTTCTGTGTGGGGTTTAAGGCATTCATGGCAGCCTGAGGGATATAAGCAATTTCATTGCCAAGTACCTTCTTACGGATCTCATCCGGCTTCATTCCGGTTATATTCACTCCATCCACCTTTATGGTCCCACTCTGATAGTGAAGGGGTGCAAAATAATACCCCATCAGACTCAGTGCCAGTGTGGATTTTCCGCAGCCTGATTCCCCTGCGATTCCAAGAGATTTTCCTTCTTCTATTTTAAGCGATATTCCGTCAACTGCAAAGACATTTTCCCCAAATCTGGTAATATATTTCGTTTTTAAGTGATCCACTTCCAGCATTGTCTTTCCCACTTTTTATCCTCCTCACTCTCTTAACTGCGGATTAAATATCTGATCCAGACCCGTATTCATCAGATTTAAGGAAAATGAAATCAGTGCGATGGAAATGATGACAGGAAAATAAGCCCACCAGTCCCCATTCAAATGTGCACTGTACGACATCGCCCAGTTCATCATAAGACCAAGAGTGGATACCGTGGTTGTCGCAGGACCAAGCCCGATCATAGATAACTGCGCTTCCGCAAGAATCCCGGAGGAAATCTGTAAAATCAGTGCCATTACAACGTAAGATGCTATGTACGGAAGAATATCGGTCAGAATAATCCGAAACAGACTGTGCCCGGAAAGCTTCGACAGATTCACGTGATCTCTGTTTCGAAGAGAAATCACCTGGGAACGAACCGATCTGGTAGTCCAGGTCCATGAGGTAAGTCCGATAATAATTGCCACCATCATCACCCCTCTGGCATTTTTACCTATGCTGTAGGAAATGAGAATCAGAAGAATAAAGCTGGGAATCACAGTAAACAGATTGGTGATAAACAAAATAAAGTCATCGATGACTCCCCCCAGATACCCGGCAATCAGTCCCAGAGAAAGCCCAATGGTTGTGGCAATCAGTCCTGCAATAAATCCTATTTTTAAAGAGGTTTTAATCGCTGCCACCAGCTCTGTCAGTACATCACGTCCGAAATTATCTGTCCCCAGTATGAATACCCGTCTGCTTCCTACATCCTTAACATTGACATAAGAGGTGGAGGGTATGGTCTTTTTAACCGATACTTCCCCCGTCTCCTGATTCTTTTCAGCCAAAAGAACATCTCTGTCCTCAAGCAGTCCTGTAATCTTTTTGTCAAGACGGCTGAAATACTTTTTTCTGGCGGCGATAAGACCTTTTTGCTCACTGGCAGAATCATAATGGTCTTTCCACAGTGAAACAAGCTCCCCGGCATCCGTTACATCCATCTCCTTTGAAGAAAGGCCTGCAAACTGATTAAGCCAGTCAGCCATGGCCATACGTTCCTCCATGCTTAAATTCTGCTCAAGCCTGCTGGAGGACGCATTTAAATTTAAGGTATATGGATTTGTATTCACCGCTTCCGAGACTGAAATATAGGTTCCCGGCTTAAAAAAGTTCCCCTGCCCAACCATCTCCAAAGGATCATTGGTCACAATCAAAGGATAAAAAACGGTTAACACAAGCAATGCCGCAAATATGATAAATCCCACTGTAAATTTAGGGGAATGGAAAATCTGTCTGATCTGGTTTTTCATCACTCGCCCTCCTAATCCTGCTGTGCTGCCTTGATCCTGGGATCAATGACACCGTAAATCAGCTCTACAAATAAATTAGCCAGTAATACCATGATTGTAATAATCAGTGTACAGGCAGATATTAAGGGGTAATCCCTTCCTTTGACAGCAGCCAGCAGTGTGGTTCCAAGACCCGGATAACTGAAGATAATTTCCGCAACCAGCGCCCCTCCGATCATGGTTCCAATGGACATGGCAAGACCTGTGATCTGGGGAAGCATGGCATTGCGAAATACATATCCCACAATTTTTCTGTCTTTAATACCCATAAAGCGGCTGTATTTTACGTAATCTGCATTTAATTCATAGATTGACATGGAACGCATTCCGATCGCCTGACCACCAACCGTTATGAGAACAACAGACCAGAATGGAAGCTGGTAATGAGCCAGAACAGAACGGAAAAATGTAATGCTTGCGCTGGGAATCAAATCAAATCCATACCCTCCGCTGGAAGGAGCCAGACCCAGCTTCAGTGAAAATACATAAAGAAGAACAGTCGCCATGCCAAAAGCGGGTACATTGCTCATAAATAAAAATGCAGGAAGAATTCCTTTATCAAATATACCTTTTTTATAGGCAGAAACCGCTCCAAGGACATTACCAAGAATCCAGCCAAGCAAAATTGCAGGAAGCTGAAGACAGACGGTCCACCATACGGAGGAAGCAATAATATTCCCAACGGTTCTCGGATACTGGCTGAAGGAAACTCCAAAATCCCCTCTCAAAGCATTCTTTATGAAAATAAGAAACTGAGTGCTCATAGGCAGATTAACACCGAATTTTTCCGCATAGTCCTCATATACGGCCTGGATTGCGGTAGAATCGGTCATGCCGTCTACCGCCCTGGCCGCAATGGCTGAGACCGGATCACCTGGCATCAGTCTGGGCAGAATGAAGTTCAGCACCACAGCAATTACCAGAGTTATCAGATACCAGATGATTTTATTGGTATAATATTTTTTATATCCCATCAAAGTCTCACCCCTTTTGTAATTCCTCTTATTTTACATTTACCAGTTTATAAAGTGCTGCAATTCCGTAACCATCGGTACAGTCTGTTGGAGGAATGTTGTCACCATCATCAAGCTGTGGGAAACCGGTCCATACACTTTCATTCACTGCGTGAAACAGCATCGGTCTGTACATCAGGGAGAAGGAAGGAACCTCATCCAGGTAGATCCTGCTCAGTTCCGTATAATACTCTTTCAGTGTATCTTTATTGGTTTCTAACGGGATCTTCTTTAACAGATTGTTTGCATCCTCATTGATATAACCGCCGTAGTTGCCGGTCCAGTTTACCTTAAGATTGGCGTAATCGGTGGACATAAAGGCCATAGCTCTGCCCCATGGGTTTGCAACAGAAGCTGCAGGCGGATTCCACATACAGATATCAAACTTCCTGGTCGTCATATCGTCATAAAAGGTATTGGCATCTGGGAAATAAGTCTCAATTCCGATTCCGATTTTGCTTCCTGCTGCTGCGACGATTTCCAAAGATGCATTCCAGTCCGTCCAGCCATCCGGACATTCGGCCTTAAAGGTAAGATTCTTGCCGTCAATTTCACGGATTCCGTCTCCATCTTTATCCACAATACCAGCCTTGTCTAAGAGTGCCTTCGCTCCTTCCACATCATTGCCTGTGAACTGATAATCCTTTAACGCATCCTGATTCACCAGCGCCTGTTCCCCGGAAGTAGGGTTCATAATGGAACGGGGCACATCTTTAAAACTTGGCGACTGATTGGACATGGCGGAAGCGATGATCTGATCATAATCAACTGCCATGGCAATGGCTTTTCTTACTTCTTTCCGGTCAAGTCCTGGTTTCTCCACATTAAAGAAAGCGGTTGGCATGGTGGCACAGACGCCGTAAGGTGCCTCATCAATATAGGTAGAGATTGGCAAACCGTCTTCTTCCCAAAGTTTCTGCACATTGGTAATAAACTGCTGGGAAACATCAACCTCTCCAGATTTAAACGCAGTATCTCCTGCGGCATTATTCTCATAAATTACGTGGGTAATATATTTTGGTGCGGGAAGCTTTCCCCACAGGGCTTTTCCCCAATAATTATCATCTCTTACAAAAACAACTTTCTGATCGTCATTGTAATAGGATTTATAAGGTCCGGAGGCAACGAAATCGTCCATCCGGTCCTGTTTGATCTTATCTGCATCGTTGCCATTACGCTGCTCCACTTTCTGGAGGTAGGCTTTCTGCATAACATAAATTTTCGGAACATATTCCACAACCTTTAATGGGTTCACAGGAAGACCTTTGTCATCCAACTTCGCCTTAAATATTACGGTATGATCGTCCTTTGCTTCTACTGAATCAATGTAGTTGGAATAATCACTGCCCTGTGCAGTGGCGTATTTTTTATGGCAGTCAAAGGTGTATGCAACATCCTGTGCAGTAACCGGAGTCTGATCACTCCATTTGGCATCCGGGTTTAAGGTTATGGTCAGTTCTGTCTGTCCATCGTTCCAGGCATAATCCTTACCTAAAAGTCCGTAAAGTTTTCCGTCCAGCATGTTATACATGAAAAGCGTCTCATATACAATTTCCCTTGCATTATCCTGCTGTGTGACTGCCATTGCATTGTTTGAATTAGAGCTTAACGGATTCCAGTCATTGATTGTCCCCCACTGCTGTCCGTTGAAATAAAGCGTTTCATTCCTTGGTGTGGAACCGGCATCTGCCGAATCCTTTTTTTCTTCCGCCGTTGTCGTCTGTGCAGTTGTCTGTGTTGTCTCCTCAGCCTTGCTTGTCTGCCCGGTTCCATCTGTGGATGCTGCCTTCTGGCATCCGGAAAGAAGGGTCATCGTCATTGCGCCAACAGTAAACAGCGCAGTCCACTTGTTAAGTCTCTTTCTCATTCATAAACCTCCGCCCAATAATCTCCCAGATCCTCTGACCTGGGGCATTTATCTGCTACAATTCTATTGTAGATGTTATAAGGCTTAATTAAAATGTTACTATTTTCGTTTTTGGTGTAATATTTTCAGTTTTCCCATCCTTCACTCTTAAATTTTTCCGGAATTCACTGGGAGTAATACCAGCCACCCACTTAAAAGTCTTCATAAAATGCTTTGGATCTTCATACCCTGTCATCTGTCCTATTTCGCCGATCTTATAATCGGTTTCTGCCAGCAGCCGCTTTGCTTCATTCATACGGATCTTTCGTAAATAGGAGACAAAGTTATCACCCGTATATTCCTTAAAAGCAATGGAAAATACGGTGTAATTCATGGACACGTGATTGGAGACCATCGCCATATTGATATTCCTGGAATAATTCTCATTCATATAGGCCAGCGCCTCCTCCACCTTTAAGCGGCTTTTATAATCATCATTTTCACGAAGCACCCGTTCATTGATACAGGAAAACGTCCGTCTGATTTCCGTACAGTACTCATCAATGTTGTTAAATTCAAGCATATGGCAGAGTTTCTCCAAAGATATCTCTTCCTCTGCCAGGATTCTGCCGTAAAATTCTTTGACTCTCATAATAATCTGACTAATAAACTCCTGAAACTGTAATCCTTCCACTTCTCCTTTTTTCACTCTGTCTGCAAGTTCCAGAAGAAACGCTTCATTTTTACTGTTTTTCTGGGTTCCGATCCGTTGCACAAAACACTCCATTTCATTTTGGGGCATCAGACAGTTTTTACTGGCTATCCCATCTTTTTCCTGCATACAAAAGCCACGGATTCTCCGCTGTCTGGCTTCTTCATAAGCTTTTCTTAAATTCAAAAGCCCTTCAAAAGGATCGCTGACTCCAACGCCCGGGCAGTCACTCCTGTTTAAAATAAAATCTTTCACTTCTTTTGCTGCCATTAATGCCACCTGGCACCCCTCCACATCAGGGAATATAAATATCCGTGTATCTTCCGCCTCTGCCAGAGCTGTGCTGCTGATCACTACTGAATATGTTTCCTCATTGAGCCACTTTAACCGCTCTGCCTCTTCCATCTCCTCTCTGGTGATGTTTTCAGACAAAAGAATCCTCCTTATCTGACTGTAGCATAACGCCCTCTTTGCCCGTTTTTCAGCCTTCTCCTTCTGTATCTCCTCCTCCAGCTTCATCATAATTGAATTCAGTTCTTCCCGCTTCACTGGCTTTAATAAATATTCTCTGGCTCCGCATCTTAGCAAATCAACAGCGCAGGAAAAATCATCATATCCGCTGATTGCAACAATTCTTGGTATGTACTGGCTTTTTTGCAGCTCTTTTACCAACGTTATTCCATCCATATCCGGCATTCTGATATCTGTAATGAGAACATCAATGGGCATGTTCCGGATAATCTCCAGTGCCTCCAGACCATTTTTACATTCGACAATCTGTTCAATTGGAACCTGACACCGCGCAATCATGGCAGAGATTCCTTTTCTGATAATTTTACAATCTTCTGCAATCAGCACATGATTCATTTGATCTCCCTCTTTCTTTTCTGATATGGAATTTTTACTGTAACCTTCGTAAAAGCATGCTTTCTGGATTCAATGACGATTCCATAATCCGGGCCAAAGCCAATCTGTAACCTGTCATGTACATTCTTTAATCCAATTCCATTCTCCTGCCCGGATGTATCTTCTATTTCACCGCTTAGCCGTTTGCGCAGTTTTTCCAGTTCAGTTTCTTCCATGCCGCACCCGTAATCTGTAATGTGGATATAACAGACATCATCAATGATCTCTCCTTTCATATAGATACAGGTATCTTCTGTAAATTCCCTCATCCCATGGCCGATTGCGTTCTCAACAATGGGCTGAAGTGACATCTTGGGTATTTCCTGACACAGAATTTCCTGAGGAATCTCCATACTTAAGACAATTTCATCGTCATACCACAAATTTACCAGCGCCAGGTAATTCCTGATCTGATCAATTTCTGCTTCCACCATTACGTAGCCTGATTTCCACCGCATGCTGTAACGCAAAAGCTCGCCGAAGGAAGCCACAGTATCTGCAATTTCATATTTTTCATCAATTTCCGCCATCATTTTTATTGATTCCAATACATTGTAAATAAAATGATTATTGATCTGGTTCTGCAATGCCTTAATCTGCGCATCTTTTACAAGCAGCTCGCGGTGCAGGGTTTCATTCATCAGCTTCTGTATCCGGTCCAGCATGGTATTCAGCTCAATTCCCAGTTCTCCGAATTCATCCCGGCTCATATTCTTTACTCTTACCTTTAAATCCCCCTTCTGTACCTGATAAACCGTATCGTAGATCTCGTAAAACTGCCTTAATATATGGGTTACCTGCTTATTGGAAAATAAAAACAGCACGATGACAATCATAATCCATAGAAGAGAAAACTGTAATTTCGAAGTGCGAAGCGCCATTTTTTCATTTTTCGTGGAGACAATCCGGATTAAGTATCCCTGAATGGATTTGATTTTTACACAGCCGGCTAAAACCTCTTCTCCCCCAATTCTTGTCCTTTTGCTGACCGCGCCGTTTGTAAGCGAATCTGATTCTTCCAGAGTATGTATAAAATCCATCATATCTTCTTTTTGATTTTCCCACAGAGAGGAAAGCTGCGGACTGCTGTACATGATGCCATCCGAATCGATAAAACAGGTTCTGTCTGTCACGGTTGAATGATAGAGATCAGGAAACATATTTTCCATGGTGACCGCAGATTCCACAATGCCGTACCGTCCGTACCGGTAATCATTGAGCCTTGTTATGAGGGAAGCAATTCTGGGGATATGGTCCGGATCATCCGCCTGGCTCAAAGCATCCTCATAATCAAAACACCAGGTTCCTGTAGGCGGTACCCCGTCTTTGCCCCACTTTAAGTCTGTAATTTTATCTTCTTTGTAGAGAAGAGGAATAATCTCCTTCACGGTATTGGAGTTGACAAATATTCTCAGCTTATAAATATAGGGATTGCTTTTGACAATCTTCTGCACTCCGCTGATCTCTTTTCCATAAAAGTCCAGAATGTCCATAAAACTGAATTTTTTATCGGACGCAATCTGATTTAAAAAATCATTGATGGATTCATTATTTACAATGATCTCAGCAGATAATTTACAGTTTACTGCAATCTGCTCCGCATTCTGGCAGCTTTTATCCAGTTCATAAATCATCTGTGTTTGTCCATCCTTGTATAAGGACGCTTCCATATTATGAAAAAACAGCAGAATAAAAATTCCAATGGGTACCATTAAAACACCAAGAATCAGCAATGTAAATTTACTGCTCAGTGACAGCATTCTGAATTTTTTTCCGGCTATTCGTTTTCTGTCGGTCAGAATCTGAACCCCCTTCCAATTCAATTCAGTTTTTCAGGCTGATTTCCAGCTTGTCTTTCTGGTAATCAGCCCTATTTAATATATGTTTTGCTGCATTCGTCTTATGATTTTAATGTAAGAAAATATCAGATAGTTGTTAACTCAACGAATGTAATAGATATGTCTGTCAATTAAATGTTAAATGAGATGAAAGAAATCCATCTGCCCATCCTTTAAGGACTTTACAGGTCTTACTGATATAACCGCATCCTGAGGAACCGATCCAAACAAAACCGGTGATTTCGGATCATGATTCTCCCGGTTTACACGGGTCCGTTCTCTTGAATAAACTCCATAGCAGTACTTGCAGCCATTTCCACAGCTGTCATAACTGCCGATATCCACACTTTCCATACAGCCACATCCGGGACGCTGCCCGTTATCCTTCTTTTTGCGAAGGCTGCAGCCAATCAGCTCTTCAATTAAGTCTCCATCGATGCAGGACGCATGGCTGACCCCGAATTGGCTTAAATCAACAGATTCACAGCATGTGGACAATTGAATCCCATGACTTTTTGCACTTCTGGAAAATCCTTGCCCAATCCTCAGCATGTCCTCTTCCTGTATGTCGCGGACTCCCAGATTTTGCAACAGGGATTTCAGTCTGGCATAAAAATCAAGAAAACTGAAAATACATCGGTTTGTGCTGCCTTCCAATAAACCTGCCATCTTTTCAAAACATTCTAAATGGTATTCCACATTCATCCTGTCGGTTAAAATTACGGGATCATAGCGCCAGATAACACGATTGGAACCAATTTTTGCGCTTAACTTCAAAAACACCTCAATCAATTCTTTTTTATCCGGCAGATATTCCTCCATATCTCTTCCATAAGGAGTAAGGGTAAACTGGATATAAAAATCATATCCCATAGCGGATATCACGTCAAGCTTAGATATCATTTCTTTTGGATTTTTAGTCCATAATACAATACAGTCCACGGTCTGCGGACTTAACTGTACCCGGCTGTAATGAGAAGGGTTTCTTGGATTGGGAACCAGCACATACCCTTCTCTTAAACGGTTTAACAGCCAGTCAGAATAAAAAGCCGGAATATCAGTCCGGCGGCTGGCACTTAGTATCATTGTACCTCCATTTCTACTACCTGATCATGTGGGCAAACATACCGGAAAAATAAGGAATCAGCATAATAATTCCTCAAAGGAACCTGTTTTACAATAATTTCTTATTCCCGAATAGTTACTAAAAAAAATACAATAATAACAAATAATCTGTTTTATAAAATACAAGGAGGTCTCTATGAAAAAATACACTCAGGGCGCTGATTTACCTGTGGGTTTCGGGCTGGCATTGGAAGAATTCCAGGCAATGAATTACTTTTTTTCCCTGCCGGAAAAAGAACAGCAGCATATGGTTGATCATGCGGAAACGATCCAGTCAAAACAGGAAATGCTGGCTTATGTTCAATCAATTGTGCAGCCAGGATCGTGATTTTACTCTTTATCCGCTTCCTGACTTCCGCATTTTTTCTCCCAATAGTCAAGATAATCTTCGGTAAATCCGGCATTCAATGCATTTTTCCAATATAAATAGTCCAGTGTACCATTGTAATCCGGACTCCATGGTTTAGGGAGTCCGGTATAATGAATGACAACTGCAGCAGCTTTTATATCGGAGAGACTGCATTGGTCAAAGGGATAAGTCTGGGTATTATACTCCTGGCTGCAAAGCTTTATATGGTTCTTTAACAGGCTGTTTAATACATCCTGATCAAAATAGCGTAAAGTTTCCCTTTTTTCTTCAATCAGAGCCATAATATCTTCAAGTTTAATCTCTTTTCGAAACAGTGCCAGATTAAACAGCATGACTCCTGAATTAAAATATGCATCTTCTTTTTTTAATCCAAGCTTTTCTTTCAGCAGAACCACTTTATCGATGTTTTCAAACCGGTCTCTGACAGCAGCGGCATAATTGTCTTCAAAACTTTGATTGTAAAACTCATTCAGCGATCCATTGATAATAATATCCGCATCCAGATACAAAACCCTGTCCAGTTCTGCAGAAAGCAGATATGGCGCAAGTATACGGTAATACAATTCAGGCTTTTTATACCGGTCGGAAAGAGGAACATTGGTAAAAAATCCGGAGGCACAGACCGGATGAAGCCTTGCATTACACTTATTAATCAGAAAAAGTTCCAAATCATTGATTTCTTCTTTGGACAATGAACTGTATAATAAGTAAACATCAACATCTTCATGAAATCTGGTAAGGGAATACATCATCACCTTAGCAGGTGTTAAAAAACTTTCACAGATTGAAATTAGCAGATTCATATTCTCCCCCACAATCATATCATTATTTTTAAATCTATGATCCCCTTACGGTTTCCATGTCTCTAGAGGCAATACAGAACATAATCCTGCAGCTCGCGGCGAAAACCTGCCTGACGAAGCAAATTTTCAGCTTCCTCCGGGTACTCTTTTATTACAATTCTGTTTCGGAAAGGGTATATCCTATGTCCCATAAATTCCTTAACAAACACCTTAAGCGCATCCCCTGCACAATCCATATCAAATATCTTTAGGACTTTTCCCTGGCGTTCAAAAATGGCTGCTGGTATTCCTTTCCATAATGCTACTGCAGTTCCCTGGACATTCAGAAATGATTTTCCTTCCTTATGCTTTAATACTTTCCCCCACAGCTGGGCTGGATCAGCCCCGCTTAACCAGATTACTTCTTTGCCGGGATTTGAAAGACTTACCATGGTTCCAGCATAATTTTTATCCCGGATAAATTGAATTCCTGACAGGCCTTCAATAAAATACCCCCTCCGCACCCTGCCAGTATATTCCCAGATCCGCAGTGTCTCCAGTGCCGCACTCCAGGTCAGACCTTTGATTGTCTCCCTGCACACAATCACGGTTCTGTCAAAGTTACGGTCAAGCAGTTGTTCAACGGTTGCTTCCTTCCTCGGACGTACTGCTTCCCATCTGCCGGTTAATAAAACTTTTGTCCTGGCATTTACCCGCTGGCGAACAGTTCCCTTGTTCCATTTATCCCGGTTCATAAGCTGCCTGACCGGAATCAGGCTGTCTGCACTTACAAGCCCTTTTTCTGCCAGTGAAAACAAGGCTTCATAAGGCGATCCCCCTATGATTTCTTCCAATCTCTGCATGAAACTTGCACCATGTTTTAACAGGGCACCATATACGGCTTTTTCCTCCCCCTCCAGCTGTTCATGGACTACGGATAAATCTGCACTCCAGTCAATATCAGCAGTCTGATGGAACGTAAGGTCAGAACCGTTTTCCAGCTGCCAGAATACTTTACCCGCTGATAGCAGCGAATCCATAAGTTCCGGGCGATAGTTTCCCACCCGCGCAGGCAAAAGTACATTCTCCCACAGATCTACATAAAAGGGCTGATCCAGTAGTCCTTCCAATGCAGTTTGAAGCTGTTCAAGGGGGGATGCGGTTATCCGAAGGCGCATTGCCATAAGAGCGGCATAACACCCGGAAGGAAGGGTGGTGATCTGCTTTCTTCTGTTTTTAATTGTCTCATTTCTGGCTCTGTCATAAAGGTCTGCGTGATAATAAACGTCATCCTGTAAAATTACTTTCCTCTGGTCACACAAAGCAGTTAAAATATCAAGTGCCTTTTCCTCTGACCATAAATACCGTTCAGCTGTCTGTTCTAATGTTTTTGCTCCCCGATACTTAAGCATTCTTTGGACAAGGCGTTTTCCTGCATTCTTCTGTCCCTTTATCAGAGCATTTTCATATTCATCGGCATGCTCTGCCGCAATCCATAAGCCGGGTTCTACGTAGAGTGCCCTTCCCTTAAAAGCCAGGGACTCCAGCCATTCAATAGGAATATCAAGTTCTCCTGCTTCCATATCCCCTTCTATCATAAGAAGCGTATGAAGCTGTTCCTCATCTTCGGGAAGATGTATTCTCTGAGAAACACGGGCCAGATGCTCAGGCTCGGGAGTGATTTTGTTGGCCGCTTCATGAACCGCCTCCTTCACCGTCTCATGGATGCTCTGAGTCGTGGGAGCATAATCATACATCATGGAAGCTTCTGTCTGGCGCCTTAAAGGCAGTGACATGGGGGAAGGTGTCTCCAAGTACATTTCCCGTATCTGGATGTTTCCTGATTGTATCTCAAATAAAATGGATTGCAGTCCCTTTAAATCCCAAAAGTCCTCCAGACATTCCCGCTTTGTCTCTCTTAGTATGGGATGGGTTTCCTCTTTTACAAGGCCAGACAGCATCTGTGCACTTTTCATTCGCTGGATCCAGAGCGGCTGACGCTTTTGATTTCTTACTCCCATAAGCAGCGCCCTGGCGGCATTGTAACGGAAATTCATGTTAAATAAAGGGGTCGCCGGAAGTAATGCAGCGACAACGGCATCTGCCTTTTGAGGAGATACTTCATAAATAAGTCCATCAGGCAAAGTGGTTCCATCATAAGGAAACAATAAAAAACCATCGTCATCTGCCGTGCAGTTTATGGTAGTCTCCATATGAAGCTTTGCTGCTTCAGTCACAAGAAGAGACAGGGGTTCATTGATCTGACGTCCAAATACAGAATGAACCATCATCTGATGATTGCTGTTTTCATCCATAAAGTGCTCTACCAGTATGGTTCTGTCATCCGGAAGAATTCCCGTACTTTTCTGCTGACTGAGCAGATAATCCAGGGCACGCTCTCCTGTCACTTCATCTAAGCCAAGCTTTGTTAATTCTTGATATAGGGCTTCTGTACTGCCGGACTCATTAAATCTGCGGTAAATCTCCCCGAATGCAAGTCCGGTCCCAAGTTTTCGTCCCTTAATATCTCCATGCCAGAAGGGAAGCCTGGCGCCGGAAGGATTTGCCTGTGATACGATCACCGTATCCCGCATGATACTGACAATCTGCCATGCGAAAGTACCAAGTAAAAACCGATCCCCGATTCTGCTTTCAAAGACAAACTCCTCATCAAGCTCTCCCAGTCTGACTCCGCTCTCTGACCGGACCGTATAAAGACCTCTGTCAGGAATGGTTCCACCTGCACTGACTGCCAGCATACGGCTGTAAGCATCCCCGCTGATCCGGTCATGAATCCGGTCGTAAATAATACGGGGTCTTACCGGAATATCCTGTTCATGCTCATAATCACCTGCGAGCATTCGCAAAACATCTTTTACATCCTCTGCTGTTACCTCATAAAATGGATAAGCCCGGGCTAAAATACCCATCACATCTTCCACCCCGAATTCCTGGGTACATGCCATGGATACCAGATGCTGGGCAAGTACATCCAGACATAGTCTGGGCGGTCTGGCATATTCTATCTTCCCGTTTCTGGCCGCTTCTGCGGTAAATCCGCAAAATAAGCCTTCCGAAGCCTCTCTGGGAAACATATACATGACGCTGACACGCCCGGGATTATGCCCGGCACGGCCCAGCCGCTGCATAGTGCTGGAGACTGAGCGGGGGCAGCCAACCTGAAATACCTGTTTGATTTCTCCTACGTCAATTCCAAGTTCCATGGAGGAAGTGGTACAAAGAAGTTTCAAAGAACCATTACGCAGTGCCTGCTCCACTTCCAAACGCTGTTCCTTTGATAAACTCCCGTGATGGGTGCGGGCGAAACCTTCTCCGCCTAACTCGTTAATGAAATGGGCAAGCTTTTCTGCATATGCCCGTCCTTCCACAAATGCCAGAGAGCTGCCTGTTCCTCCTATATAAGAATATATGGTTTTTGCAATGTCTTTCCAGACAGAATCCTTCCCCTGAATACCTCCGTCTGAAAATGGACTTTTTATTTCAATCCGTATCTCCTTGTTCATCTTAGGCGCCACAATGGAAACCTCTCCCGGAGCCAGGTAATTGGCTGCAAGATTAAGAGGTTCAATGGTAGCGGATAATCCGATCCGCTGCAAAGGCTTACTGCAAAGCTTGTCCAGTCTGGCTGCAGAAAGCATTAAATGCGCTCCTCTTTTGGTGTCAATCATCACATGCAGCTCATCGATAATCAGCGCTTTTGCTGTCTTTAAGATTTTCTGTCCTGATTTACTGGTCAGCATCAGATAGAAGGATTCCGGAGTTGTTATGAGAATGTGGGGAGGTTTTTTAATCATCTGGTTCCGCTCTTTTTGTGTGGTATCACCGGTTCGGATTCCCACGGAAAGTTCCTGAAAGTTATAATTCCCTGACTTTTTTCTCTCCTCCACAATTCCTTCCAGCGGCCGGCGGAGATTTTCCCTGATGTCACCAGCCAGAGATTTTAAAGGAGAGATATAAATCAGCTGCACTTCCTGTTTTAACTGCCCGCCTGCTGCTTCGTTTAAAAACCTGTCAAGAAATATCAAAAACGCCGTCAGTGTCTTACCCGTTCCGGTAGGGGCAGAAACAAGCGTGTGCCTGCCTGCTGCAATTTCAGGCCATGCCTGTTTCTGAACCAGGGTAGGGGTACCAAGAGCACGTTCAAACCAGTGTCTGGTATCTGTTTGAAAAAGTTCCATGGAATGATCTGACATAGACGCCTCCGTTTTTTAATATTTCATTGCTGTATTGTTTTATTATAAATAATGGTATGTAACCTGTCAATTTATGAAATAACAAATAACACAAAGGTAGTTAATTTAAAGTCAATGTTTACAAATAAGAATTTAATTCCTTTTTATTAAACATAACCGGTTATAAAACAATGTTGATTATAATAAAGGAGGAATTAATTATGGGTTACGGAGATCCATTAAACAGTACGAATGATTTAAAAGACAGGAGTCAAACAGATCTTATTGCACGTATGCTCTATTCAGAAGCAAGGGGTGAATCAGATCAAGGCAGAAGAGGTTGCGGCTATGTAGTTAGAAACAGAATGGCTAAAAACTCATCCGAATTTGGTGGAAATTCATATTCGGGAGTAATACTAAAAAAATATTCATTTGAAGGAATGACAACAGAATCTGCATTAAAGCCTGATATAAACTCAACTGCTTGGAAAGAATGCTTAGAATTAGCACAAAAATTTTTCTTAAATCCGGATAGCATTGTAAATCCTATAGGAACTTGTCTTTGGTTTGTCACAAATAGCTTATACAAAAACAAAATCAAAAAATCAGGTTCAACAGAATCATATACCTTTAATGGTAGAGATTATGTTAAAGTTACGGAAAAAAAGGTTATTGGAGGACATACTTTTTTTAAAGTTCAAGGTTATTAATTAATAGAAAAGTAAGCTCTGGCTGACATTTTCAGTTAGAGCTTATTTTTCTGTTAATAAAACAATCGTTGCAATCATATATTAATAGAGCATTAGTTTCAACAAGTTGACAAAACTTTGTGCATAAACTATTATAGTAGTTAAATTATCTACGAGGGGAATTAAGTATGAACGTTAAAAGAAAGTATATTTATTTTGGAATAGCAGTTATATTAGCTGGAATAGTCATATTATATTTAAACAAACATCAAGCCAATAAAGAGTTAAGTATTGACAAATTAGATAAGAATATTACAAATGAAGATACATTTAAAAAATCTAAATATCCTTTATTAGCTGAAATTCCAGAAAAGAATTTTTATGTATATGGCATGAATGATAATACTGATAATTATAAAGGTATCATAGTAAGATATGGAAATGAGTTAAAAAATTATGACATCAAATATATGACACCGATGTTTGTTCTTCCTAAATTAAAAGTAATTCAAATTGGTCAACAGGATATCATATTATGCTCTTTTAATACTGAATCAGGATCTGAGGTGTATATTGAAGATTTATATGGTTTTTACCAGGACTCTAAGAATTCTTTAAATATTATGAATTTTTCGGCGGATAATTATAAAAAACAATTAAATGAAGCAATTAACTACAAATTACAGAGTGACAATGTTTTAGATATAATTATTAATAATAAAGATTTATATGACATTGATCTTAATAACTTTAATGATTCGAATTGGAATTTTGAAAAAATTTCTTATGGTAACAATGTATCATTTTCTTTTGATAGTGGAATAAATATAACTTTAGGAATAGAAGCTTATTTCACTAATATTGTTACACCACAATATATTGGGACCATAAAAGCTGATGTTGTAATCAATGAAGATAAATCATTCATTTTGGATAATATAAAAGTAGAAAAATAACTATTAACCCAGAGGGGGTTTAAGAAAGGGGCTGTCGCGCTAGATTACTTAGTGCTCCAGCCCCGATTTTAGCCGATTGATCAAACATCACAGCTGATTTTTACTGATACATGCCAATTACTCCAAAATCATATGTTTTGTTATATTCAGGATTGCCTGAGATAAATTGAATATACACTGGTGCATGATCCAGATCAGGTTCTTTTTCAAACAAAAATCTGTCAGCCTGTCGTAATGCCTGAAGTGCAGTAGGCATTTCGTTATAGAATATCTTATTTCTTATGGATGGATCTCCGGTTACACCCTCACCATCAACAATCACAGAGCCAATTAAAGCAACTCCTTCATTATATAATTCCCAGGCAATTTTCACCTCGTCATGCATTTTGGTAAATTGATCCTCTGCATACTCAGGGGCAACAAACACAAACAGTTCTGCGGTTATATCTGAGTGTGTAATCGTATATAATCTGCCCTTAACAGGCCCGTATGGTTCCATTATATCCCGGTATTGTACAAATACCTTTTGAGAATTAAGCTTTTTCACCTTATAAACCTCTTTCATCAACAGTCTCATTTATGGTATGCATAAACACATAAATTTGTGATAAATATTTAGCCAGCCCACAAAAAAAGCCCCGGAGGTGTGAGCTCCGGGGCTTGCTTACTAGACATCATTGTGCTTAATGGACTTACGCTTGGCATTTTTATTCTTATTCTGATTCTCTCTTGTAAGAGGCGTCTGACCATTGCATTTTTCCATTCTGGCTTCCTTATTATCCGGCTGACTGTCTTTTGGCATAAACAGGCTCCTTTCATTTTTTAATTAGGATGTGTCATTTTCAGAATCCTATGTATGCCCGCCGGTCATTTATCTGCTCAGTATCTTTGTAATGCCTCCAATATACAGATGATGATAATCTTTATCTGCATAAAATTTGGTGTCGATTTCAGGAATTACAAAGTTCTCCGGTTTCATGTCTGTTACAAAGAGTTTCTCACAGATTAAAACTTTGGACGCTTCATCAATGAAAGGCACACCATCTTCATGATTTACTGTTACTCCAACCTTTTTTATCTTATCTTCGTCTCTTCCTGATACGCTGCCTAAATATCCCAGTTCTTTTGCATATGCTTTATGATCCAGAAACGAGAGGGAAAAATGATCTGCACCGTCAACAAATTCTTTTGTAAATCGGCTTTGTCTGATGACAGCATAGGCAACACTTCTGCTCCATAAAATCCCAAGTCCGCCCCAGGAAGCCGTCATGGTATTTACCTTCCCGTCTTTTTCAGCTGTAATCAGCATCCATTCATCCCCAATTAACTGAAATGGATTGTAATCAAACTCTTTTGCAGTAATGATTTGAAACGTGTTCATAAATTACCTCCTGATATAATTGTTAATCAGCACCCTTTTCCATCAATGGAACAGGCATTCTGAACCGGTTGGGCTTTGACATCATCGATAAAATCAGCGATATCAAAAGTCTGAGTCCCATCTTCCAGAATAAAGAAAGGAATTCCGATTCTGCCTTCTTCCTTAACCGGTTTAAACATCTCATCATGATCCCGGTGGCTGAGAAATTCTTTTAATGTTGCAGTGTTCTTAGTAATATTTCTGTAATCCAGCTCAACTGCGGTAAGTTCTCCCAGCTGAGCCTTTGCTGCTACACAATCCGGACAGATTTCTGTCCCATACATAATGATTTTCATATGGATCTCCCTTTCTATCTCATACAGTCGTAATCTTTGATGAGATCAGTATACCATATAATCCGGTTTCTTTTCTTATTTTTTTACAGCAATTCTCCGTACCGTTTTATATAGACTGTTTTTAAAACAGTGGCAAGCACCATATAGCAGACTACAATCAGTGCCAGCCATGCAAAATAGATTCCAGGCAGCCTCGCCAGCTTTAATGCCTGTGCTATAGGAGTGAATGGGATCATGGTAAGAACTGCAATCCCTGCAAACGAAAGGCAAACCACCTGTTTGGAAGCCCAGCTCTGAATAAATGGTATTTTAGGTGTTCTGATCATATGAATGACCAATGACTGGCTCCACATGGATTCGATAAACCAGCCCGCCTGAAACGTTGCGATATAGAGCGCCTGCATTGCCGGATCCGTTATCTGATGAAACAGCAATCCGCCGCATACTGCCGGACAGATGACAAAATACATCAGTAAATAAGTGGCTATGTCAAAAACAGAACTGGCAGGTCCTAACCAGACCATAAAACGTCTCACTGAAGATGCATCCCATTTCCTCGGCTTTAATAGATATTCCCTGTCAACATTATCCCATGGAATCGCCGTGCAGGAAATATCATAAATCAGATTCAATAAGATTAAATGAATGGATGCCATGGGAAGAAAGGGAAGGAATGCACTGGCTGCCAGTACGGAAAACATATTTCCGAAGTTGGAGGAAGCCGTCATCTTTATATACTTTATCATATTGGCATAGGTCTTTCTGCCTTCTACAATTCCCGATTCCAGAACCATTAAATCCTTATCAAGAAGAATCACATCTGCCGATTCTTTGGCAATATCCACCGCAGTATCAACCGAGATGCCCACATCCGATGCCTTCATGGCGGAAGCGTCATTAATTCCATCCCCCATGTAGCCCACCATATGGCCATTCTCTCTTAGAACTCTTACCACTCTGGCTTTCTGGGCAGGTGATAATTTAGCAAAAACAGTCATGCTCCCGGCCTTTTCTGACAGCGTTTTGTCATCCAGATCATCAATCTCAGAACCAAGAAGAAGCTCATTGACCGGAAGTCCCACCTGTCTGCAGATACAGCAGGTAACATTTTCATTATCACCAGTCAGTATTTTAACATCCACACCATGCTCATAAAGAGCTTTGATTGCCTGGGCAGTGGTTTCTTTGGGCGGATCTAAAAAAGCCAGATATCCGATCAGCACCATATCCGTCTCATCGGAGACAGAAAACTGGCCTTCCGGTGCCGGATTTGTCTTGTGAGCCACTGCTATTACACGCATTCCATCGGCATTGAGCTCATTGGATTTTGATAAAATAAATTCACGGATCTCGTCTGTAAGCGGCTCAACATTACCATTATATTCTGCAAAGGAGCAGCATTTAAGCATTTCTTCCACAGCTCCTTTTGTGATCAGCTGGGTCTTACCGTTTAAATCCGATACCACTACACTCATACGGCGTCGGTTGAAATCAAAGGGAATCTCATCCACCTTTGTATATCCAGTTTCAAGATGACCATTCTCAAGCTCACGGTTCTTTGAAATAATTGCCAGATCAATAAGATTTTTAAGCCCTGTCTGATAATAGCTGTTTAAGAATGCATGACGGAGAACTCTGTCATCTTCATTTCCATGGATATCAAGATGATATTCCAAAACCACCTTATCCTGAGTCAGTGTTCCGGTTTTATCCGTACAGAGAATGTCTATGGAGCCTAAATTCTGTATTGCATTTAAGTTTTTAATAATCACCTTTTTTCTGCTCATGGCAACCGCTCCCCGGGCAAGAGATGTGGTTACAATCATAGGCAGCATTTCGGGGGTCAGCCCCACTGCTATGGAGATGGCAAAGAGTGTGGCATCCAGCCAGTCACCTTTGGTAAATCCATTAATAAAAAGTACAATGGGTACCATAATGAGCATGAAACGGATCAGTACCCAGGAGACTGAATTCACTCCCCGTTCAAAACCAGTCATTGGCGGTTTCACCGTCAATTCCTTAGCAACCGTTCCAAGCACGGTATCATTTCCCACTGCAACTGCAACTGCTTTTGCGCTTCCACTGATCACATTGGTTCCCATAAACGCCAGGTCCGTAATCTCAGTGAGCACCTTGGTATCTGCATGATTTACAGCAAGCTTCTCCACCGGCTCACTTTCTCCAGTCAGTGCAGACTGACTCACAAATAAGTCCTTGGAGCTGAGAATCCGTACATCTGCAGGCACCATATCTCCTGCTGAGAGATGTAAAATATCACCCACAACCACATCCTCTAAGGGAATCTCCTGCCTGCCGGCTTCCTTTCGCTCCACACAGGTGGTGGTGTGAATCATCTGGGAAAGGTTGGCTGCAGCGTTGCCGCTTCTTGTTTCCTGTACAAAACGGAGAATCCCGGAGATCATTACCATGGTCGTGATAATGATAACGGTTGTATAGCTTTTATTCTGGGGTTCTGCATAAATAATATCGGTAAAAACAGAGACTACCGTCAGGAGGAACAGGATTGAAGTAAATGGATTGACAAATGCTGCCCAGATCCGTTTCCATATGGAGTCTTTCTTTCCATGAGTGATCACATTGTTTCCAAAGGTTTCTCTGGATTCCTCTGCCATTTCCTCTGTGAGACCGTCCTCAAAGGTTCCCAATGCATTCAACACCTGTTTTGTATTTTCATCAGCAGCCTGAATCAGTCTCTGTTTTGTTGCATTGTAACGGGAATGATCGGCCAAAAGCCTCCCATTCCTTTCTCTGTTTAAAAAAATCTTCTTCATGGTTTCTACCTCCATAATTATATTTTGTAATTTCAAAAATTATGGCAGCCATGAGAAGCGTATTTGGTTCAGGAGCCTGGAGCAGACAAGTGTATATCTCCATCCAAATCACTCCTGCTGCTTCGCTTCCCGGGGGCCGCGCCGCTACTTCCGTCTGCATCCATTCTCCTCACCTCACTTTCAAAAATAATCCTCTTTATTATAAAGCCTGATATTAAATAACCCAAAAATGGGCACAAAAAAACCACCATTATCAAAAAACGTGTTTTTGAGAATGATGGCCGTAATATCTGGCTGAACAGCACAACTAAGTAACAGGCAAAGACTGCCTGTCACCGATATCATATACTGCCATCATCCGTTTCATACAACTGTGACAATTACCACTATCCAAAACAGGCACATCCTTTCTTTTTAAAATTTAAAATAAAAAATTCCCGTATATTCGGAAAGAATATACGAGAATGTAATTACATTTTCTTATATTTTCGTATGAGTTTTAGCTTTACAGGGCAATGTAACTGTATTATGCTGCACCTTAATGTCGATGCAGCCTGTTCAAACCATCTCATTGTGTCTCCACAACTCTGCGGCAACAGCCCGTATCCCTGTAGTAGCCTCACCTACCGAATATTCGTCTTTATACTAGTTCAATTCTTGACGTTTGTCAACCCCTAAATCGCTTATTTATCCTATAATCCAGGCCTTAGCAGTAAAATCACCATCGATAAGCCCATATTCTTTCATAATTTTTTTATTCTGCAGGAAATCAAGGCTGATTTCTCTGGAATTCTCAAATCTATGGGCGATCACTAACTGTTTATTGCAAAATTCCCGGATAACAAGCTGTTCTCCCTGGGGTTTATTATAGCTTTTTGTAGTGTTTTCATATTTTATTGTTTTTCCATATTTTATGATATCAGCTGCTTCTTTATAAAATTCCATTCCCGCCTCAATGACTTCCCACTGTTTTTCAGTCAGATCATAGATATCACCACTTAAGCACATTCTGCCAAAAAAAGTACTGATCATGGAATAGTAGATTCTATTATTGCTGTCATCGCCACGCATAACTGCCCAAATCTGACTTTGGGACGGTTTTATTACTCTATGCATATTTGCTGCAATAATGGGTATGGCGGTGGTTTCATGGGCATCAGAAAAGCTTGCCTGGGATACCAGTTCCATCATGGATGGCTCCAGCCTGTGTCCACCACTGGAACAGTTTTCAATCACAATATCCGGAATCTCCCTTTTTATTTTTTTGAAAAATTCCTGGGTTGCCATGACTTTCTGCCTTAATCCCTCTCCAAGACTTTCTGCCCCGTCACAGCCAATGCCGATGGTATCGTTATAATCAATTTTAATATAGCCAAATCCGCATTCTTTCAGGGTTTTTATAACCGCATTATTTAAATACTCCATAACCCAGGGATCGGACATATCCCAAAAGCGTTTATCGCCCACAGTAAGCACGACACCATCTTTTTTCAGTAAATGCTCCGTATTGTCCCAGTGTTTTGACAGTCTGCCCACGGATTCCGGTTCAAACCAGAGACCGGGGATCATCCCGCATTTCCTGATATAATCCGCAGCTTTTTTTAAGCCGCCCGGGAACTTTTCATAATTGACATCCCAGTCCCCGATGCTGGCCCACCAGCCCTCATTTTTTCCATACCAGCCGGAATCAATTACCAGATACTTAACCGCCTTGTTCTTTAACTTATTACAGATTTTGCTGATGTTTTCAAGGCTTGGGTTACCCCAGGTAGTGCAATATTCATTAAACATGATACCCATATCCTGATCCAGTCCGGATATCTCAGGCTTTTGTGCCTTCACCAGTTTATCACACACATCATAGAGGGAACTTCCCCGGGCAATAACCGCTTTGGGGGCAGTAAAGGTTTCCCCGGGTGCAATAGTCTTAAACCAGTGTCCAAAGTCCCGGTCTGCAATACCACCCACAAGTGACAGAGTTTCATCCTCTTTGCACAGGATCTCAATCTGCCAGGAGAATGGGATGTATAACTGAACCGCCGTAAACTCCTGTGTTTCACTGTTTTCCAACGCTATAAAAGGAAAATACTTCCGCACCGGCATAGATCCCAAATTGCCAAATTTCTCAACCCGCATACCGCATCTGTTCCAGGAAGGTTCTAAGTGCAGTTCCTCAATTGTTTCTGTCCTCAGTTTTCCTTCCGCACTCCAAAAGGATTGCAGTCTGTGGATTTTATCCGCTTTTATTCCCTTAAGAGCAAAAGATGAGAGCATTTCTAACGTTGTACTTTCAGTACCTTTGTTCTCAAATATAGTGCTGACCTCAACGGTATCGTTATTCTTAACCATATCCAGTGTTACATACTGACCGGTACTGTTTTTATAAACAATTGTGTCATCCTTTTTAAGAATTCTTTCAAGTCCTCTTGTGGATTCACTTCCGCATAAGGTCAGGCCATTGGAAAACCCTCCGTTATAAGCATCTTTTCTTAGTTTCAGTTCTACATAATATTCCATTGCTAATGCTCCTCATATAGACTTTTACTGATCTGTTTCAAATTTATGCTAAGAGCTGTATTTCATAAACACCCTCACCGTAACAAACTGCCTTCTGCCCTTCATAAGTAATGTTTACCTTTTGTTCCGAAACGATCTTTGTAATGCTGTCAGGCTTTAAAAATAAGCACCTGCCGCCTTTTTCTGCAAGAATACTGCCGGAAATAACCTCTCCGTCCTTCCAGGTAAAGGAAACGGTTATGGCACCTTTGGCTTTTAGTCCGCTTATATGTCCGCAGTCCCAGGTTTTCGGCAATGCGGGCAGAAACGTAAGCTCACCGTTTATGCATTGCAGTAACATTTCCGCAATTCCTGCCGTCCCCCCGAAATTTCCGTCAATTTGAAACGGAGGATGACAGTCAAAAAGATTGGGATAGGTTGATTTTGTCAGCAGATCCCTGATATTCTCTCCTGCTTTTTCACCGTCCCTGAGTCTGGCCCACATGGTAATAATCCATGCTCTTGACCATCCGGTATGACCGCCGCCGTTTTTAAGACGTCTTTCTAAGGTCACCCTTGCAGCCTCCATTAATTCCGGAGTTCTTTCATAAGTTATCTGCTCAGACGGATACAGCGCATACAGATGAGAGATATGACGGTGGCCGGGTTCCATTTCCTCATAGTCTTCCGCCCATTCCATTAACTGTCCGTATTTACCCACAGACAGTTCCGGCAGACGAGGTAAAATTGCTCTCAGCTTATTTGTCAATTCATCCTCGCAGCCGGTAATCTCTGCCCCTTTGATACAAGCCTCCAACAGGTCCCTGATAATCTCGGTATCCATGGTCGGACCGATACAAAGCTGCCCCTCCTGACCGCTTTGATGGAGATAAGTGTTTTCCGGTGATATGGAAGGTCCTGTTATCAGTTTCCCCTCATGGTTTTCAAAGAGGTACTCCGATATAAAAAGACTGGCTTCTTTCATTAAATCTATATTTTCTCTCAGAAATTTCTGATCCAGGGTATATTCATAATGCTTCCAGATATGGGTGCAAAGCCAGGCTGCTCCCATAGGCCAGATCGTAGACGGCATCACTGTATCCTGGGGAGCGCAGTCTCCGAACAAATCGGTATTATGGTGGGCAACAAAACCGGACAGACCGTACATATCCCTTGCAACCTTCTGACCAAATGGCAGCATTCTGCGGATTAATCCGAACAGCGGAAGGTGGCATTCCGATAAATTGCAGCTTTCTGCCGGCCAGTAATTCATTTCCGTATTAATATTAATTGTATATTTACTGCCCCAGGCCGGATGCTCATTACGGTTCCAGATGCCCTGTAAATTAGCCGGCTGTGACCACGGTCTGCTGCTTGAAATCAACAAATATCTGCCAAACTGGTAATACGCTGCAATCAGCTCCAGATCCTGTTCTCCCTGCTGCATGGCTTTTAGTCTTTCAGGAATCGGTCTTTCCGCTTTTTCAGTATCCTGACCTAACGAGAATTGAACACGATTAAAATAGCTTTGGTACTCCTTTATATGCTCCGACTTTACGAACTCATAAGGCAGCTTAAGTACGGACTCCAGCTTTTTTCTGCACCAGCCGGACGGTTCTTCTTTATAGAAATCACTCCGGATTGACAGATAGACAGTAAAGGAATCTGCTTCATTCACGCGGATCTGGTCTCTGTGTATCTCCACGGTACCGCCTTTATTCTTAACTGCAGCCATTATACAATAACAGCACCCATTTGCACCTTCCTTTACCGTCATGGACAGGATGTGTTCGGAGATTTTTTCAATTTTTTCCACATTACTGCGGAAAAATGTTAAGGTCAGGCACCCATTTACCTTTTCTTCATCTTTGCTCTCCTGATGGAGGGCAATTACCTGATGTACGGCACTTGCAAAATATTCTCTTTTGTACTGCCTCCCGCCAATCTCGTATTCCATGGTAACAATTGCCTGATTTAAATCAAGGCATCTTATGTAATTCTTAAATTCTTCTTTATCCTCATGGAACTCAAAAAAGATTTCACCGGCGGTACTGTAATTTCGCTGCTGGTCAGGAATCGGCATCATCGTATCACTGGCAAGCTTCTGAGCATCTGAAACCATGCCGTCTGACAGTAACCGGCGAATCTTAAGATAATTGTCTTTCGCTTCCGGATTCACTCGGTTTCTTCCCCCGTTCCCATACCAGATGGTATCCTCATTCAGCTGTAATTTCTCTGCCTGAACTCCTCCAAAAACCATAGCTCCCATGTTTCCATTGCCAATGGGAGCTGCTTCATTCCAAATTTCTTCACTGTCAGATTTAAATCTTTGGTATGGAACCGGTCTGTCATATAGCAAACGATTGTTCATATGGATATCCCCCAGACTAAATTAAAGTAAACGATTGTAACGATGCACTGCCCTCTCCGCGATAAGTAATATAAATTGGCCAAATCCCATCTGGAATTTCAACATCTGTCATATACGCTTTCCATATATTGGTATAACCAACCGGAATACTTGCAAGTGCTTTTCCAGCCCAGGAGGTTTTTATCTCAAACTGACCACTGCAGTATCCGCGTACTTTAATTATAACACTTTTAATTCCCCGGCAGTCAAAATATTTGAATCCGGCGGTTGCCGTATCACGCATATTCTGTATATAACCTGCTTGCTCATCCCCGTCTTTCCCATCCTGTGTTATTTTAGGGAACCGGCTGTCCATCCACAGGCCTCCAAGGGGAGTATAAATTTCTTCGTCCTTGCAGAAAAGATTGCAGGCTAAATAAGCAGGATATTCTCCCCTTCCAGCCAACGGTCCCCCGTTTAATCCGCAGGAGGTCATCTCCGGCTGTATGATCGATCCATCTTCCCGGAACTCAATCGGTTCCGCACAGCCTTGCCTGCTGAAATTTGTACCATCCGTATGCCGGTGGTAAAATATATACCACCGGCCTTTGATTTCAACCATACTCCCATGATTATTAGACCCATAATACATCGGTTTCCTGGCCGGTTTATAGGAATGAATGTGCATATCACAATTACTGCTTACTACTCCACCATATACAAAACCCTTAGTAGGATATTTACTGGTTGCGTAGCATAATTCATGCATGACAATGGAGGAATAAATAAAATAATAAGTATCTCCTCTTTTTCTGATAGACGGTGCTTCAAAAAATTCATGTTCCATAAAGGAGCTTCCTTCACTGAAGGGCTCGCTTGGGGCAATAAATACAGGTTCTTCCACAATGGTAAGCATATCAGGTCCAAGTACCGTAACCATGGGACCACTCCTTAATCTGTCCCCAACGCCGCAGAATCCGGTATACAAATAGGTTGTGCCGCCTTCCGTAAGTACCCCCGGATCAAACTGCGGCTCGTCACCCTTTCTTTCTCCCAGACGAGTACCGTCCGCATAATGTACATATCCGTAAAATTCATATCTTCCCGCCGGTTCGTCACACACCGCAACGGATACGATGCTCACTTTATCCAGTACATAATAAAGATAATAACGTCCGTCGGGACCTAACGTTACATCCGGTGCGTATAAGCACATGCTGCCGTCCTTATTGAGGGGATCGGATACCTTCGGATAAATCACGCCTTCATATCTCCAGTCACCCAGATCATCTACCGGAGCCGACCAGCATACATAATCATTTAAACAATATGCATTGCCCCTGAACCGGTCATGAGATCCATATACATAAATACGGTCTCCGAATACATAAGGTTCCCCGTCAGGGATATATTCCCATGAAGGAAGATACGGATTAAAGGCCTGTTTTTTCATAAATAATACCTCCTTATAACTATTTAACCCTTATTACCTGCTTCTGTTTTCATATATGCATCATAGCATTTCTGATAACGTTTGATATAGTCCTCTACTCCCATATCCTTTAATTTGCTGATATAATTGCCCCACTCTTTGTCAATATCCAGATTTCCGGTGATGAACTGAACCGTAGCCTGGTTTACATATCCACCGATTGTCAGTGTATATTCCGAAACAGCCTGACTGTCTTCCCCTTCGAATGCCAAGTTTGGAATCAGAGTGTTAATATCCGGCGAATATTTCTCATATTTTTCTGCTGCCTTCTGGAATACATACTCAACATCCAGATCTGGATTTTCAATCTTTAAGGCAGAACGGTAGGCAATGTCACTGGATCTTACCATAGCATCCGCAGTGTAGGCCTTATGTGCATAATTTTTGGGAAATCCGTTTCCAATCCAGTCAAAATCATCCGGAATTGTATGTGTTTCATATTTTGGTACACCATCACCCAAAGAAGTTCCCTCAGTTGTCCAATCCCAGCCAAAGCCTTCCGGTCCATATGCCTGTACATTGGAAGCTTCTTCTGATGCCATGAAATCAAATAGTGCTGCTGCAATTACAGGGTATTTGCAATTTGCTGATATACTTCCGATTGAAGAGCCAAAATAAGTAGCAATACTTCTGGCCGCCAGTCTGACCCCATCTGGTCCTGCAACGGGTTCAAGGCAAGCCCAGTTCTGCCAGTCACCAGGTTTTTTAGCCCAGAAATTATCTCCGTCTGCATTCACACCGCCATCTGCATATAATCCAACCAGATGGTCAGCATTATTTAAAGCAGAATCAAACTGGGTATTATCCTGAGTAAAGGTCTGATTATCCAGTAAGCCTTCTTTATAAAGCTTATTCATGTATTTAAGTGCATCTTTATACTGGTCTTTCATTACGTTATATTCAATTTTTCCATTATTAACCACAAATCCGGCTGCTACCGTAGGGTTCGTATTGCTTAACGGGTTGTTACACTGTACAAAGGAGTTAATCATCCAGACAGTAGGATCGGTTGCCCAGCCGCCAATATAACCGGTCATAGGTATTTCATCTGCTGCACCGTTACCATTCGGATCCTGGGTTTTAATTTTTTTCATGTAATCATACAGTTCATCTGTGGTCTGAGGTACCTTACCATCATTGAGCTTATCTACCCAGGGCATATAGATCCACATTCTGTTCTGGAACATATTATGAAAGCTTTCATTCTCATCACCATATGTATAGATGTTTCCGTCGGTCATCGTAAGATCCGCTTTTCTGCCAGGGCTCTTTTCATTATTGGCATTCCAGTTCGGTGCATCTTTCAGATAGTCATTTAGGGGCAGGATCAGTCCCTGCTGTCCATAAGACTGTACTTCTGATTTCGTCCAGTTCGTAGCCAGGAAGATATCCGGAAGGCTGGCAGAATCTGTCATAACAAGATTTAATTTGGTTTTTGCATCATCACCATCTAAATCATATACATAATTCAAGTGAATATTGGTTTTCTGCTCAATCCAGTCGGTTACATAATTATCCTGATACGTACCGCCGCCTGTAGCAGTCGCATATACAAAAACAGTTAATTCCAGTTTTTGCTTCAGTGGAAAAGTCACATCTTTAACCGATTTGAATTGAAGCAGTTCTTCCGAAGCTTCTGATTTTGCATCATCTGTTTTGACAGCGGAAGTTTTCGTGCCTGAGTTCCTGCAACCACCCAACAGTGATACTGCCATAGCTGTTAAAGCAATTATTGATACCGTACGTTTGTTAAAAAACCTTCTCATTTTCAATCTTTTCCTCCTAATTCTTTATATACTGCATATTCAACCTTTAACAGAACCGATCATAACACCCTTTACAAAGTATTTCTGTACAAATGGATAGGCAATCATTAAGGGAAGACTGCTGATAATAATTGTCCCATACTTTAGCATCTCACTTAAATACCGGTTTTTTGCTGCCATCATCGGATCCACATTGGCAGAAGAAAGATCCACCTGGGACATCAGAATGATTTTTCTAAGTACCAGCTGTAAGGGGTATTTATCTATAGAATTAATATAAATCATAGGGTTAAAATAAGAATTCCATAAGGAAACCGTTACCCAAAGACTAAGAACCGCTATGATTGGTTTAGACAAAGGTATAACTATCATTGAAAAGAATTTAAAATCAGAGCAGCCATCCATCTTTGAAGCTTCCAGTAATTCTTTCGGAATCGTCTGGTCAAAAAATGTTCTAGCAACGATAACATTATAGGCACTGACTGCACCGGGCAGAATGACCGCCCACATGGTATTGATCATCCTAAGGTTCTTAACCAACATAAAGGTGGGTATTAATCCACCGGAAAACATCATGGTAAACAAAAAAAGTCCTGTAAATATTTTTCTTCCCCTGAAATCCTCCCTGGATAAGGGATATGCTGCAAACAACGTCAGAATTATACTGATTAAAGCACCGCAGACCGTATAAGTAAGTGAATTTTTAAACCCGGTCCAGATTGATTTATATTTAAAAACTGTATCATAGCTGTCCAGGGTAAATCCTACCGGAAAGAGTTTAACCTTTCCAGTCGTCAGCGCATTACCGCTGCTGAACGAGCAGCTGATAATATAGACAATCGGATATAACACAACAAGTAACAGCAGGGCCAGCAATATGTAATTGATGAAATAAACTACCTTATCCTGTGTAATTCTTCTGCTCTTCATAATTTCCCCCTTTACATAAAACCATTTCCCGATACTTTATTGGCAATTTTATTTGCGGCAAGTATCAGAAATAATCCAACCAGAGACTGGAACAATCCAATCGCGGTAGAATACGGATAATCCGGAAAAGTGGAAACCAATGATACCTTATAAGAATAGGTAGTAATAATTTCGGAAGCAGCCAGGTTATTCTGGTTTTGCATGGCAAGAACTTTCTCATATCCCACATTTAGTAAACTTCCCATATTTAAAATCATCATAATAACCACCGTAGGTATAATTGCCGGTATATCCACAAACCGTATTCTCTGTAAAAGAGTGGCTCCGTCGATAATGGCTGCTTCATGCTGCTCCATGTCAACACCGGCCAGGGCAGCAATATAAATAATTGCACCGAAACCTACCCCCTGCCAAACACCGGTCCAAACATAAAGAGAAGGAAACAATCCGGCACTGCCCAGTACATTAATTCCGAAATGATTATAAAGTACACTTCCGATTACGCCGGTTCTGTTGTCCATGATTATATTTATGATTCCTACAAATACGATTGTAGATATAAAATACGGACAATATGTAATCAACTGGGCTGTTTTCTTAAATAGAATATTTTTAGTATAATTTAAGGAAAGTGCTAAAAATATGGAACAAGGTATGCTTACCACCATGGAATAAATGGAAACCACCAGGGTATTGCGGAGACATTCTTTAAAATTATAGTTGTTAAAGAATCTTATAAAATTATTAAATCCATAATTATCAGCCCATGGACTATCCCATATTCCCAGGCTTACCTTATAATTCTTAAAAGCAAGTATAACACCGTACATGGGACCATAAGCAAAAATCAGTAATACACTTAAAGGCAGTGCTATCATAAAATATAATTGCCAGTGTGCAGAGAAATATTTCATAAAACTTCCTTTCTTTTGAATTTGCAATTCATTCACCCCTTCCTTTTCTTTTTTTCATCATTGCACACTGACGGTTAAAAATATATATACAATACTTTTTCTCCACTATTCATATTTTAAGAACCCGCTGTTTTCAAGGCTTCTGCGGCCTCATATCCCTTTTATTTTTTTCTGTATCCGGAAGCACTGGTTCCCATTACCCTTTTAAAAGCCCGGCAGAAAGAATTAGCCGAACCATAACCTACATTGTCGGAGATTTCACCGATGGACAAATTCGTCTTTTCTAAAAGTTCCTTTGCCTTTTCAATTCTTATCCCCTCCATGTAGGTAGAAAAATTAATTCCCAGGGACTGCTTAAATATACTGGATAAATAGGGTTCACTGATACCGAATATATCAGCCACACCGGTAAGTGACAGATTTTTGTCACCATAATTAATATCAATATAGGAAGCAATGGAAGCTGTAATCGCGGAAGTATCCTTAAGCTTCTTTTTGTCACCGACACCTTTACATACCGTCCGGTACAGGTTAAGGGTGAGGGTGAACTGATTAAGAAGCGTTGCATTACTATTCTCTTCTAATTTATTATAATAAGTACGGTATTCCGACTCGTCTGCGCCTATCCGGCGGATTATGCGGAATAATGCTGTCTGCAATTCATTCAAAAGCATATGCTGGAGGTAAACCGGAAGGCTGTTCTCAATAAAATACTTCTTAATGATTTCCTCAAGCGCATCATGGAGTCCCTCACTATCCCCAGCCATTACATAATGCATAAGCTTCAGCGAAAAATCCTGGGGAGGATAGGAAGGAATATTCACAAAATTGTTTTTATACCAGATAACGGTATTATCAATCTGCCCATTCTCATTCTGGAACATATACACTGCATTATTATAGGAATCCTTAAGTTCTGTCAGACTCTCTACTTCATTCCCGCCATATACAAAGAACTGCTCCGATACATTGGAGGGCATGGCTTCCTTGATTATCCTGATCTTTTGTTCTGCCTCTTCTTTAAAATACTCTCTGCGTTTCTTATCTATGCTCATCAAAAGTACTACCTGATCTCCGTCAAGACTGGTATAAAGGCTGTCTGGAAGTATCTCTTTCAATACTTCAATTAATGAAAGGATACAGGAGTTAATCAGTTTCAGATCATCTTCCACAATCTTATCTATATCCGCATTAAAACGGAAAATAAGTATGCCAAAAACCCTGTCTCTGTGAAGCAGTCCAATATTGCGGGCGATTATGGAAGCATCCTCTTGCGTAGTGAAATTGCCGTATAACAACCGGTTTAAAAAAGCATTACGCAAAAACGGTTTCTGGCTTTCAATTACACTTACCATGTCTGTATTGGTATTCACCAGATGTTTAAAAGTCTCTTTTAAACTTAAAAATACTGCCTGATGCCCTTTAAACCGTTCCGTGCTTTGGGAAACTTCTTTCATAATATCATTTATGGGAGTGGCACTTTTCTTGGACATATAATAGCTTAACAGGATTCCCACCGTAACCGCAGCAAAAACAAAAACAGCAAGCATGAATATGCTGTACATGCTCCTGCTGTTGACTGCCACCATCGGCTGCAGCATATAATATTCCAGTCCGGATTTATCTGAAGCATACCGGATTACCAGATATTTTTCTTTATCAAGTATTACTGTCTGATTTTCAGGATTCATAATTTGGGTCATGACTGTATCAACCGCTCTGCTCACATCCCCCGGGGTTGCCTTTTTTGCCTCACCCTGGGCTTTATAGTACAGCAGCCTGCCATGAAAATCTTTTATAAACTGGATACCATTATCAGCCCGTGCAGGCATTAAGGTTTCTAACACCGTATCTTTAAACAGGATCTGTATCCTGCTTTTACCGTTATAATCCCCATAGATCATAGGCCTTGTATAGGCAATCATATTTAAGGACGTCTTAGTTTTGTATTTATAAGCTTCCATCGGACTTAATCCGTAAATCACTTGATCCTCTTTCATATACCGGTACCAGTCATCGTAACTTTCATACTTTTCCTCATGCAGGTAGAGATCATAAAAATCCTTGTATGTATAGGCAATCTGCTTATTTATTACTGTTTCACTTTTATCAAAAAATATGAAATAGTCAAATATGGACTGATTAATGGCATATAGATCCGGAAGCATGGTGTGCAGTTCATAAACCTTATAGGAATTCGGACCATCAAAAGCAGCAGAAATTCTCTTAAAGGAATTAACACCTGTATTAGAAGCAAGACTGTCTCCCAGATAAGAGACTTCATCAAGCATAGTATCCACTAAAACTGCAGCATGTTTTAACTCTGTTTTCCTCGCCTGTATATCGTCATTGCCGATTACGGAAATCATTTTTATATAATAGCCGCTGCAGATCAATAAAGGTATAAATAATACAATAAAATACGTAACCATAAATTGATACAAAATGGTATGGGCCCTGGATTTTCTGAATAATTTAAAAGTTCTTTTTCCATTTTGTTTCATAACAGTTCTCCTTATGGGAAATATTATTTTTATGTTTATGCAAATAAAAATGAAAAAGGGGTGCTGCAAATAAAGAAAAGGAAATGGATTTCATGACTGTTTCGTAACGCTTATTTAATAGTCAGCCACTTATCATCTTATTTCCTGTTACTATAATGCAACAACCCTGTTTATTGTTTTATATTGATAGTGTCAAAACTTTTGTCACAGCATGGTAATAACATCCCCGAGCAGATTTCCATCCGTTTATTCACTATTATTACATAAAATCATACAAACGTGTATATTCAATACTTATTTTATTATATACAATTCTTAAGAATTCTCAATTAAAAGTTATTTTTATCCCGTTAGCTGCATAGCACGCGTCTTCGGTTACAGATCCTGTCTTCTGTTTTTTACAAATACATGGTATCAAACATCCGGATTCCTGTTTCTGTTGCAAATATTTTCTTCCTGACACGTTCAGCTGCCTCCCGGGTCATCCCATCCTCCCATGCATTAACAAGGAAATCAGCCTCCACGAGAATCTGATAATCCGCCCCTTCTATGTTTTTATATGTATGATGGTGACCTACCAGCCAGCAGATCCGGTCAATCTCTTCCGGAGAATAATCAAAAGACATAAGAAGGCTTCTTGCGATGGGAGGTCCCTCCAGTTCCTGGTAATTGCCTGCGCTGCTGTGATATTTTTCTTCGCTTGCCTTAATGCCGATATCATGAACCACACAGGCTGTTTCCAGAATCCGCTGTTTCTTTGCATCAAGTCCCTCTTCTTCTCCTATCAGCTTTCCAAACTGGTATACTTTGATAAAATGCTGAATCCTCTTTGGGTCACCTTTGTAATAATCCATCATCTTTGCAATCACACTGTTTATGGTATTCATCCGTTAAGAGACCTCCTTGCTTATTCTTCAATTATCTTACTGAAGCGGAGGGCATTTGTCAACGCATAGAACCTGCGGCATCCCTTAATTATGGCTGATGTCGAATTCAAAGCTTTTTAAATCAGCCGTTAGAGCAGCATAAAAGGTACCCCAGGTACGGATTATGGTCAGCTGGTGATCCTTTTTAAGCTTCACCTCCATATTCCCATCTAATGCAAACGCCGGGTGGGTGTTTCTGAAACGCATTAACTCAAAAAGACGTTTCACAACAGGCCGGTTCATCTCCCCGGCGATTTCTTCCAGACTGTAGCCGTGGCGGTTAATATCCCTGCCGTTTTTTGTCTTCTCCATCAGCTCAATATCGTTTGATCCGGCAAGCAGACCCACATAATACACCTGGGGTATTCCGGGAGCAAAAAACTGAATGGCTCTTGCCAGGAGATATGCATCATCCCTGTCACCCAGCGCAGAATAATAGGTCGTGTTTACCTGATAAATATCCAGATTGTTGTAAGCCGCTGTATTGTATATCTTTTTCACATTGGCTCCCTTGGTAAACATCTTTTCTTTCGTCTCCTCAATCGCCTCATCAGGCATTAAGTCTCTTGCATCCACAATTCCGATTCCGTCATGGGTATCCAGCGTGGTAAACTGCTTTTTCGGAGACATCTCAAGCCACCGTTTCAAATACGTCCCGTTTCCTGTATAAAGCGCATTTAAAACAAGCACTGGAAGCGCAAAATCATAAATCCAGAATCCCTGTTTTGCAATTTTCATCTGAATGGTATAGTGCTCATGTATCTCAGGCAGGATATCCACACCTTTTGAGGACACAATATCCTGAATATCATGGAGCAGTTCCCAGATATCCGGTTCCACAAAAAAACAGTTGGTGTTTTTCTTTTTCACAGCATAGGCAAATGCATCCAGACGAATGATGGAAGCTCCATTCTCGCACATGCCGGATAAAGATTTCCGGATGAATTCCTTTGTTGTCTTAGTTCTTACATCCAAATCAATCTGTTCCTCACAAAAGGTGCACCATACCTTCTCCACATCCCCATTTTTAAATTGAACCTCGGTATAGGGGGCGCGGGGCTTTCGTTTATAAATTAAGTCCACCTCTTCTTCGGTCGGTTCTCCCTGATCCCAGAAGTCTTTATAGCGGATAAACATATCCCTGTAAGCGGAAAGTTCCTTCTTTTCCTCAAAATCCTTAAAATAAACAGAACTTCTGGAAATATGATTGACCATAAAATCGAACATCAGGTAATAGTCCCTGCTGATCTTTTTTATATCTTCAAAAGTTCCGAATTCTGCAGCTGCCTGATCATAGCAAAGAGGAGCAAAGCCTCTGTCTGCAGAAGAAGGGAAAAAAGGAAGAATGTGAACACCGCCCACTTCATTCTTCAGATATGTGTGCAGCACTGTATCCAGTTCCTTTAAATTCTTACCCAGACTGTCCGCATAAGTAATTAACATTATTTTATTATTCAGTTCCATTCATCCAACTCCTATCTCTTCGCTTATCCTGATTCCCTTTAACACATGCAGCCGAATGCTTCCCCTGATCCCGCAATACGCCATCTCTGCAGAGCCCGAGACGCCATCGCTTTCATTTTCTGTAACAGTGTATGTCAGGCCTTTGCAAACAAACAATTCAAACACATCCGTATCCGCATAAAGCCTGAAATGATATTCTTTTTCTTCCGGCAGCAAAATCCTGTGGGATCCCACTGTTATTTCACGGCTGCAAAGATCAATGAAAAACAGAGTTTCAAATACAGACAGCTTGATATATGACTCTCCTGTATCACCTGGCTCTCTGGCGTCTCTGATAACCATTTCCATCTCAAGCGCCTGCCCCTCACCGGAATAAAGGCTGACGGAACATGGACCAGAAGCCTGGTCTTCTCCAGTTTCAAGAACTGTTTCAAACGTCTCTCTCCTGAGTTTTTCCATTTCCTTTGCAGGGTTGATACAGATCCGGTACCCTTCAGAAGTTGAAATAAGTCCAAGTTCTCCAGGAAGTGATAACATACCGGCATAATTCCTGTCTTTTTTTATACTGGTAATCCAGTTAAGCTGTAAAATGCGGTCTCCTGTCTCCTGAAATGATTGCGCCGCGTATGGCCTCACAAAATTTCGGTCAACCTTATTTGTGCCGTCTATCACTATGTCATAAAGCTGATATCTGGCGAACCCTTTTCCTTCTTTATTCTTCTGAGTAAAAAAACTCTGCCCGTCAAATTCTCCGAGACAATAATACCCGTCTGCAGACCATAGAACCCATTTTTTTACACCATCTTCCTCACAGACAAGCGGAAAGAAATCCGGACACTCCCACATTCCAGGTACCGTGATTTCCTGTATTTTCTCCCACTCATTCAAATCTTTGGAACGGAAGAAATAAAAGGTATCATCAGAAATGTAAAGTACCATGATATAGGAGCTGCTTTCTTTGTGATAAAACACCTTAGGATCTCTGTTTTCCTCTATGATATGAGGCAGAACAAAATCCGCCCGCCTTTTTAGAGTCTTACCATGATCCGTACTCACTGCCATCTTCTGGGTGAAACAGTGATCCTTTGACCAGTGGCTGCGCCCGCCCGCAGAAGTATAAAAATAAGCAATGGCATCATCCCCAAGCCCCAGGCAATTGTTGTGATCCAGAATAGCTGTTCCGGAAAAAACCGGTCCTTCCTCATCCGGAAACAATACGTCCTCAGTCTGTGTATAAGACAGGAAATCAGGAGTACTGGTATGTGCCCAATGCATGTTCTCCCATCTCACCCCATAGGGATTATGCTGGTGATAAATGTGATATACCCCATTGTGATAAATCAGCCCATTTGGGTCATTCAGCCACCCAAACTCCGGAGCATAATGAATAAGAGGCCTGCTTTTCCCCGGATTACAAGGTTTTTCATCCCTTACCGCAACATAATCAAACCATCGTTCTTTGTAATCGCCTTCTAAGGTCATACCGGCCCCCTGATAAGCCGCTGCATCAAACCATGCATAAAAACACGGCTCTTCCTCTCCTGTTTCAATGCACATTTCCTGAATCTTTTCACCCTTAAAATAAAAAGATACTATGGAATCTTTTGCTCCCGGATTGATGGGAATCCATAAATATCTTCCGGTAATGCTGATAGTCTTTTTCAACCTGCGGCCCTCTCTTTTTGTCTTTTCCTCTGTTTTAAAAAGCCCTGTGCCACCCGATATGGAATCACAGGGCTGTTACCTACGCCTTTACTGCTCCAGCCACAACACCGCTGATAATCTGCTTCTGCAAAATTAAATAAATGACAATAACCGGCAGAATCGTCAGCACCAGACCTGCCATGATTTTCCCCAAATCACTGGAGTAAGTGCCATAAAAGGTATAGGTTGATAATGGCAGCGTATATAATTTCTTCTTTCCAAGGATCAGGCTGGGAAGAAGGTAATCGTTCCAGAGCCATAAGACATCAAGCACAATCAAGGTCGCGGTAGTCGGCTTCAGCAGAGGAAATACGATTTTAAAAAACAGCTGATACGGGGTGCACCCATCGATAATGGCCGCTTCCTCCAGGGAAATGGGCACTCCTGAACGGATGAAACCATAATAGATAAAGATTGCCAGCCCCATGCCAAATCCGATATTCATAAAAATCAGAGTTGACCTCATATTCAGCATTCCAAACATGTTCCCATAAATGGATATTAAGGGAATCATAATCGTCTGAAACGGAATGACCATAGCTGCCACAATCAGTGAAAAGCTGAACTTCGCTGCAAAATTCCTGTTTCTGGCAAAGAAGTAAGCTGCCATGGACGCAAACAGCACGATAAACGCCACACTGACAAACGTGATCAGAAGTGAATTGCCAAATGCTCTTAAATAGTTCATCTCCCGAAACGCCGAGCTATAGTTATCAAATGAAAAACCTTTTGGATCTGCCAGCATAAGAGGATTCTTTATGATGGTAATCTTTCTTTTAAACGAATTCACCAGGATTAAGAAAAATGGAATCATGTATAAAACCAGCACCACCGTTAATAAAACCAGTTTCATAAGGTTCATGAAAACTGCTTTTCTTCCGCCAACCACGGTTTTCCCTTTCGCCATTACGCTTCCACCTCCTTCTTCCTGCTTAAATAATACTGGGTGACAGCCACCACCGCAACTACCGCAAAAAGCACCAGTGCCTCCGCCTGACCTAACCCGTACTGTTTGGATTTAAACGCCTTCTGGTATACATGAAGAGCTGCCATAATGGTGCTTCCGTATGGTTCCCCTCCTGTTAAGGATACGTTTAAATCATATACCATAAAGCATCTGGTCAGTGTTAAAAATGTACAGATGGAAAATGACTGCGCCATGAGCGGTATCACAATATGCCTCGTCCGCTGCGTATCGGTACACCCGTCAATGCTGGCAGCCTCCATTAAGTCTTTGGGCACACCCACAAAACCTGCAACGTAAATCAGCATCATGTAACCCGAATACTGCCACACGGTAACCAGGATTAAGGCAAAAAACGCTTTTATGGGATCGGATAACCAGGAACTTTCAAACAGCGGTACCGAAATCATCTCTCCAAAGGCTGTAAACGCTTTGGAAAACACAAACTTCCAGATAAATCCCAAAACAATTCCGCCGATTAAGTTTGGTGTAAAAAACCCTGCCCGGAAAAAGTTCTGCCCTTTCAGTCCGCTGGTCAGTAAATATGCCAGCAGAAACGCAATCACCTGCACCAGGATGGTACTGATCGCAACGTAAGACAAAGTCAGCAGCAGTGCAGACCAAAACCCCCTGTCCTGAAATACTGCTATGTAGTTGGTGATTCCGGTCAATTCCTTTTTCTCTGAAATTCCATCCCAGTTGGTAAAGGTTAAATAAACACCATAGATAAATGGAATGATAACGACCGCAAAGAAGAAAAACATTGCCGGACCAGCAAACATCATATATGTTTTTATTTTATTGGACATCGAATTTTTTTCCATAAAAGCGTTCCTTCCCTGTCTCTTATTTCTTAGACTTCCAATAGCCTTCCAGATCGGCCGCAAGACCTGCCCTGTCTGTTTTTCCTCCCAGATATTTCTGTACAAAGCCGCCGCATACAGACCAGTGATCTCCCGGCAGACCGTTATACTGGTCAAATGTCAGTCCTGCATCTGCGTATGCCTTTAATGCCTGCCCCAGTTTATTGTCAGGAGAAGCGTCGAAGGTGCTAAAGCAAGGTACTGCAAGAATCTGGTTAGCCACAATATCCTGTGCTGTCTTATCATATACCAGCCAGTTTAAAAAATCTTTGGCAGCCTGGATTTGTTCCGGAGATGCGTTTTTATCAATCATGATCTGTTTGGAACCAACTGCATTGACAAGAGTATTGAATTTATCGTCCTTTGTGTTCTGAACAACCGGAAGCATGCCGAACTCGGAACTGGAATCAGCAAATCCGGATACAACTTCCCATACCCAGTTGCCATTAAACCAGAATGCCACGTCACCTTCTGCAAAATAGGCATTATCTGTGTCATAGTCTGCTGCCAGAGGATCTTTGCCGTTGATGTTATATTTCATCAGCACATCAAAGGTATCAAACAGACTGTTAAATCTGGCATTGTCAATCAGCTTTCCGGATCCGTCCTTCAGCGAACCGATGAAATCTTCTGCCCCTTTGGCAGTTCCGTCCTGCTCTTCATACATAAGTCCCAGGTAGTGGGCTCCCAGTGACCAGTCCTCTTTGGATATGCAGACCGGTTTTTCCATACCTGCAGCAACCAGTTCATCACAGACTGCCTTAAAATCATCAAGTGTCTGAATGGATTTTTCATCAAACTTCCTGCCCAGTGTCTTTTCGATGGCAGTTCTGTTAAACAGAAGTCCTCTTCCTTCCAGGCTGAATGGGAAACCATACAGCTTTCCGCCTACTTTTACGCCGTATTTGTCTCCGCCGTCAGCCACCCATTTTTCCCCATCTAACGGGAGTGCTTTTTGTTCTGCAAGAGCAACAATATCGTTGCAGTCCATAATGGCAAGTGTAGGAGCATCTCCGGCTGCATATCTTTTCTGGATCGCCTCATAAGGAGAATCTCCCTCTGAGATAGAGGACATCTCCACTGTCACTCCGGTCTTTTCCCTGTAATCCTCAAATGCCGGTTCAAAAAATTTCTCCATACCCGCCTTGGTATTCAAGATGGTGATGGTGACTCCGCCTGCCGAAGCTCCTGCGCTTTTGGACTCTTCTGTCTTACTGCCCTGCTCGCTTTGTTTCGCTGTACTGCCTGTGTCCCCCTCAAGTGTCTTGCTCCCGCCGCTGCATCCTGCTGCAGAGAGCACCATAACAGCTGCCAGTCCCAATGAAAGAACCTGATTTCGTTTCATTCCAATACCTCCCTGATATTCTGATTTTCCGCAAATGATACCTCCTTATGAAAGCGTCTTTGCGTATGCTGTACCCTGAGTATATTCCTCTCCGGGCCTCATGTCAACCGCTTGACATATTTTCGTGTTATCTACAAATTTTATATAATGTTTTTTGTGCATTTTTACTAATTTTTCAATATATTTTGCACGTTATCTATTTGTACTATCAGGTATAAAGCAATTTTTTTATAGGTCAATCGCTTATAATGTTTTCCACTCTTTTTCACAACAAAAAAGACACTGGTTTCTCACTTTCCAGTGTCTTTCCTATCTATGACGAATTCCTTTTTACAAGAGAAACCGGCAGTTTGAACTGTTCCGGAACCGCTTCGTGATCCAGACTTCTCTGTATAAATTCAATGGCCCATTCCGCCATCTCCTTAACCGGCTGTCTGATGGTGGTAATGGTGGGAGTTGTCAGCCTGGCAATATCCACATCATCAAACCCAACCAGCCGGATCTGTCCCGGTATGGAAATACTCATCTCAGCGCAGATCTGAATGGTCTGGGCTGCAATTAAATCACTGCTTGCAAATATGCCGTCCACACCAGGATCCGCCTCAATGGCCTTTCTGATATGCTCATGATAGTCCAGAGTATTGTAAATCGTGCTGGTCGCCATTACTTCCCGGTGGCGCACTCCGTATTTCTCACATACGGCTATAAATCCTTCCGCTCTCGCATCTGCAGGCATGTTTTCATTCTTGATTCCGCTTAAATGAAGCAGATTCTTACAGCCGCAGGATATTAAGTGTTCCGTCGCCAGACATCCCCCCTGGTAATTGTCACACTGGATTCCCACCGTTCCTGCTTCTAAATTACGTTCTATGGTAATGACAGGGATGTCCTGATTCTTCATCTCTTGAATATCAACGTTTCTGCTGCAGAGTACAATCCCGGATACCCGGTTGCTTTTAAACATCTGGATGTATTCTAGTTCCTTTTCATTCTTTTCTTTTGAATTGCACAGCAATATCTTATAGCCTTTATTGGCGGCTGCACTCTCTAAGTTGCTGATAAGCTTGGCAAAGTACGGATGCACAATGTGAGGGACAATGATCCCGATGGTATTGGTTCTCTGCATGGAGAGAGACCGTGCCAGTTCATTGGGCTGATAATTCAGCTCCTTCATGACCTCATAAACCTTTTTTCTCGTCTGCTCACTGATATAGCCCCGGTTATTAATGACTCTCGAGACAGTAGTGACCGTAACTCCTGCCCGTTCGGCCACATCTTTAAGAGTTGCCATTGGTCAATCTCCTCCTGCTGTCCATTATTCTTAAAATCAAATTTTGGATTCAGTATACCATATCGCCCGGCTATGGTCCAGTATAATCCCCGTCCAGACTATATTTCTTTCCCTGCAGTCTCTAAGCCTGATGCTTCCTGATGCGGACCGCCATATATTCCTTCCCCGGCAGTTCCACTCTGAATTTCCCTTTAAATATTCCCCTGTCCTGAATTTCCATATCCCACGTATCAATGACTTCCACATCAAATTCCGTTGTGTCATCAAAGTAAAATTCCCGGAAGGAAGGCCTGTTAAATCCATAGTAGTACAGATAATAGCTTTTAATTTTCAATAGCATGGAGCTGACGCCCTCAACGGTTGCACATACCTCGTCCCAGGCCTGTTTTAACGGCATGAGCCCACAGCCCGGTGTTTCTGATAATATCCGATACAAAAATTTCAGCCTGTCAGGACTTTCTCCGCGTAAAACGCCGCCGTGGGACCACCACAGTATCCCATCCGGATTCATGTAAGTCTCTCCATGACCGGCGTATCCACCTCTTAAGCTGGCTTCCCAGAATCTGCGCACCAGTTCCTTACCGCTGATATTCCCCCAGCCATGCTGGATGTTTCCTTCATAGGCTATTTCATCCAGTACTACCGGCTTTTTATACCTTTCTCTCCATTCATCCACGTATTCAGCCGTCTTATAGATATCCTGTCTCTGTATGCTGCAGTGGGTGACCCATGGTCTGGAATAATCATAAAAAGGCCTGCAGTTATGAATGGATCTTAAATGATTGTACTTATCCTTTCTGCAGATGATCGCTGCAAAATTTTCCCAGTCCTCCACCGACTTCTGTGGCATAAGATCGTATTCATTGGCAAGTGACCACCAGACATTCCTGTATGCAGCGAATCTGGCAATCACATAGTTCCAGTACAATTCGTCCTGTTCCCTGCTCATAAGACTGAATCCCCACCTGTCATAGGGATGCATAACGATCAAATCTGCTTCGATGGACAATTCTCTTAACTGTCTGATACACTCTTCAATATGCCGGAAATGTTCCGGGTTAAAGCGGGTATAATCCCACCGGTTTCCCTCCGCTCTTCCATTAAACAGCTGAAAATTATCACTGGTTAATTTTGTGCTGTCACAGGGTGTTCCTATGTATGGATAAGATACCGGTTCATTTAAATTGTAATCATAATGTTTTGGTAAAATGCAGAAACGAATCTTGTTAAATGCGCTTTTCTTAAGAGTATCCAGTGTCTGTTTCTGTAATTCTTCCGATTGCAGCTCCCATACATAGCAGGTCGTTCCAATGGAATAATAAGGAACCCCGTCTTCATAGGCAAAATGATATGTATTGGCAACACGGACAGGTCCATGATTATCGCCGGAAGCCGGAAGCACTTCAAAGGTTCCTTCCAAGATTTTCTCAGAAAAACTTCCGCTTACTAAAAATTTATATTTTCCCTCAAAGGAAGGCATAAACCGGACCACATAGTTCCCGTCTCCATCGTAAAAGCCATCCACAGTTTTGCATTCATAAGCGCCGGTGAAGGTTCCCTGGATCTTATAATCCACAAATGGATTTTTATCGGTGTGACCGGGACAGGTAATTTCCCAGGTATCCCATTTTTCAAGTTTTTGTATAAATTCTGCCATGTCAGTCTCCTATACGTTTTATCAAATTATATTCTATTGTATAACGTATGGCAATACACCAAACAATTTATTATACCAAAAACGAGGCACCTTCTCAAATGCCTCGTTTTGTCACATACATATCAGTCCTCACGCTTATTTCCTGTTTTGTAATCGTCTCTCGCCCAGTTTGGAGCGTTGATGGGACCTGCTTTTTCACTGCTGTTTTTAGCAGCCCCCTGAATCTCGGGAACCCTGGCCTGTTCATTCTTTGGACGATGCATCTTTTCGTGATTTTCTGTTCCATGGTTCTTGGGATCATAAGGACTCGGTCTTCTCATTCCTGCTTTTGCCATAATCTTACCTCCTGTGTGACATTAGTTTCTGTATTCACCCGGAAAATATACAGACAAAATCATAAACCACAGATATTCTTTAAAAAATATGGAACTTTAAATAAATTATATGACCAGCAATACACCTAATACCGGGTTGTAAACAGAAACCGGCTGATTTCCTCCATCTGTGCAAAGCAGCTCTCAAACAGCATCCGGTAACTTTCGCAGAAATAATTATCCTTCACGCCCTCCCTGCAGCGGTAGCATCCACCGCGGCAAAGAGAAAACCAGCGGCACTGCCTGCATTCTTCAGAATGATTCTGGGAACGCTCAATAAAGCCAATCTCTGATCTTCTTTCCTGGATTTTTGCCATTGTATCCTGATTTAGATTTCCCAGCCTAAACTCATCCAGAACATAAAAATCGCAGGGATAGACACCTCCGTCCGCCTCCACCACGTACTGGATCCCGCATACGCCTCTCTGTTCACAGGATTCCGGTTCATACTTAAGCATAATGCCGATATAGTTTTCAAACTGTCTGATATAGGGCTGTTTTCCCCGCTTCCAGTCCTTATACCAAAGTTGAAAAAGCTTGACCAGAAACTCACCGTATGCCTTTGGGGTAAGGGAATATTCTCTTTGCCCGCGGGTTTCCCCAAGGGGGTCCAGGCAGGCAATAAACTGTAAATAATCCCATCCATTTTTCTTATATTCCTTGTAAATGGGTACGATATTTTCTGCTGTTTCCCTGTTTACCACTGTGAGTATGTTAAAATCCACACCGCTTTTCTTCATAAGCCTGGCAGCATGGAGAACCTTCTGGTATGTTCCTTCTCCGCTTTTGCTGTGCCTGTACTTATCATGGGTCGCTTCCATACCATCAACGGATAAGCCTACAAGAAAGTGGTTTTTTTTAAAGAATTCGCACCATTCCTCCGTAATTGCGTATCCATTGGTCTGAAGGGCATATTCAATCTTTAAATTCTTTCCATTGTACTGTTTTACACACCGGACTGCCTCTTCAAAAAAATCAATTCCGCAAAGAGTTGGTTCTCCTCCCTGGAATGCAATCCCAACACTCTGCTCTCCATAAGAAAGTGCCTTACGTATTACATTGGCTAAGGTCTCTTTTGACATAAATCCATAAGAAGCCTGCTTTCTCTTTTCTGCCTCATCGCAATAAAAGCAGTAATCACATTCCATATTGCACAGTCCGGAAGCTGGTTTTATCAGTAAATTCACTGGCGGCATACAACCGTTTCCTCCTTGCCATTTAAGATAACTGATAGATATTATAACAGCAAATCATCATGATTTCTGCCATCAAAATAATAAAAAGTTTATTCACTGTAATCTCACTGAGTCTTTTGCAGACCTTTCTTCCAATTGCTCCTCCTGCAATTCCGCTGAGTACCATAACAGCAAGGAGCAGAAAACTGAATTCCGGTATCTGACCTGCTGCGATGGAATTGACAAGACTTGCTGCCTGGGAAAACAGAATAATATACAGGGAATTCTGGGCAGCTGTTTTCGTATCCATGGAAAAGAAATAAAACAGTACCACCAGGTTAATGGGTCCTCCTCCGATCCCAAGAAAGGAAGAGAAAATACCCAGGACAAATCCGATGATGATACAAATCCCCTTATTTTTGATATCATGGGTTTTAATACGGTCTTTCTTTATCGTATAAATTAATGTTCCTATTGTAATAAGCAAAAGACAGACTGCCTGTACGGAACCCACCCTGTTCCGGTCACTAAAACTGCTGGCAACCATATGGAACAATATTTTTCCTGCCACACCTCCTGCTGCTGCACCGACTGCCAAAGGCGTACCAATTGTTTTATCAACAGAAGAATCTCCGCTTGAAATTGATTTTATCACAGAAAAGCAGGCCATGGCAAGCACTGTACATCCGGAAAGAAAGCTTATGGCTTCCACGCTCAGCAAACCAAATGCATCTAAAAGCGGCTTTATAATCACCCCGCCTCCTATTCCGCAGACCGCCCCTGCTGTGGAAGCACTTAAACCAATCAGTCCAAACAATATGTATTCATGCAGCTTCATAATTTTCCACCGACTCCATTTTTATTTTATGATGATTTTTTCTTAACCTGGCAACTGGCTGTTGTACGCTGTTTCATCTTCCGTAATAAAGGCAGCGCTTAAGATACCCGGACATTTGTAAGTTCTCTTTCCCGCTCCCAAACCGGTCCTTCTTATGGTAAAATGATCTGGCAATTGTTCATCAGTACGGATTGCAGCGGCAATCGCGGCCCCCGTCGGAGTAACTAATTCTCCCTCCACATCTGTTATATGAAGATTCAGCTTATGTGCCAGATCAATATTTTTCACCGCCGGCACCGGAACAGGCAGCAGCCCGTGACGGCAGCGTATCGTGCCCGTTCCATCGCATATCTGGGGAATGATCGTTCTTTTTATTCCCAGATTGTCAAAACAGACCGCCGCCGCAACGATATCCGCTATGGAATCAACTGCCCCCACCTCATGAAAGTGTACCTTTTCTACCGGAACCTGATGGGCCTTTGCTTCCGCTTCTGCCAGAATTGAAAATATCTTTCCAGCCAGCGCTCTTGCCCCCGGTGTCATATCAGCTTTTTCAATAATTTCATTTATTTCAATAATTCCCCTGCACTCATGGTCGTGATGGGCTGCTTCCTTATGGGAATGCCCTTCTGCTTTGCCGTGAAGATACTGCATGTCATGATCATGGTTTTCATGCTTTTCATCTAAAACAACACAAAAATCACATGCATTACGTCCTGATTTTTCCACTCTGCTTATTTTCACTTCAAACCCATGAACCAGAAGGCTGTCTAATGCTTTTTGCATAACCTCCCTGTCAGCTCCCAAATCCAGCAGGGAAGCGACAAACATATCCCCGCTGATTCCGGAAGTGCAATCCAAATATAATATATTGTCCATACCTGTTACCTTCCTTTTGTTTCAAAAACTTCAGCTTAAAACTTTTTTAATCCGTTTTATCTCTGAAATCAGCTCCTGCCTGTCAGGCGTATGACTGTTGCTTATATAAAATCTGGTGGCTGCATTTGCTATGGCAAGACGTTGTGCAGCTTTCAGATTACCCAGGCAGGCGGCAATGTATCCGCCGTTAAATGTATCACCGGCTCCCGTAGTTATTACAGGCGCCGCGCAGTAATCCTGCTCTAATAACTCCATTCCCTCTGTTTTGGAAGATAAAACAGCATATTGGGGCGTGTGTATAATCAGCTCATCAAGCCCTATGATGTTTCTTAAATATTCCGTGTCCCTGGCAACCGCTTCACAGTCATCAGAAAAATTCCGGTCATAATAAGAGAACAATATAACTGCTTCATGTTCATTTAAGCTGAGACTTACGGGAATTTTATCATTTATTTTTTCTAAAACCCGGAAAGTGGAGTTAATCGCCTCCACACTTCGTTTCTTGATATTTGCAAAATCAAAGAACAACCGCCTTGGCCGGTCTGTATGGAAATAATCCTCATTGAGTTTCGTTATAAACGTGTCAAAATCAGGCATGTTGGACCAGTATCCCAATGATACAATATCAGCGTTTAATAATATCTTCTGTAATTGATCCTGTCCGATGATGCTGAGGAAATCATTCCATGTAAATTTCAGCAGCTCGTCTAAATTAGGCATCATGATTTTCCCGTCAGTGAATTCAAGAATTGTACTGACTACGGGATCTCCAACGGATATTAAATTACACTTCTCTTTCAGATCATGAAATATCTTATCAATTTCTTCTTTTCCATACATTCCAATCAGGGTCGTTGACAAATCCATATTTCCCAGAGCTTTTCCCGTATTGGCAGTAAACCCACCATAACTCCGCCTTTTTTTAATCAGCTCATTTGCCATACCGCCTTCCCTGCGGCTGACAATCAGATTTCCGAACTCCTGCATCTTATCAATCAGGATGCAGTGATTATCCGGTGTTCTTGTTTCAACTACCTGCCATACCTGATCAATAAACCCATCAATTCCGAGAACAATTTCTCCGCTAAGATTCCGTATATACGTCTCTAAAATCTCTTCTTCAATCGTAACCCATTTACTACGCTGCATTAAGCCACCAATCCTTATTCCAAGTTTTAATCTGTTAGTGATGATGATACATGTTATCTCCGGTGTATACTTCATCCTTCATCATAAGATGAACGGCTGCTGTTTTAAATGTTTTTGGCAGAGCCAGAATATTTGGATTGGCTCCCACATATTTGAGTTTTGCATCAGCAAGCGCTTCCTCAATCGTAGCTCTTGTCTTTAATCCCATTCCTCTGGCATATCCTGGCTGTTCTGCACCCACGATGTAAATGGCTGACGTATTCTTCTCTGCCAGATGTCCGCAGGAAATCATGGAAAAGCCGTGGAACGGGTGAAATGCGTTAGTATAGCGGTACTTCCTGATATACTCCTCATTCGTCGCAAAATATTCCCCAAGGCGGTTCATGTCAGGGAGTGTATTCATATGATCTGTCTGGAACATCTCATACATTTCTCTGGTATAAGGCCATAACTCATCATGGAAATAACCATTGCAGGTTGATGCACAGATAATGACACACTTGTCGCTCATGACTCTCTTATGACGGATCACCTGCGCAGAAAGTGCCTGCATCAGCATGATCGGATTCGTTCCCATACCATCTCCATAATGGAAAAACTGGGGCATACCAAAGATCATAACGTCATATTTTTTCTCAGCAAATGGTACATAGGTTCTTTTATCCGCTGCTTTCCAGGAAACCGGCTGCATCTCTTTTGCGTAACCGCTGTTAATTTCAATTTGTCTGGAGTAGGTATCAAGCACTGCATCACAGCAAAAGAACTTCTTGCCCATACATTTTTCCATATGCTCGCCAATCTCATCAAACTTGGATCTCATCAAGGATTTCCCGCTGACAGGAACAAAATCATCCCGGTGCATAACCTCAGGAACATGATGGGAACCAATGGACTTCCAATGGGTAATACCGGTAGAACAATGCTTATATCCGCCGGAATAACCACCGTAAGGATTGCCCTGGGTATGCCCGATCAGGATTGCCACATCACTGTCATACACATATTTATTCATGATGACCGGATCTCCCCGGTCTGTAACGCCTAAGTCAACCAGGTGATCATAATCCTCGCTGTCGTGATTGATAATCTGATGAGTAAACCAGAATTCATGGAATAATTCCTTTCCAAGGATATTGTAGATCTCTTCCTTGGTGTTTTTTCTGTGCAGGCCATTGGAGCAGATTAAAAGAATGTCTTTCTTTTCCACTCCTGCGCTGTACAATTCCTGAAGAATTAATTTTATTGAAATCTTACGGTGGGCAGTTGCCTGTTCCCCGCCTTTTACCCTGTCGGGAAAAATAATTGTTACCTTTGATCCCTTTTTTGCCAGCTTCGTTAACGGCTCCATACCAATGGGATTACGGATGGATTCAAGAGTCTTTGCCTCAAGCTGGTCCTCCGGTATATAAGGCGGATCCGCCACTGTTTCTCCTGGTATAAATACATCTGTGCTGTCCGGTAATTCGGCATTTACAAAACCATGTCCATATTCAAACTGTAATTTCATTTCGATTCCTCACTTTCATAACGAATTTTTATCTATCCTAAATATGTACGAATTATCTCAAGATATTCCTCCGGGTAAAAACCGATCTCTCCCGAAAATCTTGTGAGTGCTATGAGTCCTCCGTCAATTTCAGGTATAGAGGCGAGCATTCCGGCATTGTCCGTTTTAAGCCCTCCGCCGTAAGTTACCGCAATCCCGTTTTTCACCTCTTTGATAAAGCAGGCTATCTTTCTGATATATTCTCTGTCAGGCGGTGTTTTTCCAGGTCCGATGGCCCATACAGGCTCATAGGCGACTGCTACTTTACTGATATCCACTCCATCTAATCCGATGACCAGCTGTCTTTTAAGAACTTCCTTCCAGTTTTCCTGCTGGTCTGCCGTCTCACCGATGCAGTAAAGCACGTCCAGTCCTGCCTGGATTGCTGCCTTGATCTCCCTGTTTAAAATCCGGTTCACTGCATCAGAGTCAGTCACTCCTGCTTCGGACAAAATGCCTGACTTGTCCTTTCTTTCTTCAAAATGACCGATGATTGTGCTGTCACAGCCAATTGCTTTCATGGAATTACCGGTTCTCTGGGTGGTGAATGCGCCAAAATTTCCTCCTGGTGCGGTATCCTCACGAAACACGCTCTGACATCCTATTTTAAGGTTGGAATCATCTTTTCTTTCGTTTACAGCATTGATAATATGTGCTTCCGGCATATACATCACAAATTCCACATCATCTTTGTTATACTGTTTTAATTCTTCCTGCACTTTATTAACGATATAGGATCCCCATTCACATGGCCTGGCAATGCTGTTTACCCCGCTGTATTCCCTGGGAATATCAAATCGTTTTAAATTCAAAAAAATATGCTTCATGGTATTCCTTTCCGATTACTTTCTATATTTTCTGATCATATCATCAGTTGTCAGCTGCTCAACCAAAGATGCCTTGCCTACAGAACCGAACTCAACAATCAGGGTTCCTACAACTTCCTTTACGCCCTGTTCGATGCTCTCTCCCAGTGTTCGTATGTCGTCATCCGTTTCAATTCCCTTCATCACAGTATCCATGATAGGGGTCAGGAAAACTCTGGGATCAAATGCCGATTTCTTCTCCTCCAGCAGTTCATATATTTTTCCGACGGAAGGGCTGTTTTTCTTATCCGGGTGATGATAAAAATATTCCCGTAAATTTCTTGTTACAGCCAGACGTAAATCTGTATCAACATTGATTTTGCCGATTCCGCATGCAATTGCCTGTTTAATTTCGTTTACTGATATTCCGTCTGCATTGGTGATCTCTCCGCCGAGGGCATTGATTTGATCTACGATATATTTTGGAACGGTTGATGAGCCGTGGGATACTAATACTCCAAATATTTTTTCGTGTCTTAAGCATTCTTTGATTGCAATAACAATTTCTTTCCGAAGCTTTACATTCTTTCCTTTTACAGCTCCATGCATGGTTCCGTAAGAAATAGCCAGACAGTCAGCCTCCGTTTTTCTGAAGAATTCAATTGCCTTCATCGGATTGGTGTAAGTAGATGCATCGGAAAATACATGATCTTCCACTCCGGCCAGAACCCCCAGCTCTCCTTCAACCGTTACACCGCGTTCATGGGCATATTTTACAACCTCACGGGTCAATTCCACATTCTCATCAAATGGAAGGGACGAACCATCAATCATAACCGAAGTATAACCACCGTCGATCGCCGCTTTTACTGAGTCAAAATCTTTTCCGTGGTCTAAATGCAGTACAATCGGAACCGGAGAATATGCGCCGTATTTATGAACGGCAGCTCCGATATTCTTTGCACCAATGCGTTTATCCTCAATGGTTGAGTTTAAAAAATCAGTTCTTCCGCCCATAAAACCGTTGGCTAAATCTGCCCCCTGTAATATGACCGGACTTCTTAACATTTCATGTACCTCAATTGCTGCTTTGATCTGGGATACTGCGTTTACATTGAAAGCGCCCTGTGCAAACTGATATTTGTCGGTTGCCTCCAAGAGAGGTCTTAATGGTATGATTGGCATAGTTTTTTCCCCTTTCAACTGTTCATCTTATTTTAAGTGTTTTTATATCTGATCTGCCGGTACTAAATATTCTTTAATTTTCTGATAGTCTTCTCCGTTGTAACAGACAATTTCATAGGATTCTATTTCCGGATTGCTGAATACTCTGGTAAGACCTATAAACTGCGTCAGCTTTGATGCTAAATTAAGTACATCCTTATCATCTGTAATCAGTTCCACTCTGCCCTGACAGGTCGCCAGCGCCTTAAAAAAAGCATCGATATCTTTAATCTGTTTTACTCTCATTGTAATTCCCTCCCTTATTTTGTGATTATATATCATTCAGCCGTTTCCTCATCTGCGTTGCCCAGGGTGTCGGCTGAAAAGGTTTTTTGCTTTTAACCGGATTATCAAGTTCCTGAAGCCCAGATGGAATCCATCTCTCATCCGGGTTATCGAAATCACACTTCATCAGGATGCGAAGCTGCTTCATCACCCAGTTTTCATGCTCCATCACCTCATCATAGCTCTTATAGGAATCAGCCTTGTGCCTGAGCTTTTCTGCAATCTCAGGAAACCGGCCGATTACATTATGATCTTCATTGGGATCGTGTTCCAGATCATAGAGCACATCATCCTCTGGGAAGCCCGAATAAGTAAAGTACTTCCACTGTCTGAAACGGACCAGCCTTCCCAAAGATGTTTCTCCATTACTCAGGTAGCTGTATAGCTCACTAATCACCATTCTGTCTTCGTCCTGGCTGCTTTCCAGAATCTGGGCAGAAATATCTTTTCCATCCCCCTCTAAAATCTCCGCACCAGTCAGACCACAGACAGTCGGTCCTATATCTAAAAGGCTGACAGGACTGTCAATGGTACGTCCGGCTGGAATTCCATCCCCCTGTATTAAGAATGGAATGTGGGCAGATGGTTCATAAAATACCTGCTTGCCGTAATAACCATGTGTACCATTCATGTCGCCATGGTCGGATACATAAATAAATATACCTTCATGCCCGGTACGTTTTAAATATTCTTTAAATGCCTGATATACCGTACCAATATGCCGGTCCTGCTGCTCGACCAGACCGTAATAAGCCGCACGCGCTGCTCTGGCCACTTCCGGATCTGCCTCCTGGAACTTACCGTCAAGAGCCGGGTGCCCCTGATAGGTTTCTGAAACATCCTCCAGGCTGACTTTGTCATAGTAATACTCATAAAGTTCCTCAGGAGCAACATACGGAAAATGCGGGCCATACGTACCCACTGTGATAAACTGCGGTCTTTCATGTTCCTGGTTTAAGTATTCCAGTGCTTCACCTACAACATAGCGGTCATAGGCAAGAACAGGAGAATCCCCCCCGCCTATATAGTAGAGTGAGCTGTTCTCATCAAATCCCGTTACTTTTGATTTGTTTTCTATTTCCTCCTTTGTTTTTGGAACATTGTTGTGAAAAACAGGAGTCCGCTCCTTTGCGATACGCTTTGCATAACCATGTCGCTGATCCGGTCCCACAAAATGCATGCGGCCGCAAAGAACCGTCTCATAACCGGATACAGTCAGACTGTGAAGAAACGTAGCGCTGTCAGAGTTAATCGAGTTAAAATTAAACAAAACACCATTGTTGCTGGGAAGCTTTCCTGAAATCATGGACGCACGGGCCGGTACACACAACGGACATGCCGTATATGCATTTGTGAGCGCTGTCCCTTCCCTGGCAATGCGATCTAAGTTTGGAGTTCTTACTATATTGTTTCCGGCATACCCCTGCAAATTGTAGGAATGCTGATCTGACATGTAGAGTAAAACGTCCATCATAATGTTATTTTTCCTTCCGTTCTATTTTTTAATTAATTTAATTTATTATATCATCAGAACGGAATAATTTCAATATCTACTGTCAACAAATATTTTCTAAAACTTGTATTTTCTTAATTATTCTGCTATTATGAATATTAAATCATTTAATTATTGTTAAACAGCCCTGGAGGAAATATGAAAACACATATTTTAAATAAGATGAGAAATGTTGAAGTTGAGGAGTATTTAGACCGCGGCAGAGATGTTATTTTTATCCCTGTGGGAACTGTGGAGCTTCATGGTGATTTACCATTTGATTG